>CAMBZJ010000016.1 GCA_945872365.1 Klebsiella pneumoniae
AGCACGGTCGTTCAGCGGACGGGCTCGGCGAAATGGCCGTTGGCGGCTTCGTCGACCGGGTGCGCGGCGGGAGCGGCTGCCCGCAGCGCCACTAGGCCCTCGATCGCGCGACGGGCGAGTTTGCTCGGCTTCGCGTGGCCGTTTTCCCAGCGGTTCACCGTCGAAAAGGTGACTGCCACGGCATGGGCGAACTCCTCCTGGGTGAGCCCCAGTCTCTTGCGCAGGCTGCGGATCTCGTCGCCGGACATCTCTTCCTTGAACATGGCTCCCTCTCTCCCCTCGGCACCCGGAAGGGCGCATCCTCGTCTGTGTTCCAGAAGGTTCATCGGCAGGACAGCGGGATCGGTATAGTCCCCTGCCGGGACCGCCCTGTCGGCCCCCGCACATCCCCCGCTGTGGCGGATGCCGCCCGCGCCCCCGCCCGGCCGGGCCGCGGGCTGTCCCCGGCCCCATCCCCCGCCCCATCCCCCGCCTTGCCTGCTCACCGCGGTCGGCTACCGTTTGCCGCATGGCGACCGCCCGAGAAATTCTCGAAGCACTCCGGCAGGTGAAATACCCCGGTTTTTCGCGCGATATCGTCTCCTTCGGCGTCGTGCGCGACGTCGAGGTGGGGGGACTCGCGACCACGATCACGATCGCGCCACCCGCCGACGCACCGGACCTGGCCGAGAAGATCCGCGCCGAGGTGGAGCGGGTCGTGGCCGCGCTTCCCGGTTGCGGCCCGGTGACGCTGCGCAGCGAGAGTGCGCCGCCGCCGGGACGCTCGGCCGGCCCGGCTCCGACCGCCACGGGCGGGGCAGGCAACGGGCCGGCGACGGCGGCGGCCCGACCGCGCGGCCCCCAGCCGATCCCCGGCGTGCGCCACGCGATCGCCGTCGCGAGCGGCAAGGGCGGCGTGGGGAAGTCCACCGTGGCCGCCAACCTCGCGATGGCGCTGCGCGAGCACGGCTCGGTGGGGCTCCTCGACGCCGACGTCTACGGCCCGAGCGCCACCATCATGTTCGGCGTCGAGGACGTGGAGCCGCACGTGACGGCCGAGCGACGCATCACCCCGATCGAGGTCGAAGGCATCCGCATGATCTCGATGGGATCCTTCATCGAGCGCGACAAGCCGGTCATCTGGCGCGGCCCGATGGTGACCAAGCTGGTGAGCGAGTTCCTGTACAACGTCGAGTGGGGAGAACTCGACTTCCTCGTGCTCGACCTGCCGCCCGGGACCGGCGACGTCCAGCTCACGCTCTCGCAGCAACTCGCGATGAGCGGCGGCGTCATCGTGACCACCCCGCAGGACGTTGCCCTCGCCGACGTGCGGCGCGGCGTGCGCATGTTCCGCCAGGTGAACGTCCCGGTCCTCGGGGTCGTCGAGAACATGAGCGGTTGGACTTGCGGCTCCTGCGGGCATTCCGAAGACCTGTTCGGCCGACGCGGCGGCGAGGCCATGGCCGCGGAACTCGGCATACCGTTCCTCGGCGCGATCCCGATCGCGCGCGACCTGCGGGAGGCGGCCGACGCCGGCCGCCCGATCGTCGCCGCGAACCCGCAGCACCCGATGTCGACCGGGTTCCGCGAGATCGCCGCCGCCGTGGTGCGCGCGGCAGAACTGCGCGACGACCTCCGCGTCACCTCCTGAGCGGCGGCCTAAGGCGCCCGGAACGACGACGGGGCGCCCGGCCGTGGCCGGGCGCCCCGCGAATTCGCCGCCGCCCTCGTCGACGGTCCGGGCGATCTCAGTCCGACAGCCGCGAAAGCGCCCGCAGAGAAAAGTAGTCCGGACTGAAAGCACGCTCGACGAACTGGCTCGAGTAGCGGCCGCCGAGCGCGGCACGGTCGGTCTTGTCGTTCACGCCCATCACCATGTTCGGGGTGGTCGCGCCGAAGGTACCGTCCTCGGTCTTCGACCAGTGGTAGCCGCACATGGCGGTGTAGAAGTACTCGCCCGCGCGGTTGTGCACGTTCTTCCAGTAGATCCGGTTCATGTCCTTGTCGACGTACATGATCACCTTGCCGAAATTGTAGTAGGGGTCGGTCGACTCGCCCTCGAGGATCCACACCGGACGCGGAACGAACACCAGATTCTCGGTGATCTGCCAAGGCGCACCCTTCGAGCCGGGCGTCTCGTAACCGCCCTTCAGGTAGGGGATCGGCACATCGAAGCGCGTCGGGCTGCCGGTCGGCTTCATCGTGAAGGCGCTCGGTCCGACGATCGGGGCCAGCACCTCGGACTCGCCGGTCAGCTTCCACTTGTAGTACTCGACCTTGCCCGCGTAGCAGTTCAGGTCGTCGGAGAAGATGTCGAGGCCCGCGACGGGATCAGACCTCGAGGCCGCGTTCACGCGCCGCGAGCGGCGGGTCTGCGGCACGTAGGCCCAGATGTTGTCCTGCGACGTCCAGTCGTTGATCTGCTGGCCGAGGATGTTTACGCCTTCGGCGTCGGCCGGCTCCATCGCGTGCGACAGCGTGGTGCCACGGAGGTTCTCCGGATTCTCCTTCGCCGGCTCGGTACGCCCCATGAAGGCGTTCGAGTGCAGCCACATCTTGATGCGGCGGAACTCGCCGTTGCGGTCGATGCCGTTGAGCGTGAACGTGGCGCCGATGCCCTCGCCGAGCTGGTTGGCGAGATAGAAGTTCCAGGCCACCTTGCAGCCGGCGAGCGGATCCTTCGGATCGATCTTCGGAAACGGCTTGCCGAAGACGTGGCCCGGCACCTTGCCGGTCGCCTTGTCCTTCAGGCCGCAGGTCGCGGGATCGAGGTCGTACTTGCCCTCGTTTGCCTCCGACGCGGCCCAGTACTTGGCCGTGAAGTTCTCCTTGAACTTCGCGTTGTCGACCGGGACGACCTTCATCTGGTAGTCGCCGGCCTTCACGCGCTTCAGGACAGGTTCGGGCAGCAGCTTCTCGGCTTTCTGCCAGTTCGACGAGTCGAGAACGTACTCCCCTTCGCCGTCGGCGGCGGCGATTCCGCTCGAGAGCAGAACGCACGCTGCGGCAAGGAGCCATCGGTGGGTCATTCGCATCTGGAAATCCTCCTAAAGGGTGCCGGAACCGAAGGTCCGATTGAATCCCGATTCCGGGGCTGTCGTCAACGATCCGGCCCGGGCGAACCGGAATTCTCCGGGGCCTCCGGGACCCGGCGCAGTTCGCCGAGGAGTTTGTCCCACTCCCAGAGCAGCACCGACCCGACCATCTCGATCTCCGGGCTCGCGCCTCGCCTGACGTAGAGGGCGGTAAGCGGCGGATTGCGGTCCCCGATCGCCACCCGCACCTCCGGGTCGAGTCCGAGAGTGAAGGTTCCACGCGGTTCGGCAAGGCCGAAAGCGGCAAGATCGGGATCGACGAACTGCGTCAATCGCCCGAGGCCCGCCAAGGTACCGAGGAAACCCTCGACGAGTTCGCCGTCCACCGGTCTCGACGGCGATCCCGGGACGGAGAGGGTCCACACGCCCCCGAGGCGCTCGAAGCGGCCGGCCCGCCCCTCGCCGGAGACGTCGATCGAGCGGACCTCCGACGCCACGAAATCGACCAGCGGCGATTCGGGCTGCGAGGCGGGGCTGGCGAGCCGCCGGGAAACCGAAACCCAGGTGGCCGGTGCGAGCAGGGCGACCAAGGCCGCGAGGAGAGCAAGCCGACGCCACGGCAGGGGTTCGTCCACCGGCGCGAGGGCCAACGGAGGCGGCGTCACCGACCGCTCCGCAGGCGGCGGCGCCACCCGAGATAGGCTCCGATCGCGAGCACGATCGCCGGGAAGAGCACGACGCCGGTCCAGAAGAGGATGCGGGCCTGAGCCGCCGTCAAGTACAGTTGCGAAAACGTGCCCCCCGGAGCCGACGCGCCGCGGGTCGCGATGAGCGCCTCGGTGCGGGCCGCGAGGTGGGCGAGGTTCACGAAGAAGTCGCGGTTGCCGAGCGAACCGAAGTAGAGGTTGGTCGCGAACTCCGCGTCGCCGACGACGAGGATCGACCCGTCCTCCCGCCCCGCGGGCGTGCTGCCCGCCGGCGTCGCTGCGGGCGACGGTCCCGCGGGCACCGCTCCCACCTGCAGCGCGGCGCCTGCGCCCGGGGCGGCGGTGGCGCGGCCGAGGCGTGCGACGGCCGCAACCGGGACCGGCCCCCGGCGGTCGATGCCTTCGCGGAAGACCGGCGGATGCCCCTCGCCACTCACTCGCTCGACGTCGCTCCAGGTGTCGCTGCCGGTGAAGGCGAACGGAGCCAGGCGGACGTCGGGTTCCTGCGGCGCCACCACCTCGACCGATTGCGCGAGCGGCAGGAGCGCGGGCGGTGCACCGGTGTAGGGCATCACCTCCTCGTTGAACAGGGCCACCTGTGGTGCAAAGGCGTCGGCGAAGAAGAGCCGATTGCGCTCGTCGACCACCAGGTCGTTGCCGCAGACGAGTCCGAAACGCGCGAGCAGAGCCGCCACGCGCGGCGGTACGCCGGCTTCGAGCAGGAACAGGCTGCCGCCGCCCGCACGCAGGTACGCGACCACCGCCGCGACCTCACCCTCGGTGAAGTCGCCGGTCGGGTTTGCGACGACCAGGAGCGAGGTTTCCCCCGGGATTCCCCCGCGCAGGTCCTGCGAACGCTCGACGCGGAAGTTCTCGGTTTCGAGCGCCTTGGCGGCGAGCGAGAGCCCGCTGCGCGGATCGGCGTCGCCCGGGTCGTGCTCTCCGTGGCCGACCGCGAACAGGACGACCCGCTCGCGCCCCTCGACGAGCCGGATCAACTGGGTCGTGAGGTCCGCCTCCTCGACCCGCACTCCCTTGAGTCGCCGCCCGTAGCCCTCGAGGATCGCGGTGTCGTAGTTGACGGCACCGAGCCGGTCGGCGAGCAGCGGACTGCGGTCGAGATCGTACATCTTGTAGCGGAAGTGCGGCGATTGGTCGCCGAAGCGGCGCAGCAACTCGCGGATCTGCCGCACCCGTCCCTGGTCCTGGCTGTTGTAGAAGACGGTGACGTCCACGTCCTCGGACAGCCGGGCGGCGACGCGCTGCGCCGGGTCCGACAGCGTGTGCTCCCGCGTCGGGGTGAGGTCGAAGTTCACGTTGTGCGCCCAGGCGAGCGCCAGCAGCAGCGCCGCGGCCAGCGCCGCGAGCCCGAGCTCCGCGGCGAGAGCCGCGACCTGCCGCAGCGTCGCGCGCGACATCAGTCGACGCCGCGCCAAGAGCGGGTCTGCAACGAGCGCAGGGCCGCAAAGAGGAAGAAGGCCGTGAACAGGAGGAAGTACGCCACGTGCACGGTCTGTATCGTGCCGACCGCGAAGTCGTAGTAGTGGTCGAAGAGCGAGAAGAGCAGCAGGACCCGGATCAGCCGTTCGTTGCCCGCCGCTTCGTTCCAGGTCATGAACCAGAAGAAGACGAGCAGGCCGTAGGTGAGCATCGCGGCGACGACCTGGTTCTCGGTGAGCGTCGAGGCGGCGAGCCCGCAGGCGACGAAGGCCGTACCCAGCAGGAGGAGCCCCAGCAGGCCCGCTGCGGGCGGCCCGAGGTCGAACGGGTGGAAGATGCGGAAGACCGCGAGCGGCAGCATCGCGCACACGATCAGGACGAGCACGAAGACCCAGGCGGCGAGGAACTTGCCGAGCACGAGTTGCACGTCGCGCACCGGAAACGTCCAGAGGAGTTCCATCGTCCCTAGCTTCCGCTCCTCGGAGAAGAGCCGCATCGTCACCAGCGGGACGACGAGCAGGGTCGCGAGCCGGAAGTCGATGAACACGAAGCGCCAGAGGCCGGTCGCGAGGACCTGTGCGCCGAAGGTCACGAAGAAGGCGACGTCGGTGTAGAAGAACCAGCCGGTGAGCACGAGGTAGACCGCGAGCAGGATCCAGGCGATCGGCGAGCCGAAGATCGCGGCCAACTCGCGCCGGGCGATGGCTCTAATCGCGCGCATGGATCTCCCCTCCGGGGGCCCCGTCCGGCGCGCCGCGGTCGCCCTTGCCGACGAGCGCGAGGAAGATCTCTTCGAGGCTCATCGGACGAGCGTGGATCTCGACCAGACCGAGTCCCGCGCCCACCACGGCCGCCGCGATCTCGCGCCGCGGGTCGACCGCCTGCGGCGAGCGCACCAGCCAGTCGATGCCATCGGGGCCGCGCTCCGCGACCACGGCCCCGGTGACGCCGGGCACGCCGAGCAGCGCCGCGCGCGCCGTCTCTTCGGCGCCCGCGACCCGGACGAAGGTCTCGCGGTGCTCGCGCAGCCGTCCCTCGAGCCGGTGCGGCTCGTCGACCGCCAGGATGCGACCGCGATTCATGACCATCACCCGCGAGCAGGTGCTCTCGACCTCGGACAGGATGTGGGTCGAAAGGATGACGGTCCGCTCGGCACCGAGCCCGTGGACGAGTTGCCGGATTTCCGAGACCTGCTCCGGGTCGAGCCCGGAGGTGGGCTCGTCGAGGATGAGAACAGGTGGATCGCCGAGGAGCGCCTGTGCGATGCCCACGCGCTGGCGGTAGCCCTTGGAGAGATCGGCGATGCGACGGCGCGCGACCGGGCCGATCGCGGTCGCGTCCATTGCGCGTGCGACCGCAGAGCGCACCGCAGAGCGATCGACCCGCTTCATTTCAGCGACGAAGTCGAGGTAGCCCGAGACGTCCATGTCGCCGTAGAGAGCGGTGCGCTCGGGGAGGTAGCCGATCGCCTGGCGGGCCGCGAGCGGATCGCGCGCGACGTCGTGTCCGGCGACGAACGCCCGGCCCGACGAGGGCGGGAACACCCCCGTGAGCATGCGCATCGTGGTACTTTTCCCGGCCCCGTTGGGGCCGAGAAAACCCACCACCTCGCCACGGCCGACCTCGAAGGAGACATCGTCCACGGCTACAGTCGTGCCGAACTTCTTGCCGAGGCGTTCGACACGGATCGCCGGGACGGAGTCGTCCATCAGGGTGCGCCGCGCGTCAGTGCTTGGATGCCGTGGCCGCTCCGCCCACGTGCGGCGGCGGCGGCGACTTGCCTTCGGCGGCGAGGCGGGCGCGCGCCTCGTCGCGGACCTTCAGCAGGAACTTGGGCCGGATGATCTTCACGAGAGCCGGCACGACGATCAGGCCGCCGAAGGTGTTCAGGATCATGAGGAGCGCGAGTAGCACGCCCATCTGCGCCTGAAACTTGAGCGAGGAGAAGAACCAGAAGATCGTACCCGCAAACATGGTCGTCGCGGTGAAAATGATCGCCTTGCCGGTCGTCGCCGTCGCGTAGTCGACGGCATCGTCCACGTCGCGGCCCTCGTGAAAGCAATCCATGATCCGGCTGAAGTGGTAAATGCCATAGTCGACCCCGACGCCGGCGCCCGCGGCCGCGACCGGCAACGAGTTCACGTTCAAGTCGATGCCGAAGATCACCATGACCGCCTCGCAGATGAACTGCGAGAAAATGACGGGGATCATCAGGATGAGAGTCCCCATCCACGTCCCGTAGGTCAGGTAGAGACAGAAAGCGACGACCGAGAAGACGAGGAGCAGATTCGTCCAGTAGCTGCTCTCCACTTTTTCGTTCACGGCCGCGAGGATGCCGAACATGCCGCCGGCGAGGCGGAAGGAGAGGTTCTCGGACTCGTACTTCTTCGCGAGCGCCTTTGCCTTCTCGATCGCGTTATTGATGATCCGATTCGAGTGGCCGCGGAACAACGTGACCACCGTGCCGTACTGGTAGGAGGGGTCCACGAAGCGGTCAAGATCGCCCGCCTGTCCGCTCTGGGTGAAGGTGTAGAAGAGCTGGGCGATGTTCTTCGGGTTCTCCGGGATGTAGCCCCACTTGGGGTCGCCCTCGTGGTAGAGCTTCGCGAGCTGCTTCACGATGTTGACGATCGAGACCGAGAGGGCCGCGCCCTCCACCTGCTCCATCTCCTCGCCGAATTCCTCCATCGCCTGGAGCGGGGCCTCGGTCTTGATCTGGTCGGGCGCCTTCGTGTCGGCGATCGCGATCAGCTGGTTGGCACCAAGGAAGTGCGCGTTCAGGTAGTCGTAGGCCTTGTTGTAGGGGTGGTCGGCGAAGAGCAGCGCCGCGCCCGGCGTCATGTCGCCCACCTTCAACTGGCGGCCGAGGATGAACGAGCCGACGCCGAGGAAGAGCGTGAGCAGCACGACCGCCCAGCGCCGCCAGCCTTCGCTGGCCCAGATCACCGCGTCGGTGAGCGAGTTGTAGATCTTGTCGGATAGCCGGACCTTCTCGTTCCCGGTCGGCCGCGGTGGCGGCTCGATGTAGGCGAGGATGATCGGGTGCAACGTGACGACGCTGATGAAGATCGAGAGGATCCAGAAGGAGGCGAAGAGAGCCACCTTCTGGATGAGGGGAATCGGCGCGACCGCGACGAGCAGGATGCCGAGGCCGTCGGTGATGATCGACGCCATCGCCGGTGCAAAGAGGTTGCCGTACGAGGTCTTGATCGCCTCGTCCTTGTCCTGCAACCGGTAGAATTCCTCGTGGTAGCGCTCCATCGACTGGACGGAGTGACTGAGGGCCCGGGCGGTCAGGAAGATCGGCACGACCAGCACGAGCGGGTCGAGGTTGAAGCCGAGCAGCGTTCCGAAGGCGAGCCCCCAGACCGTCGAGAGGAGACCCGAGAAGATCGGCACCCAGACGCCCGTCCAGGTGCGGAAGTAGAACCAGAGGAGCACGCTCAGCGACACGAATGTGAGCACGAAGACGCGCAGTACCTGTGGCGCGTAACTCATGACCGACGAGAACAGGTACGGGAAGCCCGTGATCATGATCTCGTGGTTGGCGTCGTCCTCCTTCGCCTTGATGTCGGCAAGTCGCTGATTCAGGTAGTTGAAGTCGAGCTTTTCCTCCCAGAACCCGGCCGAGACGAGCGCCGCCGTGTCGTCCTCGGCGACGTACACGCCGTGGATGCCCTTGGTCGCGTAGACGGCGAACTTGACCCGGTCGGCGTCCTCCTGCGCCTGCGGGACGCCCGGGTAGAAGACCTCGCGGATCTGGATCGAACCGCGGAAGGTGTTGATGCTCTTCATCTTCGGCGAGGCGATCGACAGCACCTGGTAGGGCACCACACCCTTGGTCTGGATGATCTCGCGGGTGATACGGTCCACCTTCTGCAGCGTCTCGGGGTTGTAGACGTCCTTGTACTTGCCTTCGGGCTTTACGCGAACCATGACCTGCAGCACGTTCGCCGAGCCGAACATGCGGCGGAACTCGTTGTAGATCTTGATGTAGGGATGCTGCTTCGGATAGAAATCGAAGAAGTCGGTGTTGAGCCGCATGTCCTTCAGCGAGTACGCGAAGAACAATGTGATGATCGCGATGCCGATCGCCACCGCTCGCTTGTACTTGAGCAGGAACGACAGGTAGGCGTCGATGACTTTCTGCGGAATCATGGGTGTCCTTCCGAGTGTCCCGCGGTCTTCGTGCCCGGGTTCAGCAACACGGCGTCCTGTCCGTTGATCGCGTAGATCTTGCCCGACCCCCCGACGACGAGTCCGTGATCCCCGCGCAGGCCGATGCCGCGGAACCACTCGGACCAGACCTCTTTGGGCGTGGGGAAGTTCTTCCAGGTCTGGCCACCATCGTTGCTGGCGAGGATCATTCCCTGGTTGCCGGCGATCCAGGCGTTGCGGCCGGAGGCGGCGACTTCGTAGAGCGCCCTGTCCTGTACCGGCGCCGGAACCGGCTTCCAGGCGGCGCCGCCGTCCTCGGTCCTCAGGATCACGCTATCCATGCCGACCGCGATTCCATGCTGCGCGTCCGAGAAGCCGATGCCGAAGAGCGTCGTCTCCAAGCCGGACGACTGCTGCTTCCAGGTGGCGCCGCCGTCCTCGGTCTTGAGGATGGTGCCCCACTCGCCCGAGAGCCAGCCGTTGCGCTCGTCGGCGAAGGAAAGCCCGTAGAGCAGGGCGTCGTTGGACATGACGCCCTGGTCCTCGGCCGCGGCGGGGAGCTTGAAGTCCGCCGGAAGGGGAACCTCCGTCCAGGTGCTCCCGCCGTCGGCGGTGTGAACGATGATCCCGAAGTCGCCGACCGCGGTGCCGTTCTGCGGGGTGGTGAACACCACCTTGAACAGGTTGCGCTTCGCGGGGGTCTGCTGAGCCTTCCAGGTGTTTCCGCCATCGGAGGTCGCGAAGATGGCCCCCGAGGTCGACGACACCCACGCGTGCTGGTCGTCCGGGCAGGAAATGCTGAACACCGGCCGCTTGCCGGCGACTTCCTGGGGTGTCCAGGTCTTGCCAGCGTCGGCAGTCCGATAGACGCGACCGAGGTCGCCGACCACCCAGCCCACCTGTGCACTCGGCGCGCAGGCACCGAAGAGGCCGAGCCGGATCTCGTGGACGGGAACGGCCTGCTCGGCCGAAGCGGTGCGCGACGACATGGCGCTCGCGAAGACGAGCACGGCCGTCAGGCGGGCGTACATGGCCCTCATGAAGAGGTGTCCTTTCATTTTTGGATCGAGGCGAGGTGGTTCGGAGCTTCCGGGATCGGTCGAAGAACGACGAAGGCGGATGATGGCACCGCCGGCCCCGCCCGTCGAACGACGGAGCGGCCGGCGATGCCGCAATGCGTCAGCGGGGCATCAGAGGACGTACTCGAACTGCATGCGGACGTTCGAGCGATCGCGGACGAGGCCCATCTGGTAGCGGTAGACCCCGCTGTTGATTGCCGAGTAGTCGACGATGAACCGGAAGGGGTCACGTACGAAGCGGATGTTCGGCTGGAACGTGAACATGCCCTGCCAGTCGTAGAACATGTTGAAGCCCGGGGTCACCTGGAGGTTCACTTCGGTCATCGGGACCTTGGTGTTGTAAGTGGTGTTGATCGCCAGGGTCTGCAGGAACGAGTCCTGCACCAGCGGCACGACGCGCACCGAGTTGTTCGGCTCGGGGATCGGGACGGCCAGGCGGCAACTCTGGCAGACCGAGCCGTTGCGGTCGAAGCCGAAGATGTGGCGATAGAAGAACTGGGTCGAGAGGAAGAACGTCTGGCTGGGATTGAGCCAGCGGACGTACTGGTTCGTGTCCCAGCCGAGCGCCATGTTGAAGGTATTGCGCCGCACGACGGTGTCGTAGGTGCCGTTGAGCACCGGGCTCAGGAACTCGGTCACGTACTGCCCGGTGAGGCCCTTGCCCGGGAACCCGGTCTCGGTCGGGCCGCGGAAGAGAGCCTCGTCCTTGAAGACCGCCGCCTCGGCCCGCAGCACGCTCTTGAGCGAGGGCAGCGCCGTGGTCATCGAGGCGCCGTTCACCCAGACCAGCGGTGCGGTCTGCTCGGCCGCGATGACCGACTGGAAGCCGGGTACGCCGGCGATCGCCAGCGAACTCGTGTAACCCGGATCAGTCGGCAAGGCGCCGCGAAAGCGCACCGCCGGGATGTCGAACATGGTCTGGTAGCTGGCGAGCGTGAAGGTGGTGTCCGCCGCGTTGAAGACCATGCGCGCGCCGCCGCGGAAGTTGTGCGCGGAGAGATCGGGGGCGTTGAGCAGCGCGAGGGTCTGTCCGGTGTACGGGCCGAGCGGATTCGCCCAAGGCGAGCCGGCGGGCGCACCCGGGACGAAGGCGACGGTGCGGTCGAAGGCCCAGTAGCCCTCGATGAACGCTTGGTCGAGGGGCCCCAGCGTGCCCAGGTTGTAGCTCACGCGCAGCATGTCGAGCGGGACGCGCCGCTCGTCGAGATCGAGGAAGAAGCCGCCGAAGCTATTGTCGACCGGGTTGATATTGTCGAGCAGGCGGAAGACGTCGGTCTCACCCCAGGCGAGGCTCTGGCGGCCGAAGCGCATGAAGAAGGGCCCCTGCTCCCAGTCGACGAACGCCTGAAAGAGGCGGTTGCGGTAGTCGCCCACGGCGCGCAGCCGGTTGCGCATGCGATCGACGCGGTACTGGGACACCTGTCGGAGGGCTTCGCCGTTCAGGTTTCCGTTGGACGCGACGAAGATCTGGGTTTCGATCTCCTTGAGGCTCTGCCCCTGGTGGCTGTAAGGGCTGGGGCCCCAATTGTAGATGCTGTCGGCCTCGCCGCGGTAGGTCAGGTAGTAGCGGAACGAAGTCACGTCGGGCAGCGTCTTGCCCATGGCGGTCGCGGCCATGTTCCACGGCGTGTACTTCAGGTACTGTTCCGTCCAGGGGAGCAGGTCGTGCTGCCACTTCATCTCGAGGAAGTAGCGGTTCTGGATCACGTCGCCGGCGTGCGAGAAAGGGGAGGTGCCCCCGAAGACGCAGTTCTCCGCGTTCGGGGTCGCGTAGCACTCCGCCGGCTGGTTGGCCGGGCGGGTGGACTGCTTGTCCATCGTGCCGATGCGCAGGTTGCCGTACGCGCGCACGGTCAGGTTGATCGTGTCGGTGATCTTGAGGGCCTGCGCTTCGCGCGCGGCCAGGAGACCCGTCGCGGCAAGTGCGACGGCGAGCCATCGTCTGCTCGGCCTGTGTGCCATCGGATCCTCCCTCGGTCTGGGCTCCTCGCGAGCCTGAAGTTTGCCGCCCTTACCCGGTTCGTGCAGATGGTCGGCACCGCCCGGGCCACGCCTTCTGGACCGACTCTCCCTGCGTGTCAACCGCGCGCCACGGCACCGCCCTTCGCGCTGCGTCGAAAAGACTTTCGGCAGCCGATTCTCCGGCCCCTCGCGCCGCCTTACCGACGCACCGGCTTGGCCTGCACCCGCCGGTTGAGTCGTCCGCCCGGGTCTGCTTTCGTCGGCCGCGACCGGAGAAGCTGTCGGGAGGTGGGCATGGGGTCGAATCGGTCCCTTTGCCGCAGGCTCCTGTTCCTGGTGGCGGTGGTCGGTTGGTGTTGCGGGGGGTTCGCCTCCCGGGCGAGTGGGAACGAGCCGCGGCTCGAATTTGAAGAGGTCCTCGAGGTGCCCAGGAGCATCGAGGCCCGGGTGCGCTTCTGGGTCGACGTCTTCACGCAGTGGAGCGTGGAGGACGCGATCGTCCAGGACCGGGATCACCCGTGGGTCGTATTCGCGGTCGTGCCCATCGCGAAACCCTCGCGCGAAGAACTCGGACGGGTGCGTCAGGAGTACACGGCGCTCGCCCGGCGGGTCGAACGCGCCCTCGAGCGGCCCGAGACCCCCGCCGCAAAGGCGCTCGTCGGCGAGGACGGGGAACTCTGGCGGCGACTTCGCCCCCCCGTGCTCCCGGCCGCCTTCGCGGAAGCCCGCGACCGCATCGAGGTGCGGCCGGGCCAGCGGGAGATCTTCCTCGACAGCCTGGCGCGCTCCAAGTCGTATGTGGCGGCCATGCGGCGGCTCATGCGCGACGCGGGCCTTCCCGAGGAGATCGCCTGGCTGCCGCACGTCGAATCGTCGTTCAACGCCGACGCGCGCTCCAACGTCGGCGCCGTCGGCATCTGGCAGCTCATGCCCGAGACTGCGCGGCGAACCTTGCGCGTGGACGGCGGCGTGGACGAGCGGCGCGATCCGGTGCGCTCAACCCTCGCCGCTGCCAGGTACTTCCGCGAAGCGCACGACGCGCTGGGCAACTGGCCGCTCGCGGTGACCTCCTACAACTACGGCGTGAACGGCATGCGCCGGGCGATCGAGGCGCTCGGAACCGCCGACCTGGGCGACGTGATCGAGCGGCACGACAGCCCCGCCTTCGGATACTCGGCGAAGAACTTCTTCGCGCAGTTCCTCGCGGCCGTGCACATCTCGCAACACGAGTCCTTCTACTTCCCTCGGCGTACACGAGCCGGCGGAGGCGATCCCCCGCCCCTGCGACCCGCGCGGGTGACCGTGCTCTGCACGCTGCGGCCGGGTGCGACGACGCTGCTCGAGCCGCCCTCGCCTCCGACGCTCGCGGCCTTCGTTCCCGGCCTGCCGGGACCGGAAACCACCGCGTCGCCGTCTCCGGCGTTGGTGTTCGAAGCGGGCCCGGCAGACCGACGCCTCGTGCGTACAGGCTCCGCGCCGCCCGTCGTCCAGGCCACGCGGGGGGGCGGAGCCACGGCGCACGACGGTGCGGCCGGCGAACCGCGTGGGCGCCCCGGCCGGATCGCGCCGCCCTCTCCCGATCCACCGGTCGCGACGGCGCGGGCCGCCCGGGAGTACGTCGTCCGCAAGGGCGACACGCTCTGGACGATCGCGCGCCAGCACGGCACGACGGTCGAGGCGATCCGCTTGGCGAATCGCGCCGTGCCGCAGTCGGCCCAGTTGCAGCTCGGGCAGCGACTGCTCATCACCGGCTGAGGGTCGGTGACCCGCGTGGCAACGGAGGATCTCGCGATGGCCGGTGCGGCGCGGGTCCTCGTCGGTGCGCGCCACGCGATCGCGCTCACCGGCGCGGGGCTCTCGGTCGAGAGCGGAATCCCTCCCTTCCGCGGCCCCGGCGGTCTGTGGACCAGGCACGGCGAGCCGCCGCTCGACGGGTGGCAGCGCTTCCTCGCCGATCCGAAGGCCTTCTGGGAGTCGCGACTGCGACCGAGCGGCCCGATGCTCGAACTCGCCCGCACCCTCGACGCGGCGCAGCCCAACCCGGGCCATGCGGCGCTGGTCGAGCTGGAGGGACTGGGGATCATGCGCTGCGTCGTGACGCAGAATATCGACGACCTGCACCGCCGTGCCGGGCAGCGCTTCCTCGCCGAGATCCACGGCAACGCGCACCTGGTCCGCTGCATCGCGTGCTCGGCGCGATGGCCGCGCGAGGAGATCCCCGTCGAGGTGCTGCCCCCGACGTGCGGACGCTGCGGTGGGCTGCTCAAGTCCGACACCGTGTCCTTCGGCGAGCCGATCCCGTCCGACGTGCTGCACCGCAGTCTCGACGAGGCGGCGCACGCCGACTGCATCCTGGTCGCCGGCACCTCGGCGACCGTCCACCCGGCCGCCTCCCTGCCCCACTCCGTCCTCGAGCGCGGCGGCACGCTCATCGAGGTGAATCCGCACGAGAGCGAACTCTCCGGCTTCGCGACCTTCACCCTGCGCGGTCCTGCCGGCGAGATCCTCCCGCGACTGGTGCAAGCGGTGCGGCGGCTGCGAGACCAGCCGGCCTGAGGGTCGACGACGGCCGCGAACGACCGCCGACGCACGCCACGACGGCACCACCGCGAGCGGCACCACGTTCGCGCCCGAGCGGGCGCGCCTCAGGTTTCCGTTGCGAAGAACGCCTCGATGCTGCCGCTCGTGACGTCGATCTCCAACGAACGCCGGTCGCGCGAGACTGCGAGCAGAATCCGGTCGCCGCTCGCGTGCCGCCAGATCGCCTCGAAGAGCGAGGCGCGATCGTGCACCGGTCGGCCGTCGATCGCATCGACGACGTCTCCGGGGGCGAGCCCTGCCCGAGCCGACGGGCTCTCCGGAATCACCCCGGCGATCACCAGATTCTCGCCGATCGGGTAGCAGGTGAGGCCGAGCCAGGCGCGGCGAGGGCCGGGCAACGGAGGTGCTCCGACCGCGACCGCGTCGACGAGACCGACCGCGAGCGAGGTCGGAACCGCGAACGTGGCGCGGCCGATCTCGGCCAGGGATAGCGAGGCGATACCCATCACCCGGCCCCGGACGTCGACGAGTGGGCCGCCGCCGAGTCCGGGCATCTCCGCGCTGGCGAGGATGCCGCGCTCGACGCGATATTCCCAGAAGGCCTCGAAGGGGCCGACCGCCGTGACCATGCCGCTGCGCACCTCTCGCCCGGCGCCGGTGCTGGCGACGACGAAGCAATCCTCGCCCGGCATCACATCCGGGTTCGGGCGCATCGGCAGCACGCGCGGCAGGGGCCCCTCGACCTCGACGACCGCGAGCCCGCTCGCATAGTCGATCGCGGCGACGCGCCCCTCGGCAGTCGAGCCGTCGGGCCAGGTCGCGCGGACGGCACGGGCCCCGATCGCGACATAATGCGCGGTGACGATCGCGCCGCTTCCGCCGAGCAGGACGCCGGTGCCCATCCGCTCCGCACCGAGGATCGGAGCCGACGGATGGCCGGGAGCGACATCCGAGACCAGGTGGGCGGTCGACGGGAGCACCCGCTGGAGGAGGTGAAGGGATGCGTTCAACGGGCTAACCGTGTCGGCTGGGAAAGCGATCGCATGTGGAACTCCAACCTCGACCCGGCGCAAGCGGAGCCGGCCCGGCTCTTCGAGCGGCTCGCCGGGGAACCCGGCGCCTTCTGGATCGACGCCGGCGACGGCACGGACGCGTTTCTCTCCGCCTGGCCCGACGCCCGATTGTCGATCGAGCGCGGGGGTCAGGTCAAGCTCGAAGACGGCGGCCGGCATCGAACCTTGGCCGACGACCCGCTCGCGGCACTGGAGCGCTTCGTCTCCGAGGGCACCTCGGCGGCACCAGCCGGGCGCGCGCCGCGGGTCGTCGGCGCCCTCGCCTACGACCTCGGTCCGTCGATCGAGCCGCGCATGCGGCTCGCCCGTGGCGCGGGCGACGGCCTGCCGCTCGCCGTACTCGCCCGCTACCCGGCGGTGGCGGTCTGCCGGCGCGAGCGGCCTGACGCGGCCTGGTCGGTGCACGTCGAGGCCGATCGCCCCGAAGCGGCGGAGCGACTGGTCGCCGCACTGCGCGCGCCTGCATCCGCGCGCCCGGTCGCGCAGGCCGCTTCGGTGCTGACGGAGTCGCCGGACCGCGAGGAGTACCTGCGTGCGGTGGCACGAGCGCAGGAACTCATCGCGCGGGGCGACCTCTACCAGGTGAACCTCGCGCAGCGCTTCGTCGTCGACGACGTCGCCGACCCGGCCCGGATCTTCCTGCGGTTGCGCGAGGTGCAGCCGATGGCGCGCGGATGCTTCCTCGACGCGGGCGGGTTCACCCTCCTCTCGAACTCGCCCGAGAGGTTCCTGCGCGTCCGTGACGACGGGATCGAGACCGAGCCGATCAAGGGCACGCGCCCCCGCGGAGCGTCGGCGCCCGAGGACGACGCCCAGCGGCACGACCTCACGTCCGACACGAAGGAGCGCGCCGAGCACGTCATGATCGTCGACCTCGAGCGCAACGACCTGGGCCGCGTCTGTCGCAGCGGCAGCGTCACCGTGCCCTCCCTCATGCGGGTCGAATCCTTCGCGACGCTGCACCACATGGTCTCGACGGTGCGGGGCCGCCTGCGACCGGAGGTCGGCCTCGCCGACCTGCTGCGCGCGACCTTTCCCGGCGGATCGGTGACCGGCGCGCCCAAGATCCGGGCGACGCAGGTGATCGCGGAACTCGAGGCCGGACCGCGCGGCTTCTACACCGGGGCGCTGCTGTGGTTTCGCGGCCCGCGCGACTTCGATTCGAACATTGCGATCCGCACCGCCGTCGTCCGCGACGGGCGACTCGTCCACAGCGTCGGTGCGGGTATCGTCGCCGACTCCGACGCCGAGCGCGAGGTCCGCGAGTGCCGCCTGAAGGCCGCTCCGCTTCTCCGTGCGGCGGGACTCTCCGACGATGCCGTCGCGGTACGAAGGTCGCCCGCGAACGCCGGCCTCGCCTCCCCGGTCGTCGAGGGGCACGGCACGGAGCCGTCGCGGTGAGGCACGTGCGACCGCCGCGGCCGAACGCCGGCTTCGCCTGGGTCGACGGTACCATCCTCCCCGCCGCGCGCGCGTCCGTCCCGGTCTTCGACCGAGGCTTCCTCTACGGCGAGGCGTTCTTCGAGACGCTGCTCGTCCGCGATGGACGCCCGCTTCTGTGGCGACCTCACCTCAAGCGCCTGCATGCGAGCCTCGCGCACTTCGCGATCCCACGTCCCGAACACGACCTCGGGAGCGCCGCGGCGGATCTGCTCGCGGCCTGCCGGCTTCGCGACGCGGCACTGCGCATCACGGTCACGCGCGGCACGGGCGAGGGACTCGCCGCGCCAGAGGGAACGCGCCCCACCGTCGTGATGACGCTGCGCCCCCTGCCGCCCGGACTCGACGAGAACCGCGTGCACGGCATCACCGCGGTGAGGCTCGCTTTCGGGCAGGGGCTCGCTCGGCCCGCCGCAGGCCACAAGAACGTCGACTACCTCGCGGCAATCGCCGGCCGGCGTGCGGCCGTGCGCGACGGCGCAAGCGACGCGATCTTCGTCGAAGCCGATGGCCGGGTGAGCGAGGCGACGACGAGCAACCTCTTCATGGTCCGCCGAGGACGCCTGGCGACGCCTCCCGACGCGGCGGGCTGCCTCCCCGGCGTCACCCGCGACGTCGTGCTCGTCCTCGCCCGCCGCGCGGGTCTCGACGTGCGCGAGGCGCCGATCGCGGCGGCCGCACTCGACCGCGCCGACGAGATCCTGCTCACCTCCTCCATCGCCGAGGTGGTTCCGGTCGTTGTCCTCGACGGACGACCGGTCGGAAGCGGGCGCCCGGGGCCGGTCGCCCTGCGATTACAGGAACTCTACCGGGCCTTCCTCGCTCGCTCGCTCGCCGCGACGACGCCGCGAGGGCGACGGCGCCCGTCCATACCCGGGCCGCATCCACCCTCGCGGCGAGGGGCTTGGCGGTCGCAAGCCCGGCTGGCACGCGGCCGGCCATGACGCGGATCCGACAGATCCACGGCCAAGCCGATCGAGTTGCTCTTCGAAGAGATGGCCGGCACACCGGCCGGAGATGGTCCTCGGGCAGATGACCCTGAGCGCGCTCGGCATCGGCTGCATCATCGGCGCCGGCATCTTCGTGCGGACGCGGCTCGCAGCGAACCGGTTCGCGGGCCCCGGACTCGTCCTCTCGTTCGTCGTCGCCGGAATCGGCTGTGCCCTGCGTCGGGCCGTCCTCAGGTGCCGAGCAGGAACGGCAGCGCCGTCATGCCTGCGCCGATCAGGATGCTGAGCGTCGACATCGCGGCCTCCTCCGCCTTCTCGGAGAACGGCCGTTCCTCGTGGCCCGCCGACGGGGCCTTGCCGGTCTCGTGACCATGACGGTCGGGTTCGCCCGGATCCTCGAGCAGTTCGCCCGCACCCGCGGTGGTCGCGGAACGCTCCTGGCGGAGCGCCTCGACCTCGCTGCCCGCATCAAAGGGTTCGCCGCCGACCGGCTCCCCGTCGGCGGCGTCGCGGGGCTCGCGATTCGGGTCGGCCAGCCAACCGACGCTGGGTGCGTTCTCGTGCCAGACCTCGTTGGTCCACTTCGTGCCGAAGCCGTCGTCGAAGAACGGGTCCTCGAAGGGATCGTTGGCCGCGTCGTGCTTGGTGCCGCTGCAGGCCGCGAACAGGAAGAGCGCCATCGCGACCGCGATCGCGGCGGCCCGGCGGATCCGGCTCGTCGGATGGACCGGTGTCATGATGCCTCCGACGACCTGGCCGCGGATCCCGGGGCGGCCCGCGCGCGCGGCGGTCCAGGCCAACGCGACGGGAGTTCGCGCGCAAGGAACCTCCCGGTGTGCGAACGCTCCACCCGGGCGACCTCCTCCGGCGTCCCGGAGGCGACGATCTCGCCGCCGGCGCCCCCACCCTCGGGCCCCAGGTCGATCACGTGGTCCGCGGTCTTGATGACGTCGAGGTTGTGCTCGATCACGAGCACCGTGTTGCCCGTGTCGACGAGACGGCCGAGCACCTCGAGGAGGCGGCGGATGTCCTCGAAGTGCATGCCGGTGGTCGGCTCGTCGAGGATGTAAAGGGTGCGCCCGGTCGCGCGCCGCGACAGTTCCTTTGCGAGCTTGATGCGCTGGGCCTCCCCGCCCGACAGCGTCGTCGCCGACTGGCCGAGGTGCACGTAGTCCAGGCCGACGTCGCGCAGGGTCTCGAGCTTCACCCGGCAGGCCGGAACCGCCTGGAGGAAGTCGAGCGCCTCGACGACCGACATGTCGAGCACATCCGCGATCGACTTGCCCTTGTACAGCACCTCGAGGGTCTCCCGGTTGTACCGCCGCCCGCCGCACACCTCGCACGTGACGTAGACGTCGGGCAAGAAGTGCATCTCGATCTTGATGAGACCGTCGCCGGTGCAGGCTTCGCATCGTCCGCCCTTCACGTTGAAGGAGAACCGCCCCGGCTCGTAGCCCCGCACGCGGGCGTCGGGAAGCTGCGCGAACAGGTCGCGGATCGGCGCGAAGAGGCCGGTGTAGGTGGCCGGATTCGAACGCGGCGTGCGACCGATCGGCGCCTGGTCGATGTCGACGACCTTGTCGATCAGCTGAAAGCCCTCGATCGCGTCGCAGGCGCCGACGGGCTCGCGCGAGCGGTACAGCTTGCGGGCCAGACCGGCATAGAGCGTGTCGACGACCAGCGACGACTTGCCCGAGCCCGAGACCCCGGTCACGCAGGTCAGCGTGCCGAGCGGGATCGAGGCGGTGACGTTGCGCAGATTGTGCTCGCGCGCCCCCCTCACCGTGATCGCCCAGCCGTGTCCCGGTCGACGTCGCTCCGGCACCGGGATCTCGGCCCGGCCGCCGAGGTAGGCTCCAGTCATCGAGGCGGGGTCGCGCGTGACCTCCGCGGGAGTACCCTGCGCCACGATGGCGCCACCGAGCCGCCCCGCGCCCGGCCCCATGTCGATCAGGTGATCGGCGGCGAGCATCGTTTCCCGGTCGTGCTCGACCACGAGTACCGAATTGCCGAGGTCGCGCAGCCGCGCGAGCGTGGCGAGCAACCTCTGGTTGTCGCGCTGGTGGAGTCCGATCGACGGCTCGTCGAGCACGTAGAGCACGCCGACGAGCGACGACCCGATCTGCGTCGCGAGCCGGATGCGCTGGCCCTCCCCACCCGACAGCGTGCCGGCGGCACGGTCGAGGCTCAGATAGTCGAGTCCCACGTCGGAGAGGAAGCCGAGGCGCTCGGCGATCTCGCGCAGCACGAGTCGCGCGATCTCGAGTTGCTGTGGTGCAAGTTCGAGGGCGGCGACCCACTCGCGCGCGGCGCCGATCGAAAGCGCAGTCACCTGGGCGATGGAGCGGCCACCGAGCCGGACCGTCTGCGCCTCCGGCTTGAGGCGGGCCCCCGCACAGGCTTCACACGGACGCTCGCTCTGCCACGCCTCCATCTCCTCCCGGCGCAGGTTCGACTCGGTCTCGCGGTAGCGACGCTCGAGCATCGCGAGCACGCCCTCGAACGGACGCGCGAGCTTGCGACCGCGGCGCTGGGGCACCTCGATCACCTCGCCCCCGGTGCCATTCAGGAAAACGTCGCGCGCCTTGCGCGGCAGGTCCGCCCACGGCGTGTCGAGCGAGATCCGCAAGTGGCGCGCCAGCGCGTCGAGGAGGGGTTGCCAGACCTCGGGCTTGCGCCCCCAGGGCGCGATCGCGCCGCCCGCGAGCGAGAGGGACTCGTCGGGCACGACGCGCTCCGGGTCGAAGGAACGCTGCACCCCGAGCCCGTTACAGGCGACGCAGGCGCCGTGCGGGCTGTTGAACGAGAACATGCGCGGCGCGAGTTCAGGATAGGAGACGCCGCAATCGGGACAGGCGAGCTTCTGGGAGAAGAGGTGGGTCGTGCCGCGCCCCGACTCGTCGAGTACCTCGACCAGGACGACGTCCCCGCCATGCCGAAAGGCGGTCTCGAGCGAGTCGGCGAGGCGCTTCTCCAGGCCCGGCTTCACGGCGAGGCGATCTACGACCACCTCGATCGTGTGCTTGAGCGTCTTCTTGAGCGCGATGTCCTCGCCGAGATCGCGCATCTCGCCGTCGACGCGGACCCGGGCAAAGCCCGCCTTGCGCAGGTCGAGCAGTTCCTTGCGGTACTCGCCCTTGCGGTCGCGCACGATCGGGGCCAAGACGTGGAGACGAGCACCGGCGGGAAAGCCCATGACGCGGTCGACGATCTGCTGCACCGTCTGCGAGGCGATCGGCCGGTCGCAGCGCCAGCAGTGGGGTGTACCGACGCGGGCGAAGAGCAGGCGCAGATAGTCGTAGATCTCGGTGACGGTACCGACCGTCGAGCGCGGGTTGCGCGAGGTCGTCTTCTGCTCGATCGAGATCGACGGCGAGAGCCCGTCGATCGAGTCGACGTCGGGCTTCTGCATCTGTTCGAGGAACTGGCGCGCATAGGCCGAGAGCGACTCGACGTAACGGCGCTGCCCCTCGGCGTAGATCGTGTCGAAGGCGAGCGAAGACTTGCCCGATCCCGAGAGCCCGGTGATGACGACCAGCCGGTCGCGCGGGATCTCGACGTCGAGGTTCTTCAGGTTGTGCTCGCGCGCCCCGCGGATAACGATTCGATCCGCCATGAACCACTTCCGACTCTAGCGCGCCGCGCGACCGCGGGCCACGTCGGCGGTCGCGCCACGAGACGCGGGGCCCGAGCGCGGCGTCGAGGGCCGGCGGCCGGTCCGCCCCGGCCTGCCGGCGGGGGAGACCGAGGGCGGTGCCGCGGGTCGGGACCGCGGACCTCGCGCGCGCCGGCCCGACCAAGGCGCCCCCACCGTCCCCGGAATCTCAGCGACAATCAGCGGTGCAGTTGGCGGCCGTCTCGGGTCCATCACAGGTGCCGTCGCCGCAGCAGGAGGAAGTCTGTCCGGCGACGCACGGGGTGGGGTCGTCCCCGCCGGGGACGGGCTCTACTCCACCTGCGCCCCGCACGGCGGTCTCGCCATGCAGGCAACCGATGAACAGGTTCTCGCCGGCGCCAGCGACATGGTAGTGATACCCGCGGGTCGCGTCGCGATGGCCGCGACAGTCGTCGAGATCCGTCGGCGTCGTGCCGTCACCTTCCGACATCGCGTGCATCGCGTATCCGTCGATGGCGAAGCCGATCAGCGCCGCATGGCCGTCACCTTTCTCGATCTTTCGAGAGCAGCCCGTGGCTGCATGGTAGTGGTATCCCACGGCGAGGTTCACGTGCCCGCCAAAGTGCTCCCGACTCCGCCGCCGACGTAGTCGAGTGTCCGGGGGAGTGCGGGTCGCACTCGCAACGGAAGACCCTCCCGGGGCCGGATTCGTTAGGGCGATTCTGGGGCGGCCCGGGATGATTCACCCGGGCCTTGCACAACGGCCGCCCTGCGGGAAGATCCAAGGGTGCCCGACCGCGACGCCGACGATTCGGTCCCCGCTTCCCGTGCAACCGGGGCGCGGACGGGCCCCGACCCCGGGCTGTGCGGCTCCTGCACCCACGTGCGCGTCGTCGAGACTCGGCGCGGCAGCGAGTTCTGGATGTGCGGTCTCGCCGCGAGCGACCCGGGGTTTAGGCGCTATCCCGCTTTGCCGGTCCGGACATGCGCGGGGTGGCGGTCGTCGGAGCGCTGACCACCGTCGGCGTGGTTATTCCTGCGGGCGCGACAGCCGTCGCCGCGCGCCCGCAGGCCCGACCGATTACTGGAGCTTGTAGAGCTTGATCGCGTTACCGGCGAGGATCTTGTGCAATTCGTCGGCCGGCACGCCCTGCGCCATCTCGCGGATCTGCTTGCGCGAATAGGGCCACTCGGTGCCGTGGTGCGGGTAGTCGGTCGACCACATGAGGTTGTCGACGCCGATCCGGTGCCGATTCTCGAGCGCGTAGGTGTCCTTCATGAAGGTCGAGTGCCAGTTGCGGCGGTAGTAGTCCGAGGGCTGCATCTTGAGATTGCAGTTCGCCCAGCGGCGGTTGCGCCAGTAGCGATCGTCGAGTTGCTCGAGGAAGTAGGGGATCCAGCCCGATCCGGCCTCGACGCCGACCATCTGCAGGCGCGGGAAGCGGTCGAACACCTCGGAGATGATCATCTGGCCCATGAACTTCGGCATGTCGAGCATGCCGGTGGTGGCGAGACCCGGGATGTCGCCGCCCTGCTGCCCGGTCGCCTTGGGCGGAGGAGAGAAACGCTGCGTGAGGCGCACGTGGATGTGGATCGGGACGTCGAGATCCTGAGCCTTCGCCCAGAACGGATCGTCGGCGGTCGAGAGCTGATCGTTGCCGCTCGGCCAGCAGACGATCGCCGCTCCCTTGGCCCCCATCTTCACGACGCGCTCGAGCTCGGCGGCGGCCGCGGCCGCGCCGATCGCGGGGATGTAGGCGAGGCCGATGAGTCGATTGCGATCGGGCTTGCAGAACTCCTGGAAGATCCAGTTGTTGAGCGCCTGCAGTCCGGCGACCTGCGCCTCGTCGTCCTTCATCCGGTAAAAGTGGCCGAGCATGCGACCGCTGCTGAAGATGACCTCCGCGTCGACGCCGTCGCGGTCCTGCTCGAGCAGGCGCGGCTCTCCCTTGAAGTAGCCCTGGTGCATCGTGTCATAGGTGACGCCGGTCCACTTGAGCGAGTGCTCGTCCTTGCCGGCGGCTGCGTAGATCCCCAGCGGCGAGGGTTCCCCCGCACCGTAGTCCCACGCATCGCCGCCGTCACTGTCCTTGACGAGCGTGGGGGCGATGCCCTGCCACTTCGCCGGGAGCCAGTCCGACCACAGGTTGGGCGGCTCGATGAAGTGCGCGTCAGCAGAGACCAATCGGTGTGCCATGATCCATCCCCTCCCGGGCAGGCGAAAAAGTCCGAACGAAGATTCGGAAGTCCAAACAGTACTTCGGCAAGTCCTCATCGACTAACTACCCGGGATGTCGGCCGACGCAAGGGCCCCTCCCCGCCGCGGCCCGTTCAGGTCCCGGGCCGGGCGAAACCCAGGTCCTCGAGCACCTGCCGCTCGGCTGGACCGATCCCGGCCCCGGGGATCCGGAAGGACCCGAACTCCCGGCGTTGCGGGTAGTTGCGGCGCAGTGCGTCGAAGGCTTGCCCCCGGCCCACGGCAGGGCCCGCGCAAGCCGCGCGCAGGGCCGCGTCGTCGCGTCGCAGCGGCACCGCGGCGGCCACCGCGGCGCGGATCGCCGCCCGGCCACTCCCCCCGACCCGGAGATCGGTCGGCCCTTCCTCGAGCGCGACCGTCGACTCCTCGAAGGACTCGCCGAGGAAGTGCGCCAGCGCGCGGGCGATCATCCGCGTGCCCTCCACCTTGCCGTCGAGCGAGTAGCCGGCGACGTGCGGGGTACCGAAGGCCACGCGCTCGACGAGCGCGGGATCCGGTTCGGGTTCGCCCTCCCAGACGTCGAGGACTGCGAGGGGCGGTGTTTCCGATGCGAGCGCGCGCAACAGCGCCGGGCCGTCCACCACCGGACCGCGCGAGGAGTTGAGCAGCATCGCTCGCTCGACGAACCGGGCGAGTTCCGCCGAGCCGACCAGGTGATGCGTCGGATGCGGGCCGCCTCGCACCAGCGGCACGTGCAGCGTGATCGCGTCGGCCGCGTCGAGCAACTGCTCGAAGGGAACGAAACCCGTCACCCCCTCGGCCTGCGCCCGCGGCGGATCGCAGCACAGGACGCGGAGCCCGAGTGCGGGCGCGAGCCGGGCGACGAGCGATCCGACGTGGCCCACACCGACGACGCCGAGCGTGCGCCCTTCCCAGGAGAGACCGCGTTCGGCCTCCACCTCCAGCAGCGCCGCGATCACCCATTCCGCCACCGAACGCGCGTTGCAACCCGGTGCGCTCGCGAACGCGATGCCGCGGCGATCGAGGAAGTCGACGTCGACGTGGTCGATGCCGATCGTCGCCGTGCCGACGAAGCGCACCGGGCTGCCCGCGAGCAGGGCCTCGTCCACCCGCGTCACCGAGCGGACGACGAGCGCGTCGGCCCAGGCCACCGCGGCACCGTCGATCGCCCGACCGGGAGCCCGTCGCACCTCGCCGAAGCGCGCGAAGGCCGCCTCGGCCAGCGGGACCGCCTCGTCGACCAGAATGCGCAGCGCCATGCGCGTGGCTTAGCCGGCAAGGTCGTGGCACCGCCACCACTGGCGTGAGCCGCCGCGCGATGGCACGGTGTCGGAATGCTCTCCGCCACGCAGGATCCCGGCCGACTCTCCCCGGAGCTGCGCCGCGCGATGGGCGAGCGCCTCGCCGGTTTTGCGAGAGTCGCCTGCGCACCGGAGGGGCGCGCCCCGGCCGCGGTCGCGATCGCACTGCTCGACGACGAGCAAGGACGTGCCTGCTTCGTGCTCACCCGCAGGGCCTCGCGGCTCTCGAATCACGGCGGACAATGGGCCCTCCCAGGCGGGCGGCTCGACGACGGGGAGGATGCCGTCGCCGCGGCGCTGCGCGAGTTGCGCGAGGAGGTCGGCCTCGACGCCGAACCCCGCGACGTGATCGGCCTGCTCGACGACTACCCGACGCGTTCGGGCTTCGTCATCACGCCCGTCGTGGTCTGGGCCGGTGCGTCGGCGGACCTGCTTCCCGATCCGCGCGAGGTCGCGGCCGCCTACCGGATTCCCCTCGAGGAACTCGACCATCCCGAGATCCCCCGCCTGCGCAGGATCCCGGAGAGCGATCGGCCGGTGATCTCGATCCCGCTCGCCGGCCACGACGTACATGCACCGACCGCTGCGGTCGTCTACCAGTTCCGCGAGGTCGCACTCCATGGGCGCGAGACCCGCGTCGCCCACTTCGAGCAACCGGTCTTCGCCTGGCGCTGAGGCCCGGGGCTCTCAGCTGCGCAGCGTGCGATCGAGAAACGCCGTCGCGCGACGCCACGCGAGTTCGGCACAGGCCGCGTCGTAGACCTCCGGTCGCCGCTCGTTCATGAAGGCGTGCTGCGCGTCGTAGCGGAACAGCTCGGCGGCGACGCCACCGGCCTTCATCGCCGCCTCGAGCGAATCCACCGCGGCCGGCGTGCACCAGTCGTCGCGGTGGGCGAAGTGGCCGCTGAAGGGTACGCGGATCTTCGCGGGGTCGGCGGCCGCGACCGGCCCCACCACTCCTGGATCATGACGAAGCCGGGGCTGCCCGCCCCGGCCGGCGGGACCGCGACGTAGGCCGGGCAGCCGCCGCCGTCGGGACGTAAGACCTCGATCATCTCACCCATGTGCGATTCCTCCTTCGCCGGGCAGGATGCCCGGAAGTGGCGACTCGGCACGACCCTTGAGAGCCGCGCCGAGTCGCCGCATCGAGTGTCGTGATTTTTTTCCCAGAGGCGCAACCCCAACGGTCGGGGCCTGTTTTATCGCGACAGGAGGGTTCCTGACGATGAAAAGATTCCTGGTCTCGCTCGCGGTTCTCGGCTCGGTGGCCCTGGCTGCTCCCGATCGGGCGCAGGCGTGGGTCGGGTTCTCGGTGAACGCCGGTGTTCCGGGTTACGGTTACGGCTACGGCTACCCGGGTGCCGTCGGGGTGGTGGTTCCGCCGGTCGCGGTGGTGCCCCCCGGCTACGGATGCGGCTATTACGGCTGCGCCGGCGCGGTCGTCGTCGCCCCCCCGGTGGTCATCGGCGGCGGTTGGGGCGGTGGCTACTACGGCCCGGGTTGGGGCGGTGGCTACTACGGCGGTTACCGGTCCGGCTGGGGCGGTGGCGGCTGGCGCGGCGGCGGCCCGCGTTACCAGGGTGCCGGCTGGCGCGGCGGCGGCCCCGGTTACCAAGGTGGCGGCTGGCGCGGCGGCGGTGGCTGGCGCGGCGGACGCCGCTGACCCGATTCCCATTCCCCCTCGACGGAGCGCGTCCGGATCCTTCCGGACGCGCTCTTTTTTTGCCCGCCTGCGAGCCGCTTAGTTGAGCGGACTCGCCGCGAGCCGGGTTTCGCCCATGAGATAGGTGTCGACACCGCGAGCCGCTTCGCGGCCCTCCCAGATCGCCCAGACCACGAGCGACTGGCCGCGGCGCATGTCGCCGCAGGAGAACACGCCGGGTACGCTCGTCGCGTAACTCGAACCCGCCTGGACGTTGCCGCGCGGGTCGAGTTCGAGGCCGAGGTCGGTGAGCAGCGGGCCCTTCTCCGGTCCGACGAAGCCGAGCGCGAGCAGCACGAGGTCGCAGTCGATCTCGAACTCGCTGCCAGGCGCCTCGACCATCCTCGGCGGCCCGCCGTTCTGCTTCTGCCACTCCAGGCGAACACCGTGCAGCTTTTTCACGTTGCCGTGCTCATCGCCCGAGAAATGCCTGGTGTTCACGCTCCAGTCGCGCACGACGCCCTCCTCGTGCGACGAGGATGTCCGCAGCGTCATCGGCCAGTAAGGCCAGGGGGCGACGTCCTCGGTGCGCGCGCTCGGCGGCATCGGCAGCAACTCGAACTGGTGGACCGAGAGCGCACCGTGCCGGTTCGAGGTTCCCAGGCAGTCCGAGCCGGTGTCGCCGCCGCCCAGGATCACCACCCGCTTGCCCGTCGCGAGGATCCGGTCGGGCACGGCGTCGCCCGCCACCGTCTTGTTCTGCATGGGCAGGAAGTCCATCGCGAAGTGGATGCCCGCGAGTTCGCGGCCGGGCACCGCGAGATCGCGCGGCGTCGTCGAGCCGCCGGCGAGGACTGTGGCGTCGAAGAGCCGGCGCAGGTCGGCCGCGGAGATGTCGGTTCCGACGTTGGTGCCGGGCCGGAACGTGACCCCCTCGGCCTCCATCTGCGCCATGCGGCGGTCGATCAGGTGCTTCTCCATCTTGAAGTCGGGGATCCCGTAGCGCAGCAGCCCGCCGATCCGGTCGGCGCGCTCGAAGAGGGTCACGTCATGGCCGGCGCGGGCGAGCTGCTGGGCGCAGGCGAGCCCCGCGGGGCCCGAGCCCACGACCGCGACCTTCTTGCCGGTCTTGCGCAAGGGCGGGCGCGGCACGACCCAGCCCTCCTTCCACGCATGCTCGATGATCTGCTTCTCGACCTGCTTGATCGTGACCGGGCTGTCGCTGATGCTCAGGACGCACGCCTCCTCGCAGGGTGCCGGGCAGATGCGGCCGGTGAACTCGGGGAAGTTATTCGTCGAGTGCAGGCGGTCGATCGCGTCCCGCCAGCGGTCGCGGTAGACGAGGTCGTTCCACTCCGGGATCAGGTTCCCGAGCGGGCAGCCCTGGTGGCAGAACGGAATGCCGCAGTCCATGCAGCGCGCGCCCTGGTCGCGCAATTCGGGCTCGGGCAGCTTTTCGTCGAACTCGCGCCAGTCCTTGAGCCTCTCCTCGACCGGCCGGCGCGACGGGAGATGGCGTTCGATCTCGAGGAATCCGGTGATCTTTCCCATGTTCGGTTGCTCTCAGGTTAGGCGGCGCCGCTCTGGGCCTTCGCGAGGACCTTGCGGTACTCGGTCGGGATCACCTTCACGAAATCCGCGGAGTGCCGGTTCCACCCGGACAGAAGGCGCCAGGCGACGGAACTCTGGGTGTAGTCGAAGTGGCGGCGGACCAGGCCGTGGACGACCTCGAAATCCGCGGCCGACGGCTTCTCGAGCTCGACCATGCCGGGATTGCAGCGCGAGGCGAACGTGCCGTCGGCGTCGAGTACGTAGGCGAGGCCGCCGCTCATGCCGGCCGCGAAATTGCGGCCGGTCGCACCGAGCACGACGACGAGGCCCCGCGTCATGTACTCGCAGCCGTGGTCGCCGATACCCTCGACGACCGCGGTGACGCCGCTGTTGCGGACGCAGAAGCGCTCGCCCGCGGTGCCGCGCAGGAACACCTCGCCGCCGGTCGCACCGTAGAGCGAGACGTTACCGACGATGATGTTCTCCTCGGGCACGAACGTGGCCTCGCGAGGCGGGAAGGCGACGATGCGGCCGCCCGACATGCCCTTGCCGAAGTAGTCGTTCGCGTCGCCCTCGAGCGTCGCCGCGATGCCGTTGGCGAGGAACGCCCCGAAGCTCTGCCCGGCCGAGCCCCGGAAATGGATGCGGATCGTCTCCGGCGGAAGCCCGGACTCGCCGTGGCGGCGCGAGATCTCGGCCGAGAGCATCGTGCAGACGGTCCGGTTCACGTTGCGAATGGGCAGCGAGAACTCGACCGGCTTCTTCTGCTCGAGTGCGTCACGCGAGAGTTCGATGAGCTCGTTGTCGAGCGCCTTGGCAAGTCCGTGGTCCTGCGAGCCGGTGCAGCGGATGGCGAAGCCCTCCGGAACGACCGGCTTGTGGAGCAGCTGGGTCAAGTCGATGCCTCGCGCCTTCCAGTGGTCGATCGCCTCGGCCGCGTCGAGTCTCTCGACCCGACCGACCATGTCCTCGACCTTGCGGAAGCCGAGTTCGGCCATGATCTCCCGCAGCTCCTCCGCGATGAACGTCATGAGCCGGACCACGTGCTCCGGGGTGCCGGCGAACTTCTTGCGGAGCACCGGGTCCTGGGTCGCGATCCCGACCGGGCAGGTGTTGAGGTGACAGACCCGCATCATGACGCAGCCTGAGGCGACGAGCGCCGCGGTCGCGAAGCCGAACTCCTCGGCACCGAGCAGGGCCGCGATCGCGACGTCGCGGCCGGTCTTCAACTGGCCGTCGGTCTCGACCCGGATCCGGCTGCGCAGGTCGTTCATGACGAGCACCTGCTGGGTCTCGGCGAGACCGAGTTCCCAGGGGATGCCCGCATGCTTGATCGAGCTGAGCGGCGACGCGCCGGTCCCGCCGGAGTCGCCGCTGATGAGGACGACGTCGGCCTTCGCCTTGGACACGCCGGCGGCGACCGTGCCGACGCCGACCTCGGCGACCAGCTTTACGCTGATCCGCGCCCGGTCGTTCGCGTTCTTGAGATCGTGGATCAGCTGCGAGAGGTCCTCGATCGAGTAGATGTCGTGGTGCGGTGGCGGCGAGATCAGGCCGACACCCGGCGTCGAGTAGCGGATCTTCGCGATGTAGTCGTCGACCTTGTGGCCCGGTAGCTGGCCGCCCTCGCCGGGCTTGGCGCCCTGCGCCATCTTGATCTGCAGTTCGTCGGCGTTCACCAGGTAGTGGCTGGTCACGCCGAACCGCCCCGAGGCCACCTGCTTGATCGAGCTGCGGCGCGAGTCACCATTGGGGTCGCGTTGGTAGCGGACGGCGTCCTCGCCGCCCTCGCCGGTGTTCGAACGGCCGCCGAGGCGGTTCATCGCGATCGCGAGGTTCTCGTGCGCCTCGCGGCTGATCGAGCCGAGCGACATCGCGCCGGTCTTGAAGCGCTTCACGATCTCGGAGGCGGGCTCGACCTCCTCGATCGGCACCGGATGGCCCTTGCGGAAGCGCAGCAAGCCGCGAAGCGTGCAGAGGTGGCGGTCGTAGCCGTTCTGCATCTCGGTGTACTTCCGGAAGAGCCCGTAGTCGCCCTTGCGCACCGCGTGCTGCAGGTGGGCGATCGTCTCGGGGTTGTACATGTGGTACTCGCCGCGCCGCCGGTACTGGTACTGGCCACCTGGATCGAGTTCGTCGCCCTGCTCCGGTGCGACGTCGAAGGCGTAGCGATGGCGCAGCGCGGTTTCCGAGGCGATCTCGGCGAGACCGATGCCCTCGAGGCGCGACGCCGTCCATGTGAAGTAGCGCTCGACCAGCTTCGTGGAGAGGCCGATTGCCTCGAAGATCTGCGCGCCGCGGTAGCTCTGCAGCGTCGAGATCCCCATCTTGCTCATCACCTTGAGGAGCCCCTTGTCGACCGCCTTCACGAAATGGGCGATCGCCTCCTCCTCGGGCACGTTCTTCAGGAGACCGTCGCGGATCTGCTGGCGCAGCGAGGCAAACGCCAGGTACGGGTTCACCGCCCCGGCGCCGTATCCCGCCAGCAGCGCGAAGTGGTGCACCTCGCGCGGCTCGGCCGACTCGAGCACGATCCCGCAGCGGGTCCGGCTGCCCTCGCGGATCAGGTGGTGGTGAACCGCCGCGACGGCAAGCAGGCTCGGGATCGCCGCGCGACGCTCGTCCACGCCGCGGTCGGACAGGATCAGGATCGCCGCCCCCCGGGCCACCGCCGCGGAAGCCGAGCGGCAGAGATCGTCGATTGCCTTTTCGAGCGCCTCGGCCCCGCCGGACGCGGGGTAGAGCGTCGGGACGGTCTCGGCGCGCAGGCCCTCGTGGCGGTTGGTGCGGATCCGCGCCAGCTCCTCGTCGCGCAGGATCGGCGACTCGAGAGAAAGCTGCCGGCAGTGCAGCGGCGTCTCCTCGAACAGGTTGCGCCCCGTGCCGATCATCGTCCGCAGGGACATGACGAGTTCTTCGCGGATCGGGTCGATCGGCGGATTCGTCACCTGGGCGAAGAGCTGCTTGAAATAGTTGAAGAGCAGTTGCGGGCGGTCCGAGAGCACCGCGAGCGGGGTGTCCGAGCCCATCGAGCCCACGGCCTCCTGGCCGTCGACGGCCATCGGCCCCATGAGGAAGCGCAGGTCCTCGAGCGTGTACCCGAAGGCCTGCTGGAGCCGGCGCAGGTCCGTGGGCGCCGGCATCCCGGGCACCGTGACGGTCGAGGTGTCGAGCTGGTCGAGGCGCACCAGGTTCTCGTCGAGCCACTTCCGGTAGGGCTCGCGCGCCGCCATGCCCTCCTTGATCTCCTCGTCGTCCACGATCCGTCCCTGCGCCAGGTCGACGAGGAACATGCGCCCCGGCTGGAGCCGGTTCTTCTGGACGATGTCCCCGGGCGGGAGATCGAGCACGCCGACCTCCGAAGCCATGACGACGAGACCGTCCCGGGTCACGACGTAGCGCGAAGGGCGCAGGCCGTTGCGGTCGAGGATCGCGCCGACGACGGTACCGTCGGTGAAGGCGATCGAGGCCGGGCCGTCCCAGGGCTCCATGAGGCAGGCGTGGTACTCGTAGAAGGCCTTTTTCGTGTCGCTCATCGACTCGTGCTTCTGCCAGGCCTCGGGGATCATCATCATGACCGCGTGCGGAAGCGAGCGCCCGGTCTGCACCAGGAGTTCGAGCGAGTTGTCGAACTTGCCCGAGTCGCTCGAAGCCTCGTCCACGATCGGCAGGATCTTCTCGATGTCGTCGCCGAAGACCGGCGAGGAGAACATGCGCTCGCGGGCGTGCATCCAGTTCTCGTTGCCGCGCAGCGTGTTGATCTCGCCGTTGTGGGCGATGAAGCGGTAGGGATGGGCGCGATCCCAGGACGGGAAGGTGTTCGTGCTGAACCGCTGGTGGACGAGCGCGATCGCGGTCTTCATCCGCGGGTCGCGCAGGTCGGCGAAGAAGGACGCCATCTGGTCCGGGAGCAGCAGGCCCTTGTAGACCACCGTGCGCGACGACAGGCTCGCGACGTAGAAGGTCTCGGTGTCGGCGAGGCTGGAAGCGCGTATCGCATGCTCGGCGCGCTTGCGGATGACGAAGAGCTTGCGCTCGAGGGTCGCCTGATCGGCGACGCCGGGACCGGCCCCGACCAGGAGCATCTTGATCGACGGCATCGTCTCGCGGGCGACCGGCCCGGTGACCGACGGGTCGACCGGCACCTCGCGCCAGCCGATGAAGCGCTGGCGCTCTTCTCGCACGATCTTCTCGACGATTTCGAGGCAGTGGTTCTGCTCCCGGATGTCAGTCGGCAGGAAGACGAGCCCCGCGCCGTACATGCCCTCCCGCGGGAGTTCGAGACCGACCCGCGCGCACTCCGCCGCGAGGAATTCGTGCGGCATCTGCATGAGGATGCCGGCCCCGTCTCCGGTCAGGGGATCGCAGCCGCAGGCACCCCGGTGCGTCAGGTTCTCGAGGATCTTGAGCCCCTTCTCGACGATGTCGTGGGAGCGCACGCCCTTCATCTGGGCGACGAATCCGACGCCGCAGGCGTCGTGCTCCGTGCAGCCTCGGTAGAGTCCATCGCGCTCGGCCGCCGCGCGCGCCTCGCGGCGCGCCGCCACGGCCTCGATCTCGCGGGTCGGTTGTTCGTTCGCTTGCATGTCCTGCCTCGCTTGAGCCGCCCGTGGATCGGGTGACGGGTTCCTTCGCACGGCTAGCCGCCGTTCAGGTCTTCGATGCGGTCGCGAACCTCCTGTCGGAGGCCATTCGCGAGGAGCGCCGCCGCGGGGACTCCGTGCCCGCCGTCGCCGCGAGGAGTTCCTCCATCGGCACCTGCGTGCGCTCGCAGTGGGTCGAGAGCACGACCATCGTCTCGGTCCGCGCAACACCCGGAATGCCGCGGATGCGGCTGATGAGTTGCTCGAGCGTCGACGTGCTCTCCGTCTTCACCTTGAGCAGCAGGGTGTGCTGCCCGGTGACGTGGTGGCACTCGAGAACGCCCTCGAGAGAGGCGACGCGCTCCTCGAAATCGGCCAGGCCGCGCGGGTGATCGACCATCACGCCGATGAAGGCCGTCACGTCGAGTCCGAGGTGACGCGAGTCGAGCAGCGCATGGTAGCCGCGAATCACACCGACCTGCTCGAGTTTCTTGATCCGCTCGATGACCGAAGGCGCGGAAAGGCCCACCTGCTCGCCGATGCGGGCGAGCGAGATCTTGCAGTCCTGCTGCAGGGTCTGGAGGATCTGGAGATCGGTGAAATCCAGGTCCAGCCCGTCGCTGGTTCCTAATTTCATAAGGTATGTCCGGGGAAACGCCTCACGGACTACGGTTTGGGTCGCTGAATGTCAACGGTTCATTCCGCAAGTTCGCGACATGGCGGAAGACAGCCCGCCGCGGGGGGCCTCGCTGCCCGGCCCCGGCGATCTTTCCGGGCTGACCGAAGCCCCGGGCCGGTGCTACGACCGGAGCCTCGACCGGCCCCCCCTTCCCGCCGGCGACGGAGGAGACATGCCCAAGACGATCGTGAACCCGCCGAACATGGCGCCGCCGACCGGCTATTCCTACGCCGTCAAGAAGACCGGGACGCCGGTCTTCGTCTCCGGGCAGGTCGCCCTCGACGAACGCGGCCAGGTCGTGGGCAAGGGGGATGCCGAAGCCCAGACCGAGCAGGTCTTCAAGAACCTCACGACCGTGGTCGCGGCGTGCGGCGGCTCGATGAGCGACGTCGTGAAACTCAACGTCTACGTGACCGACCCCGCCCACCGACCGGCCGTCGCGGCGGCGCGGCTGCGCCACTTCACCGCGGGCGAGTACCCCGCGAGCACCTACGTCGTCGTCTCCGCCCTCGCCATCCCCGAGCTGCTGGTCGAGGTCGAGGCGGTGGCGATGATCGACTGAAGACGAAGCGAAAGGTGACGGCCATGCACACTGCGACCCCGGAGACGAAGCGGCCTTGCCGGCCCGGCCTCGCGCGCACCTCGGCCCTGCTGCTCGCCGGCGCGCTCGCGATCCTGTCGAACGGCTGCGGCGAGACCTCGGGCAGCGCCACGGCCCCCGTCGCGACGCGTCTCGTCGCCCTGCACGCGGAACCCGATCCGGTCGCCGGCGGGCGGGTCGTCGACGCGGAGGGCCGCGAAGTTCTGCTGCGCGGCGCCAACGTGAACGCCTACAACGACTACTGGAAGGGCATCGACTTCCCGACCGTGTTCCCGTTCACCGGCGCCGATGCCGATCGCATGTCGGAAATCGGCTGGAACGCGGTGCGCCTGCTCGTCGCCTGGTCGCGGGTCGAACCGGCACCGGGCGCGTACGACGAGGTCTATCTCGACGAGGTCGACGGGGCCGTGCGCGAACTCGCCGCCCGCGGGATCTACTCGGTGATCGACCTGCACCAGGACGCCTGGAGCGCGACCCTCGCCGCCGCGCCCGGTGCGACCTGCCCCGCCGGTTCGCGCCCGGCCATCGGCTGGGACGGGGCCCCCGCGTGGGCGACGCTCGACGGCGGCGCCGCACGCTGCGCAGTCGCGGGAATCCGCGAGACGAGTCCCGCGGTCCGCGCCGCCTGGACAAACTTCTGGGCGGATGCTCCCGGACCGGGCGGTGTCGGCGTCCGCACGCGCTACGCCCGCATGCTCGCCCACCTCGCCGCACGCTGGGCCGGCCGTCCCGAGGTCGCGGGCTTCGACCTGATGAACGAGCCCAACGCCTTCGGCGACACCGAGCAGCGCCAGATGTCGGCGATGTACGGCGAGGCGATCACGGCGATCCGCGCGGCCGAGGACGCGGCCGGCAAGGGTCGCCACCTGGTGTTTTTCGAGCCCTCGGCGCTGTGGTCGTCCAATGGTCGCGGCGCGCCTCCCGACTTCCCGCACGACGCCGACGTCGTCTACGCGCCGCACCTCTACACCGGCGGTTTCACCGGCGGCCCGATCTCGGCCTCCGCCTTCGAGATCGCCGTCGAGGAGGCACGCGCGTTCGGCGGTGCGCCGATCTTCTCCGGCGAGTGGGGAGCGGGGCCGGAGCGGGCATCGGATCCCACCGACGGCTACTTTCTTTCGCACCAGGCGCTGCAGGACCGCTTCCACGCCGGGGCAACGATCTGGACTTGGCGCGAATCCTGCGGGGACCCGCACAAGTCGGGACCGATCCTCAATGGCGAGATTCCCGGGGTGTGGGGCGAGTTCGAGGTCGACTGCCGCACGAACGCGATCCTCGGCGAACGCACCGATCTGGTGGACGACCTGACGCGCGGCTACCTGCGCGCCGCGCCCGGGCGGATCGGACAGGCGACCTACGACGACCGGACGGGCGAATTTGCCGCGAGCGGCGAGGCGGCCCCACGCGGTGCCGAACTGGTCGCCTTCTACCCGGCCGCCAAGCACGGTGCCCCGGCGATCGAGGCGACCGGCCTCTCCGACGTGCGCACCGAGTCCGCACCCGGTGGCCAAGGCTTCCTCGTCGGACGCGCTTTGGGGGGTGTCTGGTCGATCGTGGCGCGTCCGCGCTGAGACCGGGCCTCTCTCAGGCTTCCCCGAGCGAGGCGCTGCCCGCGAGGCGGCGCAGCCAATCCGCGGCGCCGGCGTTCCCTTCGGCCGGCGCCCAGAGGGCGCGTTCAGCCTCTGCCATCGGCAAATAGGGACCCGCTTTCGACTCGAAGAACACCGTCCCGGGGTCGAGCGCCCAGAGCGTGTGGAAAGTACCGTGCGGAACGTCGACCCCGAAGAGGTCGCCTCCCGCCGCGAGCGCCACCCGAGAGGTCTCGCGCCCTTCGTCGTCGAAGACGACGACGATCAGGCGACCGCGCAGGACGACGATGGTCTCGTCCTTCGCCGCATCGAGGTGGCGATGCGGAGCGACGTACGATCCCGGTTCGATCGCGTTCATCAGCCGGTGACACGGGTCGCCGTCGGCGAGGTGCAGGTTGAAGTTGCGCCGTCCACGCGGCGAGTTGCGCGCCTCGGCCGACACGCGGTCGAGCAACGCGGAATCGAGCACCCGGGGATCTCGCTCGCTGGCCATCGCCTGCACCATGGCGGGCCGGGCGTCGACCGGCAAGCCGGGACCGGGGCGAGTGCCCGATCGGTCGGAAGTCGGGAACCCGGCCGGGGCGTCAGCGCGCCGCGTCCGGCGCTTGCACCGGCGGGGCCGCGAGCGCGGGTGGAGCCGGGGCCGCCTTCGCGCCGCAGACCTCCGCGCCCGCCCCCCCGCAGAGGCGTCGCCGCAGTTCGGCGGCGACGAGCGCGTGTCCGGCCGGGTTCCAGTGCCGGTCGCCGGGAAGCCGAAGCGTGTCCCCTCCCCGTTCGGCGGCGCGCACGAGCGGTCCGATCTCGACGAAGTCGACGCCGAGGATGCCGGCCAGCCGCCGCAGTTCGGCGCTAGCCTCGGGTCGGTCGTCATCGATGTCCACGAGGACGAAGCGGGCCCCGTCGTCACGCACCTCGGCGGCGAAGCGTTCGACGAGAGCCCGCGTGAGCTGCCAGGCGCGGCCGGTCGTCCGCAGCTCGGCGCGGGCGCGCAGGTTGCGGACGCGTTGCCAGAGCCAGCGTGCGAGCACGCTGCGGTCGGCCAGCGGCGACGGGCCCTCGTCGGCCGCGGCGGGCGCGAGCGCGAACCGCTCCGGCGACTCGATCGGCCCGTTGGCGCGGCGGAGTTCCCCGTTCGCATCGAGTTCGAAGCGGGGCTTCGCATAGAAGCTGAAGTCGGTCGAGTTGCGGTCGGCGTGAAACCAGGCGAACGCGAGGACCACCACGTCGGGCCGGAAGCGACGGCCGTCGACCTCGTAGCGCAGCAGCATCTGGTCGGTGCCGTAGCCGTGCACTCCGAAGTTGAGGACCTCGACGCCGGGCAACCCTCGACCGAGCAGGGCGCTGAACGTCTGGTCGTCCTCCACCCCTTCGCCGAAGGTCTGCGAGTCGCCGAAGACGGCGATGCGCAGGACGCCCGGTGGATGCTCCGGCGGTACCGGCGCCGCGCCGCGCAGCCCCTGCTCGTTCGCGCGGACGGCGACGTTGTAGGAGCCGGGTTTGACGCTTCGTACGTCGGCCCGCGGGCGCAGGCGCCAGCCGAGTTCGGGGTCCGGCTCGTCGAATCCGTAGGGGTCGCCGCTGGCTGCGGCACGCCGCGCCCGCCACTGCAACTTCCGCTCGCCCGCCGCGTCGACGAAGGCGCGTGGCAGGCCCGCGATGCCGTCGCGACCGAGCAGCAGGCGCAGGGCGAACTCGCCGCCGAGCACGACGAGCGCGAGCGAAGCCATGGCCAGCAGCGGTGCGGCGACGCGATCGAGCCGTCGCCGACTGGTGCGGCGACGCGAGGCCGGTCGTGCTCCGGGATCCCGGGTCATGGCTCTTTCGTCAGCGGGCGAGTTCCGCCCGCCAGGCGTCTTCCAGGCCGGCGAGTTCGTCGAGCGCCGACGCGATTCGGCCGGTCGCCTGGTGCACGCGCTCCCTCGCCTCGACGGCCGCGTGCCCGAGTGCGCCGCGCGCGTTCTCGATCACGCCGGCGAGCAAGCCGCGCGCCCGGCGGGCCAGACCGCGTCGGACCACGAACCGCAGCGCGAAGAGATAGGCCGCGAGCAGCAGGGCCGCGCTCAGCAGGAAGTCGAAGCCGGCGTAGCGTTGCTCGAGAAAACCCTCGGCGACCTTCCAGAGGACCCATGCGCCGAGCGCGTAGACCGGCAGGTCGAGCAGCCAGCCGAATCTGCGCAGCAGGCCGTGCTCGGCGGCAGCCGGCAGGTCGCGTCCGACCAGTCGCGACCAGGCCTCCGCGACCGCACCGCCCGCAGCCGTGCGCCCCTGCTCCGCATCGGGCATCCCGAGTGCCTCGGGCGAGCGGGCCAGGCGACCCGCCCGCACCCGCGCCTGCGACAGGGAGTCGGCATGCCAGGAGGCGAACTCGCCCGGGGTCGGCAACAGCGTTCCGGCATCCCCGAGACGCTGCTCCCGCCACGAGCGCTGCACCTGCTCGGCGGCGAGCGCACCGGCGGCAGTGCCGGCGGCGGCCAGCGGGTTGCGGGTGGCGAGTACCGCGCTCGCACCGAGGCCGAGCGAGGCGAGGCCCCCGGTGCGGATCGCCCAGCCGCCCGGGCCGTCCCAGCGGCGCGAGGCCTCGGCCCAGAGCAACTCGCAGACGTCGGCGCGGCGCAGCGCGAGGCGCTCGCCGACCTCCTCGGCGCAGCGCTCGCCGAGGCGATCGAAGCCGTCGCTCGCATCCTGCGGCAGCGCCTCGAGGTCGGGAGCGGCCTCGCGGCGCACCTCGTCGAAGACCGTCCCGAGCCGTGTCGCCGTACCGAGGGCGTTCAGCCGCCGGACACCGCTGATGACGCCGTCTTGGACCAGGTGCTGGAGGGCCTGGCAGAACTCGGCCCAACCCTCGGAACGCGGCTGCGACTGGGCCGTGCGCGCGCTGATCGCCAGCACCGGCGCGTCGGGGGCGCGCCATCGGCCCGCGGCCATGCCGCGGATCTGTTCGAGGATCGCGTCGCGGGATTCCGGGGTGAGTTCGTCGCTGCGGTTCAGGACAAAGATCATGTGGCGACGACCCGCGAACGCGTCGAGGAAGGACACCGAGGCCTCCTCGAGGACCGACTGGTGGTGCAGGACCACGACCAGCACGTCGCTGCGCTCGGCGAGCGCCGTCACGGTCGCCCGGTTGCGCTCGTCGATGCTGTTCATGTCGGGGGCGTCGACCAGCACCTGGGCGGTCCAGGGTCCACTCGATGCGTCGTAGCGGGCGACTGCCACGCCCGGAGCGTCGGGTCCGGTTCCGCCCACGCCCTCGACGAGTTCGCCGAGGTCGGCGTCCTCGGGGGCATAGACGACCGGCTCGCGCGTGGTCGGGCGGTTCACGCCCTCCTGCGCGATGCGCCTGCCTGCGAGCGCGTTCAGCAGCGTGGACTTGCCCGCTCCCGTCGAACCGACGAGCGTGATTACCGCGGCCCGGTGGACGCGCTCGACCTGCCGGTCGAGATCGAGAAGCAGGCGGTCGATCTCGGGGCGGCGCCGCTCGACGGCGCGCAGGACCGCGACCTCGCCCACGTTCTCGCGCAGCCGCGCGCGCAGTCCTTCCAGGGTCGCGCGCAGGCGGGTCGTACCGTCGTCCGAGAAGGCTTTCACCCGATCCCCTCAGGCGCGCAAGGCGACGCGCAGGTCCTGCAGTCCGGAGGCGATCCGACCGTCCTCCACGAGCCGCTCCCGGATCCGGGAGGCCGTCTCCGGGAGCGCCCCATCCACCAGCGTGTGGGCGAGTTGCCGGCCACGCACCTCGGTCCAGCGGCGGCGGGCTTCGGACATGATGCCCGAGCCCAGCACGTGTGCGTACTTCTCGAACAGCACCGTCCCCAGGAACCCGCCGCCGACGGCCGCGAGATCGGAGCCGAAGCCGCCGGTACTGACAATGACCGCCGCCGCGAGGGCGATCGGAACGAGGGTCGCGAGGTCGGCCGCGGCCTGGATGTCGATGTCGAAGCCGCGGTCCTCGATCGCCTTCTCGACCAGTTGCTCGCAGGCGCGCTGGAACTCGGCGACGTCGGAATCCCGCATCGAGAGCCCATCGAGCGCAGCGGCCTCGGCCGAGGCGCGGCGGCCGTCGTCGAGGTCTCGGTCGAGCGAGGCCGCCACGTCGGGCGAGGCCCCCTGGCGGGCGGGATGGCGCGCCTCCCGGCCGAGGTCGCGCGCCACCTCTTCCCAGAACGACGGCCAGGCCTTGCGGAGTTCGTCGCGTTCGATCGTTCCCAGCGTGGCAGCCGGCTGTTCCTGCTTGGGATGCGGCGCGCCACGGAGCACTGCCGGCACGCTCTCGATGCCGAGCCGGATCCGCCGCAGGGTCGTCCGCCAACTGCGGCTGAGCGGGTTGCTGCGCCGGTCGAGCACCGCGCGGAAAGCGTCGACGAAGGGCCGGGCCGGCATGGCTGCAGAGGCGATGCGCATCCCGGACTCGACGCCACGGGCCTCGGCCGCCTGCAGGACCGCACCGGCGCGCTGCGAGTCGCCGGCGAGCGCGCTGCCGGTGTCGCGCAGCGCGTCGTCGAGTCGCGCCATCGCCGCGTCGACGGCCTGCTTCTTCACGAAGGCGATCTCGTCGACGTCGAACAGCACCTCGCGCAGCGGGCGGCCGCCGTCGATCGCGACCGGCGCGAGCGGCGCCGTCCCCTTCTGGACCTCGAGACTGTGCGGCGCCCAGAAGGATGCGATCGGGCTCGTCCCGACGTCGGCTGCGAGCTTCTCGGTATGGGCACGGGCGACGTCCGCGTCGCTGGCCTCGTTGTAGACCAGCATCCACGGACGACCGTGCTGCAGCCAGCGCTCGAGGAACGTCACCACCGCCTTGTTCTGGTAGGAGTGCCGCGTGACCACCGCGACGACCAGGTCGGCGACGGTCAACAGGGACTCGCTGGCCAGCCGGTTGTCCTCGAGGATGCTGTCGAAGTCGGGCGTGTCGATGAGCATGAGACCGCGCGGCAGGCCCGGCTCCTCCGCGTAGAGCAGGGTCGCCGGATCGACCGCCCGATCGAGCGGTGCCCCGCTCCCGGCCGCCCCGAGCGGCTCGAGCCGAAATCGGGCCAGCGTCGGCTCGGCGCGCAGCTCCGCGAGCAGTTCGGGGTGGAGCACCCCCACCAGCCGGCGAGTCGCCCCACCGGTCGGCAGGGACGGGCTCAACAGCCGGCCGGCGAGCGCGTTGAACAGCGCCGACTTACCGGCGTTGTTCGGTCCGACGATCCCGGCGACCAGGTAAGCGTCACCACCCGCGGAGCGCGGCAGGAGGTCCCGCTGCAGGACGTCGAGGGCCGCCGCGGCGGACGGCAGCCGGTCGCGCAGCGGCAGAACCGCGTCCCGGGCCGCCCGCAGCAGCTCGGATCGCTCCATCGGAGCCATCATCGGCGCGCAGGAAACCACAGCCCCGCCAGCTGCACAACGCATCCGGTCACGGGACGGAAGAACGAACGCGTGCGCGCTCCGAAACGGAGTCGACGGCGCTCGCTCGCATCACCCGGAAGGCGCGACGACGCTTACCGATGCAGCATTGGCCGCCCCCGCTCGGCGCACCACAAAGACGTTCACGACAATTTCGTGGGGAAAGCGCATGATTTCGCTTCCATAATATTCCATTCGTGGTAAAACGGCATTAGTGAATGCCGGGGCCTTCGACGTGCGCGAAGGGTGCACGTACTCCCGGCGGCAAGGAGGAGGGGATTGATGGCTGTGAGGAAGACGGCTGCCCGCAGGCGGGTGGTCAAGAGGGTGGTGGGGGCAGTTCCGGAAGTCACCGTGGCGAAGGTTCGCCGACCGGCGGGTCGTCGCCGGGTCGTGGCGGTGGCGAAGTTGGTCGCAAAGCGTGCGGTGCGCCGTACGGCGACGCGCAAGGCGGTCGCCCGCAAGATCGCGGTGAAGGCCGTGCGCGTGGCCGCGGTGAAGCGCGTCGTGCGCAAGGCGGTGGCGAAGCGTGTCGTGCGCAAGGCCGTCGTTCAGCGCGTCGTCCGCAAGGCAGCGACCCGCCGTGTGGTCCGCAAGGCGGTCGCCCGGCGCGTCGTGCGCCGCGCGGTCAAGCGCGCGGTCGTCCGCTCGGCGGTCAAGCGGACCGTCGTGCGGCGCGTGGTGCGCAAGGCGGTACGTCGCGCGGTCGTCCGCAAGGTCGTTCGTCGCGCGGTTGTCCGTCGCGCGGTGCGCCGTGCGGTCGTTCGTGGCGCGGTCAAGCGCGCCGTCGTCCGCCGCGTGGTGAAGCGCGCGGTCGTGCGCCGCGCGGTCAAACGCGCCGTCATCGGCGCGGTGGTGAAGCGCGCGGTCGCCCGCAGGGTCGTCCGCCGCAGGGCGCCGCTCCTGCAGAATCTCGGCGGTCTCGACTTCGGGCGGCCTCTCGGCCAGTTCTGATTCGGATCCGCGAAGCGCCCCGTCGACGGATTCGACGGGGCGCTTCGCCACTTCGCTCGGTGCGGCGGTTCAGAGCCTCTCGATGATGGTTCCGGTGCCAAGCCCCCCGCCGCAGCACATCGCGATCAGCCCGTAGCGACCGCCGGTCCGCTCCAGTTCGTGGAGCGCGGTCGTCAGCAGGCGGGCCCCGGTGCTCCCGGTCGGATGCCCGAGGGCGATCGCGCCGCCGTTGGGATTCACCCGCTCCGGGTTCGGGCGGAGATCCTTCTCCCAGGCGAGGACGACCGAGGCGAAGGCTTCGTTCACCTCGAAGGTGTCGATCTGGTCGATCGAGAGCCCCGCCTGCGCGAGAACCTTCCGGCTGGCCGGGATCGGCCCCTTGAGCATCGTCACCGGGTCCACCCCGACGAGCGTCGTCGCTACGATGCGCGCACGCGGGCGTAGCCCGAGTGCCTTCGCCCGCTCCGGGGAAGCGAGCAGCACGGCCGAGGCGCCGTCGGAGACCTGGGAGGAGGTGCCCGCGGTGTGGATCCCGTCGGGGACGATCGGGGCGAGGGTGGCGAGTTTCTCGAGCGAGGTCTCGCGCAGCCCTTCGTCCCGCGCGACCGCGCGGCTCTCGCCGGTCGGCTTGCCTTCCGCGTCGAGCACGGGGGCCGCGACCGGCACGATCTCGCGGTCGAAGCGTTGCTCGTCCCAGGCGCGACGGGCGGACTGCTGGCTGCGCAACCCGAAGCGATCGGTGTCCTCGCGGCCGATGCCGTATTCCTTCGCGATCATCTCCGCGCCCTGGAACTGCGAGGTCGGCTCGAAGTGCGCGAGATAGCCCGGCGAGAGCGGCGATCCAACCTTCATGTTCGTGCCGAGCGGCACCCGGGTCATCATCTCGATGCCGCAGGCCAGCACCACGTCCTCGATGCCCGCGCCGATCATCCCCGCCGCGAGCGAGGTCGCCTGTTGCGACGAGCCGCATTGGCTGTCGACCGTGGTCGCCGCGACCTGCATCGGGAAGCCCTGCCCCAACCAGGCGACGCGCGCCAGATTGAAGGACTGCTCGCCGACCTGCGAGACGCAGCCGCCGATCACCTGCCCGACCGCACCGGGGTTGATTCCCGACCGCTCGAGGGCCGCGCGCTGCACGGCCCCGAGGAGGTCCGCGGGATGAAGCCCGGCCAGGCCGCCCTTGCGGCGTCCGATCGGACTGCGAACGGCCTCGACGATGAACACTTCGCGCATGATCGACTCCTCCCGCGCCGCCCGGCGGCGGGCTGATTGCGAAAGACCTCCCGCTAGCGGACCGGCCGCGGACACGCGAGCGGCGCGAGCCGCGCCAGGGATGCCCGACGACTCGCCACGACGGGAGGGCTGCGCTAGTCCTGCCGGCATGGAGATCACCCTGAACGACGAGGACCGGGCGTTCCGCGACGAAGTGCGGGACTTCCTCGGGCGCGAGATCCCGCGGGATTGGCCCCACCCACCGGGCACCGGCTCCTTCGAAGTGACCGACGCCGAGTTTCCGCGCCTGCGCACGTGGCAGAAGAAGCTCTTCGACGCGCGCCTGATCGGCATCACCTGGCCGCGGGAGTACGGCGGCCGCGATGCCTCGCCCCACCATGACGCGCTCCTGCAGGACGAGATGGTGCGCGCCGGCGCCCCGCCGACGATCAACCTCCTCGGCATCAGCCTCTGCGGCCCGGCCCTGCTCCACTACGGCAGTCCGGCGCAGAAGGAGCGCTACCTGGCCAGGATGCTCTCCGGCGAGGAGGTTTGGTGCCAGGGATACTCGGAGCCCGGATCGGGGTCCGACCTCGCGAGCCTGCGCACGAGCGCCGTGCTGCGCGGCGACGACTACGTGGTGAACGGGCAGAAGGTCTGGACCACCGACGGCAAGGTCGCCGACTGGATGTTCTGCCTCGTGCGCACCGAGCCCGAAGCCCCCAAGCACAAGGGCATCGGATTCCTGCTCATCGACATGCGCACGCCCGGCGTCGACGTCCGGCCGCTGCGCCAGATCACCGGCGGAACCGAGTTCTGCGAGGTCTTCTTCAACGACGTCGTCGTCCCGCGCTCGAACATGGTGGGCCACCCGACGCAGGGCTGGCTCATCGCCAACACCGTGCTCGGCTACGAGCGCGGGACCGGGGCGCTCGCGGCTGCGTCGGCCTTCGACGCCGACTTCGGCCGGTTGGCCGGCAGCCTGCGCGACGGCGGACGTGCCGCCGACCCGCGCGTCCGCCAGCAGGCGGCGCAGCTCCGGATCGACCTGACGATCCTGCGGCTGCTCGGCCTGCGCGTGCTCACCGGGCTGCGCGAGGGCAAGGCGCCGGGTTCCGAGGCGAGCATGATCAAGCTCTTCAAGTCGGAGCTGGAACAGCGGCTCTACGGTCTCGCGGTCGACCTCCAGGGCCCCCGCGGCGCGGTCTGGGCCGGCGAGCACGCGGTCGATAACGGGCACTGGCACTGGCGCATGCTCTGGTCGCGGGCCGGCACCATCTATGCCGGGACGAGCGAGGTACAGCGCAACATCATCGCCCAGCGGGTCCTGGGCCTGCCGCGGGGTTGAGCCGGCCGGCCGGCTCCGAGGAGACACGAATCATGAAGGGAAACCCGAAGATCATCGAGATGCTCAACCGCATCCTCACCGGCGAATTGACCGGCGTAAACCAGTACTTCATCCACTCCCGTATGTGCCGGAACTGGGGCTACCAGCGCCTCGCCAAGCACTCCTGGGAGGAGTCGATCGGCGAGATGAAGCACGCCGACGAGTTGATCGAGCGCATCCTCTTCCTCGAAGGCGTTCCGAACATGCAGCGCTACAACAAGATCCGTGTCGGTGAGACCGTCCCCGAGCAACTCTCGCTCGACCGCGATCTGGAGGTCGAGGCGGTAGCGCTGCTGAACGAAGCCGTCGAACTGGCGGTCGCGGTACACGACAACGGCTCGCGAGACCTGGTCGAGAAGATCCTGCGCTCCGAAGAGGAGCACCTCGACTGGCTCGAGTCGCAGCTGGAACTCATCCGCCAGATCGGCGAGCAGAACTACCTCGCCCAGCAGATCCGGGAGTGAGCTCGCGGGGCGGGTCCGGCCATCGGACCCCGCCCCGCCCCTTTCAAGCCGGGTGCTCGACCTCCGCGCGGACCTCGTGGACGACCTTCTCCACGGCCGCACGGTGCGCGTCGCGCAAGGCCTCGCTCGACGCCTCGAAGCGCAGGACGAGCGCGGGCTGGGTGTTCGAGGCCCGCACCAGGCCCCAACCGTCGGCGAACTTGACCCGCACGCCGTCGACGTCGGAAAGCTCGTGGTCCTTTGCGAGCCGGTCGCGCACCCTGCGCACGACCTCGAACTTGAACTCGTCGGGGCAATCCACCCGCAACTCCGGAGTATTGTGGGCGGTCGGGAGTCCTTCGAGCAGGTCCGCGACCCCGCCGGTGGTCCGGGACAGGATCTCGAGCAGCCGGCAGGTGGCGTAGATCGCGTCGTCGTAGCCGAGGAAGCGGTCCGCGAAGAACATGTGGCCGCTCATCTCGCCACCGACCTCGGCACCGGTTTCCTTCATCTTCGCCTTGATGAGCGAGTGGCCGGCCTTCCACATGAGCGGCCGGCCGCCGTGGGCGGCGATGTCGTCGAAGAGCCGCTGCGAGCACTTCACCTCGCTGATGACGACCGCCCCCGGCTTCCGCGACAGGATCTCGCGCGCGAAGATCACCAGGAGTTCGTCGCCCCAGAGAATGCGGCCCCCGGGCGCGACCACGCCAACCCGGTCGCCGTCGCCGTCGTAGGCGATGCCGACGTCGGCGCGCTCCGACTCGACCATGCGCATCAGGTCCGCCAGATTCTCCGGAACGGTGGGATCCGGATGGTGATTCGGGAAGCGGCCGTCGGCGTCGCAGAATAGCTCGACCACCTCGCAGCCCAGGGCGCGCAGGATCGACGGTGCCACCGGGCCGCTCGCCCCGTTGCCGGCGTCGACGACGACCTTCAAGTGCCGCGGGAGCAGGCCGAACTGCCCGGTCACGTAGCTGGCGTATTCCGGCAGAATCGCGTGGTGGCGGGTCGTGCCGCGGCCGGTCGCAAAGGCGCCGCGTTCGACCTCGTCGCGCAGGCGCGTGATCGACTCGCCGTAGATCGAGTCGCGGCCGATGCACACCTTGAAGCCGTTGTACTCCGAGGCGTTGTGGCTCGCGGTCACCTGGATGCCCCCGTGGACCGGCAGGCGGAAGAGCGCGAAGTAGAGGATCGGCGTCGGCACCATGCCGATGTCGATCACGTCCACGCCACTCTCGTTCGCGCCCGCGGCGACCGCCTCCGCGTAGGGATCCGACGTGGCGCGGCAGTCGCGTCCGACGGCAAGCGCCGGTCTCTCCAAGTCGGGGTGGGCCTCGCGCAGGCGGGTCGCGACCGCGCGGCCGAGAGTGCGGGCGAACCCGGCGTCCATGTCCTGCTCGGCGATGCCTCGCAAATCGTACTCGCGGAAGATCGCAGGGTTCATCTTCATCGGTGGACTCCTCGTTGGGCGCGCCGGGTCGCGGGGATGTCCGCCCGGGCCGTGCGCCGGGCGCTGCGTCCGGCGAGGTCGACTGCCAGCGCGAGCGCCGATTCCATGCTGCGCGGGTCCGCCGCCCGCCGGCCCGCGAGGTCGAAGGCCGTGCCGTGGTCCGGAGAGGTCCGCACGAAGGGCAGGCCTAGCGTCACGTTCACGGCGTGGTGTACGTCCGCCTGCTTGATCGGGATCAGTCCCTGGTCGTGGTACATCGCAACCACCGCGTCGCAGGCCGGGCCCATCGCCGAGAAGAGTGCGTCGGCCGGGACCGGGCCGAAGGCGTCGATCCCGGCCCGTCGGGCCCGGGCGATCGCCGGGGCGATGATGCGCGCCTCCTCGTCACCGTAGACGCCGCCGTCGCCGGCATGGGGGTTGAGCGCCGCGACCGCGATGCGCGGCCGGCCGATCGACCACCAGGCGGAGAGGTGGGCCGCCGTCACGCGGATCGTCTCGAGGATCCCCGCGGTGCGCAAGGCGCCGGGAACGTCGCGCAGGGCGAGGTGCGTCGTCGCGAGAACCACCCGGAACCCGTCGAGCGCCATCATGAGACGCACGCCGCGGGAACGCGTCAGCGCGGCGAGGATCTCGGTGTGCCCGGTGCTGGCCACGCCCGCCCGGTCGAACCATTCCTTGCTGATCGGCGCCGTGCAGATCGCCTCCACGACGCCGCTGCGGGCGAGCGCGGTCGCGGTGCGGATCGACTCGTAGGCGGAACGCGCGGCGGCCTCGCAGGGACGGCCGGGGCGGCGCTCGGAGGCCGCCAGCGGGCCGAGCGGCGCCGCCAGACCCGGGGCGACGACCCGGAGTTCGCCACATACCGGTTCCGAGAGTGCCGCCGCCGCCTCCGCGGCCGAGCAGGCGCGCAGGCGGACGCTTGCGCCCAACCGCTCCGCCGCGACCTGCGCCGCACCGAGGTCGCCGACCAGCAGGAGGTTCGCCGCCGCTCCACGTTCGGACCGACGGAGCCCCCCGAGTGCCGCCGCCACCGCGACCTCGGGCCCGATGCCGCAGGGATCGCCGAGCGTGATCGCGACGGGGATGGAACGGGCACGCATGGAATGTCGGCGCCGAAGCGAAGCGGCTACTTGATCACGACGTCGTGCGACTTGCGGAGATCCTGCTCGACCCAGCGGGTGTAACGATCCTCGAGGGCCTTCGCGTAAAGCTTCTCCTTGATCTGGTCGCGCACCTTCTCGATGTCGGCGGACTTCGCCACGGCGCGCTCCGACACCCGCAGAACGTGCAGTCCGCCCTCGCCACGCACCGGCGGACCGACCTCGCCTTCCTTGAGCTTGAACGCCGCCTCGTCGAGCACCGGGACCATCTGTCCGCGCTTCATGGTGCCGAGGTCGCCGCCGATCGCGCGACCCGGGCCGGCCGCCGCTTCGCGCGAGACGACTTCGAACTTTTCGCCGGCCTGCAGGCGCTCTTGGGCGCGCTTGGCCTCGGCGAGCAATTGTTCCGCCTCGGCCACGCTCATGCCCTCCCGGAACGGGAAGAGGATGTGCTGTACGTGGACCGACTCGGCGGTGGCGAATTCCTCGGGGTGATCGGCGAAGTACTTCTCGACCTCCTCGGGGGTGACCGTGACCTGGCCCTTCACGCGGCGCGCGACGAGCGAGGAGCGCTGCAACTCGCGTGCGACCTGCTCCCGGTAGCGCTCGCGCGTCATTCCCTGGGCTTCGAGCGCCTGGTCGAGTTTCTCGTCGTCGAGGTTGTTCCTCTTCTTGATCTGCTCGACGTACATGTCGATCTCGTCGGCCGAGGGGCTGATGCCGAGACTCTGGGTCTCGGACTGCACGATCATGTCGTTGACGAGCGAGTCGAGCGCGCGGCGACGGTCGGTCTCGCCGATCTCGGCGGGATCCGCGGACCCGGCCGCGCGGAGGAAGGCATCGAGTTGGTGCGAGGTGATCGGCTGGCCGTCGACGGTCGCGACGACCCGGTCGACCGTGACCGCGCGCGCGCCCTGCGGCGCGGCGAGCGCCAACGCCAGAATCGCGAACGCGCCCGTGCTCTGCGGGCGCACCACCGCCCGCGCGCGACGAGCCACCGCGCCGCTCTGCACCGTCACCGACCGGGATGCCGCCATGGGGCCGGAGTATACGCCGTCGGGCGACCGCATGCCATGCCATGCCGTGCCGTGCCGCCACCGGGAGCCGGGGCTACCGTTCCGGCCGCGGGTCTGGCATTCGTGACTCATGCCCCTTGCCCGGCCCGCCTCCGCGGTCGTCTTCGACATGGACGGCGTCCTGCTCGACACCGAGCGCTTCTATACCGAGGTGACGCAGTCGATCGTGGGGCGCTGGGGACACACCTTCGACTGGTCGCTCAAGTCGAACATGGTCGGGAGGCCGGCGATCGAGTCGGCCCGCTACCTGGTCGGGGCGCTCGGGCTGCCCATCTCGCCGGAGGAGTACCTCGCGGAGCGCGAGGCGGCGCTCGAACGCCTCATGCCCGACGCCGGGCCCATGCCGGGCGCCCTCGAACTCACCCGGGCGATTGCGGCGGCGGGCGCGCCCCAGGCGGTCGCGACGAGCAGCGACGCGCGGTTCTTCGAGTTGAAGACGCAGCGCCACCGGGACTGGTTCCGGACTTTCGCCGCGATCGTACTCGGCGACGACCCGCGGCTCGCGCGCGGCAAGCCGGCCCCCGACATCTTCCTCCTCGCGGCGCGCGACCTCGGCGTCGAGCCGCGCGACTGCGTCGTGGTCGAGGACGCGCCCGCCGGCGTGGAGGCCGCACGTGCCGCCGGAATGCAGGTCGTCGCGGTGCCGTATCCCGGCATGAATCCGGCGAAGCTCGCCGGTGCCGACCGGGTGTTGCCGACGCTCGCGGGCGTGACGCCGGCGGACCTCGGGCTGTGCCGCTGACGGTGTTCCCGTCCGCGGCCACCGGCCGGCCGGACGCCCGCGCACGGCGGACGTCCGGCCAGCGTGGAACCGCTCAGGCGAGCGCGAGGGTCGCGCTGCCCACGATCGATTTCGTACCCGGCTTGGTTTCGCACTGGAGTTCGACGTCGACGAGCTTCTCGCCGCCCTCCTCCCGCTTGCCCGTCACCTTGCCGGTGCAGGTGACCTTCTCCCCCGGCCAGGTGATCGCGCGGAACTGCACGTCGAAGCGCTTGACCGACCCGGGACCGGCCCAGGCGACGACCACGTTCGAGAGAAGTCCCATCGAGAACATCCCGTGCGCGAACACCGACGGCAGCCCGACCTTCGTCGCGAGCGTCTCGTCGTGGTGCATCGGGTTGTAGTCGCCCGAGGCACCCGCGTACTTCACGAGGTCGGTACGGGTGACGCTCTCGTGCTCCCACGTCGGCAGCGGGTCGCCGACCTTCACGTCCTGCCAAAGGGTCGCCATGGTCACTGGCCCTCCGAGGTGCGGATCAGGAGCGCACAGACGCGCTTGCCCTGCGGGTCGTAGAAGGCGTTCTCCATCGTGTAGATCGTGCGCACGCCGGACTTGCCCTCGCGGGTGCCGATCGACTTCAGCTGGCCCTTCATGGTCAGCACGTCCCCGGCGAAGATCGGGCGGTCGTAGACGATCTCGGTGCCTTCGTGGAGCAGCTTGCGGACGTCCCATTTCACCTGGGGCAGGGAGCCCGCGCCAGGCTCCGCGTCCTGACCGAGAGCGATCGGGAGGGTCGGCGGCGCGATCAGGCTCGGATAACCGCGCCGCTTTGCCTCGGCCTCGTCGAAGTAGGCCGGGTCGGTGAGCCCGACCGAACGGGCGAATTGCCGGATGCGTGAGCGATCGACGTGGATCGTCGCCGGCGGACCTTCCCTGCCGACCAGCGCCTGGTTGGGGTTCTCGGCCATCGTTGCTTTCCACCTCCGCTTGACTGGGTTGCTCGGTCTTCCCGACGGGAGACCGCGGGACTGTCACCCGATCCCGCACCCGACGCAAGCGGCCGGGACTCTCCGCGTACCGCTGGAGCCCACCCGGCGGTCAGGCCAGGGCGCGCAGGGCCGCGATCGCGCCGTCGACGTGCGAGTCCATGCTGAGTTCGCTCGCGACGACCCGCCGGACGACTCCGCCGCGGTCGATCACGAAGGTGACGCGCTTCACCGGGAGGAACGGCAGCCAGCCACCCAGCCGGGTCACGCCGAAGGCCCCGGCGACGGCCCCGTCGGTGTCCGCGATGAGCGGAAAGTTCAGCCGGTGGTCGGCAACGAACTTCCGGTGCGAGTCGGCGGAGTCCATGCTCACGCCGACGAGCGACGCGCCGAGCCGGTCGATCTCGGCGCGGTGGTCGCGGAAGCCGCATGCCTCCTTCGTACAACCGGGCGTGTTGTCCTTCGGGTAGAAATAGAGCACGAGCGCCCGCGTGCCGCGGAAGTCGGCGAGCGAGATTCGCTCGCCGTCCTGGGTCGTGCCCGAAAAGTCGGGAGCCGGCTGTCCTTCAGCGATCATGTCTCTCCTCCTCGCTCCTCCGCGGAACGCTTGCGGACCAGGGTGAGGCCGTCTGCGACCGGAATCATGACGCACTCGACGCGCCGGTCGATCGGCAGGAAGTCGTTCAGTTCGCGCAGTGCACGGGTGTCCTCCGTCGTGTCCTCGGGATCGATGACCGCGCCGGACCACAGGACGTTGTCGAAGAGCAGCAGCCCGTTCGGGCGCAACCGCGGCAGGATCTCCTCGTAATAGGAGCGATAACCCGTCTTGTCGGCGTCGATGAAGGCGAAGTCGATCCACTCACCCGCCGGCAACGCGCGCAAGGTCTCGATCGCGGGCGCCACGCGCAACTCGATCCGGTCCCCGAGTCCGGCGCGCGCGAAGTGGCGGCGAGCGATCTCGGACCACGGCTCGCTCACGTCGCAGCACAGCAGCCGCCCGCCCGGAGCGAGTCCACGCGCGATCGAGATGGCGCTGTAGCCGGTGAAGGTCCCGACCTCCACGGCGCTTCGCGCACCGATGGCGCGGGTGAGCAGGCCGAGCAGCGCACCCTGTTCGGGGGAGACCTGCATCGCCGCCGCGCGGCCGAGGCCCGCGGTCTCCTCGGCGAGTTCGGCGAGGGCCGGGTCGTGCTCGGTGCGGCGTTCGCAGAGGTAGGCGTAGAGCTCGGGCGTGATCGCCGTGAACTTCGACCTCATCGCCGGACCTTGGGCCGGGACGACGGACCTGTCAACGATCGGCGATCCGACCGGGCACGGTCGCCCCCGGCGCGGCCGGTCAGAGGAGCGTACCCGACAGGATCGCGTTCGCGACGGTGAAGTAGATCGTGATGCCGCTCACGTCGACGAGAGTGGCCACGAAGGGCGCCGAGGCGCTGGCCGGGTCGAAGCCGAGCCAGCGCAGCAGGAACGGGAGCATCGATCCGGCCATGGTGCCCCAGAGGACGACGCCGATCAGGCTCAACGAGACGGTGATCGCAATCAGCAAGTAGTGCTCGCCGTAGGCATTCATCATGCGCCCCCAGACGAGGATCCGCACGAAGCCGATCGCCGCGAGAATCAGGCCAAGGCTCAGCCCGGCCAGGAATTCGCGGCGCACGACGCGCCACCAGTCGCGCAGGCGGAGTTCGCCGAGCGCCATCGCGCGGATCACGAGCGTCGTCGCCTGGGAGCCGGAATTGCCACCGCTCGAGATGATGAGGGGTACGAAGAGGGCGAGCACCACCGCACGGGCGATGTCTTCCTCGTAGGACTTCATGGCCGTCGCGGTGAGCATCTCGCCGATGAAGAGGGCGGCGAGCCAGACCGCGCGCTTGCGGATCATCGCTGGCAAGCCGATCTCGAGGTAGGGCGCGTCGAGGGCCTCGGTACCGCCGATCTTCTGGATGTCCTCGGTCGCCTCCTCCTCGACGACGTCGACGATGTCGTCGACGGTGACGATGCCCTTCATCCGGCCATCGGAGTCGACGACCGGCATCGCCGTCAGGTCGTGCCGGGCGAAGAGCCGGCCCACGCTCTCCTGGTCCATGTCCGCCGGCACCGTGACGACGTCGATGCGCATGATGTCGCGCACCGGCTGCGTTCCGCGCGCGGCGAAGAGTTCGCGGAAGGACACGACTCCCAGGATGCGCTGCTCGGCGTCGAGGACGTAGGTGTAGTAGATGGTCTCGATGTCCTCGCGGGCCTGACGGCGCAGGTAGGTGATGGCCTCGTCGACGGTCATCTCCGGCCGTACCCGCGCGTAGCGCGGGCTCATGAGACCACCGGCCTTGTCCTCGGCGTACGCGAGCAGGGCCTGCACCTCGCGCATCGTCGGGGCGTCGAGGAGCGAGAGCAGCGGGTCGCGTTCCTCCTCCGCGGCCTCCTGCACGAGGTCGACGACGTCGTCGGGGGCGAGTTGTCGCAGCCAGGAGCGGCGCTCGAGGGGCGGCAGATCGAGCAGGAGTTCGGCCTGGTCGCGCGAACTCAAGGAGAAGAAGAAGTCCTCGGCGACCGGGCGCTCGAGCATCCGGAAGCCCTCCATCCGGGCGGACGGGTCGAGCAGCTGCCAGGCCTCGGCTAGTTCGTCGGGTGACAGTCGCTCGTCCGTCGGACGGTGATCGAGGGTCTCCTCCACCCGAGAGGGCATGACATACGCGGCACGGCTGCGAAACCCGGATGCCCGGCGATCAGCATCGGCGGAGGCGGTCGGAGGCTTCGGGTGAACCCGCTGTCCGACCGGTCGCTCCGCCGCCGCGGACGCCGGTCAGCGCAACTCGCTCAGCACCCAGGCCGCGGTGTCCTCCGGCAGCTCGGGCACCAAGCGCAGGAACTCCTCGACGTCGTGGCCCACGACCTCCGCACCGAGATTCCTGCACAGGAACTCGTGGTAGTGCGCGGCGACGCGCTCCGAGAGCAGGCCGCAGCGCTTGAGCGTCGGGATCACGAAGCCTTGAACCGGTCCCATGCGCCGGCCCCGGGCCGGCTTGTCGCCGATCTCGGGCGACTCGCGCTGCAGGCAGGCGAGCATCTCCATCGGGTCGATCCCCGCCTCCGTCCAGACCCGCAGGACCGCGGCGAAGAGAGTCTCGGGGCTGCGGTTGTCGATGAGCGTCCGCGCCGCAGAGAGGGCGAAGTCCTCGAGGTCCCTGAGTTGCGCCTCGCCGAGCAGTGGCACGCAGCGATCCACGTACTGCACGCCATAGGCGTGATGCCGGGATTCGTCTCGGGCGACGTAGGTCAGGACGTCGCGCAGCAGCGGCTCCTGCGTGAGCGCGCGCATGTCGCGGAAGCTGTAGAGGGCCAGGCCCTCGACGACGATCTGCATGCCGACGAGCTTCTTCAGCCAGTCGTCGGTCTCCAGCGTCGCGTCGAGGACGCTCTTGAGGGCCGGGGCGATCGGCTGCACCTCGTCGAGCTTCTGGATGTAGCGGGCGAAGACCTCGACGTGGCGTGCCTCGTCCATCGTCTGGGTCGCCGCATAGAACTTCGCGTCGGTGTGCGGCACCGCGTTGACGAGTTGAGCGGCCACCATGAGGGCGCCCTGTTCGCCGTGCAGGAAGTTGCTCAGCCTGAACCCGGCCGTCCGCCGGGTGACGTTCCAGCGCAACTCGTCGTCGAGGCTCTTCCAGTAGGAGGTGCGCTCGATCGGGAGCGGCGAGCCGAGTGGCGTCGTCGCGAAGAGGTCGCGGTCGATCGGCCGGTCCCAGTCGATGTCGCGCTCCGCGACCCACTGGGCCTCGGTCGCCTTGTGGTAGAGGCTCCGCAGTTCCTCCACGTCGGGGTCATAGTTCCATTGGTAGACGACCTTCATCGCCGTATCGAGGCCCGGCTCCTCGGTTCCCGTCGTCAGCTGGAATTCGCTCATCCTGGTACTCCGTCGTCGGTCGGCGGCTGGGCACGACGCCCGCCTCGGTTTCGCTCGGTTCCCAGCCGCGGCGCCGTCTTCGCCACGGCTCGCATCGGCTCGCCGAGCCGGTCGATCACCTGGTCGAGGGCCTCGAGCGCCACTGCGGACCGGCCCGCCTCGAGCGCCGCGAGGCAGAGGTCCATCCCCGGCACGAATCGCGCCGGGTCGCTGCCGAGTCGCTCGTTGGCCTCGCGAATCGGAGCGGACCGCAGGAAACTCTCCGTCCGTCGGGCGAGCATCTGCCACACGCGATTGCCGGTCATGTCGGACAGGAAGACGAGAATCTCGCGCAGCGCCGAGACCTGGGACGTCCGCCCGGCGCCGGCATCGGCGATCCGGTCCCGCAGCGCGCGGAGACCCTCGACGTCGGCCGGCTCGTGGCGCTGGATCGCGAGCCGTCCCATCTCGCGCAGCAACGGCATCATGAAGGCGTGCAGTTCTCCGAGCAGCGGCACATCGACCCGGTCGCCGTGCAGGATCATCGCCGGAAGGGCATCGAAGGAGGCGTCGACGAGCGGCAGGACGGTGGCACCGTCCCCCTGGCGGACGCGGACCAGGCCGAGGCCGGCGAGGACGCCGATCGCCTCACGGACCGAGGTGCGGTTCACCTGAAACTCGAGGGCGAGTTCGCGCTCCGGCGGCAACTTTTCGCCGGCCGCGAAGCGGCCGTCGAGGATCGCGTCGCGCAATTGCTCGGCGACGTCCTCGTGGAGGCGGCGCCTCTGGGGCGGCTGGAAGGCGAGGACACCGCGCGGCATGGGTTGGCATATCGACTGGTCCAACCAATTGTCAAGCGCGGGCCTAGTCTCGGGTGCCGGGGCGACGACTCTCAGCGCCGTCCGAGCCGCGTCAGCACGTCGCGGCCCACGTCGGGCCGGTCGGTCACGATGCCGTCGACACCGAGGCGCAGCAGGCGTTCCATCTCGGCCGGATCGTCGATCGTCCAGACGTGGACTTCGAGCCCGACGTCGTGCGCGGCGGCGACCGAATCCGCAGTCACGAGCTGCTTCCCCCCCCAGGCGGGAGGAATCTGCAAGGCGACACCGGGCGGGCAATATTCGGCGAGCCGGCCGCTTTCGAACCGGTCAAAGAATTCCAGGACGTCGGCCACCGAGGAACTCGTCCGAGCGCCGGGTGCGGCGCGCCGGATGGCGGCCATGATCTCCGGAGACTCCGCGGCGAGCAGCACGCGCTCGCGGGCTGTCGCCCGGTCGAGGTCGCCAAGGACCGCCCCGACGATGTCCGGCTCGGCCTGCTTGATCTCGATGTTGAGTGGCGCGTCCGGAAGCGCGTCGAGCAGTTCGGCGAGCGTGGGAACTCGGATCCCCCGCCCGCGGAAGGGATGCACCCCTTCGGCGCTCGCGAAGCGGTAGCCCGCGTCGAGGCGGCGCAATTCGGCGAGCGTCGTGCGTCTGACCTCGCCCGTGCCGTCGGTGGTGCGGTCGAGCGTCGGATCGTGGAGGACCACGATCGCCCCGTCCGCCGTCGCGTGCACGTCGAGTTCCAGGTGATCGGCGCCGGCGGCGAGACCGCCCCGGAAAGCCTCGAGCGTGTTCTCGGGGGCGAGCGCCGAGCCGCCGCGATGGGCGAACAGGCGCGGGCGAGGTGCCATCCGTCCCATATGATCCGGCCGGATAGCATGGCCCGAGTCGCGGGCGAACTCGCCCGAGGTTGACATACGACTTCGTATGTGGGAAGTGAGTTTTCCACATACGAATTCGTATGTCCAAGGAGGATCAGCCCGATCATGGACCATCGCATCGAAATGCCCCTGCCGCCCGGCGGACCCCTCGAGTTCGTGCCGGGGGGCGCGCCCACCGCGTTCAACTGGGAGTACCGGGACGACCGGGAGCACCTCGCCACCCTCTACGAAAAGTCGAAACTCCTGCAGTGGAACGCGACGACCGACATCGACTGGTCGATCGACGTGGATCTGGAGCGCAACCCGCCGGGCTTCACGCCCGAAATCTTCAACCTGCTGACGCGGCCGCCGAAGCCCTTCGACGACAAGATGCTGCTCGAGTTCAAGACGCATCGCACGGCCTGGATGCTCTCCCAGTTCATGCACGGAGAGCAGGGAGCGCTGGTCGCGACAGCGGCGCTCGCGAGCGCGGTGCCCGATCTCGACGCGAAGTTCTACGCCTCGCAGCAGGTCGCGGACGAGGCGCGTCACGTCGAGGTCTATCGCCGGTACCTCACGACCAAGGTAGGGCTCGCCTACCCGGTGAACCCGCACCTCGACACCCTGCTGGGCCAGATCGTGAGCGACAACCGCTGGGACATGATCTACCTCGGCATGCAGATCATGGTCGAAGGTCTCGCGCTCGCCGCCTTCGGCTTCATGAACATCATGGAGCCCGAGGAGAAGCTGATCAACCAGATCACGACCTACGTGATCCGCGACGAAGCGCGCCACGTCGGCTTCGGCGTGCTCGCCCTGGGCGACGTCTACCGGCAGATGACCGCCTCCGAGATGAGGGTGCGCGAGGAGTTCGTCGTCGAGGCGTCCTACCTGATGCGCGACCGGCTCCTCATGGAGGAGGTCTGGGAGCGCATCGGGCTCGACAAGAAGACCTGGGTGGAGTGGTCGCTGCAGACGCCGTTCATGAACGGCTTCCGGCAGATCCTGTTCTCCAAGATCGTGCCGAACCTGCGCCGGCTCGGGTTGCTCACGCCCTACGTGCGCGAGCACCTCGACAAGATCGGCGTGCTGCAGTTCGAGCACCTGCCCGACTCGACGCAGGACGAGGGCGTCGCGATCCCGCCCGCGCTTATGCAGTTCTTCGGACAGCTCATGGCGCAGGGCGTGCAGATCGAGGTGCCGGCGGCACCCAACGGCTCGAAGTCCTGAAGCGACTTCCGGCGCGCCCGCGACTCACCAGTCGTGGGCGCGCCACCACCACGCGCCCCACAGGTTCACCGCGATGCTGAGCGCGACCAGCGCCGGCAGCGGCCACCGGCGCAGTCCCGGGCGGTCGTCGTTGCGCAGGGCGAGCGCGACGATCAGGAACGGCGTGAAGTCGAGCGTGTAGCGAGCGCCGAATTGCCGCCAACCGTCCCAGAAGTAGCAGAGGTAGAGGAAGAGGGTGACCGCGCAGGCGGCGAGCGCGAGTCGGCCGACCGTGCGTGCGTCGGGAGTCCGCTCGCTCCACCCGCGACGCAGCAGCAGGAGGACGGCCGGCGTGGTCGCGACCAGGCCGAGTCCGTGGTCGGTGAGCGTGAGCCACGGCGCTGTCGACTGGAGCCCGGGGAAGCGCAGGAAGTAGACGACCAGGTTCCGGGGGATGTAGCGCAGGCTGAACGAGCCGAACTCGGGACGCAGCAGCGCCTGGTTGGCGAGCAGGTAGCCGTTGTTGGTCCACTCGCCGAAGCGGGCATGGTTGTAGAAGCCGAGCAGGAGTGCCGTCGCTGCGAGCGGTGCGGCGAACTCGACCGCCGTGCGCAGCGAAGGCCGGCGGCGCAGGGCCAGCACGAGGAATACCGGCGCGCCGAGCAGCGCGGGCGAACGACTGGTCGCCGCCACGGCCGAGAACAGACCCAGCAACCAAGGGTTGGCGGCGCCGGCCGCCTCGAGCCAGGCCAGGGTCAGCCCGGTGACCGCGCAGAGGTGGGCGAGCAGCCAGGTGTTGCCGTACTGGGCGGCGAAGAGATGGACCGTCCCGAAGGCGAAGAGCAGCGTGCAGAGGTTCGCTGTTCGACGCCCCACGCCGAGGGCGCCGAGGGCGAGGCGCATGAAGGCGACGTTGAGCGCCGCGAGCCCAATCGAGACGACGGCGATGTTGACCTGGTCGCCCCAGAGCCATGCAAAGGGTAGGAGGAGAACGGCGGGAAAAGGATCGAAGTAGACGTAGGCCTTGCCTTCGGAGTAGGCGAACTCGGTGAGCCAAGACGGGGGCTTGGGGATGTAGAGCCGTCCCTCGAGAAACGCGATCGAGAGGTGCAGGTGATAGTTGAAGAACATGAACCGGCCGTTGTAGGCGAGCCAGTAGACGAACAGCGCGAGCAGTCCGAGCAGGAGCGCGTCGACACGGACATGGGCCGGGCGATTTTCACCCGCCAAGGGAGCCTCCCTCGCCGCGTTCGTGGAGCCCACGCATGAGCAAGCGCCTTTCCAGCCTCTCGGCCTCCTTCCCCGCCCACAACGAGGAAGACAACGTCGGGCCGATGATCGAGGACCTGGTCACCGCACTACCCGACTTCGCCGAGCGCTTCGAGGTGATCGTCGTGGACGACGGTTCCCGTGACCGCACCTTCGAGCGCGCTTCGGCGATCGCCGCGCGCGATCAGCGGGTGCGCGTGATCCGCCACGAGGTGAATCGCGGATACGGGGCGGCGGTCTGGACCGGGCTCGCGTCGGGCACCATGGACTACGCGTTCTTCACCGATGGCGACCGCCAGTTCGACGTCCGCCAGGTCGGCGACCTGATCGCGCGGATCGACGGCGCCGACGTCGTCGTCGGCTGGCGGCTCGACCGCAAGGACAACGCGATCCGCATCGCAAATGCACACGCCTGGAACGGGCTGATCCGCAACCTGCTCAACGTCCCGGTGCGCGACGTCGACTGCGCGTTCAAGCTCTTCCGCCGCGAGGTGCTCGCCGGACTCGAGATCGAGGCCGGCGGTGCGATGTTCTCCTCCGAACTGCTCGCGCGCCTCGCGGCGCGTGGTGTGCGGATCGTCGAGGTGCCGGTGCGCCATCTGCCGCGGGAGCATGGGAAGTCCTCGGGCGGTAACCCGCGCGTCATCGCGCGGGCCTTCTACGAACTCTTCAAGCTGTACCGCAAGCTCCAGCGTACCTGATCCGTCGAGTCGGAGGCCTCTCAGCTCCCCTTCTGCAGTTCGGGATCGATGATCGCCTTGAAGGACTCGAGCGGCATGGCGCCGGCTAGACGTCGCCCGTTCACGAAGAAGGTCGGGGTCGAACTGACGCCGACCTCCTCGGCCTCGGCGAGCGAAGTGGCGATCGCTGCCTTGGTCTCGCCCTTGTCGAGGCAGTCCTTCACCTTGGCTCCGTCCGCACCCGACTCCTTGGCGACCTTGAGCAGCGCGTCGGTCGCGCCCTCGGCCTCGATCGAGGCGGCCTTCGCGAACACCGCCGAGTGGTACTTCCAGTAGGCATCGTTGCCGGAGAGCTTGTTGATGCAGAGGCCGATCAGCGAGGCGGTCTCCGCCCAGGGATGGATCTGCGTGAGCGGGAACTGCTTGTAGACGAAGCGCACCTTGTCGCCGTAGGCCTTGAGGACCTCCTGCTCGATGATGACATGCGCCTTGGCGCAGTAGGGGCACTGGAAGTCCGAGTACTCGACGATCGTCACCTTGGCGTCCTTGGGGCCGCGCGACGGGTCCTCGGGGTGGATCTTGATCTTCTCGAGCACCGCCATGACCGGGTCGACCGTCAGGTCGATCGGTTCCGCCTTCATGAACCAGCGCCCATCCTGGGAGAGCAGGAACTTGAGTTCCTGCGACTGCTCGCCGCGGGACAACTTCAACGTGACGTCGTAAAGGCCCGGGACCTGCGAGGGTTTCATCTCGCCCACGTCCAGAGTGACGTCGGCGGGGATCTGTCCCTGGCCCTCGAAGTAGCGCTTCACCTGTTCGGCGACCTTGGCGCGGTCGGGCACGGCGGCCGGGGCGGCGGCGGGTGCGGCCGCCGCAGGGGCTGCATGGTCGGACGCGGCGGCGTGCGGCGCCTCCTTCGAAGCGCCCGAGGGAACCTCTCCGGGGGCGGCGCAGGCCGCAAAGCTCGTCGCGAGCAGGACCGGGAGGGCAAAACGGCGCGTGAGGCGCGCGGTGCGATCATTCATTTGAGAGTCTCCTTCGGGCGCGCGGCTGCGCACCTCCCGTTCGGGCGGCGGACACGGCTCCGCAGGCGGCCGCGCAAGATCGGGCGAGGTGTAAGCCCAGCCCCCTGCCCTGTCAAACCTGCCGTCCCCGGGCGCGCGACCGAGGGGCTTGCGCCGGGGACGCCTGCACCAGGCCCCGCTCAGGCGAGTCCCGACATCTCCTTCATGAGATCCTCCATGCTCTGCTTCGGCGGCGGGGCCGCGAAGAAGGCCTCGTCCATCGCCGCACCGAGCGCCTCCGGCTCCCAGACCGCGTGCTTGAAGTCCCCGACCTGTCGCACCGCCTGCCAGCCGCGGAACAGGTTGAAACGACCGTTGCCCGCGCGGAACACCTCGCCGTGGACGTGGCCGGCACGAACACTCGCCAGCCAGACCACGAGCGGCGCGACATGGGCCGGTCCCGCCGCGTCCATCATCTTTGCCGGCACCTGCTCGACGGTCCCGCGGCCCATGGCCTCGGTGGTAAGCCGGGTGATCGCGCTCGGTGCGATCGCGTTCGCGGTCACACCGTAGCGCGCCATCTCCTTGTCGACGATGACCGTGAGCGCCGCGATGCCCGCCTTGGCGGCGCCGTAGTTCGTCTGGCCGACGTTGCAGAGGAGCCCGGAGTCCGAAGACGTATTGATGATGCGCCCCTGCAGGTCGTTGCCCTTCTTGTGCTCCTCGCGCCAGTAGACGCAGGCATGGCGCGAAAGGTTGAAGGTGTGACGATCGCAACCCTTCCTTCGAGCAACATGTTGTCCTCCCGGTTCCGTTTCCGCAGGGCCGGGCCGACCGACCGTGGAGCGGCACGACTAGCGCGCGGCGCGCGCGGCAGGCAAACGGAGACGCCCGGGTTGTGTGCCGGCTGCGTCGCGTGCAGAATGCGAAGTCATGCCTCTCCTGCTGCTGCTCGGGCTGGTCGTCGCGGCGGTCCTCTGGGCGATCGCGACCTACAACGGACTCGTCTCGCTCAAGAACGGCGCCGACGGCGCCTGGCGGCAGATCGACGTCCAGCTCCGCCGCAGGCACGACCTGGTTCCGAACCTCGTCGAGACGGTCCGCGGCGCGATGGACTTCGAGAAGAGCACCCTTGAATCGGTCATCGCGGCGCGCGCGCGCGCGGTCGACGCCCGGGGACCGGCCGAGTCCGCCACGGCCGAGCGCGAACTCACGAGTTCCCTCGGGCGCCTCTTTGCGGTCGTCGAGCACTACCCCGACCTGAAGTCGAACCAGAACATTCTCCAGCTCCAGGAGGAACTGACCAACACCGAGAACCTCGTGTCGTTCGCCCGCCAGCGCTACAACGACGTCGCCCAGCGCCTCAACACCCGCCGCGAGGCCTTCCCCGGGAACCTGATCGCGGCGCGTTTCGGCTTCGCTGCGCGCGAGTACTTCGAGGCGAGTGCCGTCGACGCGGAACCGCCGCGGGTCTCGCTCGGTGCCCCGCCCGCGCCGCGCACCTGACGACTCGGGCGGCGAGGCGGCGATGATCGACTTCGCGAGCGCCGCTGCGTCCAACCGCCGTCGCTCGGGGCTCCTGATCGCGCTGCTGGCGTTCATCGCCCTGGCGACCGGGCTCGCGCTCGACGCCTCCGGCCCGGGCCTGCCCCTGTTCACGCTCGGCATGCTCGGCGGGACCGTGGGCGGCACGCTGCTCGCCGACCGCTCGGGCGACGCCATGGTCCTGGCGTCGCTCCGGGCCCGCCCGGTCGACGAGGCCATCCCGGAACAGGCGCAGTTCGCGAACCTGGTCGAGGAGATGGCCGTCTCGGCCGGCCTGCCCACGCCCCGCGTCATGCTGGTCGACGACCCCGCGCCCAATGCTCTCGCGACCGGACGCGACCCGGAGCACGCGACCATCGCGGCGACCACGGGGCTCCTCGCCACGCTCGACCGGGCGGAGACGCAGGGCGTCGTCGCACACGAGATGGCGCACGTCGGCAACCGCGACACGCGCATCGGCGTCGTGCTCGCCGTGCTGCTGGGCGCGATCGCACTCGTCGCCGACTTCGCCTGGCGGCTCGGGATGGACGACGACGGAAACGACCGAGACCGTTCCCTCGGGCCGATCTTCCTCCTCGCCGCCGCGCTGGCGCCGGTCGCCTCCCGTCTGGTCGCCTTCGCCATCTCGCGCCAGCGCGAGTACCTGGCCGACGCGACCGCGGTCGAACTCACCCGCAATCCGCTCGCCCTCGCGAGCGCCCTCGAACGGATCTCCTCGCACCCGCGGCCCACCCGACGCGGCGTGCAGGGCACCGCCCACCTCTTCTTCGCGGCCCCCCGGACCACCTGGGGCGACCGCCGTCGCGGCTGGCTCGCCGATCTCTGGGCGACGCACCCCCCGGTCGCGGACCGGATCGCGCGCCTGCTCGCGATGGCCGGGGCCGGCGACGGTTCGCACGACCATGCCTGAACCGCTCCTGTACCGCGTCCCGCATTCCCAGGTGGATGTCCTCGCCGAGTGGCGGATGTCGGGCCTGCTCGGACTGCTCGAACAGGCCGCGATCGAGGCCTCGACCGATGTCGGCCTCGGACCGGCCTGGTACGCGCGGTCGCGGCGGACGTGGATCGTGCGGCGCACGCGGGTCGAACGGCGACTCCCGGTGGGCGGCGGTGACCTGCTCGAGGTGCGGACCCGGGTGCTCGACTGGCGGCGCGCGCGCTCGCTGCGCCGCTACGAGGTCCGGCTGCACGCGCCCGGGCGCGACACGCGCATCGCGGCGCCACCCCTCGAACCCGATGGCAGCGCACCGCTGGTCGCCGTCGCCGTCACCGACTGGGTGTTCTACGACACCGCGAGCCGGCGTCCGGCGAGCATCCCCGAAGAGGTGTGCCGGGCCTTCGCGGGTGACCATCCAGTCGAGAACATGGCACGCGCGACGGCGCCCGCAGCACCGGGCGGAGCCGCGACGACCCGAACCCTCGTGCGCGTGCGGCCGTCGCACGTCGATCACCTCGGACATCCGAACAACGCCGTCTGGGCCGAGTTCCTCGAGGACGCCGCGCGCGACCTGCTCGGCGTGCGAACCGTCGCCGGCACACCGGCCGACGACGACGAAGGCGGCGCGACGCCGCGCCTGACCGCCCTCGACGTCGAGTACCTGGGCGACGCGGCGGTCGGCGACGAGGTCGAGATCGAAAGCGGGTCGACGGGCGATCTTGGGATCGCGCAGCAGGCCCGGCGAGGGAGCACGCGCCTGGTGCGGGCCGCCAGCCTCTGGGGCCGGGCGCGCCGCTCGACGATCCTCGGCGGCCCGCCCGGGACCTGAGGTCGGGGCGGGGTGGACCGTCGGCCCGCCCCGCCCGCCGTCTCAGTGCGCGGTCGAGAAGCCCGCGTCGGGCAGGTCGAGGACGCTGCGGTCCTGCGACTGCATCGCCGCGAGCTTCGCGTGGACGCCCGGCAGCACGTAGTTCGCGTAGTGCTTGGCCGCCGCGATCTTGCCGCCATAGAAGGCGAAGTCCTCGGCCGTCAGGTCCTCGTCCGAGTCGGTGCGCCGCTTGTCGGCGATCACCGCTGCTTCGAGCAGCAGGTGGGCGATCGTGACCTCGGACATCATCTCGAGGAACGAGTTCGCGACGAGCATGACCTGGTCCACGTTGCCGTTGGTGAAGAAGTCCATGAGCTGGCCGGCCGCAGCCTGCAACGCGGTCGACGCCGCCGCCAGTGCGCGGACCTCGGCCGCGAGCCCGTGGTCCTCGCCGTGGGCGGCGGTGAAGTCCGCGATCTCCTTCACGTAGGCGGCGAAGCCGGCGCCGCCGTTCTGCATGAGCTTGCGAGCGACCAGGTCCGCGGCCTGGATGTGGTTCGTGCCCTCGTAGATCGAGAAGATCTTCGCATCGCGCAGGTACTGCTCGACTGGATTGTCCTGCACGTAGCCGGCCCCGCCGTAGGTCTGGATCGCGGTTTCCGCGACACGGAAGGCCTGATCCGAGCAGTAGGACTTCACGATCGGGGTCAGCAGGTCCACCTGGCTCGCGTGGTGCTGTGACTTGACCGGGTCGTGCGCATGGGCGTGCGCGAGATCCTGGTGGAGGCAGAGCTTCAGCGCGAGCGTGCGCATCCCCTCGACCTTCGCCTTCATGTCGATGAGCATCCGGCGCACGTCGGCGTGCTCGATGATCGGTACGCGCGGGGCGGAGGGGTCCTTGAAGTGCTTCGCCGAGGAGCCCTGCTGGCGCTGGCGGGCGTAGCCGAGAGCGTTCAGGTAGGCCGTCGACGCGACCGAGACGCCCTGCACCCCGACGCCGATGCGGGCGCTGTTCATGAGCAGGAACATCTGGCGGATGCCCATGTGCGGCTGCCCGCCGACCAGGAAACCGCGGCACTTGCCATTCTCGCCGAAGTTCAGAACCGCGGTCGCCGAGGCGCGGATGCCGAGCTTGTGCTCGATCGAGGCCGTGACGACGTCGTTGGAGCCGGCGAGGCTGCCGTCCTCCTCGACCCAGATCTTCGGCACGATGAAGAGGGAGAGCCCCTTCGTGCCCTGAGGCGCGCCCTCGATGCGCGCGAGCACGAGGTGGATCACGTTCTCGGCCATGTCGTGGTCGCCGGCCGAGATCCAGCACTTCGTGCCGGTGATCGAGTAGAGGTCACCGTCGCTCTGCCTGGCGGTGGTGCGCGCGGCGCCGACGTCCGAGCCGGCGTGCGGCTCAGAGAGGCACATCGTGCCCGAGAAACGGCCCGAGATCATGTGGGGCAGGAAGCGGGCCTTCTGCTCCGGGAGGCCGAATTTCGCGATCACCTCGAAGTTCCCGCGCGTCAGGTCGGGATACATGTTCCAGGAGGTGTTGCCGCCGCTCAGGAGTTCCTGCACTTGGATCGCGATCGCGTGGGGGCCGGCGAAGCCGCCGTCCTCCTGGGCCGCCGCGAAGGAGAGGATCCCGAGTTCGTGGATCCGCTCCCAGGCCTCGCGGAAGCCGGGCGGGGTGACGACATGACCGTCGCGCAGCGTGCAGCCGGCACGGTCGCCGACACCGTTCAACGGGCCGAGGACCTCGAGGGCGAAGCGCTCGGCCGCATCGATCACCTGGACGCACTCGTCGCGGCCGAGGTGCGAGAAGGCCGGCAGGTCGAACAACTGCTGCACCTGCAGGTGTTCCCACAGCGTGAAATCGATCGCCCGACGGTCCACCTTGAAGAAATTGGTCGCACTCTGGGACATGGGGCTCCCTCCTCCCGTGACGTCCCGCCACGGCTAACAAGCGGAGGCTCGCACATCCACGCGCTGCGTCGAGGCCGCAGGCCGGTCGACCGCCGAATTGCAGGTCGCTCGCCCCGGCGCCGGAACACCCGCCGTTGGCAAGCGCGACGGGCACGAGGTAGATCGCGACCGTGCGATTCTCCACCCTCTTTGCCCCGACGCTGAAGGACGACCCGGCCGAGGCCGAGGTCGCGAGCCACCGTCTCCTCACCCGGGCCGGCATGATCCGCCAAGTCGCCCGGGGCATCTATGAGTACCTTCCCCTAGGCCTGCGCGTGCTGCGCAACGTCGAGCGGATCGTCCGCGAGGAGCTCGATGCGGCGGGCTGTCAGGAGATCCTCATGCCGGCGCTCTGCCCGGCCGAACTCTGGCAGGAGAGCGGCCGCTGGGAGCGCTACGGCAAGGAACTGCTGCGCATCAAGGATCGCAACGATCGCGACTTCTGCTTCGGACCGACCCACGAGGAGGTCGTGACCGACATCATGCGCAAGGAGATCCGCTCCTACCGCGACCTGCCGAAGAACGTCTACCAGATCCAGACGAAGTTCCGCGACGAGGTCCGGCCGCGCTTCGGCCTGATGCGCGGCCGCGAGTTCCTCATGAAGGACGGCTACTCCTTCCACGTCGACCGGGCCGACGCAGAGCGCGAGTACCGGCACATGTACGACACCTACGAGCGGATCTTCCGCCGCTGCGGGCTGCGCTTCCGTGCGGTCGAGGCTGACACCGGCGCGATCGGCGGCTCGCTGAGCCACGAGTTCCAGGTGCTGGCCGAGTCGGGCGAGGACGCGATCGTGGCCTGCTCGAACTGCGGCTATGCGGCGAACGTCGAGCAGGCCGAGGTCGCCGCCGGCACGGCCGGTGTGCCCGCGACATCCGAGCCGCTGCGTGCCGTCGCCACCCCGGGGCGCCGCACGATCGAGGAGGTGTCCGCATTCCTCGGGCTGCCACCGGAGCGCTTCATGAAGACCCTCGTCTACGTCCTCGAGAGCGGCTCGGCCGTCGTGGTGCTGGTGCGCGGCGACCATCATCTCTCCGAGGCGAAGCTCAAGCGCGCGCTCGGCGGGCGCTTGGTCGCGATGGCCGACCCGGAGACGGTCGTCCGCGTGACCGGCGCACCGGTGGGCTTCGCCGGACCCGTCGGCCTGCGGGTCGAGATCGTCGCGGACGCCGCCCTGCGCGGCATCCGCGGTGCGGTGAGTGGCGCCAACCACGCCGACGAGCACCTGGTCGGCGTCGAGCACGGGCGCGACTTCGGCGACGGAGTCACCTTCGCCGACCTCCGGCAGGCGGTCGCGGGCGAGCGCTGCCCGCGCTGCGCCGACGGCGCCTACGAGGCGCACCGCGGCATCGAGGTCGGGCAGGTGTTCTACCTGGGCACCAAGTACAGCGACTCGATGGGCGCGACCTACCTCGACGCGGCCGGGCGGGCGCACTCGATCGAGATGGGCTGCTACGGCATCGGGGTGTCGCGGACCATGGCGGCCGCGGTCGAGCAGAACCACGACAAGGACGGGATCATCTGGCCGCTGCCGCTGGCACCCTACCCGGTGGAGATCGTGCCGGTGTCGGTGACCGACGCGGCGGTCCGCGAGGCCGCCGAGAAACTCGACGGCGAGTTGCGCGCGCGCGGCGTCGAGTCGCTGCTCGACGATCGCGACGAGCGCCCCGGCGTGAAGTTCAAGGACGCCGACCTGATCGGAATCCCGCTGCGGGTCACGGTCGGACCCAAGGGCCTCGCCAAGGGAGTCCTCGAACTGCGCCATCGGGCCGACGGCAGCGTGGTCGAGATTCCGGTCGGCGAGGCGGCCGCGCGCCTGCGCGAGACCATCGGATGATGCGCAAGGCGGGGCGCGGCGCGGCGCCACGCGAGGCGGTGCGCTCGCGCCTCGTACTCGCCCTCGACGTGGCGACGACCGCCGAGGCCGAGTCGCTCGTCGACGCGCTGCGCGCCGAGGTCGGGGTCTTCAAGGTCGGCAAGCAGCTCTTCCTGCACGGCGGCCCGCAGATCGTGCGCTCGATCCGCGATCGCGGGGGCGAGGTGTTCCTCGACCTGAAGTTCCACGACATCCCCCGCACCGTGGCCCGCGCGGGCGTCGAGGCGACCCGGCTCGGCGTGAAGATGTTCGACGTGCACGCCTCCGGGTCGCTCGAAATGATGCGGGTCACCGTGGCCGAGGTACAGAAGCTCTGCCGCAAGGAGGGACTGCCGCGCCCCAAGATCCTCGCGGTCACGGTGCTCACCAGCCTTTCCCGCGACGACCTGCAGCGGGTCGGCGTCCGCTCCGGCGTCGAGTCGCAGGTGGTGCGCCTCGCGAAACTCGCGCACGAGGCGGGCATGGACGGCGTCGTCGCCTCCCCGCACGAGGTCGCACCGATCCGGCGCGAGTGCGGGCGCAACTTCCTGATCGTCACGCCCGGGGTGAGGCCCCTGCAGGCCGACTGGGGGGACCAGAAGCGGGTCATGACCCCGGGCGAGGCGATCCGCAACGGTGCCGACTACCTGGTCGTGGGCCGGCCGATCCTCGATGCCCCCGATCCGGTCGCGGCGGCGCGCGAGATCGTCGCGGACATGGAGCGGGCCTTCGCGGCCCGCCGCTCGGGCCGGCTGCGACTGCTCGCCCCTCGGCGCTGACGGCGCACTTGCGGCCCCGTCGAACGACCGCGATAGAAGCGCAGATGCTGCGGATCGCCATCCTCCTCGCCCTCGCCGCCCTCGTTGCCCCGAGCGAACCCGCGCTCGCCGCGAAGCCCTATGCCGAGCAGGTGGTGGAGCGCACGCTCGACAACGGGCTCAAGATGCTGCTCCTCGAAGACCACAAGGCGCCAGTCACGGTCGTGCAGGTCTGGTACCGGGTGGGTTCGCGCAACGAGACGCCCGGCGTGACCGGTCTCAGCCACATGCTCGAACACATGATGTTCAAGGGCACGAAGGCGCATGGTCCGGAGGAATACTCGAAGATCATCTCGCGCAACGGCGGCAACGAGAACGCCTTCACCTCGGACGACATGACGACCTACTTCGCGACGCTCGCCTCCGACCGTGCCGCGGTCGAGGTCGACCTGGAGGCTGACCGGATGCGCGGCATCGAGTTGACCAAGGAAAACTTCGAGCCCGAGCGCCAGGTCGTCATGGAAGAGCGGCGCATGCGCACCGACAACAACCCGATCGCGTTCCTGCTCGAGACGCTCAACGCGGCGACCTTCCTCGAACACCCCTACCGTCAGCCGACGATCGGCTGGGCGAAGGACATCGAGGGCTGGACGCTCGAGGACCTGCAGCGCCACTACGACACCTACTACCAGCCGAACAACGCGGTCTTCGTCGCCGTCGGCGACTTCGACGCGAAAGCCCTCGGCGACCTCGTCGCCGGGAAGTTCGGCTCGATTCCGCGCGGGCCGGAGCCACCGAAGATGCGCACGACCGAGCCGCCGCCGCGCGGCGCCAAGCGGATCACGGTCGAGAAGCCCGCCAAGCTGCCATTCGTGGCGATGCAGTATCATGCCCCGAACCTGCACCATGCCGACAGCCCGGCGCTCGAGATGCTCGCCGGGGTGCTCTCCAACGGCAAGAGTTCGCGCTTCTACCGCGACCTCGTGCACCGCGACCGCCTCGCCCTCGAAGCCGACGCGAGTTACGACCGTACGTCGATCGACGACAAGACGTTCACGATCGGCGGCCAGCCGCAGCCAGGCGTGCCGATCGAGAAGCTCGAGGCGGCGCTCGTCGCCCAGATCGAGGCGATCCGCAAGACGCCGCCCTCGAAGGAGGAACTCGACCGGGTGCGCGCCCAGATGGAATCGGGCTTCGTGTTCGCGCAGGACTCGATGTTCTACCGCGGCATGCTGCTCGGCACCTACGAGATGGCCGGCGGCTGGCGCCAGATCGACGACTACCTCCCCTCGCTCGCGAAGGTGACACCCGAGGACGTGCAGCGGGTGGCGCGCGAGTATCTGAAGCCCGAGAACCGGACCACCGGCGTGCTCGTCCCGCTGCCGATCGACGCCTCGGCGCCGGTCGAGCAGGTGCCGAGCGGGCCCATCCACTGACGGTGGCGGTCATGGTGCAGCCGATGAGTTCCTCCGCCCGCATCTTCCGCACGGCCCGCGCCGCGACCGTCGCAGTCGCGGCCCTCCTGCTGGCGCGAGTGGTGCACGCGGCGCCGCCCGCGGTCGAGCGCCTGAGGCTCGACAACGGCATCCAACTCGTTCTCTCGACGCAGGCCTCGGTGCCGATCGTCGCGATCAACTGCCTCGTCGACGGCGGCGCGCGCACCGATCCGGCCGGCAAGGAGGGTCTCGCCGGCCTGACCGCGAACCTGCTTTCCGAGGGCACCCGGGGGCGGACCTCGGAGGAGATCTCGCGGATCGTCGATTCGCTCGGCGCCTCCTTCTCGACCGAGGCGTCGCAGGACTGGATCGAGGTCGGAGCGACGGTCCTCGCGCGCGACTTCGAGACCGGCGTCGACCTGGTCGCGCGGAGCCTCCGCGAACCGACCTTCCCGCCCGCGGAGGTCGCGCGGCAGAAGGCGGAGACGATCGGCGCCCTGCAGGCCTCCGAGGACGAGCCGCAGGTCGTCGCGGCTCGGGCCTTCCGAAGCGCGGTCTTTGGCAAGGCGCCCTACGGCACGCCGGTCGACGGTTCGATCGAGACCGTGAAGCGCCTCACCCGTGAGGACGTCGTCGCCTTCCAGGCGAGCCTCGATCCCGGCCGCACTCTCTGCGCGATCGTCGGCGACGTCGAGACCTCGCGTATGCGCGAGGTGGCTGCGCGACTGCTCGGCGCGTGGCGGGCCGAGGTGAGGCCGCGGCCGCAACCCTCGCC
>CAMBZJ010000017.1 GCA_945872365.1 Klebsiella pneumoniae
TGTAGACGCCGTCGAGTCCGTCGCCCTTGCCGGGTGACGAGGAGACGACCTGCACGGAGTGCGAGGCGTCGAGGGAGCCGAAACGGAAGTAGCCGAGCCCGTCGGCCGTGGTCGAGCCGATGGTGACCCACTGGCACTGGTCGATGCAATAGCCCCAGATATCCTTGGCCGGGCAGCGTGGTGGGCAGACGTCGCGCCGCTTGAGGTGTTGCTGGTAGGCCTGCAATTCGATGGTGGCGTTGCGCGTAGCGCAGTGGCCGCGCAACTCGTTCAGGTCGTTGCCGTGGGTCTTGATGGAGTCGAGGAGCGGGATGCCGCCGGTCGGGCAACTGCACTGAGCGCGGGCGTCGAGCGGCGCGAAAGCGAGTGCAGCGAGAGCGACTGCGGCGAGGAGCCGGAGCGGGGCTGGTCGACCCGCACGACGACGAGTCGAGCGTGCGGCAGGGAGCGGTGTCGTGCATTCTAGGGTCTTCATCGGGCGACTCCTTTGCGGTCGGCGACGAGGCTGATCACCAGGTCGGCGTCGGCGCGGGCGTTTCGATCGAGAGCGCGCAGCAGGAAGGGCAGGGGCCCTTCGCTCCAGTCGGGCCGCGCGACGAAGAGCGCTGCGAGGCGCGCGACGAAGGCGCGTGGCGCAAGGCGCAGGTCGGCGAGCGAGGGTGCGTTGCCGGGCAGGCTGGCCGGTCCGGTGGCGGAAGCGGGCAGTCGTCGCAGCCGCAGGATGGTCTGGCGCGCGGACGACGGCTTGCCGGCATCGATCTGGGCGATGGCGATGGCGAGCTCGACGTCGTCGGCGAAGGAGGAATGGCGCACCACCCGGCGCAGGCCGCGCAACTCGTGCTGCGCGCGCCGGGGCTCGCCGGCGGCCGTCCAGGCGCGTGCGAGGCTCCAGGTCGCGGCCACGCGCAGCACGGGATCCGTCGCGTTTCGCGCGACTGCGGCGAGCGGCGTGATCGCGCCGGCGGTGTCGCCTTGGACGAGGCCGGCCCATGCGGCTCCGATCGCGGCGAGGTCGTGGGCGGCGGTTTCGTCGCCGGACCGCGCGGCGCCCGCGAAGGCGGCTCGGGCGGTGACGGGATCACCCGAGGCGAGGGCGAGCCAGGCGCGCGCCAGCGCGAGTCCGTCGCTCGCGGCCAGCGCGCCGCTGCCGGCGACCTGGGGAAGCGCGAGTGCGCGCTCGGCCGCCTCCCGGTGGCCGGTGGTGAACTCGAGCGCGGCGAGCAGCATTGCGGATTCGACCCCGCGCGCGGAGGTCGGCTCCAGCGCGCATGCCGCGAGGAGCGAGGCCCGGGCCCGGGCCGAATCACCGGCGGCGAGCGCGTAGCGCGCGCGCCGCAGGAGCAGGCCCGGCGACGGCCGGTCGTCGGCAAGGCCGGGTGTCGAATGCGCCAGCACGGCGGCGGCGACCAGTCCGAGGAGGAAGCGCCGCGGACGGCGGCGTTTCCTCCTCGGGCCCGCGCCGGAGCGAGCGGCGGGAGGGCGTGGACGGACGTGGATGCAGGAATCACGCATGCGAACCTCCATCGTCCCGGAGCCGGTGGGAACGGGGCCGGGAAGGGATCGGGCCGCACCGGGGAGCACGACCGGAGAGGTGCGGCCGGGGAGCCGCGGGGCAGGTCCGAAGCACGGCCCGTGCCGAAGGGGCGAGGCGTGTCGACGCGGTTCGACGGACGTCGCCGGTGGTCGTGTGCTTCTGGTGGAAACCTCCCGCTGCAACGCGTGAAAGACCTTGCTTCGCGCGACCGCGCCGGTCGGAGCCATGGATCGCGCTGCGCGGGCCGGACGTCGCGCGTGCTGCTCGGCGCGATGCAGCCCGGGCAAGGCGGCGGGTCGTGCGCTCGCATGCCGCGGGCCACGTGATAATCTCCGGCGCGCGTCGCCACGACCCGCCTTCTTGCGAGCCGGGCTCGCGCGAGGACGAACGAGCGCATGGACGAATCGGCCGATCACGGTGGGGCCGGGGCCGCGGCCTCGCGCGAGGTCCTCGCCGCCTCGCTCGCCCGAGCGACGCTGCCCGACGCCGCGGCCTGCGCCGCACTGACCGACGCGCTCGGTCCGTTCGCGGTGGTCGACCTGGAGACGACCGGGCTCGACCCGGCCCGGGCGAGGGTGATCGAGGTCGGCGCCGTCATCGTTCGCCCCGGTTCCCCGGCGGGGCTCTTCCACCGCTTCGTCGATCCGCGCGAGCCGCTCCCGGCGTTTGCGAGCCGGCTCACCGGTTTGCGCGATCGCGACCTCGTGGGCGCTCCGACCTGGGATCGCGCCTCGCGCGAACTCGCGCGCGAAATCGGCGGGATGGCGGTGGTCGCTCACAACGCAGGCTTCGAGCGCGGTTTCCTGGGCGGCATCCTGCCCGCGGGGACGCCGTTTCTCGACAGCCTGGAACTCGCCTGCGTCCTGCGCCCGGAACTGCCGAGTCACAGTCTGGAATCGCTCGCGCGGGGCTTCTTTGGGCGGGTCGAGCGACATCGCGCGCTCGACGACGCGATCGACACGCTGGCCCTGCTCGACCTGTTTCAGCGGGAGGTCTCGCTCGGCCAGCACGAGAGCCTCGTGCGAGTCAGTGGACGCGACCCGGACTGGACCTGGGCGGCCTGGTTGCGGCGCGCTGCGCGCTCGGGGGAAGGGGACTTCCGACTGCGTGCGCAGGGTCCGTCCCGGGGGACGAACGGGCCGGTCCGCGGCCGTGCGATGACGGCCGCGACCGAGACGGTCCCGGCAGCGTGGCTCACCCGCGACTTCGTGCGGACGCTGCTCGAAGACGAGGCGCGCTGGCGGCGTGTGTTCCCGGGCTACCGGGTGCGCGACGGACAGATCGATCTCGCCTGCGCGATCCTCGAAGCCTTCGGCTCGGATCGGGCCTTCGCGGCCGAGGCCGGTACGGGGATCGGCAAGACGCTCGCCTACGGACTCATCGCCCTGCTCCATGCCCTGCATCGCGGCGAGCGGGTGGTCGTGAGTTCGGCGAACCGCACCCTCCAGGAACGACTCGTCGAGGAGGAGTTACCGCGCATCGCAGCGGTGCTGGGCGTGGCGCCTCCGCCAGCTCTGGTCCTGCGCGGCCGTGCGAACTACGGCAGTCCACGCCGGATGCGGAATCTCGTGGCCGAACCCGATGCCTTCGGCCTCCCGCTCGCCCCGGCCTCGCGGGCCTACGTCGCGAGCTTCCTCGAGCGCTGCGCCGATCGCGACCTGCAGGGCTTCGGCGGCTGGCTCGGCAGCCGCGACCCGGCGCTGCGCGCCGCGCGCGAGCGGATCGCCTGCGATCTCGACTGCGACGAGGATCGCTGTCGGGCCGGTGAGGACGGCCCATGCGCCTACCTGCAGCGGGTCGACGAGTTGCGCACGGCGGCGATCGTCTCGATCAACCACGCGCTCCTGCTGAAGTGGCCCCAGCGCTATGGCCCGATCGATCGCCTGGTCATCGACGAGGCGCACGAACTCGCCAACGAGGCCGACCGTTCGTTCTCCGAGGAGGTCGCCGCGCGCGACTTCCGCGGCTGGTTGCGCCGCCTGGAAGGAAGCGCGGGTCGGGTCGGGATGATCGCGGCGCTCGCGATCGACGAGGGCGGGATCGAGACGGCGCGGCGGGCGGCCGGTCTCGCCGGGGAGAGTTCGGTCGCGATCGAAGAGGCGGGGCGCGCCCTGTCGCTGGTTGCGGCCTCGGGCGAAATCGCCGTGCCTCCCAACGCCGCGGTCGCCGACGAGCGCTGGGGGCCGGCGGGCGAGGCACTCGGCCGGCTCGCCCGGTCGGCCGGGCAACTCGGTGATGCCGTCGAGGAACTTCTCGTCCTGTACCGGCGTTGCCGCGGCGGCGACGCCGACGACACGCTCGCCTCGGAGGCCGCCGTGCTCGCCACGTCGGTGGGGGCCGCGGCCCGCGGGCTTCTCGGTGACGTCTTCGAGCAGTCGCGGCCCGACACCGTGTACTCGGTGCGCGCTCACCGGCGCGGCGACGGCCACGAGTGGTGGTTGCGGGCGACACCGCTCGAGACCGCGGCTCTCGTCCACGCGAAGCTGCTCGACCCGGCCCAGACGGTGGTCGCCGTGTCGGCGACCCTCGGCGTCGGTGGCGACCCCGGGCCGTCGCTGCAGAAGATCGGCTGGCACGGCCTCGAGCGCGTGCGGCGCCTCCCCTCGCTGGTCGTGCCGTCGCCCTTCGACTTCCGGGAGCGTGCGGTCCTCGCGATGGTGCGCGGCGACGGCTGGCGGCGGGCGGGATTCGCGCAGCGCTGCGCCCATGCGACCGCCGACGTGGCCCGTCTTCTCGGCGGGCGGACGCTCGCGCTCTTCACCAGTCGCCAGCGACTCTCGGAGACCGCCGCCCGCCTGGCACCGATGCTCGCAGCCGACGGCATGGCGACCCTCGTCCACGATCGTCCCGGCGGAGCGGCGCGCCTGGTCGAGCAGTTCGCGGCCGATCCGCGGGCGGTGCTGCTCGGGACGCGCAGCCTCTGGCAGGGAGTCGACATCCCGGGCGAGGCCCTGTCCTGCGTCATCATCGACAAGCTTCCCTTTCCGCGTCCGGAGGACCCGCTGCTGGTCGGCCGAAGCACGCGCCTGCGGGAGTCCGGCGGCGACCCGTTTCGAAGCCTCGCCCTCGAACCCGCCGTGATCGGGTTCAAGCAGATGTTCGGCCGGCTGATCCGCAGCGAGCAGGACCGGGGATTCGTCGTCGTTCTCGGCGCCGACCCCGCCAAGGGCTACATCGAGGATTTCGTCGGCTCCCTGCCGGGGCCGCCTCGGTTCCTCGCCGCGGACTGGCCGGAGATTCTCGAGGAGATGCGCTCGTTCTTCGCCGACCTCGAACGCTGAACGGCCGACTTCCGCTATGCCGCGCTCAATCCCCCGTGCCGCCGGTGCCGGGGCCGCCGCGACGGGCGGCGAGGCCCAGGTCGAGCAGTTTCTTGCGCAGCGTGTTGCGGTTGATGCCGAGGATCTGGGCCGCCCGCAGTTGGTTGCCGCCGGTCTTCTCCAGCGTGACCTCGAGCAGGGGCCGCTCGAATTCCGAGAGCAGGTTGGCGTGGAGGTCGACCGGATCGATCGACCCCAGCGACGAGAAGACCTCGCGCGCGCGTGCCCGTACCGCTTCGGGAAGCGAGCGGCCGCCGGAGGGGGGCAGCGACGTCGAGGGAGACAGGGCGAGATCGCCCGCCATGAGCGTGCGGCCCGGTGCCACGACGGCCGCGCGTACCAGGGTGTTCTCGAGCTCGCGCACGTGGCCGGGCCAGGAGTGCCGGGCGAGGATCTGCTCCGCCTCCGGAGACACCCCGACGACCTCCGTGCCGAACTCGCGGTGGATCTTGGCGATGAAGTGCTGAACCAGTTCGGGGATGTCGGCCGGCCGCTCGCGCAGCGGCGGCAACTGGATCGGCACCACGTTCAGGCGGAAGTACAGGTCCTCGCGGAAGCGACCTGAGCGGGATGCGCGCGCGAGATCCTGGTTGGTGGCTGCGATGACCCGGACGTCGGTGCGCAGGGTCTCGCGGCCGCCGACACGGTTGTACTCCCGCTCCTGGAGGACGCGCAGGAGTTTCGCCTGCAGCTCGAGGGGCATGTCGCCGATCTCGTCGAGGAAGAGCGTGCCGCCGGCGGCCTGCTCGAACTTGCCAAGCCTTCGCTCGACGGCGCCGGTAAAGGCGCCGCGCTCGTAGCCGAAGAGTTCGCTCTCGAGGAGGTCGCGTGGGATGGCAGAGCAGTTGATGGCGACGAAAGGGCCCTGCCAGCGTGGCGAATGGAAGTGGACCGCCTTCGCGATGAGCTCTTTGCCGGTGCCGCTCTCGCCCTGCACCAGCACGGTGGCGTCGTTCTTCGCGACGCGCCCGACCAGCTTGTAGATCGACTGCATCGCCGGCGACTGGCCGATCAGGTCGATCCCGCCCTCGGTGCGTCGCCGCAGTTCCCGGGTGAGGTGGTCGACGTTGGAGTTCAGGCGGCGGGTCTCGATCGCGCGCTCGACGAGCAGGCGGACGACTTCGAGGTCGAAGGGCTTGGTCAGGTAGTCGTAGGCGCCGCGCTTCATCGCCTCGACCGCGTTCGACATGGTCGCTTGCGCGGTCATGATGACGATCGTCGTGCGACATCCATCGGCGCGTGCGCGCGTCACCACCTCGAGGCCGCTCGGCTCGGGCATCCGGATGTCGACGAAGGCGATGTCGATATCGCCGCCGGCGAGGGCGGTGAGCGCCTCCTCTCCACCGGTCGCCTCCACGACCTCGTGGCCCTCCGCGCGGAGCGCCTCGCCGAGCACCCAGCGGATCGAGCGCTCGTCGTCGACGACGAGAATGCGGGCGGGGACGGGCTCAGGCATGGGCGGCACTCCGGTCGACGGGCAGGGTCATCGTGAAGGTGGCCCCATGCCCGGGCTCGCTCTGCAGACGGAGGACCCCGCCGTGCTCCGCCACGATGCGTTGCGAGATGGCGAGTCCAAGGCCGGTGCCCTCGCTCTTCGTCGTGAAGAACGGCGCGAAGACCCGGGACTGGTTTTCCTGCGAGATGCCGGGCCCCTGGTCGCTCACGTCGATCGAGAGGAATTGCTCGCGGCCGTTCGAGTCGGAGACGTAGAAGGACGTCTCCATGCGGGTGCTGACCGTTACCTGTCCGCCCGGGGGCGACACTTCGACGGCGTTGCGGACGAGGTTCAGGAGGACCTGGGTCAGCCGGCCGCGGTCGCCGCGCACGCACGGCAGGCTCGGGTCGAAACGGCGCAGGAACTGCACGCGGCGCTCGTCGCCCGTACCTTCGATCGCAAGCACCTGTTCGACGATCTCGTGCATGTTGACGCGCGACTTGTCGAGACGTGCGGGCCCGGTCAGGTCGAGCAGCTGGGTGAGCAGGCCGTTCAGCCGGTCGATCTCGCCGAGGATGATCTGGGTGCACTCGCGTCGACGATTCTCGTCGGCGTTGCGGGTGGCCAGCAACTGCGCGGCGCCACGCATGCCGGAGAGCGGGTTCTTGATCTCGTGGGCGAGGCCGGCGAGCAGGATCTCGAGCTGGCCGAGTCGCTCGGCCTCGCGGTTGCGCGATTCGAGCTCGCGCTCGTAGCTGCGATCATGGAGGGTGATCAGGCTGCCGACGTGGGTGCCGACGGCGTCGGTCATCATGGTTGCGGCGGCCCTGAGCGGACGCTCGCGTCCGAAGCGGCCGGTCAGCGTCGCGTCGACCTGCACGTTGCGAACCCCGGAGGTGCCGGTCGCCTCGAGGAGATCGTCGAGCCATCGATTGCCCCGCAGCACCTCGTTCGCCCGGTGCCCGGTCGCCTTCTCGATCGAGAGGCCGGTCAGGAGGGCGGCCGATTCGTTCATGAAGCCGATGCGTCCCTCGCTATCGAGCACGAGGAGGCCGTCGTCGAGGCTCTCCAGCACGTTGACCCAGTGCTCGGCGAGGAAGCGGTTTTCTGCTTGTTTCATGGGCAAGTGCTCACGATTTAAGCACAGATGTTCCCTTGCGCGATGCGAGCAGCGTTTTCTGCAGGGGTTCGCGCCGTTTGCCTCACGCTTAGCAAGTCCCTGCCCAGACCGGCGCGGGGGAGGGCGGGCTCGGCGGGCGTTTGACCCGGGTCCGCGGGGTAAGGAAAAACCGACGCATGATCTCCGTCGCCGAAGCTCTCGATCTCGTTCTCGGTCGGGTCCGCCCCGGGCCCGCCGAGGAAGTCGGCCTCGACCAGGCCGTAGGCCGGGTGCTCGCCGCCGATGCGGTCGCCGGGCTCGCCTTGCCGCCGTTCGCCAACTCCCAGATGGACGGGTTCGCCGTTCGGGCCGAAGACCTCGCGGGCGCAACGGCAGAGCGCCCAGTGGCTCTCCGCGTGGTGGGTACCGTCGCGGCGGGCTCGGTCGCCGCCACGCGAGTGGAGCCGCGGACGGCGATGCGGATCATGACCGGCGCACCAATCCCCGGCGGGGCCGACGCGGTGGTGCGCCAGGAGGACACGGCGAGCGAGGGCGACCGGGTCGAGGTGCGCGTGTCGGTCCGTCCGGGGGAATTCGTCCGTCCCGTCGGGGAGGATGTCGCCGAGGGCGAGACGGTGTTGCCGCGGGGACGAGTCCTCGGTGCGGCCGACGTCGGACTTCTCGCGGCCCTCGGGCGCGCGATCGTTCCGGTCGCCGCGCGCCCCCGCGTCGCCGTGCTTTCGACCGGCGACGAGGTCGTACCCCCCGGCCAGCCGCTTCCGCCGGGATGCATCTACAACTCGAACGCCTGGGCGCTCGCGGCGGCTTGTCGCGAGATCGGCGCCGAGGCCGTGGTCCTGCCGATCGCACGCGACGACCGTGCGGCGTTGCGACGCTCGATCGCCGAGGCGGCGGCCTTCGACGTCGCGCTTTCGATCGGCGGCGTCTCGGTGGGCGACTTCGACCACGTCAAGAGCGTGATGGACGAGATCGGCCTCGAACGACTGTTCTGGCGTATTGCCCAGAAGCCGGGCAAGCCGCTCACCTTCGCCGAGCGCGACGGGCGACTCTTCTTCGGACTGCCCGGCAACCCGGTCTCGGCGCTGGTCTGCTTCGACCTCTACGTCGCGCCCGCGCTGCGCAGCCAGCTCGGCATGTCGACCCCGTTTCCCGCCGCTGTCGAGGCGGTCCTTGCCTGCGACGTGAATACGTCGCGCGACCTGACCGAGTTCGTGCGCTGCGCGCTCGACTTCGAGGACGGCCGCTGGACGGCGCGTCCGACCGCAAACCAGAGCTCGGGAGCCCTGCGTTCGCTCGCGCGCGCCGATGCGCTGGTCGTGTCGCCGCCCGGCACCGACCGACTGCGCGCCGGTTCGACCGCGCGTGCCCTGCTGCTCGGTGCGGTGCGTCCGCTGTCCGCGACGCGCCCGTTCGACTGAGCGGGCGATCCCTCAGTCGAAGCCGTCGCCGCCTGGCCCGCCGGACCCGCCCGCGCCCGGATCGTCACCCGGATCCTCGCCGGACTCGATCGAGTCGACCATCTCGTCGAAGTCGGCCCCCCCGACCTCGTCGCCCATCTCCTTGCCCATTCGACGCATCCACCGGGCGACGCTGCGCGGGTCGTTCTCGTCGACGCTGCCGAACGACGACGGGTCGGCCATGGAGTCGAGTCGGCTCTCCTCCGAGCGCGGCATGGCGAAGCGCGACATGAGACGGTCGAGTCTGCAGCCGCCGCAGTGCTGGCATACCTCGTCGACCTTCTCGCTCACCCGCAAGGTGAGGATCTGGGAGCGGCGTCGGCAGTCCCGGCAACGGTACTCGTAGATCGGCATGGTCGGCCCCTCGGCAACGCTTCGGCACCCGGTCCGGCGGATCGGGCAGTATTCTCTTCCTAGCGCGCCGCGCGCAGCATCGACAAGCACCGGGGCGGGTTGCAGGCCGACGGTGATTTCCGTTCAAGGGCCGGGGCGAAAGCGGCCGTGACGCGAAATCGCGGGACGGGAAGGGAGTCGAGCGTGGACATCGAGAAGAGCGTGGCCCTGGTGACGGGCGGAGCCTCGGGACTCGGGGCGGCGACGGTGCAGGCGCTGGTCGGTGGTGGTGGACGGGCGGTCATCGTCGACCGCGATGCCGCGACGGGCCAGGAACTCGCCCGCTCGATCGGCGACGCGGTGCGCTTCGTCGCAGCCGACGTGACGAGCGAGGAGGACATCCGCAAGGCCATCGCCACGGCGCGCGAGGCGTTCGGCGGACTCAACGTCACCGTCAACTGCGCGGGCGTCGGTGTAGCCGCGAAGACGATGAGCAAGCGCGGTCCGTTCCCCCTCGAACTCTTCCGCAAGTGCATCGAGGTGAACCTCATCGGCACCTTCAACGTCATTCGGCTCGCCGCCGAGGCGATGGTCGAGCAGGCTCCGAACGAGGACGGCGAGCGCGGTGTCATCGTCAACACGGCCTCGGTCGCGGCGTTCGAGGGCCAGGTCGGGCAGGCGGCGTACTCGGCCTCGAAGGGTGGCGTCGTCGGCATGACGCTCCCGATCGCGCGCGACCTCGCCTCGCACGGCATCCGCGTGCTGACCATCGCACCCGGGCTCTTCAATACGCCGATGCTCGCGATGATGCCTGAGGAGGGGCGCCGGAAACTCGCCTCGCAGATCCCGTTTCCACACCGCCTCGGCGAGCCGCGCGAGTACGGCCAGCTGGTCCGCGCGATCGTCGAGAACGCGATGCTCAACGGCGAGACGATCCGACTCGACGGCGCGATCCGCATGCAGCCGGTCTGAACCGGAAGGTGCGGGTGTACGTTCGCGGCAGGCATCGGCGCGGGACTCCGCACCGTGCGATCCGGCGGCCCGGCGTGGTGGTGCTCCTGCTCTCCCTCGGCCTCGCGGCGAGCTGCCGTCGGCCGCTGCCCGATCAGGACGGCCCGGGCGCCCAGACCTACGCGGAACAGTGCGGCCTCTGCCACCCGGCCTACCAGCCCGGCCTCATGACGGCGGCCATGTGGGAGATCCAGGTCGGTCGCATGGACGAGCAGCGCGCCCGTCGCGGCGTGCCGCCACTTTCGGACGCGGACCGGCGCGTCATCCTCGAGTATCTGAAGGCGCATGCCGAATGAGTCCGGGAAGCGGCCCGGGGGAGAGCCCATGATGGAGATCGACAGGAGCCGAACCACGCCTGCGCGATTGCGGGTGGAGATGCTCGCCGTGGCGCTGTGCTCGGGGACCGAGCCGGGCGCGGAGATTGCGGCTCTCGACGAGCGCACGGGAGGGCGTCTGCTCGTCGAGTTGTACCGGCGATGCCCGGACCCGACCAAGCGAGGGGCGACCTTCGTCTACCAGACCCACGGGGAGATGCCGCAGGAACTGATCGCGGTCATCGGTCTCGGCGCATCGGACGCAGAGGCGGCGTCGAGCGAGGACTGGCGGCGCTTCGCCGGTCAGGCGGTCGCCGCCGCCCGCCAGGCGCGGGTGCGCACGCTCGGGCTGTCGGTCGCGCCGTGCGATGGCAGGACGGCGGTGCGGGCGGCCGGTGCCGTGACCGAGGGGACGCTTCTCGCAACCTACCGCTTCGGTGGCTACCGCTCGAAGAAGTCCGACGCGCCGCTCGCACGCTGTACGGTCGTCGGTGCGCCGGCGACGCGCGCGGTGGAGGTCGTGGAGGCCCGCGCCCGAATCGTCGCCGAGGCGACGGCTCTCGCGCGCGACCTGGTGAATCTGCCGGCCGAAACGGTCACGCCGGCGCATCTCGGCGCGACAGCGCAGCGCATCGCCCGTTCGTCGCGCCTCGCGGTCCGGGTGCTCGGCCCGCGCGAGATGAGCCGGCTCGGGATGGGCGCGATTCTCGCCGTCGGACGGGCGAGCCGCAACGAGCCGCGGCTGATCGAACTCGTCTATCGCCCGCGCGGTGCGCGGCGTCGCAGCGCGTCGGGGCCGGTTCTCCTGGTCGGCAAGGGGATCACCTTCGACTCGGGCGGCCTGTCGCTCAAGCCGGCGCAGGCGATGGAGATCCAGAAGCGCGACATGGCGGGTGGTGCCGCCGTACTCGGCGCAATGCGCGCAATCGGTCAGCTCGCACCCCCGATCGAGGTGCGCGGCTACGTCGCCGCGGCCGAGAATATGCCGGGTGGCGACGCCTATCGCCCGGGCGACGTGCTGCGCACCTGCATCGGCAAGACGATCGAGGTCCTGAACACCGATGCCGAGGGTCGGCTGGTGCTCGCCGATGCGCTCGGCTTCGCCACTCGCCCGCGGCGCGGTGGGGCTGCGCCTTCCTGCGTCGTGGATCTCGCGACGCTCACCGGTGCGGTCGTGACGGCGCTCGGCCGTGGCGTGGCGGCGGTCCTCGGGAACGACCCGGCGCTAGTCCGCTCGGTGATCGAGTCGGGGCGGGAGGTCGGCGAGACGATCTGGGAACTCCCGCTCGTCGACGACTACATGGCGGGGCTCGAGAGCCCGATCGCCGATCTGCGCAACACCGGCGACGGCACGGCGGGAACCATCTATGGCGGGCTCTTCCTGCGCGAGTTCGTCCACCGCGTGCCGTGGGCCCACCTCGATATCGCCGGCGTGGCCTTCAGCGACAAGGGTTCCTCGTACGTGCCGCGCGGCGCGGTCGGCTGGGGCGTGCGTACACTGGTCGAACTCGTCGAGCGCGTCGCGCGCGACGCCTGAAACGGACCCGTCCGGCGATCAGGATCCGCCGGCGGCCGGCACGACGGCCTCGACCCGGACGGAGACATCCTGGTCGACCGAGAGGGGGTTCAGGCTGCTGTGTGGTGCGCCAATGCCGAAGTCGGTGCGCTTGATCGTCGCCTCCCCGGTGAAGCGACGGGCGGCGCGGTCGGTCACCCGGAACTTCATCGGGAAGCTTCCCGTTGTGCCGTGCAGGTCGAGTGCGACGTCAGCCGTGTAGCTCCCGTCGCCCGAGGGACGGAAGCCCGAGAGTCGCGCGGTCGCAGTGGGAAAGCGCTCGACGTCGAAAAAGTCGGCGTTGCGGAGGTGGTCGTCGCGCCGCTTGCTGTCGGTGTCGATGCTGGCGAGATCGACCACGACCACGACCTCGGACTTCTCGGGATGCGCCTCGTCGATCGAGGCGCGCGCGATGCGCCAGCTCTTGAAGCGTCCGTTGGCGGTCGCGATCCGGTTCTGCGCGACGAAGCGGATCTCGCCGGGCAGCCTGCCCGCGGTCGCGGCCTCGGTTGCGGGTGCACCCGCCGTTGCGGGAGCCTCGTCGGCGAGAAGGACCCGCGGGCAGGCCGCGCAGGCGAGGAGAACGGCAAGCGCGAGCAGGGCTGCACGTCGGTTCATATCCACTCCTTCTGGGCCAGCATCTCGTCGAGTTGCTTGGGGATCGCGGCCGAGAGCACCTCGAAGCCGTCCGCGGTCACGAGCACGTCGTCCTCGATCCGCACGCCGATGCCGCGACAGGCGTCGGGTGCCTCGGCGCAGGTCGGTGAGAAATAGAGCCCCGGTTCGACGGTCAGGACCATGCCCGGTTCCAGCATGCGCGAACCACCGTCGCGTCGGTAGGCGCCGACGTCGTGGACGTCCATGCCGAGCCAGTGGCTGGTGCGATGCATGTAGAAGGGCTTGAAAAGGCCGTCGGCGACGGCCTTCTCTCGCGCGACGTCGATCGCCCCGAGGCGCATCAGCCCGTCGATCAGGATCTCGACGGCCGCCTCGTGGACGCTCTCGAAGCTGACTCCGGGGCGGATGCGCTCGATTGCGGCGCGTTGTGCATCGAGGACGATCTCGTAGACCTGGCGCTGCACGCGCGTGGGCTCGCGGTCCACCGGGAAGGTGCGTGTCACGTCGGAGCAGTAGCCGCCGAGTTCCGCGCCCGCGTCGATGAGCAGCAAGTCCCCTGCACCGAGCGCATGGTCGTTCGACGTGTAGTGCAGGACGGTCGCGTTCACGCCGCCCGCGACGATCGACGGGTAGGCCCAGCCGTCGGCTCCCCGGCGCCGGAACGTGTACTCGAGCAACGCCTCGATCTCGTGCTCGCCCATCCCGGGCCGCGCCTGCCGCATCGCCGCGACGTGCGCCTCGGCGGCAATGTCGATCGCGGCCCGCATCCAGGCGAGTTCCTCGGGGGTCTTGTGCAGTCGCATCTCGTGGACGATCGGTCCCGTGTCGACGATCGACAGCGGGATGTCGTTCGCGGTGCGCGGCCGCGTCGCCCAGCCGCGCTTGGCGAGCGCGAGCATGCGGCGGTCGAACTCCTCCTCGCGGCCGAAGCGGAAGTGGAGGGGACCGGACCTGGCGATCATCGGGACGAGGTGCTGATCGAGTTCCTCGATCGGGTAGGCGGCGTCGGCCGCGAAAGTCGTGAGCGCGCCTTCGATGCCGTGGCGCCGACCGGTCCAGGTCTCGCGCTCCACGTCGCGCGGCGGGACGAACAGCACGAACTTCTCGCGGTCGGCCGAGGCGTCCAGAACGGCGACGGCGTCCGGCTCGGGGAAGCCGGTAAGGTAGAAGAAGTCGGCCTCGCGCCGGTAGCGATGCTCGACGTCGTTGTGGTGGGTGACCAGGGCCGGTGCGCGGAATACGGCGATGCCGCCGTCGATCCGATCCAGCACCGCGGCACGCCGCGCGGCGTGGTTGAAACCGGGCAGTTCGGCGCGCGTCATTTCGGCGTGTTCCTCGCGTCGAGGCCCGAGGCGAAGCCGGGAACGACCGGACCGCCGCCGTGGGGCGTGGCGGCCGGGCCTGCCACCTGGATCCGCCTCGCCACCGGCGGGTCGCCGTCGGCCGAGATCACGACCCGGTCGCCGTGGTGCAGGTCCGCCATCGTCTTGTCGGAGCCCTTCTCCCGGATCGAGATATCGGGACCGACCTGGAACTTCCGGCGACGCCCGGCGTCGTCGAGTATGATCTCGCCGGCACCGGCATCGACCGAGAGGATGCTGCCGGAGACCCGCTGCTCATGCTCGGCGCGGGACGGGGCCGGCCAGGCCACCTCCGCGGCGAGCGCCAGAAGGAGGACCAGGGTCGAACCTGTGCGTCTCGGTCGCATGTCTCGAGGAGGCACGACGGGCGGCATACCTGAAACGCTAACCGCAGGCTGCCGGCCTGACAAGGCCCGCACCGCCAAGGCGAGGTTCGGAGAAGTGCCCATCCTTCGAGGATTCCCGCCGGGATTGCCGGGTCCAGCTACGGGCGGTACGGCTCAACCGGATCATGCTTTCGGCGAGCGATGCCCATGACCTCGTGGCCACGGCGGCCGGCACACCGGTCGGCGGTCTGCTGCGTCGCTACTGGATGCCGATCGCAGGCGTGGCCCTGCCGCCCACCGCCGCGCCCTCCGCCCCCGCGGCGACTCGTCTGCGGCGCCGCCCGTCGCCCCCGCCCGACGCCACCCGCCCCCGCGGTCGAGTTTCGGATCGACGCATCGTCCTGTAGGACCCACAGGCCCGCCATGGACTCCCTCTCCTTCCTCGACCTGATCCGCCAGGGCTACTACGCGACCTACCCGCTGTTGTTCTGCTCGGTCGTGGCACTCGCCGTCGCCGGCGAGCGCATCTGGGCCCTGCGCGGCCTCAGCTCGCGGATGAGCGCGCTCTCCAAGCAGATCGGTTTCTTCCTTCGCCGGGGCGACGTCGCAGGAGCGCAAGCCATGGTCGAGCGCGATGCCGCGGATCTGCCCCTCGGCCGGGTCTACCACGAACTCCTGCCCCGGGTCGGCGACACGCCGGTCGAGGAATTGCTCGCGATCGGCGAGGGGCACCGCATCGAGCAGACCCAGGCGCTGCGGCGCAACATCTGGCTGCTCGGCACGATCGCGTCGGCGGCGCCGTTCATCGGTCTGTTCGGCACGGTCGTCGGCATCATGCGAGCCTTCCACAGCATGGCCCAGAGCGGTGCGGGCGGCTTCGCGGTGGTGGCGTCGGGCATCTCGGAAGCGCTCGTCGCGACCGCGCTCGGGCTGGCCGTCGCCATCATCGCACTCGTACTCTATAATTACTTTCAGGTGCGACTGAACGACATCGCGACAACCATGCGCGTGGGCCTCACGCGCTTCGTGGACGGCGTATGCGCCCATCGGGGGGAGCGTGGCACTCGGCCGGCTTCCTGACGGCGGGGGCGACGGCGACGAGCCGATCATCGCCGAGATCAACATCACGCCGCTCACCGACATCTTCCTCGTCCTCCTGATCATCTTCATGATCACGAGTTCGGCAATGGTCGAGTCGGGACCGAAGGTGAACCTGCCCCAGGCGGGAGTCACCAGCACGGAGACCAAGGGCGTGGTGGTGACGGTCGATCCGCAGCAGAACGTCTACGTCGACGGGCACCAGGTCGCCCGGGACGGGCTCGCCGAAGGCCTGCGCGCGGCGGTTGCCGCGAGCGACGTCAAGCGAGTCGTGCTCCAGGGCGATCGCGACGTGATCCTCGGCGACGTCGTCCACATCCTCGACGAGGCGCGCAACGCCGGGGCCGAGGAGGTCGCGATCGCGGCGACCCGCAAGGGCCCGTGAGAACCCGACAGCCATGGCGCGCGAAGACCTCATCCTAGGACCGGAATCGCTCGAGACCCTGATCGCGGGACTTGGCGACCTGCGTACGGCACTCGGCCCGCGGGCGGCGCCCGGCCTAGAGGCGGTGCGTGACGACCTGCGACGCGCGCTCGCGGCACGCCAGGGCGGCGACCGCGACGGTGCCATCGAGGGGATCACGACCGCGATGCGACGGCTTGGCGGTTTGGCCGACCTGCTCGATCCGGCCGAGGCCTCGATGATGCGCGCGGTGGCGTCGCAGTTCGAAGGAGCGCTGCGGCGCGGCGAGGCGGGCGACGCTGCCCGGTCGGTCGATCTCATGCGGGAACGCTCCGGGGCGCGCAAGAAGCGAGGCGACGAGAACAAGCTCTGAAGACGAGTGCCGCCGGTTGCACGACCGGCAGGCGCGAGGAAGGCGGCCATGGCGAAGGCGAGCGATAGGAAGGGAGTCCGGACCGACGAGGGAGCGTGCTGTGCCGCGACGCGGCGCAAGCTCATCGACTCGATCCGCAGGAACTACCTGAGCTTCCCGGTGATCCGGCGCATGGCGTGTCCTGAGTGCAAGATGATCCTGAACGTGAAGGTCTTCGAGCGGCCCGAGGACGAGGCCGCGGAAGGCCGCGCCTGAAGCTCCCCTCCGACCCGAGCGCGGGGCGCGACCAGGTCCCGGGGCGCGAGGCGCTCGGCCCCGACGAAGAGACCCTGCTCCTGCTCGCAGTGCGGGGTCCGATGCCGACGGCCCAGGTCGCCGCGTCGCTCGACCTGCCCGGACCCGTGGTCGCCTCGACGATCGGGCAACATGCGGCAGCGGGCCTCGTGGAGTTCTGGACGGGAGATCGGGTCCGCCTGACGGGTGGCGGGATCGCCGCGGCCACCGCGGTCCTCGCGCGCGAGCGGAGCGCCCTCGGCACCGACACCGAGAGCATCGCCGAGCGCTTCGACGAGTTGAACCGGCGCGTGAAGGCGGCGATCACGGACTGGCAGGTGGTGCGCGTCGCCGGCGCCGTCGTGCCCAACGATCATTCCGACGCCAAGCGCGACGCGATCGTCGTCGCGCGGCTCGCGTCGGCGGTGGGCACGGCGTCGGTCCTGCTGCGCCCGCTCGCGCGCTTGCGCCGGCGCATCGCCGTCCTGCTCGGCCGGCTCGAAGGCGCGCTCGGCCGGGTCTCGGCCGGCGGGGGCGACTGGGTCTGTGGCCTCGGTGTCGACTCGGTGCACGCCGTCTGGTGGAACCTGCACGCCGAGCTGCTCGCCCTCCTTGGACGCGAGCGCGGCGACGCGGACGCCTGAGATGCAAGCCCCGCGAAGCGACCGCCCGAAAGGGCTCTGCGCTATGGCCGCCCGGCCGGATCAGGCGAGGGCGCGCGAGCGCGGGAAGTCGCGGCGGTGGGCCTCGCGTTCGGCCGCGGTCGCCCGGGAGGGTGCCCCGACCAGGTGGGCCGCGTAGACGACCGCGAGCGGAACGAAGACGAAGCTCCCCACCATCGCGAGGAGCGGTTCGCCGATGCTCGCCGCAAGGGCGATGCCGAGTGCTGCGACCGCCGCGTAGACGAGCGGCTCGAAGAGTCCGCCGAACGGCAGGTGGGCCTGTCCTGCGCGCAGGAGCGGGCTCGGCGTCACGAGCCGGGAGTCGATGCGCTGGAAGAGGAAGATGGCGAGCGCCGCGACCGCCGCCCAGCCGACGATCGCCGTTGCCGGCACGCCGAAGAAGATTCCCGGGGTGCCGAAGTCGTGCAGGCGGCCGAGGAACCAGCGGTCACCGAGCGCCGAGAGGGGGGCGAGCAGCACCTGCGGCAACATCGCGAGGATCGAACCGGTGAGCAGGACGCGGGCCGAGCGACGGATCGGGAGCGTGTCGAGCACCTGGAGATCGTGCGCCGTCGCCTCGACGGGTGAGTGCAGCAGCACGGCGAGTTGGAAACCGAGCCAGGCAAGCGCGCAGGAGGCGAGGGGACTCCAGGCCGGCACGCCCGCGATCCAGAGCTCCGAACCGTGCGCCGCCTCGAGGAAGTGGTGCTCGCCGAAGGGGAAGCCCCAGCGCAGCGAGGTCAGCTCGGCGGCGAACCCGGCCCCGCCGGCAATCGCGGCAAAGACGAGCGCACGCACCCAGCCCGTCTTCGTCACCGCGCCGAGGAGGAAGGCGGCGAAGAGAGCGAGGACGTAGGGGCGTCCGGTCGAGGTGGCGAGGACTTGGCTCGCGATGGTTGGCACGTCGACGATAGAGCCGAAGTGAACGCGCGGTGTCAATCCGTCGCGATCGCGACCCGGCCCGGCGCCCAAGAGGCCCCGGTTGCGCCAAAGCCGGTGACGTGGCACGGAGCCGGGCGATGGACGACATGATTCGCCGCGCCCTCGAGGCCGACATCCAGATGACCCACGACCGCTTCGTGCAGGCGATGGAGACGCGCCTGCCGAAGATCGAGCCGGAGTCGCTCGAGCGCTACTTCGCGGTGCTCTCGAAGCTGGTCGGCAAGCTCGAGGACGATGCAAAGCCGCTCAACCAGGTCATGAACGAGATGATGGCCGAGGCGGCGGGGCTGCTCATGGCCGAGATGCAGTTCCGTCAGAAGGGATGACCCTGCGTGCGGCGCCGCGGCGCCCGCGCTAGGAATCGCTCATGGCGTCTTCCTTCGCCCCCCGGCTGGTGAACGGCCCGTTCGGTGACCCGGGATTGCTCGTCGAGCTCCGCTGGCAGGGATCGGCCGTGCTCTTCGACCTCGGTCGCAACGACGGGCTGCCCGCGGCGGAACTCCTCAAGGTGTCGCACGTGTTCGTGTCGCACACCCACATGGACCACTTCATCGGGTTCGACCGGCTGCTGCGCCTCTTCCTGAACCGCGACCGCCGCATCTTCCTGCACGGCCCCAAGGGGATCGGCGACTGCGTGGCCGGCAAGCTCTGCGGCTACGTCTGGAATCTCACCGACGGGTATCCATTCGTCTTCGACGTGACCGAAATCACCGCCGTCGGCCGCAGGCGCTGGGAGTTCGCGGCGGCGACCGGGTTCGCACGCGTGGAGCGGTCGCCGCTCGAATTGCCTGCGTCGTCGGATCCCGGAGCGCCGACGACGCCGCTGCTCGTGGACGAGGGACACTTCCGCGTGCGCGCAGCGATCACCGACCACAAGATCCCCTGCCTCGCCTTCGCGGTCGACGAGCCGACGCATATGAACGTCGACCCGGCGCGGCTCGCGGCGGGTGGGCTCCTGCCCGGGCGCTGGCTCGCGCGATTGAAGGACATGCTGCGCGACGGTGCGCCCGACGACGCGACGCTCGCCGTGCAGAACACCGATCGCACCCAGTCCGAGCGGACCGTCGGCGACTTGCGCGCGCTTGTCCTTTTTACGCCCGGCCAGAAGATCGGCTACGTGGTCGACACCCGGTTCCACGCGGCGAACCTCGAGGTCCTCCTCCCGGTGCTGCACGAGTCCGACATCCTGTTCTGCGAGTCTCCCTTCCTCGACGAGGACCGCGACCAGGCGGCGATGCGCTACCACCTGACCGCCGCGGAGGCCGGGACGATCGGCCGCATGGCGCGCGCCCGCCGCCTGAAGGTCTTCCACTTCTCTCCGCGCTACCAGGGCCGTGGCGACATGCTCCGGGCCGAGGCCGAGGCCGCCTTCCGCGGCCGGATCGACCCGGGCGTGCTCGCCGAACTCGGCGCCGTCGCCTGACGCGCGCGTTTCGGGCGGGCAGGAGCTTGCTGGGCGACGAAGATCGGGCGTTCCTCGAAGGCGCACGGCGCGCCTTCCTGGCGACGTCGGGTGCCACCGGTGCGCCGCACGCGATCCCGGTCTGCTTCGCGTTGCTGGACCCCTCCACGGTCGTCTTCGCGATCGACGACAAGCCCAAGCGGCCGGGCCGGCGCCTGGAGCGCTTGAGCAACCTCGGGGCGAACCCCCGCTTTGCGCTGATCGTGGACCGCTGGGACGAGGACTGGGCGGGGCTCGCCTGGCTGCTCCTGCGCGGCGTCGCGGTGGCCTGCACCGACCCGGGACGCCGCGTGGCGGCGATCACGGCGTTGCGTGCGCGCTACCCGCAGTACGTCGTGATGGATCTCGATGCGCAACGCCACGAGGTGATCGAGCTGCGGGTCGAGTCGGTGCGGCGCTGGTCGGGGGCGGGGCACGACGGCATCGCGACGGCGGACTGAGGCCGGGTCCGCGGGCGACTACTCCACGAGACGTCCGTTCTTCGGCGTTCCCGTCAGCGCTTGGCGGGGCCGCGGTCGGGGGGAGCGGCCCGGTCCGCGACCGGCGCAGGCGGCCCGTCGTCGCGCGGCTCGCCGCGGTGCCGGGCGCGCCAGTCGGCCATGCGGCTCGCGATCGCCGCCTCGGCACCCTGATCGGTGGGTTCGTAGTAACGCCGACCGCGCAGGGCCTCGGGCAGGTATTCCTCGGCGACGAAGTGGCCGGGAGCGTCGTGCGGGTAGCGGTAGCCGGCCGCGTAGCCGAGCGAGCGCATGAGCCCGGTCGGCGCGTTGCGCAGGTGCATCGGCACCGCCAACGTTCCCGTGCGCTCGACGTCGGCCGTGGCGCGCCCGAGGGCTGCGTAACTCGCGTTCGACTTCGGCGCGGTCGCGAGAAAGGTGACGGCCTGCGCGAGCGGGATGCGTCCCTCGGGAAGTCCCACGAAGTGCACGGCGTCCTTGGCCGCGAGCGCCACCTGGAGTGCGCGCGGGTCGGCGTTGCCGATGTCCTCGGCGGCGAAGATCACCATGCGTCGCGCGACGAACATCGGGTCCTCGCCGGCGTCGAGCATCCGCACGAGCCAGTAGAGGGCGGCGTCCGGGTCGCTGCCGCGCAGGCTCTTGATGAAGGCGGATACGACGTTGTAGTGCTCCTCGCCGTCGCGGTCGTAGCGCAGCATCCGGCGCTGCGCGGCCTCGGCGACGATCTCGGGCGTGATCCGGCCCTGCCCGGTGCGCATGGCGAGTCCGGCCGCGACCTCGAGCGTGCCCAGCGCGCTGCGCGCGTCCCCCTGGGCGTGCTCGACGAGCAGTGCACGGGCGTCATCGTCGAGCGTGGTGCGGCTCGCGCCGAGCCCGCGGACCTCGTCGGCGAGAGCGCGGTCGAGGAGTGCAACGAGCGCGGCTTCGCCGAGTGGCTCGAGTGTCAGAACGCGCACCCGCGACAGCAGTGGCGAGACCACTTCGAACGAGGGATTCTCGGTCGTCGCCCCGATGAGGACGATCGCGCCGCTCTCGACGTGGGGCAGAAGCGCGTCCTGCTGTCCCTTGTTGAAGCGGTGGATCTCGTCGACGAAGACGACCGTCGACCGCCCCGTCGCACGTCGCTCGATTCCGGCACGTTCGACCTCGGCGCGCAGGTCCTTCACCCCGGCGAGCACCGCCGAGAGCTGTGTCCACGGCAGGTGAAACGCGCGCGCAAGAAGGCGGGCGAGCGTCGTCTTCCCGCTGCCCGGAGGCCCCCAGAGCAGCAGCGAGTGGAGGCGCCCGGAATCTACCATGGCTCGGACGACGCGCCCGGGGCCGAGCAGGTGCTCCTGGCCGACGACCTCGTCGAGCGAAGCCGGGCGCATGCGCTCGGCGAGCGGCGCTCCGTCGCAGGGTCCGGTCGACGCTCCGGCAACGACTTCGGTGGCAACGGCGGGATCCCCGCTGCTTCGGCTCTGCAACTGCGAGGGGTCGGGTCTACCGGCTCGGACCCGGCGCCCGCGCGGCGTCGGCGCGGCAAGTCCGGGGAAGAGTTCGGGTTCGGAGTCGTCGGCCATCGAGGTCGTTCCGTCGGCGGAGTTAGACACGCGAGGAAGCCGTATGCTAGCGCCGAGTCGCGTGGCAGCCGCGATGCCCACCGTCGGTCTGGTCCTCAAGCGCGGCGCGCCCGGCGCCCGGGAAGTCGCTCGTCGGGTGATCGTGCGCCTCGCGGAACGTGGCCTGCGCGTCGTAGCCGAGTCGGAGGAAGCGGCTGCGCTCGGCTGCGATCCGGTGGTGGACAAGGCGGCGATGTTCGAGATCGCCTCGATCATCGTGGTCTTGGGCGGCGACGGCACCTTCCTCGCCACGGCACGCCTGACCGGGGCGAGGAGCGTACCGGTCCTCGGCGTGAACCTGGGCGGCCTGGGCTTTCTCACCGAGGTGACGGCCGAGGATCTCGCGGCCGCTCTTGACGACGCCCTGGCCGGTCGGGCGCCGATCGATGCTCGCTGCATGCTGCGCGCGCTGGTGCGACGCCCGGGCGGCGGGGAGGAATCGTATCAGGCGCTCAACGACGCCGTGCTGAGCCGCGGCTCGCTCGGGCGCGTGATCGCAATCGACGCCCGGATCGACGGGCAGCCGCTCGCTTCGTTCAAGGGCGACGGGGTCATCTTCGCGACCCCGACCGGTTCGACCGCCTATGCGCTCTCCGCGGGTGGACCGATCGTACACCCCTCGGTTCGGGTCTTCGTGATTGCGCCGATCTGCCCGCACACGCTCAGCGTGCGCCCGATCGTGATCGACGACGCGGCCCGTATCGAGTTCCGGCTCACCACGCCCAACGAGGACATGGTGCTCACGCTCGACGGCCAGCAGACGGTGGCGATGGGTCCCGCCGACGTCGTCGAGATCTCGCGTTCACCCTATACGGCGTCGATCGTGCGCTCGACCCGGCTCGGCTTCTACGACCTGCTGCGCACGAAACTCGGCTGGGCACGGACCTGACGCGGGCGGGCGGAGGGACGGGCATGCTGCATGAACTGCGGATCACGGATCTCGCGCTGATCGAGGATCTCCGGCTCGAATTCGGTCCCGGACTCAACGTCGTCACCGGCGAGACGGGGGCCGGCAAGAGCCTGTTGCAGCGGGCCCTCGCGCTCGCCGCCGGGCATCGCGCGGGCTCAGAGGTCGTACGGCGCGATGCCGAGACGGCTCGGATCGCGGCGGTCTTCGACCTGCCGGGCGACGCCGCGCGCGCGGCTCGCCTCACGGAGATCGGGGTCGCGACCGAACCGGGGTGCCGCCTGGAGGTCGTGCGCACCGTGGCGCGCAGCGGTCGCGGGCAGGTGCAGTTGAACGGCAAGACCGTCGCGCTCGCGAACCTGCTCGAGGTGGGCGGTGATCTGGTCCACCTGCAGGGCCAGCACGAGTCGCTGCGCCTCGCGCAGCCCGAGACCCACCTCGCGATGCTCGACCAGGCGGGCGGAACCGGGGACCTCGCACGGCGCTACCGCGAGGCCTTCTCCCACGCGGGGCGACTGGTCGACCGGCTGGAGGCGTTGGAGCGCGGAGCGGCCGAGATCGAGCGCCGCCTGGAGATCGCACGCTTCGACCTCGACGAACTCGCGCGCGCCGGATTCGCCGACCCGAACGAGGACGCGGCACTCGAACGAGAGCGGACCCGCCTGCGCAACGCGGGGCGTCTCGTCGGGCTCGCCGAGGAATTGCTCGAGCGACTGCACGGGGCCGACGGCGCGGCGCTCTCGGCGGTCGAGAGTGCCGCGCGACGGCTCGCGGAGAGCGTGACCCTCGATCCGGCGCTCGAACCGATCGCGGCGGCGCTCGCCGAAGCGGTCGCACCGCTCGACGACGGCGTGCGATCGCTGCGCGCCTATGCCGAGGACCTGGCGGCCGATCCGGGGCGTCTCGAGGAGATCGAGGAGCGACTTGTGCTGATCGCACGACTCGCCCGCAAGCATCGCGTCGAGAGCGTGGCGGGACTCGTCGCGCGACGGGTGGAACTCGAGGCCAAGGTCGAGCGCTCGGATCGCGACGTCGCACATCCCGAGGAACTGCGCGCCGAACTCGAACGCGCGGCGGACGCGGCGTGGAAATTCGCGGTTGAACTCGCCGCGGCGCGCCGCGCGGCGTCGATATGCCTCGAGGCCGCGATGGACGCGGAACTCGCCGAGCTCGGCATGCCCGGTGCGCGCTTCTCGGTGCGCGCCGAGGACCTGCCGGCCGGCCCGGCGCGTGGCCCGGCGGCACCGCTCACGCGCGAGGGCGTCGGGCTCGGACCCGACGGCTCCGAGCGCATCGAGTTCGACCTAGCGGCGAATCCCGGCGAGGGAGCACGGCCGCTGGCTCGCGTCGCCTCGGGCGGCGAGTTGTCGCGCATCATGCTCGCCTTGCGCCACGTCGCCGGCGGGTCCGAGGTGCCGACGCTCGTCTTCGACGAGGTCGATGCCGGCATCGGCGGTGCTGCGGCCGAGGTCGTGGGGCGTCGCCTGCAGTCGCTCGCGCGGGGTGCGCAGGTGATCTGCATCACCCATCTCGCGCAAATCGCGGCATTCGCCGATAGGCACTATGCCGTCGCCAAGGACGCGGCGGGTGGACGCACGCGCACCGCCGTCACGCTCGTCGAGGGCGACGACCGGGTGCGCGAACTCGCGCGCATGCTTGCCGGCTCGGCGAGCGAGGCCGGCTTGCGCCATGCGGCCGAGTTGCTGGAATCCTCGCGCGCGGCAGCCGTCGCCGACGGTGCGGATCCCGTCGCCGCGGCCGGTGCAGCAACGGTGGCCGGGCCGGCGAGGAAGCCGGGTGCCCGCCGTCGGACGATGGGTGCCACGGCCGGGGGCGGCGGCAAGAGTTGAGTCGACGGAGCCCGGGGCCGCGCTCCGGCCGAACGGCCGCGGTGCAAGCGGCGCCCCGGGCGTTGCAAAAGGCTTTCGGGTTGCTTACGAAAGCGCGGTCGGCCGGCCGTCCGACACTCCTGGGGCCGTAGCTCAGTTGGGAGAGCGCTTGAATGGCATTCAAGAGGTCGAGAGTTCGATTCTCTTCGGCTCCACTCCGGCATCCGCGGGGTTAGCCCCGGGCTAACCTCGCGGAGAACCACCGGGCATGCCTCCCGACGAATCGCCCGCGCCCAGAGACGAGGACCCCGAGTTCGGCGGACTCGTCGATCGCCTGGTCGCCCGCCTCCCGCGGTGGGTGCTCGTCGCCCTCGTGGCGATCCTCGCCGCGTTCGCGGTGCTTCGCATGGAGGCCGGCTACCGCGGGCTCCTGATCGTCGCGCCTGCCGTGCGTTCCGCGGGTTTCTATGTGGCGACGGGCCTGGGTGCGGTGGACCTCGTGTCGCGTCGCATCGAGGCGATCGATTACTTCGCCGCGGAGGCCGGTTGCCGGCAAGTGTATCCGCCGGCGACCTACGCGCTCCTGTGGCCCTTCATCGCCTCGGGCAGCGTCGAGGCCGCGCGCTGGACCTGGGCCGTCGTCGTAGGGGCCGCGCTCGCGTGGCTGTGCCGGGCTTGCGCGCTCGCTTGCGGGTTCCGCGATCCGCGCGCGCGGCTCGCCTTCGGACTCCTGCCGCTCACGTTCCTCGCGACGTCCTCGGCCGTCGCCGTCGGGCAATTGACACCGGTCGTGATCGCGCTCCTGGTAGCCTCCACGCTGCGGCTCGCCCGGTCGCCGCGTAGCTTCCGCGACGACGCCATCGGGGCGAGCCTGTTCGCGCTCGCCGCCGTGAAGCCGACCCTCGCCGCACCGTTCGGCTGGTTGCTCCTCTTCGTGCCGCACTCGTTGCGCCCGGCAGCGCTCGCGGCGGCCGTTTACGGGGCCCTGACGGCCGTGGCCCTGATCGGTCGTCATGTCGGCGTCACGGCCGCGGCCGTTGCCAGCCATGCGGTCGCGACGACGGCGCTCCGAGTCCATGGCGGAGCGGTCGCCGCGAAGCCGAGTCCACCGCTTCCACGTCTGACCCCCGATCCGATCGGGGCTGCGGCCTCCTCGCTCCGGCGCACGAAGCGCGTGCTGCAGGGAGGCTACGCGAACCTGCAGAATCTCCTCGTGGACCGGGGAGTCGATCTCCCGTGGCTCATGCTTCCCGCGCTGCTCGTGCTGGCGGCCTTCGGCCTCTGGGCTTGGCGTCGGCGTCGCGCCGATCCGTGGGTCCTGCTCGGCGTCGGCGGGCTGGTCGCCCGCTTCGCGTTCTACCACCGCTTCTACGACGACATGCTGGTCATCCCGGCACTCGTCGCGCTCGCTCGTCTCGCTTCGGGGGCTCTCGCCACGGCCGGCGGGGGCAGGGTGGTGGTTGCGGCGGGCCTCTCCCGCATGGCGCTTGCGACCCTGCTTTTCACCGTGGGCGCCATGCTGGCGCCGCGCAACTTCCCGCCCTTCGAGTGGCGGGCGCTCGCGGCGACCTGCGGATGGATCACGGCTCTGTTCGTTCTCGTCGTCGCCGTCGGACCCGGGGCGACCGCGCGCGGATGGACCAGGCCTGCGAGCGAGTGAGTGATCGTCGATTCATGGTGCGGTCACTCGCGCCGGGCGCCACCCCGCCGGTCGATCTCCTCACCGATCCGTCGCGCCACGACCGCATTGGTGAAGGGCGTGTAGTGGACGGCCCCGAAGACCTCTTCGAGCGGCAGGTTCGCGGTCTCGCCGTGGATCGTGTCCAGCAGGTCCACCGTCGCGAAGCCGCGCCTGCGTAGCGACTCGACGAGCCCGGCCGAGAGTTCGGGCTTGTCCTCGCGCCTGCGCTGCAAGTCGTTGCGGTTGGGAAAGAACACGAGGATCGGCTCGGCGCCCGATTCCTGCACCGAGCGGCAGAACCGGTCGAGCACGGCGTCGGTCACGCGATAGGCGATCCCGCGCGGCGCATAGGAGGTCTCGAAGGCGAACGGGTCGCGGGCGATCCGGGCGACGCGCTTCGCCAGCCGCAGGAGCCTGACCGACGGCAGGAAGTCGAGCGGCGTGCCGGGATACCAGCCCGAGCGCCCGTACCAGACGTCGTTGCGGCCGAGTTCCGCGAGCGTCGCGACTGGCCTGTCGAGCAGTGCCCGGTAGTCCTCCACCTCGCGCATCGGCGTCGGCAGCAACTCGAGGCGGCCGTCCTCCCCGAGTGCGAAGAGCGGCTTGGCGAGCCGCATCGTGGTCTGCGGCGTGTAGAACGGCCGGAAGACGTTGATCGTGCGGCCGCTGTTCTCGGTCATGAAGCCGATCAGGACGATCGACGGTCGCAGCGGCCGCCCGTCGCGCTCCCAGCGCAGGAGCGCCTGGTCGGGGCCGTAGCCGCTGGCGCCGAAGTTCAGCACCTCGAGGTCGGGCCGCGAGCGCTCGAGGACGGCGGGCCAGTTCGCCTGGTCGTCCACCTCGTCGCCGTGGACGAACGAGTCGCCGAAGGAGGCGACCCGCAGGACGCCCGGCGGCGCCTCGGGTGCGTATTCGCGCAACGAGCGCAGGCCCCGCCCGTTGCTCGTCGTGGCCGGGCGGGTGCCCGCCGCGGCTACGTGAGTCGAGGGCCGGATGGTCCAGCCGAGGTCGGGATCGGGCCGGTAGTAGAATCCCCGCCCGACCTTCAGGAACTCCTCGATCTTCTTGCGGTCGGTGGCCGAGAAGAAGTCCTCGAGACGATGGTACTCGAGCCCGTTGCGGCGCGCGACGAGCCAGAGAGCGGCGAGGCTCAGGCCCTCGATCACGAGCCAGGCCAGCAGCGCCACCGCGAGCCAGCGGGCGAGGTGCCGTGACGAGCGGACGGGCCTCGCGTCGTCGTGTCGCGTCGGGGACATGCGGGAAGTTCGCGGAGGTGCGGGGTGGACGGACGGCTAAGGACGTCCGTCGCCGATCCGTGCGGCGCCCGGCGCGCTCGCCCCGTCCGCGTATCGATCGACGACCCGGCGCATTTCGGCGACCACGCCGGGGAGGTGCGCGAGAAAGCCCATGTGGCTCGACGAATACCACCGCACCTCGGGAATCGCCCACTCGCGCGCCATGCGTTCGACCACCTTCGGGTCGAAGAACCGGTCGCTCGAGGCCGCGAACGGATGGATCCGATCGGGCGGCACCAGGGGCCGCAGGTCGTACCAGCCGATGCGTTCGACGAAGCCCCGGAAGTCCTGCGGCTCCCAGCCGAAACCGCGCAGCTGGCGACGCATCGTGTGCAGGACCGGCGCGTCGCTGACCATCGCCGCCAGGTCCATGTGCGCGATCAGAGGGATCGAGAAGGCGAAGCGGTCCTCGACGCAGGTGAGCCCGAGCGCGAGCGCTCCGCCGAGGCTCAGCCCCGCAACGCCAACCGGACGGGGGTCCTCGGCGAGCATCCAGGAGAGCAGGGTGCGCGCGTCGTGCAGGGTCTGGCGGAGAGCCTCGAAGCTGCGCACGAGGTCGGCGGTCCAGAAGAGTTCGCCGCCGAAGACGGTGCCGCTCGGCGAGCGTCGCCCGTGGAAGGCGGGCTGGATCTGCACGACTTCCGCGCCGAGTCGCAGCGCCGCCGCCCCGACCATGCCGACCTCTTCGAGCATGGTCTCCGGCTGCATGAAGCCGTGCAGGTAGAGCAGTCGCGGGCGGTCGGCGGAAGCTTCAGGCCGCAGCCGGCGCGCATAGACGGTACGGGTCTCGGCGTAGGCCGACTCGAATCGCCGTCGATATCCCGGCGCGAGTGGCTCGTGGGTCGAGGCGAAGACCAGGTCCTCGCTGGTGAGGCCAGGCAGGCGCCAGCGCGGGGTGACGTTCACCTTCGGCAGCGCGACGGGTGCGGGGAATAATACCTCGCGGGTGCGGCCCTCGTAGACGTGCAACTCCGAGCGCGTGTCCTGGGCCCGCGGGCCGAGCAGGTGCAGCGCCGCATCCGTCACGAGGCCGGCCAGGTCGTCGGCATGGATCGAGATCATGCGTTCCTTGCCTCGCGCACCGGCGCAGCCGGGTCAACTCCGGGTGCCGGGCGAGCCGTCGCGCGCGCCGGCCGGCGCGCGACGGCAAGAGAGTGCCGCCGGGCCGCCCCGGGTCCGCCGAACCCATGTGGCCATGCCCGCGCGCAACCTGTGGAATACGCGCGGCAGGGGCAGAACCCGCTGCTGTGGAACAACAGCCTCGGCGCCACAGCGCTCGCCCATGGTGGTCGCGGGTTTCCGCTCCGGGGCGACGGGCACGTCGGCGGGGAGCGGAATCTGTGCTAGCAACGGCGCTGGTGAACCCCCGAAAGGGGAAGGAGGAATTCCATGCATGGATTGATCTCGAAGTACTGGTGGTTGTTCGTTCTGCGCGGCGTTGCGGCGATCATCTTCGGGCTGCTCGCGTTTCTGAAGCCGGGGATCACGCTCGAGACCTTGGTGCTCTTCTTCGGGGCCTATGCGCTGGTCGACGGTATCTTCTCGCTGATCGCGGCCTTCGGTGGGCGCGACCACACCGAGCACTGGGCGGTGCTGCTGCTCGAGGGACTGCTCGGCATCGCGGTCGGCGTGATGACCTGGCGCTCGCCGGGGATCACGACGATCGCGCTGCTGTTCTACATCGCGGCGTGGGCGCTGGTGACGGGCGTGCTCGAGATCGTCGCCGCGATCCGGTTGCGCAAGGAAATCGAGGGCGAAGGCTGGCTAGCGCTCTCCGGGGCGCTCTCGATCCTGCTCGGGCTCATCCTCATGTGGATGCCCGGCGCCGGCGCACTCGGCCTGATCTACGTGATCGGCTCCTACGCCGTGGCCTTCGGCGTAGCGTTGATCATGCTCGGGTTCGCGGTCAGGAAGGCCGCGGTGGCCTGAGGACGGCCAGCGCGAGCATGCCGTCGGTGCGCCACGGGTCGCCGCCGCCGTTGCGACCCTCCCGGTCGCGGTGGAAGTCCTCGATGCGACCGCGTCTCGCCGAGCAACCGGCCTTCTCGAGATCGTCGAGAAGGCCGTCGCGCTCCTTGTCCACGTCGGCCTCGATATGGTGGGTCACCTGCCCGGTGGTGTGGCTGAAGCCGACACTGCGGTCGAAGGTGGCGGCACCGACCCACAGGGGGCGCCCCTCGCGATCGAGCGAAGCGCTGCGCCAGAAGCGCACGTGGTGGCGCAGCCGGGCATCGTTGCCGACGGGTTTCTCGAAGGCCAGGTCCTCGCGTCGTCCGAAGAGGAAGAGGTTGCTGACCGGTGCGGTTGGATAGGGTCGGTGGAGCAGGGCGCTGCCGACGATCCCGAGCGAGGAACGCAGCGTGATCGGGTCGGCGGGGAACCATCCCGCAGCATTCATCGCGACGGCGACGTCCTCCTCCCGACCGATGAGACCCAGGTTGATCGGGTCGCCCGGGATCCCGGCTGCGGTCGTGACCACCCGTTGCGCGTCGGCGAGCCCGGGATGCTCGCGGCTGCGCCGGCGCCAGAGCGCCGGCATGAGCAGGTAGGCGACTGATCCCCAGAGCGAGATCCCGAGCGGGAGGAGGATCGCCGTGTCGTCGATCCGGTGCAGGCTCACTTCGCCCTCGCGGCGTCGGCTGCGTCGCGGCGTTCGCCGATCTCCTGGAGCAGGCTCGCAACGAGCGCGGTCCAGCCGGTCTGGTGGCTCGCGCCGAGCCCGTGGCCGTCGTCGCCGTGGAAGTACTCGTGGAACGGCAGGTAGTCGCGCCAGTGGGGGTCGGACTGGAAAAGTTCGCAGGCCCCGAAGACTGGCCGGCGACCCTGCGCGTCGCGCAGGAAGATTCCGACGAGTCGCATCGAGAGGTCGTCTGCGATGTGGTCGAGCGACTTCTCCGTGCCGGAGCCGGTCGGCGACTCGACCCGGAAGTCGTCGCTGAAATAGAGGTGGAAGCGGCGCAGCGCGGCGATCGCGAGGTAGTTCACGGGCATCCAGACCGGGCCGCGCCAGTTCGAGTTGCCACCGAAGGTACCGGTGCGTGACTCGCCCGGCTCGTAGGCCACCTCCGATCGCACTCCTCCCGATTCGAACACGAAGGGGTGCTCTGCATGGAAGCGCGAGAGCGAGCGCAGCCCGTGCGGGGAGAGAAACTCGGCGGGATCGAGCATGCGGCGCAGCACACACTTGATGCGATGGCCGCGCATGATCGCGAGCAGCCGGCGCTCGCCAAGGCCGGGTTCGTACCAGCGCGACACCAGGTCGGCGAGGCGCGGCCGGTGCTGAAGGAACCACTCCAGCCGCTTGCGGAAATCGGGCAGGCGATCGATCGTCTCGGGCTCGATGGTCGCGACTGCGAAGAGTGGCACGAGTCCGACCATGGAACGGGTGCGCAGCGCAATCGGCTGGGCATCGTCTACCTGGAGGAAGTCGTAGTAGAACTCGTCGGTCGGATCCCACATGTCGATGCCCAGGTTCGCGACGTGGTTCATCGAGCCGACGATGTAGATGAAGTGCTCGAAGAACTTCGTCGCGATGTCCTCGTAGACGGGGTCGTCGATCGCGAGTTCGAGGGCGATCTCGAGCAGCGTGAGCGCGAACATCGCTACCCAGGCGGTGGCGTCGCTCTGGTCGATGAAGCCGCCGGTAGGCAGGGGGGCGCTGCGGTCGAATACGCCGACGTTGTCCATGCCGAGGAAGCCGCCCTCGAAGATGCTGTTGCCTGCGCGGTCCTTGCGGTTCACCCACCAGGTGAAGGTGAGCATCGCCTTGTGGAATACTCGCTCGAGAAAGGCTCGGTCGGCCTGCCCGGAGCGCTTACGGTCGAGCTGGTAGACGTGCCACGCGGCCCAGGCGAGCAGCGGCGGGTTTACGTCGCCGAAGGCCCACTCGTAGGCGGGGATCTCGCCGTTGGGGTGCTGGTACCACTCGCGTCCGAGCAGTACGAGCTGCTGCTTGGCGAAGCCGGGATCGACGAGCGCAAGCGGTATGCAGTGGAACGACAGGTCCCAGGCCGCGAACCACGGGTACTCCCACTTGTCGGGCATCGAGATGATGTCGGCTGCGCCGAAGTGGATCCAGTCGTGGTTGCGCCCACGCTCCCGGCTCGCGGGCGGCGGGGGCTGGGTCGGGTCGCCCTGCAGCCATCGACGGACGTCGTAGTGGTAGAACTGCTTCGACCACAGGAGGCCGGCGAACGCCTGGCGCTGTACGCGCCGCTCGTCCTCGTCGAGGCTTGCCGGCTGGAGTTCGCCGTAGAACTCGTCGGCGTCGGCAAGACGGGCCTCGACGGCTCCGTCCACCTCGGCGAGAAGATCGGCGGGCGCCGGCGAGGCCGAACCGGCATGGCGCGCGAGGCGCATGCGCAGCACGGCGGCTCCGCCACCGGGGATCGTGAGCGCGTAGTGCGCGGCCGCCTTGGTGCCGCGCTCCGAGGGGTTCACGGCCTCTGCCTCCCCTTCGACGACCGCCCGGTGGAAGGCATCCTTCACCCAGCGCGATGCGCTCGGCGCGCCGAAGAGTCGCTCGACGTTGGTCTCGTTCTCCGTGAAAAGAAGCCTGGGCTCCACGCTCGCCACGCTCGTGCCGTCGAGCCTGGTCACCTCGGCGGCAGCGAAGAGCAGCTGGAAGGTGCCCAGCGTCGCGTGCTCGGCGAAGATCGCGTGCTCGGCGAGCGGGGAACGTCGTAATTCCGGGCGCGCCCCCTCGGGCGGGTTCGACCATGTCCAGGTGTTGCGGAACCAGAGCGTCGGCAGCACGTGCAGCGTGGCCGCATCGGGGCCGCGGTTCTCGATGCGCCAGCGAATCGCGACGTCGTCGGGCGAGGCCTTCGCGTACTCCACGAAGACGTCGAAGTAGCGATCGCCGGCAAAGACGCCGGTGTCGACGAGTTCGTACTCCGGCTCCGCCTTCGAGCGGCGGCGATTCGTGTCGACCAGGTCCGCGTAGGGAAAGGCCGCCTGCGGGTACTTGTAGAGCATCCGCAGGTAGGAGTGCGTCGGGGTCGAGTCGAGGTGGAACCAGTATTCCTTCACGTCCTCGCCGTGGTTGCCCTCGGGGCCGGAGAGCCCGAACAGGCGCTCCTTTAGAATCGGGTCCCTGCCGTTCCAGAGGGCGAGGGCGAAGCACAGGCGCTGCTCGGCGTCGCACAGGCCGGCGAGCCCGTCCTCGTTCCAGCGGTAGGCGCGCGAGCGCGCATGGTCGTGCGGGAAGTAGTCCCAGGAGGTTCCGTCGGCGCTGTAGTCCTCGCGCACCGTGCCCCAGGCCCGGTCCGACACATAGGGCCCCCAGGCGAGCCATTGTTCTCGATCGTCGGCGAGGCGGTCGCGTTCCTTCGACATCGGCCCCTTCAGATAGGCCCTTCGGATCGCTCGCGCCAGCGCGTCCGGCCGGGAGATTTGTCGGACCCGAGGGGCTGCGCTAGCGTCGGCGCGTCCGGTGTCGGGCGGTGTCGGCGCCGGGGCGCGCCCCGCAAGCCGCGGCGCCGATTCCCACAACAGCGAGGTAGTCATGGCGATCAAGCAAGGCGAGAAACTTCCCGACGTGCAGGTGACCGAAGTGGTGGACGGCAAGCCCACCCCCGTCGCCCTCTCCGAGTTGGCCAGGGGCAAGCGCATCGTGCTCTTCGCGGTGCCCGGAGCTTTCACCCCGACGTGCTCGCTGAAGCACCTGCCCGGATTCGTGGATCACGCCGCGGCGCTGCGGGCCAAGGGCGTGGCCGACGTCTTCTGCGTAGCGGTGAACGACCCCTTCGTGATGGACGCCTGGGGCAAGCAGAGCGGCGTCGCCGGCAAGGTTCGCATGCTCGCCGACGGCAACGGCACGCTCGCGCGCGCGCTCGGGCTCACGATGGACGGCAGCGCCTTCGGCCTCGGCGAGCGCTCGCAGCGCTATGCCATGGTGATCAACGACGGCACGGTCGAGAAACTGCTCGTCGAGCCGGGTCCGGGCCTTGCCGCGTCGAGCGCCGAGTCGGTGCTCGGCGCCCTCTGATCGGAACACTCGCTCCGCCGGCTCAGCGCCGGTAGTCGCTTCCGGCGTCGCGGCGCTGCCCGAGGGCACCGCCGCGACGCCACATCCAGCAGGAGTCGGCCAGTCCGCCGGTCTCGGCGCTCCCGGTGTCGCCGCCGGAGGTCTTCGCCCACGGCACCCGCGTCCAGGTGTCGACGAACGAGGCGAAGCACTGAACGGTCGAAGGGGCGAGCATGAGCAGCGCGTCGAGCAGCGGCCGGTCGTCGCCTGCGTCGGCGAACTGGCGCATCAGCTCTGCGGTGATCCCGGCCCGCATCGAGAGCCCGACGAGGGGCGAGGCACGCTCGGGGCGCGGTGTCCACACGGCGTCGTCGAGATCGGCGGGACCCCGGCGGCGCTCGGAGATCTCGACCGACGCAAGGCGCATATCGGCCATTCCGAGCGTCGCCGCGACGCGCAGTTCGAGTTGGCCGGCGAAGCGGTCGGTCGCCGCCGCGATCTCCGGCTGGGGGCGGAAGTGCAGGTCGCCGAGTTGAAGCACGAGGGCGAGTTCTCCCTGTTCGGTCGCCCAGCCGTCGACGACCAGGTCGCGGCGGAACAGGCGCTCGCCGTCGCGCCGCGCCGGGCGCCGCCCGGAGGCACCGCCTAGGATGCGGGCGTCAGCGCGCAGCGCCCAGGCGGCCGTCGGCCCGAGCAGGTGGACCAGCGTCAGGACGTGCGAGCAGCCGCGCGGCCCGCCGATTTCGCCGCCGACGCGCCGCCCGAAGCCATCCTCGAGCGGGGTCCCGGCGAGCGATTCCACGTTTCCGACTAGATCGCGGCAGCTTTCGCCGGCGGTCGCCGGGCTCGCCTCGAAGGCGACCGTGGGCATGCGCGCGGCGATCGTCGCGATCGTGCCGGAGGGCTCGTCGATCGTGCCGGCCACCTGCATCTGGTGGATGATGCCTGCGCCCTGGAGGTCGCCGCCGACCGGCACGAAGCCGCGTTTGCGCAGGTCGAGGATCCCGCCGTCGAAGGCGATGCTGCCGGGCCCCGCCTCGCGTAGCGTGACCTGCAAGGCGCGCGAGTGGATCGGGACACCCTTGAGGGAGAATTCCATCGCCCGGGGTTGTGCCGGTCCGCGCCGCGCGCGGCAAGCCGGCCCCTCCGCGCGAAGATCGGCGGGGTCAGGAAGGGGGACGGGGAAGGGTGTCGACCAGGAGTCCGTCCTCGAGCCAGCGGGTGAGCAGTCCGAGCACCACGGTCGCGGGTTCCGTCGGCACGGGCTTCGGGATCCCGGGGGTCGCCTCGGTCACCGGCGCGATCTCGCAGAGTTCGGCGAAGGGGAGTCCCTGCCGGGACGCGCCGAGCAGGTCGGCTTCGAAGCCCGTCGCCCGCCGATGGAACACGCGCTCGTCCTGTCGCCAGACGAGGAGGGACGCGGGCGGGGGCCGCAGGTCTTCCGGCGGTTCGTCGGCGAGCAGCCGTTCGCGCAGATCGTCGACCGGAGAGGCGGGCCGCAGGACGACGAGCGAGGCGACGGGCTGCACGAGCAGGTCGCACCAGGCCTCGGGCGCGAGGCCTTCGAGGCGGGTTGCGGTCAACGGGCTCTCGTCGCCCGCGTCGAAGGACGCACAGATCGCATGCTCGAACGCGATCATCTCCGCTAGCCACCCGGGTGCTCCGGCCGGCGGGCAACGCGAGGCGTGCAGCGCGAGGCGTTCGCCGGCATGGCGCAGCGATGGATTGCAGGGCGGATGCAGCGCGAGGAATCCGCGCAGGAGGTCGGCAAAGGCTCGGTCGCCGAGCGCCCGGCGCGTCGCGGGATGGTCCTCGGCGATCGCGTCGTGGATGCGCGCGAACCACATCCCCGCGTAGATGCCGACGCGCCCACCGGCGTCGAGCCGATCGTTGCCGACGACGCCGATCGCCTGGGCGGCCGCGCGACGCTCGCCGAGCGCGGCCTCGTCGCCGGGCGGGGTCCCGGTGACCAGGCGGGCGAAGCCCCGCTGGAGGTCAGCGAGGGACGGCGGCATCGCCTGCTCCGGCGCCGCGATGTTCGCTGCCGCGCGGTGACGGGTCGAGGCTCCCGGACACCCCGGCGAGACAGGTTCGCGCGCGCCGGGCTTCGCGTTCGACTCGTTCGAGCGGTGGCACGTCGCCGTCCCACTCGACGAGTGTGCTCACCGGCCCGAGGCGCTCGAGGGCATGGCGGAAGAGTTGCCAGACCTCCTCGTGCACTGGTTGGTCGTGGCTGTCGAGCAGGTGCGTGCCGTGGTCGGTGTGCCCGGCCAGGTGGACCTGGATCACCCGCTCGGCGGGAATCGCGTCGATGAGCCGGCGCGGGTCGACGCCGTGATTCGCCGCGTTCACCCAGGCGTTGTTGACGTCGAGCAGCAGCAGGCAGTCGGCGCGCTCTGCGACCGCGCCGAGAAACTCCTCCTCGGTCATCGTCGAGTGGGCGAAGCGCAGGTAAGTCGAGACGTTCTCCAGCGCGATGCGGCGGCCAAGCCGGTCCTGCACCCGGCCGACGCGCTCCACGACATGGTCGACCGCCTCCTCGGTCCACGGCAGCGGCAGCAGGTCGTGGAGATTGTGGCCGCCGTTGCCGGTCCAGCACAGGTGGTCCGAGATCCAGGCCGGCGCGAAGCGCTCGGCGAGGGCATGCAAACGGTCGAGGTAGCCGCGGTCGAGCGGGTCGGTGGACCCGATCGAGAGGGAGACACCGTGGAGGGTGACCGGGAAGTCGCGGCGGACCCGCTCCAAGACGCGCAGCGGTCGCCCGCCCGCACAGAAGAAGTTCTCGCTGAGCACCTCGAACCAGTCGGCGGTCGAACCTCGTTCCAGGATCTCGTCGAAGTGGCGGGTCCGGAGCCCGACGCCCGAGCCGAGAAAGGGCCCCGGGGAATTCGCTCGCCGGCGTTCCGGTTCGGCGTTCCTGTCCATGTCGCTGTGCCCCCCGTCGACGCCCCTGGGCCGAGGCTTCGGGGTGACGCTGGGCGGATCAGTCGGCGATGATCTTGCCGCCCTGCTTTTCGCAGTCAGCCCGGGAGGTCTCGACCACGCCCTTGCCCTTGCAGGAGTTCGTTCCAGCACAGCTGTTCCCGTTGCCGTGGCAGCTGCCCTTTCCGGAGCACTCGTTGATCCCGGCGCAGCGGACCTTGGCGTCGGCTTTGGACGAGTCTGTCGTTCCGCCGTCGGTGGCGCGGGCGTCCCGCGCCGCAAAGAGGGCGGCGACCGAAAGGGCGATCAGGGTACCCTTGGTGGAATTTTTCATCTTCGTGCGTCTCCCGAGATCCCGCACCGCGAGGCCATTCCCCGCGGTGATCGACTGCCCCAACGCTGCCACGCAGGCGGAAAGCCCGCAAGTTTCGGGGCGCGCAAAGTCCGAATCCGGCGCCCTGTCCCGCCCGCGCGGTGGGCGCCGTCCTGCGCCGAAAACGACCTCGAAGAAATGGAAAAAACGTGCTCGCAGGGTCCCTGGCGGTTGCGGACTCTGGGCCGGGTTGCCAGAGTCAAGTTGTTGCGGGATTCTTGAAATCGACATCGTGCGTGGCGGTAGTTCGCGGCGCAAGGCGGAGGAGATGGGGATGGAAAAGAAGAAGGAAGGTGTCAGCCGGCAGACCCTCTGGCAGCGCAAGCACCGCGCGATGGGACTCTGCGTGGTGTGCAGCGAGCCGGCCTACAAGGGGTGGCGCTGCGTCAAGCACTACGAGCAGCACAAGATCGTGATGCGGCTCCGCTACATCCCCCGCGTGAGGGGGCGTTACGACGTGGGTGGGTCGATCGACATTGCGGCTGTGGCGGCGCGTCGGAGCCGCGAATCCGGCATGATCGCCGGAGGCCCTTTCGGGCCGCTGCCGATCCCCGCGGCCATGCCCCTATCGGCGGCAGTCGAAGCGCGGACGAAGTCCTCGACCAAGGACGGTCGCACGCTTCAGGCCAAGCGCAACAAGACCGCTGCGAAGACGGAGAAGAAAACCGCGCCGGTGCGAGCGTCGGCCGGGGCGCGCAAGAAGGCCTAGTCCCGAGGTTTTCCCCTCAGCCCGGCGGCCCGGTCCCCGCGAACACGCCCCCGATCAGCGCGGGGACGCCTCCGCTCGGCAGCACTGGCCAAAGGTGCTGCAGTCAGGGTCCGTCTCGTCGACCCGGCGAGAACCCGGCGGGCAGGTCGGGGTGGGCGCCGGGGTGCGAGCCTGCCGATTCGGGGTGGGCCTCGGGGTGGGCGCCAGCGCGGCATGCACCGCTTCCCGGGGCCGTGGCGGGCGTGGTCGCTGCGCGCGATCGGGTTCGCTGCGCGTCGTGGGCGGGGCCGGCGCGTCTGTGGCGGCGGGCCGGCCGGGGATCGGCGTCGCGACGGCCGCCGTAGCGCTCGGCGCGTGGGACGTCGGCTCGGGTGATCCGGAACAGGCCGCGAGGATCAGCGTGAAGAGCGGCAGGGCGAGGAGGCACCGGGACCTAGGGGGCGGCAGCATGGCTGCAGAATAGCGGATGGGCGCTCGCGTCACCCACACGGGGAGTCGCGCTCGCGAAGCCTTGACTGAGCAGGCACTCGAGTAAGACTTGTGAGGCTCGCCCGGGTGACCGAGGCTCACCACGGTCCGCGCACGCGGTGCGGACGATTCCGCCTGGGCCCGCTCGTCGTGTCCGACGACCTTCACATCGAGGGCCCGGGGAACTCGAAGCTACCTACCTGGCAGAGCGGCACGGCCTCTCGCTTAAACTCCCCCGTGAACGTCCGCCTCTTCCGCTTCCTCATGGATCACCCCCGGCGCTTTCTCGCGCCTTCTCGGGCGAGCACCGAGCCCGTCGCCGGCGGGTAGAGGACGATTCCACGCCACTCCCCTCGCGGCGCCCGGTGCGGGCTCGACGGCGGAGTCGCCGAAGCGTCGAAAATTCAATGGTCCCAAGGGGAATCGAACCCCTGTTACCGACGTGAGAGGCCGGTGTCCTAACCGCTAGACGATGGGACCGAAACGAACTGGGGAGGTAGGACTCGAACCTACAATCGCCTGATCCAGAGTCAGGTGGCTTACCAATTAGCCGACTCCCCAACGCGACGGGCGACCCTGTCCCTAACACTCCGGCGTTTGGCTGGCTAGTGCCGCTGCGAGCGCCGTTCTCGGCCGCGCCGAACCGTCGCTCCGGGGGCGAGGGCGGGCCGCGCGTCCCCGCAACAGGAGGTGCTGCCCGACCGGGCCCCGGATCAGGCTGCCCCGGGGGCCGTCCCGATCCGGGCGATCGCCGCGTCGAGTCGCGCGAGCGAGCGCTCGCGCCCGAGCACGTCGAGGACCTCGAAGATGCCGGGACTCACCGTGCCGCCGGTGACCGCGACCCGCACCGGTTGGGCGAGAGCGCCGAGCTTGCGGCCGCTCGTCTCCAAGATGCCTGCGAACACGCCCTCGATGCCCCGGGTGTCCCAGGCGGGCAGGGCCCCGAGCCCCGCGGCGAGATCGCGCAGCACGCCCGCGTTGTCGGGCACGAGGAACTTGGCGACGGCCTTCTCGTCGAAGACGAGTTGGTCGGAGAGGTACCAGTGCGCCGACTCGGTCAGCTCGAGCAGGGTCTTCGATCGCTCCTGGAGTGTCGCCGCCATGCGCGCAAGCCAGGCGTCGTCGCCCGGGATGGCGATGTCGCGCGTCTCCATGAAGGGGCGCAGGTCCGAGGCGAGTTGCGCCGGCGTGCGCTGCTTCAGGTAGTGCGCGTTCAGCCAGTCGAGCTTCTCGAGGTTGAAGACGCCCGCCGACTTGCCGACGTGGTCTAGGTCGAAGGCGGCGACGAGTTCCTCGCGCGAGAAGATCTCCTGGTCGCCGTGCGACCACCCGAGCCGGGCGAGGAAGTTGACCAGCGCATCGGGGTAGTAGCCGAGTTCCCGGTAGGACGTGACCGCAGTCGCGGCGTGGCGCTTGGAGAGCCGTGCCCGGTCCATGCCGAGGACCTGCGGCAGGTGGGCGAAGCGCGGCAGCGCCGCGCCGAGCGCGCGGTAGATGTGGATCTGCTTGGGCGTGTTGGCGAGGTGGTCGTCGCCGCGGATCACGTCGGTGATCGCCATGTCGGTGTCGTCCACCGCGACGCAGAGGTTGTAGGTCGGCGTGCCGTCGCCGCGCGCGATCACGAAGTCCTCGATCTCGACGTTGGCGAATACCACGCTCCCCTTGACCGCGTCCTCGATCACGATCTCGCCCTCGAGCGGGATCGCGAATCGGACCGCGCCTGCGACGCCGGGGGTCGGCCCGGGGCCGATGCCCGGTCGACAGTGGCGATCGTAGGCAGGGCGCGCCCCGGCGGCGATCGCGGCCTTGCGCCGCGCATCGAGATCCTCGGGCGGACAGGTGCAGTAGTAGGCCGAGCCGCTCTCGAGCAGTCGGTCGATCGCGCGCAGGTAGTGCGCGGTGCGCTCGGTCTGGAAGAACGGGCCCTCGTCCCAGTCGAGCCCGAGCCAGCGCATGGCGCCGAGGATCTCCTCGGTCCACTGCGCCTGCGAGCGCTGGCGGTCGGTGTCCTCGACGCGCAGGAGAAAGGTCCCGCCGTGGTGGCGGGCGTGCAGCCAGTTGAAGAGCGCCGTGCGAACGCCGCCCACGTGAAGGGCTCCGGTGGGGCTCGGAGCAAAGCGCGTCCGCGTCGAAGACATTCGGCCGGGACTAGCAAAGCAGCCGAAAACGCGCCAATCTCGGGCTTCGAAGCCAGAGCTTCGCAGCCCCCGAGGCGGGCGCGCAGCAACGCGATCGAACGGATCAGGACGCAAGCGGTGGCGACGGCGATGCGCAAGCGGATTCTCGTGGTGGAGGACAACGAGGACAATCGTCGGATCCTGCTCTTCCGCCTGCGCAAGCTCGGCGACTTCGAGATCGTCGAGGCGAACGACGGCGCGGCGGCGCTCGCGTCCGTCGAGACTCATCCGCCCGACCTGATCTTCATGGACCTGAAGATGCCGGTCATGGACGGCTGGGAAGCGACCCGGCGCATCCGCGAGACCGAGGTCGGCCGCTCCATCCCGATCATCGCGCTCACCGCACAGGCCATGGCGGGCGACGAGCAGAAGGCGCTCGCCCAGGGTTGCGACGACTACCTCGCCAAGCCGATCGTCGATCCGGATGTCCTGCGCACCAAGGTCGAGCGGTTTCTGGGGAGCGCCGTTCCCTTGCCTCCGCGATCCGACTTGGGATAAGGCCGTCGTTCCTGAGGATCCGAAGCCGTCGTGCGCGCCCCGCAACGGGCCCGTTCGAGGGCCTTGAGGAGGGCTCGATGGGGACGACTGGAACGAGGGGGAGGGTGGCGCTCGCCGCGGTCGCGGCTCTGGTCTGCATCGGTCTCGGTGCCGGTCCGGCCTGGGCGACGGTCCGTTGGGGCAACCTCCAGATCTCCGGAGACCTGTCGGCCCAGAACCTGGTCCGGATGCGCACGCCGAGCGAGTACATGCCGGTGCAGCAGCGCAACACCGCGCGCATCCGGCTCGACTACGACTTCATCAAGGACGACAAGGTTGCCGCGCGCTGGGACTCGCCGAACTTCCTCGAGAGCGTCCGATTCTACATGCTCTACCGGGGCGTCTACGACAGCTACTACGACTTCGCCCCGGGCGGCGCGCTCTACGATTTCACCGGGAAGAAGATCCCGACGGTTGGGCTCGCCGGGCAGCCGCTGCCCGGCTCTCAGTCGGCCGTTCCGACCTCCGCGCGCGACGCGGTCAAGTTCGAGAACACGCTGCGCGAGGCCTACATGGATCTCGCCTTCAAGGGAGCGCCGCTCAGCTTCCGCATCGGTCGCCAGCAGATCGTCTGGGGCGAGACCGATAACTTCCGGCTGCTCGACCGCGTGAACGCCCTCGACCTGACCTGGCACCTCCAGCAGGAGACCGAGATCGGCCACAGCTGGGACCAGTTGCGCATCCCCTACTGGGGCATCAAGGGCCTCTACCAAGTCGGCAACTTGGGCCCGGTGAACAACGGCTACCTCGAAGCGTTCTGGAACCCCGGCACCTGGCAGCCGAACAAGCGCCGCTTCCTGCCCTACTCGCCGTGGAGCAACCCGATCGGCAGCCCGATCGATTATGCCGGTGTGTTCCCCGGCGGCCTCGCCTCGGGCACCCTCTATATCCAGGGCGATTACGCCCGGAACATCAAGGAAAACAGCCAGGCCGGCATCCGCTTTGGCGGCCAGGCCCCGGGCAGCATCGACTTCACGCTCGCCTACATCTACTCGCGCTACAACGGCGACGACGGTGCGAACACTGCGCTCGTTCAGGCAATCCTCGACCAGGACCAGGCGGTCGCGGCCTTCAGCAAGAGCCAGGTGCCGGCCGTCTACTACACGCCCTACACCCACAACGTCGGCTTCTCGATGAACTACTTCGACGACTTCACCGAGGCCGTGCTGAAGACCGAGCAGGTCTTCGTGATGGGCATGCCGTTCAACAGCGGAGACCTGCGCTCGCCCATCCTGCCGGCCCAGCTCTTCGGCACCAAGCAGAAGAACATGTGGCAGGGCATGATCGGCTTCGACCGCCCGACGTGGGTCCGCTGGCTCAACCCGCGCGCGACCTGGCTCATTCTGGGCCAATTCTTCTGGCACTACCTGATCGACAACGAGCACTCGGTCGGCAACCAGGTCGGCCTCATCGGCAACCTGATCCCGAACGGCCAATCCAACCTGGTTCAGCGCGGCACGGGCGCGCCCTGCAACGGCCCGAATTTTGACGGCTGCAAGGCCCGGGACACGGTGCGCGACTGGGAGCTTCTCGCCACGATCGCGGCGACGAGCTTCTACCTGAGCGGCACGCTCGTCCCGCAGCTCACCTACGCCATCGACCCGGTGAACAGCTTCAACATGATGGTCGCCTGGAGCATGGACTACTACGTCACGAACGACATCATCGCGAACATCGGGCAGCGCTACTACATCAACACGACCGAGGCGCCGGTGTACGAGACCTGGGGCCTCGGCGGCGTGAACCGCGGCCGCAACGAGACGCAGGTGCGCCTGACCTGGCAGTTCTGACCGGCCCGGCCCGGTTCGCGGCGACGCGAGGCGGGTGATCCCGGGCGAGGGGCGTCGTCGGGTCGAGCCGGCGACGCCCCTCGGCATTTCGGCCACCCGTGCCGAGCTGCCCAGGCGGAGGAAAGGCGCCCATGACGAGGTCTCTCGACAGGTCGGCGATCGGTCCGCTGCGACGCGCCGGCCGCATCGGTTTGCTCGTCGCAGCCGCGATCCTCGCGAGCGAGGCGAGTCTTCGACTGCTCGCACTCGCTTCGCCGCAGGTGCGGCGAGTCCTTGCGGCGACGGGGCGCCCGATGATCCGGCTCCGGGAGCCCGACGCGCTCCTCGGGCTGCGCGGCAACCCGGCCCACCCCGAGCATGACGCGCACGGTTTTCGCAGTGGTCGCGAGCCTGCCGGAAAGCCCTGGCTCCTCGCGCTCGGCGATTCCCTCACCTACGGCATGAACGCGCCCTACGAAGGGGCGTGGCCGCGACAGCTCTCGGCCCTGGTCCACCGCCCGGTCTACAGCATGGCCTTCGGCGGTTACGGCCCGGCTCACTCCTGGCTCCTGTGGGACGAGGCGATGGAACTCGCACCGCAGGTGGTCGTGCTCGCCGTCTACGACGGCAATGACCTCTACGACGCTGCGTCGCTCGTGTACTCGAAGGACGCGGCCGCCGCGCTCCGCTCCGGTTCCGCCGAAGTCCGGGCCGCGATGAGCGGTGCGTACAAGGTGAAGCGACGGGCGCTCTCGCGCCGTGCGCAAACCCGCCGCGAGGCCCGCGGTGCAGGCGGGGCCCGCGGTGAATCGGACGAGGCGGACCCGGAGGCTCGCAACGCCCCGTTGTTTCTCGCGCGCTCGAAACTCGTCGGCCTGCTCCGGGGCCTCAGGAACGGGGTCATGCTCGAACCGGTGCCGGAGCCGGCGTGGGATGCGCGAACGCTCGACGATTCCGGCTGGGAGCGGCGCAAGCGGCGTGCCGGCGGGCGCGACGACGTCCTGGTCGTCGACGACGCCGCCCGCCGCACGATCCTCTCTCCGGAGTACCGCTTGCAGGCGCTCGACCTCGGACTCCCGCGGGTCCGGGAGGGCCTGCGGATCACGCTCGAAGTGATCCGGGATCTCCACGAGCGGGCGCTTCGCCGGGGTGTGGATTTCGTCGTCCTGATGCTTCCGACCAAGGAGCTGGTCTTCGCCCCCGACGTCCCGTCGGATCCCACGGAGCCCGCTCGGCGCCTGCTCGACGATCTCGTCCGCAACGAGGAAGAGGTGCGCGCGATCCTCGAGGCCGACCTGCGCTCGAAGGGCATCGCCTTCCTCGATGCGCTCCCGGCCCTTCGGGCCGCCCTCACGTCGGGACCGCCGCCCTATTCGGCGGGGATCGACGGCCACCCCAACGGCGAGGGCTACCGCGCGATCGCGCAACTGGTCGCTGCGGGAGTTTCGTCGCCGGCCCCGCAGGAATGACGCCCGCGTCGCACGCGGGCGTCTCGCTCGATCGCGCTCTGCGAGCGGTGCTCCTCTCCCGTCTCTCCGGCGGTGCTGCTAAGGATCGTCGTCATGACGAAAGCTCATGAAACCTCCGTGCAGGCAGCGGCTGTCGCCGACTCCCCGGATCGCCGCGAATTCGACGTCATCGTGGTGGGCGGCGGCTTCGCCGGGATCGGCGTGGCGATCCGGCTGCGGCAAGCGGGCTTCGACTTCGTCCTGCTGGAGAAGGCGGCGGAACTCGGCGGTGTCTGGCGCGAGAACAGCTATCCCGACTGCGCCTGCGACGTCCCGTCGTCGTTCTACTCCTTCTCCTTTGCTCCCAAGGCGGACTGGAGCCACGTCTTCGCGCACCAATCGCAGATCAAGCGCTACGCGGCCGACACCGCGCAGGCCTTCGGGGTGTCCGACGCGATCCGCTTCGGCCACGAGATGATCGAGGCGCGCTGGGATCCGGCGGCTGCGCGCTGGCAGGTGGAGACCAACCGGGGGCGTTTCGTCGCGCGTTTCGTCGTCATGGCCTCGGGTCCGATGCACAAGCCGGTCATTCCCGCGCTGCCGGGCATGGAGACGTTCCCGGGGCCCTCGTTCCACTCGGCGAAGTGGAACCACGATGTGGATCTTCGCGGGAAGCGCGTCGCCGTCATCGGAACGGGCGCGTCGGCCATCCAGTTCGTCCCGGCGATTCAGCCGGAAGTGGGATACATGGCGGTCTTCCAGCGCACGGCCCCCTGGGTGTTGCCAAAACTCGATGCGCCCGTCTCGCCGACCTGGCAGGGCCGCTTCCGTCGCCACCCGATCACGCAGCGCGCCCTGCGCAGGCTCCTCTACGTGCAGTTCGAGTTCCTCAACTGGAGCCTGAACAAGCCGCGGCTCCGCCAGCGGCTGGAGAAGGCGGCGCTCGGCAACGCCTTCCGCAGCATCAAGGACGAGGGCCTGCGCGCCAAGGTTGTCCCGAACTACTCGATCGGCTGCAAGCGCGTCCTGCAGTCCAACGTGTGGTACCGCGCCCTCGCCCAGCCCAACGTCTCCGTCCTCGGCGGCGTGCAGAGGGTGGAAGGCAGCACGATCGTCTCCAGCGACGGTACGCGTTTCGAGGCGGACGTCGTCGTCTTCGCCACCGGCTTCCAGGTCGCCAACCCGCCGATCGCCGAGAACATCGTCGGCGCGAGCGGACGAACGCTCGCCGAGCAGTGGAACGGGCGGCCCGCAGCCTACCTCGGAACCACGGTAGCCGACTGCCCGAACTGCTTCCTCATGCTCGGTCCGAACCTCTATGCGTTCTCGTCGGCCTTCGTCATGATCGAGGCGCAGATCGACTACGTCCTGAGCGCGCTCACCGAGGCGCGCAAGCGCGGTATCGGGAGGCTCGCGCTCAGGCCCGCGCCGCTCGAGGCTTATAATGCCGAACTCCAGGCCGCTCTCGGGACGACCGTGTTCAACACCGGCGGTTGCACCAGCTACTTCATCGACCGCACCGGCCGAAACAGCACCAACTGGCCGTGGACGGTATCGAAGCTGCGCCGGCGGTTGCGGCGCGCGGATCTCGGCGACTACGAGACGTCGCCCGCCTGAGCGCAGCGGTCCTGCCGGCACCGGGGCACGCCGCCGACGCGACGGCGCCTAGCGGGGCGCGGGTCCCCCGATTTCGGCGAGCTCGCGTTCGATCGCGGCGATCTCCTCGGGCGTACCCTGCACGCGCGGCCCGGTGAACCAGAAGCGCGCGGAGACCAGCCACCAGCCGCCTGCGAAGCCGATCACGGCGAGTACCGCGACCGGCGTGTAGTTGAAGGTCTCGAACGTCACCGGGTAGGTCGTGGGGAGCATGAAGAGGACGCTCACGAACGCCGTCCAGGCGATCGCGACGATGCCCACCGGCCGGCTCCAGCGGCCGAGGTGCCAGGGGCCGGGTTCGAAGTCCCGGCCCCGCAGGAGCCGGAGCCAGGTCGGCAGCACGTAGGCGATGTAGAGCCCAATCACGGCGATCGAGGTGACGGCCGTATAGGCGGTTGCGTTCCAGAGGTAGGGCAGCCCGAGCAGGAAGGCGCCGGCGGCGGCGAGCCAGACGGCATTCGTCGGGGTTCGCGTGCGCGGATCGATGCGGTGCCAGAAGGTCGAGCCGGGCAGGGCCCCGTCGCGTGCGAAGGCGTAGATCATGCGCGAGTTCGCGGCGACCGAGGCGAGTCCGCAGAAGAGCTGCGCCCCGATCGAGATGACCAGCAGAATCTTGCCGCCGGTCGGCCCGAGCGCGTCGAGGAAGATCTGGGCGGGCGGCACCCCGGTCGGGCTCGCGAGCGTCGCGTCGTAGTTGCCGATCGAGAAGGTGAGGCCGAGCAGGAGAACCCAGCCCACGACGAGGGAGACGAGGATCGACGACACGATACCGCGCGGCCCGGCAAGGGCTGCATCGCGGGTCTCCTCGGTCATGTGCGCCGACGCGTCGTAGCCGGTGAACGTGTACTGGGCGAGCAGGAGTCCGAGCATCGCGACGTAGACCGGCGAGGACCAGCCGGTGCGGTTCACGAAGGCCCCGAAGACGAATGCGGCCGGGCGATGCGGCGTCGGTGCAAACGCCAGGGCGGCGACGATGGTCGCCACACCGAGCACGTGCCACCACACGCTCGCCGTATGCAGGGCGGCGAGCCGTCGCGTGGCGAAGGTGTTGAGCAGCGCGTGGAACAGGAGGATCGCGCCGAACAGCAGGACGATCCGCGGGGGTGACGCCGCGATGCCGAATTGAAGGGTGAGCAGGGCACCGAGGAAGGTCGCGGCACCGAAGTCGATTCCGGCGGTGACGGCGACCTGACCGAGGAAGTTGAACCAGCCCGTGAACCAGGCCCAGGCCGCCGGATGGGACGGCGCGAGTCTCGCGGCCCAGAAGTAGAGGCCGCCGGCGGTCGGGTAGCTCGAGCAGATCTCGGCCATGGCCAGTCCGACGAAGAGCGTCATCAGGCCGACCAGCGGCCAGCCCCAGACGATCACCGCGGGGCCGCCTGTCGTCATGCCGTAGCCGAATAGCGTGAGGCACCCGGAGAGGACAGAAATCACGGTGAACGAGACCGCGAAATTCGCGAATCCGTCGAGGTCGCGTCCGAGTTCCTGGGCGTAGCCGAGTTCGTGGAGGCGAGTCTCGTCGGAAGGGGAAGAGGGCATGGTCGAGGTTCCGACACCGGAGCCGAACGGCCGCTTGCGGCGCCGTCGAGCCCGCCGGCACGCCTACAGGGGCTTGCGCCCCACGCAATGCCAGTTCAGCGTCAGGAGTTTCTCTTCCTCGGCCCGGATGTACGAGTGGCTGTTCTCGTTCATCCGCCGCATCATCGCGTCGGTTCTCGCGGGGATCACGCGGATCTTCGCCAGGAACTTGAAGATCGCTTCGTATCGGTCGAACAGGGCGACCTCTTTCCGGACCATCTCCACCGCGCTGCGCCCGACGGAGGAGAGCAACTCGAAGCCGGCGTTCCGGTAGGCGTCCTCCCAGTACTTGTAGTACCAGAATCCTCCGAAGACGGTCAGTTCGCGGGTGTGCTGGATCAGCGTCCGCTGGTGCTCGTCGTCGCGGTCGTAGGCGTCGAGGGCGGCGACGTCGTTCATCACGAACCGCCCGCCCGGCTTCAGGACGCGGTGGACCTCCCCGAACGTAAAGGCGTGATCGGTGACGTAGGTCAGGGGCTGGATCGCGTACACCGCGTCGAAGGTGGCGTCGTCGAAGGCGAGGGGTCGGTTGAAGTCGCCGACCGAGAAGTTGGAGCGCGGCAGGTTGGGGTTCCGCCACGCCTTGTGGATCTGCGACTCGTCGAGGTTGATTCCGTAAGGCGTTGCTCCGGTCACCGACGCGACATGCTCGGCAATCGCACCGCAGCCGCAGCCCAGGTCGAGGACCTTGTCGCCCGGGCCGATCTCGAGGTCCTTTGCGACGATCCGCTCGAAGAGGATCTGGTTTTCGAGCACCGATCGCCTAGGGTCGATCACCGGCGGCATGTACATCTTCTCGACCGACCCGAGCGTGCACAGCAGGTGGATGATCCGATAGAGCTGCTGGAGTTCGGCGCTGCTCCCCTGCACGTAGCCCGTGAGCGGGACCCCGGCCTCGTAGTCGGCCTTCGTGTTCTCCGGCGAGTCGGTGAACAACTCGTCGTAGGTGCCCATGAAGGCATGAAACTCGGCATCGCCGACCCTCAGTAGACCGACGAGGGCACCGAGCCGGTCGAGCAGGGTCGTTGGCTGGTGCTTCACCACGGGTGGTCCGCGCTGCCGGGAACGCCAAGCGACGGGCGTGTCCGCCGATCGAACAATGGCATGCCGCGTCCTAGCCCATGCGCGAACGGTCGTCGATTCGGCCATGGCCCGGCCGCCCGCCGGCCCGGCCCCGCCGTCGGGGCCGGGGCCGGGGCCGAAGACTGCGGGCTGGCCCGACCACCCCGGAGGATTCGAGCGGTTCGAATCGCCGGAGATCCGCTCGATCGCCGGAGGGTCGTTGATGAGCCGTCTGGGGATCGAACCCAGGACCCTCTGCTTAAAAGGCAGATGCTCTAACCGACTGAGCTAACGGCTCGGCTCCGCCGCCCTTTAGCAGGTGTGCGGCCGATTTTCCGCGCCGGTGCCTTCGCCGACGTCGCCCGCCTGCGTGCCGCGGGCATCGCCCAGGAGCAGATCGGGCAAGCCTGCGGATCGTGCCCGCGTGCCGGGCAGTAGGTGCGACCGAAGTGGATGAGCTGGAGGTGGAGGCGGTTCCAGGCCGCCTTCGGGAAGACTCGCTTCAGGTCGCGCTCGGTCTGCACGACGTTGCGGCCCGCGGAGAGCCCCCAGCGCGCAGCGAGCCGGTGGATGTGGGTGTCGACTGGGAACGCGGGCACGCCGAAGGCCTGCGCCATCACGACGCTCGCGGTCTTGTGCCCGACGCCCGGCAGGGCTTCGAGCGCGGCGAAGTCGCCGGGGACCTGGCCGCCGTGGCACTCGACAAGCAACCGCGAGAGCTCCCGCAGGGCGCGCGCCTTGCCGGGTGCGAGTCCGCAGGTGCGGATCAGTCCGAGGATCTCGCGCTCCGGCAGGGCCGCCATGCTCACGGGATCGGAGCCGCGGGCGAACAGGCCGGGCGTCACCAGGTTCACCCGCAGGTCGGTGCACTGCGCGGACAGCACGACGGCGACGAGCAGCGTGTAGGCGTCGCGATGGTCGAGCGGCACGGGCGGATCGGGAAAGAGTTGCTGGAGGATCGCGTCGATGCGCTCCGCCTTCTCGGCGCGGGTCACCTAAACGTCCTCGTGACGAACCAGTAGAGGCCGAGGCCCGCGATCGCAGCGGAGAGCGCCTCGGTCAGGATCCGATCGGTCTCTTCGCCCGCCGTGCGCGCGTGCAGGCGGAGCAGCGGCCAGGCGATCGACACGACCGCGAGCTGGCCGAGTTCGACGCCTAGATTGAAGCCGACGAGCGCCGCGACGAGGCGCGCGCGCGGCAGGTCCATCTCGGCGAGGACGCCAGCGAAGCCGAAGCCGTGCGCGAGTCCGAAGGCGAAGGCCACCGCGGCGCGTAGCCGTCCGGGCTGCTTCGCACGGTCGAGCAGCGCGAAGTGGCAGAGCGAGAAGATCGCGAGGCCGGCGAGCGCGAGAGGTCCGATCGCCGCGGGGTGGCGCAGGCCGGCGAGGCCGACGAGACCGAGCAGGCCGGCCGCGGCCCAGGGGACCGCGCGGTGACGCCCGGCGAGCAGCCAGGAGTTCTCGGTTGCGGCGAGCGCGATCGAAAACCCGATGAGCGCTTCCACGGCACGCGCCTGGGGTCGCAGCACGCCGAGAACGGCGAGGGCCAGCGTCACGCTGTGCGCGACCGTGAAGGCCGTGACGAGGGTCGCGACCTCGGAGAAGGTGCGCGCCAGGAGGAGGAGGGCGAGCAGGAAGGCGAGGTGGTCCCAGCCGGTCAGGATGTGCTGGACGCCGAGGGCCACGTAGCGGGCAAAGGAGCTTCCCGCGCCGGCATCCGCCCGTGGGCCCGCGGCGGGAGCGTCGAGGAGCCAGGTCGCGTCGTCGCCGCCGAGAATGCGCTCCACGACCTGCCCGGTGGCGAGCCTGACTCTGCCGAAGTGAATGTGGGCGGGGTTCTCAGGCCGGAGAATCCCATCGCGGATCTCGCGCGCCCCGGAGACCGGGCACTCGACGTGCCACTCGCGCGCGATCCAGCCGTCCCCGGCCGGCACGGCGCTCGGAGGCCCGCCGGGCACGCAGGCGCTTCCGCTGGAGAACAACTGCAGGCGCCGCGCGAGGTATGCGCCGACGCGATCGTCCCCGGTCGCCGGCGCGCTCGCCCCGGGCGTGGTGGCCTCGCGGGCGTCCGCGATCGCGCTCGCGTCGAGCGTGCTCATGCGCGCCTGCACCCGAGCCCCGGTCGGGGTCATCTCCCAACTCGAGTAGGAGAGGCTCTTCGCGTGCGCGTCGGCGTCGGGCGGAGCCGCGCCGCCGGCTGCGACGAGGATCGCGAGTGCGAGCGTCAGGGCGCGTGCGCGCCGGCGCACGGTGGCAAGCCTCACGGCAGCTGCTCCGGCATTTCGAGGCGCGCCGCGGCGCGTAGCCCGTCGAGGTAGCTGCGCAGCGCCTGCTCGCCACGTCGCCGACGGAGTTCCGAGCGCACGAGCGGCTCCACTTCCCCGAGTGGCGGGACGTCGCCGGCATCGCGTTCGAGGATCTGGATCACGTGGAAGCCGTCGGGCGATCGGGTCGGGTCGGTCACCTGGCCGGGCGAGAGCGAGAGTGCGCTGCGCGCGGCTGTCGGCCCGAGGTACTCGACGACCTTCGCCGGCGGAAGCATCGCGTCGGGCAGGCTGCCGACGCTCTGGTCGCCGAGGTCCGCCGCGACCGCGGCGAAGTCCTCGCCTTGGCGCAGGCGCGCGGCCGCATCCTCGGCGCGCTTGCGGGAGCCGGCTTCGTCCGCGCCGGGCGCCACCCGCACGAAGACCTCGCGAGCGCGCAGCCGTCCGGGCGCGGCGAAGAAGTAGGTGTTCTCCCGGTAGAAGCCGGCTACCTCGTCGGCCGTCGGTTCGGCGGAGGACGCACCCCCGATCGCGGTGTCGATCACCGTCGAGACCAGGTCGTTGCGGATCTTGGCGTCGCGGCGCAGCAGCCCGAGTTCGATGCCACGCTGGAGGAGGAGTTCCTCGTCCACCAGGCGGGAGAGGACGCGCCGGCGATCGTCGGGCGAGATCGGCTCGCGCCGGTCGCGGCCGAGTGCGTCGACCGCGCGCAGGTATTCGCTGCGCGAGATGTCCTGACCGTTCACGCTCGCGATCGTCTCGTCGTCGGCTGGCAGGATGCGGGTGGGCTCCGGTCGCAGGATCGAGGTCGCGGCGAGGGCGAGTCCGATGGCCGCACCGAGACCGAGCAGGACAAGCGACCGTCGCCCGCCGTCGCCGGGGGCCGGTGAGGAAGGCGCGAACATCGGCGCCTGTCTAGCGGCCCGCACGGGGGTGCGCACCGGGCCATGGCGCCGCTGGGGATCACGTTCCCCCGCAGGAGAGGTTCCCACCGGGTCGTGCCGGCGCGAAACTTCCGCGCCGGCCGTCGCGAAAAGCACTCTCGGTTTGGCACCGACGGAGCGCGAGACCGGTTTCGGGAGCGCGGAGCGTCCCGGACTTCCCGAAAAACAGAATGTCCCCGACGGGATTTGAACCCGTGTTACCAACGTGAAAGGCTGGTGTCCTTGGCCGAGCTAGACGACGGGGACGAGCGCGAGGCTCCCTTGTGGTACCGGCGGCGGTCATGGCTGGCAAGGGACCCCCGCGCCCGCACGGTCCGACGGCGCGTCTTCAGGGGCGCGCGCCCCAGTTCCAGGTCAGCCACGAGGTGCCGTTTGCACCGGTTACGCGGCCGTCCCTGGTCCAGGCGTTCGTCGCCCACACCCGGCCGACGGAATCGGCGGTCGACGCCGCCGGGTCGGGCGTCGCCGCGGCGTAGTCACCCCAGCGGCAGACGCCGCCCCCCGAGGCGCAGGTGAAGTCGATCACCGGCCCCGGCGACGCACGCACGACGACCGGTGCCGAGGACGTGTCGTTGCCGCGTTTCGCGATCATGGCGATCGACGGGAAGCTCACCGACGACGACGTGTTGAAGCCGAGCACCATGTTGCTTCCGAATGCGCGCGTCGTGCCGGAGGCGACGCGGTCGGGCGAGATCGCGCCGTTGAACGCGTAGAGTCCACGCGGTGCCACCGTCTCACTCTGCAGCAGGACCCGGTTCAACGGGTCGATCTCATACCACCGCACCGCCGCACCGACGCCGCCGAGGATCGTGTGCTGCGTCCAGATGCCGAGGGCGTTGCCGCGCAGCGGGTCCTTCGCCGACACGGCTTGGGTCAGACGGCCGTCGCTGCTGTCGAGCAGGTAGCGGGTCCCCGACTGGGGCGCGTTGCGCGGTACGGTGAAACTCGGCACCGCGATCTTCGCCCCGGCGGTCTGGATCGTCGGATAGCCGCTCGTCGACTTGCTCACGCGGAACAGCCCGAGCGAGGTCGCTGGAAGCGAGGCCGGGACGGTCACCACCCAGCCGTTGGGGCCGGAATCGGTCTGGTTTGCCGGCACCGGCGTGAACTGGCGTGCGCCTGCCACCGAAAGATTGCGGCCGATCCCGAGCTTCAGGCTCGCATAGGTCGGGCAGCCCGGACCGGCGGCCGGCTTGCCGATCGCGATCAGGTCGGCGCCGCGGAAATCGTTGCCCGAGAATACGTTGACGCCGATCATCAGGAAGTCGGCCGAGTCGCCGAGTTTCGGGTAGTCGGGAAACTCGGCCCCGTACTTGAGCGTGTAGCGGCACCAGTCGGAGGTGCCGAGTCCGGGTGAGGCCGACGTGCTCCAGCCGAAGGCGAGCCGGTTGTCGGTCGCGCCGTAGACGGCGTCGCCCGCGTAGAAGAAGCGCTCGGTGTCGGCATCCCAGATCACCTGGGGGTCGAAGACCGAGGCGCTGCCGACGTTCCACCAGGCGCCTAGCCCCGCGGTGGCGAGCGAGCGGCCGCTGCGGTCGTAGACCGCGACCTTCGAGTTCACGACCTCGACGTAACGGGTGCGACCGACCGCTCCGGTCGAGTCGGAGGGCGAACCACCGGGCTGGTCGATGCCGCTCCACGAAGGCGCGATCGTCGGCGCAGGCGACACGACGGAGGGAAGGGCGGACACCCCCGGCGCGATGGCGCCGAGCGGGTCGCCGAGGTCCTGCGCCGACGGCGCCGGAAACTCCGCGGCGCTGCGCTTGGCGCGCTCGAGCGCCGCGATGTCTGCCGGCAACGGGCCGCCGAGCATCGCGGCGAGCGCGGCCGGCCCCGGCAACGCCTGTGCCTGTTCGGCTGGCGCGGCGTCGGCGAGATGGGATGCGGCGTCGAGCCGCGTCCTGGCCGCATCGGCCGGATGCGGCGCGGCGGCGAAGACGGTCGCCGCCGCGACCATGGTGGCGGCCTGTGCGCCACCCTTCCAACGAGAGAGATTCGACATGATCGGCCCTCCGGGACCGCCGACATGGCGGTCGACCGGTGGAGGGCTGGAGCAGGCGGCGTACCGCAGCTGCGGTCGCGCAATTGCTCGACTTCGCGCGCGGGCTTGAAACGGAGTCGCACCGTGCGGTGGCGAGGGCGCTGCGCATGGTGCAACGCCGTGCTGCCGGCCGCGGCCGCCCGCCCCGGCCCGCTGCGGCCCGCCCCAGAGAGGCCGGTCCGGCGGCCCTTCGCACCGGCCTCAGGGCCGCTCGCACTCCCGCCGGGTCACCTCGTGCCGGAATGCGAAGAGCCGGTCGAGGCCGGCGCGCGCGATCGGTCCCCCGAAGAGCCGCCCAACGGGGCCGAGCGGCAGCTCGTACTCGATGTCGTCGGTCAGCAGGCTCTCTTCGGGGCCCCGGGGCGTGACGACGTGCTTGTGCAACCAGGAGGCGAAAGGCCCCCGGACCATCCGGTCGGCGAACATGTGCCCGGGCTCGTAGGCGACGTGTTCGGCTTCGATCGTCTGGAGGAAGGGCCCGAAGCCCGTGCGGAGGATCACGCGGGTGCCCACCTCCAGCGATCGAGGGGGCTGGACGATCTCGCTGCGGCCCCAGGGGGGCTGCAGGAGGGCAAAGGCGTCGGGACGTTCGTGGAAGGCGAAGACCCGCTCGGCACTCGCCCGAATGATACTCTGCTTCAAGAAGCGCATGGGTCGGCCACGTGTGGATAATCCCCTATTGACCGCACCTTGCAACAGGGGTGTGGTGGGGCGGTCGCGAGCGGGCCCGGGCCTGCGCCCGGGGCGCCGGGCAAGCCTCGCCCGGTGCATGAGAAGTGCGCGAAACAACGATAGAATCCCGGAGGCGGACGTTGATTTTCGAGGGTCGGAAAGCGATGCGGATCGATTCGAGATCGAGGCTTCGGAGAACGCTCCTGCTGTGCGGGCTGCTGGTGCTCGTGCCGGGCGTTGCCCGCGCCTGGCGAAGCTCGCTCCCGGGAGTCGGGATGGCGCGTGCCGTCGCCGTCGAAGCCGACGGCCGGGTCGTCGCCGCCGGCGAGATCGCGGGCACGGGCGAGACGCTGTTTTCCGTCGCGCTCTTCGACGCGCTCGCGGGTACGTCGATCTGGCGCAAGGACGTCGCCGCCGGCGAGGCGACCGGGATCGCCCTCGACGCCGCGGGTGACATCCTCGCCTCCGGCTTCATCGGTTCGAAGGATGGCGCTGGGATCGTCAAACTCGACGACCTGACCGGCAACGAATCGTGGCGCTTCCGCGTTCCGCGTTCGGTCGTTTTTCCCGGCCGGAGCGTGGCCGCCGGGCGCGCCGTCAACGGCGACGGCCTGCTCGCGATCGGCCGCACGAGCGTCGCCGGCGACCGCGTCCGCACGATCGTCTACCGACTGGGCAACGCGTCGGGTGCCGTCGTGTGGCGCAAGAATCTCGGCAAGCGCATCGCGCTCGAAATCGCGCCCGACTCCAACGGCGACGTGATCGTCGCCGTCGCCGAGAAGAACCCCTCGCAGGGCAGCGGCATCCCCGGACCGCAGGACCCCGCGAAGATCTACAAGCTCAACCGCGCGACCGGCGCCGTTCTCTGGGGCGCCTCTCCGGGCCTGCGCGCCGAGGATCTCCTGGCCGTGGTGACGACGACCGACGACGTGGTCGTCGCGGGTCGTCCGGATCTCGACGGGTCGGCCACCGTGGTCGCGCTCGCCAAACTGACCGGCCGGGAGCAGTGGCGCCGCGTGGTCGGCGGCAGCGGCGCGATCCACCTTGCCGCGGGCCCCGACGGCTACGTCGTGGTCGCCGTGGACCAGGCCGGCCCGCTGGCTGGAGCGCAGGTCGCCCGTCTCGCCGCCGCCGACGGCGCCCCGGTGTGGGATCAGGCGATCGATTCCGGCTCCGGGACGTCCTGCGGCGCCGCGGCGTTCTTCGTCACGCCGGCTGGAAACCCGATTCTCGGCGGGTGCGTCTCGTCGCCGCCGGCCGCCGACTTCCGCTTCCAGTTGACGAGTCTCTCCGGCGCCAAGGGCCAACTGCGCTGGCGTCGGGGGATCGACGGCCTGTCGCCCGACCTGCTCGCCGTGTCGCTGCCGGTTCGGGCGATCGCGGCCGACCAAAGCGGCAACCTGGTCGCGGCGGGCGGTGCTGCGGACGGTACCGCGGCGCCGGCGTTCACGGTCGTCAAGTGGAACGACGATCGCGGCGACGACCTGCTGCTGCCCGCGGAGCGCACCTGCCGCGCGACGATCGTCTCGGCGGCCCGCAACTACATCTTCACCCGCCTGCAGACGGTCGAGAGTTGCCGCGACCGCATCAACGCGGGGCTGCTCGACCTCGGGTTCGACGAGTGCGCGAAGGACTCGTCCTACGCGAACACGATGAAGCGCCTGACCACCCGGACGCGGAACTCAATCGTCTCGGATTGTGCGGGGCCGAACCTGCCCGAGGGCGTCTCCTGCGGCAGGACGATCGACGAACTGCTGAACGAGCCGAAGACGAGCGGGCAGGTGGGCTGCCTTCTCGACACCGACGACCAGGTCGGAGACGAAATCGCCGACACGGTGTATGCGAAGTCGCTCACGGGCACTCCGGCCGCGGTGCGTTCCTGCCAGACGGCCATCGGAACCGCGGGACGGCGCATCTTCGACACGGTCATGAGCGCGGCCGTCGACTGCCGTGCCCGGGGTGCCGGCGATCTCTCCGAGTGCGAGGGGACGGCGGGCTTCGAGCAGCCGATCCTCGACAATGCCCTCGCACAGCGCGGCCGCATCGCGAGCAATTGCACGACGGCGAATCTGGCCGCGACGGGCACCTGCGCCGCGACGCTCGACGGGTTGATCGCCCCGACGGGCACCTCCGGTTGCCTCCTGGAGGTATCGAGGAGGGGCGCGATTCGCGCGGCCAGGGCGCAGGACTGAAACCGCGCCCGCGAGAGACGAAGTGAACACCCTCCGTGGAGCGCTCGATCGCCGGGGCCGCCGACCGAGGCCCCTGCGCGCCGTGCTGGTCGTCGCGGCCCTACTCGCGTCGCTCCGGCCGGGGGCGGCCCATGCGCTCGAGTTCTGGGTCGACGGGGCCTCTGGCAGCGACGCGCGATCGCTCATCCAGGCGCAGTCCGCCGCGACTCCGTGGAAGACAATCGGCCATGCTCTCGCGACGGTGACGGCAGGCCACACCATCCGGGTACGCCCCGGGGTCTACCCGGAGCCGCTCGAATCGCAGTCGGCCGGGGTCTCCCTGGTCGCCGACGGTGCCCCGGGATCGGTGGTGGTCATGGTGGCGACCGGCGTCACCGCTCTCCTGGTACGGCACCCCGATTTCCTCGTCTCGGGTGTCTCCTTCCAGGGGGGATTGCGCGGTGTGCGCTCGATCGGTGCCGCTCGACTCGTCGTCCGCGACGCGGTGGTCGCCGGGCACTCGGGGGACGCGGTCGTCCTAGACACGAGCCCGGGCGCGCGTCTCGAACGAGTGTCGACCACGGGCGGAAAGAACGGCATCCGCGTGACGGCCTCGCCCGGCCTGGGGATCGTCGACCTCGACGTCTCGGGTCATTCCGGCGACGGGGTTGCGATCGCGACGAGTGGCGGGACGACGGCCGACGGCATCGCCCTCGCGGGCGGCGCGCGCGGCTTCGTGCTCTCGGGCAGTGATGCGAGCGTCGTCCACGACCTGCTCGTCGATCGTGGCACGGCCGTGCTCGGCGTGGACGTGGCGATCGACACGAGCGCCGGGGTGCAGTTCGAGAAACTCGAATCGAGGGGCGGGGCGGCGGCCTTCTTCGCGGATCGCTGCCCCGACCTGGGTCTGCGCGACTTCTCGGCGAAGGCTCCAGCGGACGCAGCCATCGACCTGTCGGCGAGTCCGCGCGCAACGCTCGAGCGGGTCGTCGTCGCCGGGGGCGTCACCGCCGTAAGTCTCGCCGAGGGCGCCGGCTCGACGGTCCGCGACGCGACGGTCTCGGAGATTTCGGGAGTCGGCTTCTCGATCGGGACGAGCCCGAACTCGACGATCGAGCGTGCGACCCTTTCCGGTGGCACGACCGCGTTCGCGGTGACGGCGAGCGATGGCCTGGCGATTCGCAACGCGACGGTCTCGGGGATTTCGCAAGTCGGCTTCTCGATCGGGACGAGCCCGAACTCGACCATCGAGCGCGCGACCGTCGACGCTGGCACAACCGCATTCGCGGTGACGGCGAGCGATGGCCTGGCGATCCGCGACGCGACGGTCTCGGGGATTTCGGGGGTCGGTTTCTCGATCGGGGCGAGCCCGAACTCGACGATCGAGCGCGCCAGCCTTTTCGGTGGCACGACCGCGTTTGCGGTCACGGCGAGCGATGCCCTGGCGATTCGCGTCGCGACGGTCTCGGGGATTTCGCAAGTCGGCTTCTCGATCGGGACGAGCCCGAACTCGACGGTCGAGCGCGCGACCCTTTCCGGTGGCACAACCGCATTCGCGGTGACGGCGAGCGATGCTCTGGCGATCCGCGACGCGACGGTCTCGGGGCATTCCGGCGTCGGGCTCTCGCTCGTCGGAAGCGCCGGCGCGAGCATCGGGAACGCCTCGTTCACGGGAGGCCGCGACGGTCTCGTGGCGTCCGCATGCGGTGGTCTCTCCGCCACCGGGCTGCACGTCTCCGGGCACTCAGGGGTCGGTGTTTCGCTGCAATCGAGCCCCGAGTCGGTCTTCGACACGCTGACCCTGTCGGGTGGGGCGCGCGGCTTCGAGGCACTGGAGAGTGACGCCCTGGTGGTGCGCTCCGCGATGATTTCCGGGCCGCCGGCCGAGAGTTTCGTCCTCGAGGCGAGTTCCGGGGTCCAAGTCGACGGGTTGTCGGTGAGCGGCGGAACCGACGCGATCGTCGCAGATCGCTGTGCGAGCCTGCAGATGCGGGCGGTGACGGCGTCGGGCCATGCCGCCGCCGGCGTGCTCGTCTCGTCTAGTCCCGCGGCGAACCTCGACGGCGTCACCCTCTCGGGCGGAACCCGCGGTGTCCGTTTCTCGGCGGGCGACTCCCCGGTGCTGCGCCACGCGACGATCACCGCCGTGAATGGAAGTGCAGTCTCGATCGCCGACGCGACCGGACCCCTCGTCGAGGACGTCCGGATCGACGGTTGCGTCGAGGGGCTCGAGATCGAGCGGGGTCCTGCGGCGATCGTGCGTCGACTCGATGTCTCGGGCGCCCTCGGCACTGCGGCGACCCTGCTCTCGGCGGCCGGCGCCCGCGTCGAGGACTCGAACTTCGACGGGGGCGTGTACGGGTTGCGCGTCGAGGGAGCCGACGGCGTCGTCGTCGAAGGTTGTCGGTCGGACTCGGCGAGCGTCGATGCGTTCGCGGTCATCGGGTCGGCCCGGCCGACGATCTCGAACTCGATTGCGCTTTCGCCTGCCGGCCACGGCATACTGGTCGACCGCAGCCCCGGGGCCTATGTGCGCAACAACCTTGTGGTAGGTGCCCGCGACTGGGGAATCGACCTCTCGAACGTCGCAACCCAGGGCGGCATCGCGCCGGTCTCGATCGGCAACGTCGTCGCGTTCAATACCGTAGCGAACTCGGGCGGGGGCTCGGCCGGCGGGCTTCGCATGCGCAACGCCACCGGGGAAGTGCGCGACAACATCTTCGCGGGCAACACGCCGATCGGACTCCGGCTCGACACCGCGGGGGTGCTCGTCCATCACGATCTCGTCTTCGGAAGCGGTACGCCGGTCTCGCCGGAGAACTACGCGATCGGCGGCGGCGTGGTGTGGAGCGATCCGCGCTTCGTCGCGGGCGACCCGACCCATCCGTTCGCGCTCGCCCAGGTGGCGGCGGGCCAGGCTGCGGACAGCCCCGCCGTGGATGCGGGATCGGCGGGAACGATCTCGCGCGATATCGGTGGCGCGACGCGGACCGACGGCGTGGCCGACACCGGCGTCGCCGACATGGGATTCCACGCCGACGCACCGGCTCCGGGCGGGCCGCCGGAGCCGGTGAAGCCGACGACGCTGTGGGTCAATTGCGCGACCGGCAACGACACCCGCGGACGCAACCAGGCGGTGTCCTCGCTCGCCCCGCTGTCGACGATCCAGCGTGCGCTCTCCATCGCGATCGAAGGGGATCGGATCGTCGTCCAGGACGGCACCTGTCCCGAGCGGGCGACGATCGACGTGCCCGGCTTGAGTCTCGAGGCGGAGAACGTCGGCGGCGTGGTGATCGAGGCCCCGGCCGATCAGGCGGCGATCCGCGTGCGCGCGAGCCGCGTCGCCGTGAGCGGCTTCGTCTTACGCTCCGCCAAAGAGGGCGTCGTCGTCGCGGCGAAGGACACCTCGACGCGTCTCATGCTGGTCCGCCTCCGCAACCTGCGGGTCGAGGCTCCCGAAGGCGGCACCCTTGCGACCAACGGAATCCGTCTGGTCGCCGTCGACCGCAGCCGGGTCGAGAGCTGTGAAGTGCACGGGGCCGGCCAACAGGGAATCGTCGCGCGCACGTCGGGGCGGCTCTGGATCCGCAACAACCTGGTCACCGGCAGTGGCGAGTGGGGCATTCACGTCGACAACGGCGACGGCGCTCCGCCGATCGAGGGCGGCAACGTGGTCCTCTTCAACACCGTCGACGGCAATGGCGGCAACGGCCCCGGCACCGGCGGTATCCGGCTCCAGAAGGCGACCGGCGAGATCGGCTGGAACATCGTCTCGTCCAACTTCGGCGCCGGCCTGAAGGCCGATACGGCCCCGACCTGGATTCACCACGTGAATTTCTTCGGCAACGCGGCGTCGATCGTCTCCGAACCACAGGCCCCGCCGACCGTCTGGTCGCTCGTGCCCGGCGATCCGCTGTTCGTGGACCGCGAGAACGGCGATTTCGCGCTCCGGCAGGTGGAGGCCGGGCAGGCGGCCGACAGCCCCGCGGTCGACGCGGCCGGGGTGAAGACCGGCAGGGCGCGCATCAAGGGCTCGACGCGCAGCGACGGCGTGAACGACGACGGGATCGCCGACCTGGGCTTCCATGCGACCCGCAAGAAGCTCGGCACCAAGCCGGTGCTCGACGTTCCCCCCGAAGACGGCGGGCGCGTGCTCCACGTCGACGGCGCGATGGGCGACGACGGTCGCACGGCGATCGTGGCGATCGACCCGCAGACCCCCTGGAAGACCATCGCGCGGGCGTTCCAAGCCAACGGCGCACGCACCCGAGACACGGTCGTCGTCGCGGCGGGGACCTACGACGGCGGGCTTGCCACGGTCGCTCCCGGCGTCACGCTACGCGCCTCGGGCGCGGTGACGATACTTGCTCCGAGCGACGGATCGGGGATCTCGGTCGGCCATGCGGACACGGTCGTCGAGGGCTTTCGCTTCGAGGGCGGCCGTCGCGGCGTGACGGCGAGCGGTGCGCCCGGCCTGGTCCTCCGCAGTTGCACGATCGTCGGCACGAAGAAGGATGCGGTCGTGCTCGATGCGAGTGACGGGGCGCTCGTCGACCACCTCGAGGTCCACGGGGGTAACGCCCTGCTACGGGTCTCGAATTCCGCGGGCCTCGTCGTGCGCGACCTCTCGGGCGAAGGCCACGAGGACGAGGGCATCGTCCTCTCGGGCAGCGCGAACGGTCTTCTCGAACGACTTGAGGTCGCCGGTGGCCGGACCGTGGTGGATGCTACGGGTTCGACGGCTCTCGTGATCCGTGACCTAAGCGCGACCGCGATCCGCGGCGACGGGCTGATCCTCGTATCGACCGCCCATGCCCGGCTCGAGCGGGTGACCCTCGCGAGCCGTGATGCCGGCCTGCGCGCGACCGATTCGCCGGGCCTCGTGGTCTCGCATCTCGCGGTCTCGGGCCAGGAGGACGAGGGCGTCGTCCTCGCCGATGGCGGCGGGAGCGTGCTTGAGGACGTGGAGGTGACGGGCGGCACACGCGGCTTCGCGGTCGCGAATGCGGCGGATACCCGCCTCGAGCGCGTGACCGTCACCGGCGCGAAGGGGGGTGTGGTCGTCGACGGGTCGAGTCGCTTCGTGCTGCGCGATGCGACCATCGGGGCCATCCTCGGCAACGGCGTCACGGTCCGGACGAGCCCGGAAGCCGTTCTCGACCGCCTCCACCTCCAGGTCCGCGATGATGCGCTCGCGATCTCCGACTCAGCCGGGATCTCGGTGAACGACCTCGATGCGAACGGTCACACCGGTGTCGGCGTGACCGTCACCGGGAGCGCGGACGCCTCGTTGGCGCACCTCGCGATGGGCGGAGGCCGCAGCCTGCTCGCGGCCGCGCTCTCGCCGCGCCTGGCGCTGCGCGACTCGATGGCGACCGCGGTTCTCGGCGACGGTGTCAGGCTCGCCACGAGCCCGGGCTCCGTCGTCGAGCGCGTGGTGGTCGGCGTCCGCGACGATTCGCTCTCGCTCGCGGCGTGCGAGGGCTCGACCGTCCGCGACTTCGCGGCGACGAGCGAGGCCGGTGCGGGTGCGGTCGTGCACGCGAGTGCCGACACGGTGCTCGAACGCGTGCACCTGACCGGCGGCGCGGGCCTGCTCTCGGCCTCGCTCTCGCCGCGTCTGGCGCTGCGCGACTCCGGTGCGACCGGGCTGACGGGAGAGGCGCTCGTCCTGCTCGGCAGCGAGGGCTCGGCCCTCGAGCAGGTCGAGATCGCAGGTGGTACGAACGCGCTTCGCGCAGAGATGTCGCCGGGGCTCATGATCACGGGATTCTCTGCGCGTGGTCATTCGGGGATCGGGATCGCGCTCTCCGCGGGTGCCGCGACGGAAGTCGAGACGGCCACGCTCGAGGGTGGCAGCGACGGCGTCGTTGCCGAGGGCTGCCCCGACCTGGTGCTTCGCGAGCTCGACGTGAGGGGTGCGAGCGGGAGCGGCGTCGACTTGAAGGCGAGCGCCCAAGTGGTGATCGAAGAGGTCTCGATCGACGGCGGGATCCGCGGTCTGCGGATCGCCGACGGCGCGGGGCTCCGCCTGAGCGACGCCTCGGTCGTGGGCGCGTCCGGCGACGGGATCTCGCTCGGAGCGAGTTCGGGGGCAGTGCTCGAACGGGTGACCGTCGAGGGTGGCAGCGCCGGCGTCGTGGCCGAAGGCTGCCCCGACCTGGTGCTTCGCGAGCTCGACGTGAGGGGTGCGATCGGGAGCGGCGTGGACTTGAAGGCGAGCGCCCAAGTCGTGATCGAAGGGGTCTCGATCGACGGTGGGATCCGCGGACTGCGGATCGCCGACGGTGCGGGGCTCCGCCTGAGCGACGCCTCGGTCGTGGGCGCGTCCGACGACGGGATCTCGCTCGGAGCGAGCTCGGGGGCAGTGCTCGAACGGGTCACCGTCGAGGGTGGCAACGACGGCATCGTCGCCGAAGGCTGCCCCGACCTGGTGCTCCGCGACATCGACGTCTCGTCGCACGACGGCAACGGCGCAGGTCTGGGTGCGTGCCCGCGAGCGATTGTCGAACGCATCCGGACGGCGGGCGGCAGCCATGGCCTGCGCGGGGAGGGCGTCGCCGGGATCGCGTTGCGCGACGGCGACTTCTCGGACTCGGACAGCGACGCCATCCTGCTCGTCGACGCCGCAGGAGCCCTAGTCGATGGGAACCGGGTCGACGGCGCCGGCGCGGGCGGCATCGTGATCGACGGCGCGTACGGCGCCTACGTGCACAACAACCGGATCGGGTCGATCGGCGACTGGGGCATCTCGATCGGCAATCCGACCTCCCCGTCACCGGCGAGGCTCGACGGTAACGTGGTCGCCTTCAACACCGTCTGGCAGGCGGGGCTCGCGTCCTCGTCGGCCGGCGGCGTGCGTTTCGAGAATGCCTCGGGCGAGATCCGCGACAACGTCGTCGTGGCGGCGGCGGGCAGCGTGGTGAAGACCGACCTGGCGCCGAGCGTGGTGCACCACAACGTCCTGTTCGGCGGCGCCCGCAGCTTCGACTCCAAGTCGGGGCAGGAGCCGGTTCGGCGGGCGAACCGGGTAGCCGATCCCCTGTTCGTCGCACCCGCCGGCTTCGATTTCGCGCTCCGGCAGACGGCGGCGGGGCAGGGGGCCGACAGCCCGGCCCGCGACGCGGGCTCCGGTCCGGTCTCGACTGCGGACATCGCCGGCACGACGCGGAGCGACGCGGTCCCCGATGCGGGACTCGCCGACGCCGGCTGGCATGCACTCGCACCGGCCGCGTCGATGCCGGCGCCGGCGATCGCGTTCACCTCGGGCCCCGGCCTCGGGAATGTCCTCTTCGTCGACCCGGCCGCCGGCGACGACTCGCGCGACTACGACACCGCGCAGGAGATCGTGACTCCTTGGCGGAGCGTTGCGCGGGCAATGCAGCTCGCCCGTCCCGGCGACGTGGTGGCGCTCGGTGCCGGCGTGTACGCCGGGTCGATCGAGATTCCCGACGACGCAATCACGCTGCGCGGAACCGGTCCACGCGGCGGGTCGGTGGTGCAGCCGGCCGACGGCGAGCCCGGGATCGTCGTCGAAGGCAAGGCCGACGTCCAGATCGAGGACCTCGCGATCGAGGGCGGTTCGTACGGCGTCCTCGCGACGGCGGCCGACGGGCTGCGGCTCCGCCGGGTGGCCGCGGTCGTTCCGGCCTTCGTCGGCATCGATGTACGCGACACCGCCGACGTCTTCGTCGACGGTTGCATCGTGACCGGGGCGGGTTCACACGGTATCGCGCTGCGGCGCAGCACGGGCTACGTCCACAACGACCTCGTCTATGCGAATGGGGAGTGGGGCATCTCGATCGACAACTCGGGGGCGTCCGAGCCGCTCTCTGGCATCGCGGTCGCTTTCAACACGGTGCACGGCAACGGCAGCGGCATCCGCATGCTGAATGCGGGCGGCGAAGTGCGCGACAACCTCATCACGGAGCAGGTCGATCTCGGCGTTTATCTGGCCGGCCTGAACCTGCTCGTGCATCACAACGACTTCTCGGCCAATGCGCGTGATCGGGACCAGGACAGCGCGTTCGCCGACACGATCCGGGTGTGGGCTTCGATCGACGGCAATCCGCGCTACCTCAAGCCCGCCGGCGCCGACGGGGTTCTGGGCCTTGAGGGTTGGCGGGACGACGACTTCCGTCTGCGCCAGCGCCCGGGCGAGACTCCGGCGAGTCCGATGGTCGACGCCGGGTCGGGTGCGGTCGAGGGGCTCGACATCGGTGGTTCGACCCGCAGCGACGGCGTCGCCGACTCCGGTACCGCGGACTTGGGTTTCCACTACGCTGCGCCGCCGGCGGTCGCCGCACCGACGTTCGCCTCGCACCCGACCAACGTCGTCTACACCTATTACGTGAGCGCGACCACCGGCGCCGACGGCCGCTCGACGGTCTCGGCTCGCCACCGCGAGACCCCATGGGCGACGATCGGTCGAGCGCTGCAGGCCGTCGCGCCTGGCGACACGATCGTGGTCCTCGCCGGGCGCTATGCCGAGACCGTGCAGGTCTCCGTGCGCGACGTCTCGGTGGTCTCGGAAGTCGAGCGTGGCGCGATGATCGCGCCCGTCGCGGGCAACGGCGTGAGCGTCGAGGCCTCCGGCGTGCTGGTGCGAGGCTTCGTCGTCGAGGACGCGCCGAACAACGGGATATCCATCCTCGACGGCTCGGACCGCGTCGAGATCCGCGATTGCGTCGTCGCGCGTTCGCGCGCCAACGGCCTGCTCGCGAAGTCCGTCTCCGGACTCCTCGTCGAGGGACTCGTCTCGGTGAGTTCGACCTACTCCGGCATCGTGCTGCGCAACACGACCGACACCACGGTCCGCGATCTCCTCGCCTACGAGAACGGCGAGTGGGGCTTGAACCTGAACTCGGTCGTGGCGGGCGTCGTTTCGGCCGGCCATCTGGTCGAGCGCAGCACGCTCGCCTTCAATAAGCTCGGTGACCTGCGGCTCGCACGCGCGACCGGAACGATCCGCGACAACCTGCTCTCGAACACCGCCGGGGTGGGACTGAGAGTCGACACCGCAGGCGTGCGACTCCTGCACAATGGCTTCTTCGCGGATGCGCAGGAGATGGACCCCGAGACCTACATCCTGAGCCAGTGCGCAGGCTGCGCGTTCAACGTCGTGCTCGATCCGTCCTACGTGAAGCCGGCGGGCAACGACGGCATCCGCGGCGGACTCGGCTGGGCGGACGACGACTTCCGACTCTCGCAGACCGCGGCGGGGCAGGCGGTACAGAGCCAGGCGGTCGATGCCGGCTCGCTGAACGTGGACGAGATCGGACCTGTCGGGAGCACGGCAATCGACGGTTCGCCCGACGGCGGCGTGCTCGACCTCGGCGTTCACCGCTGAGCCGCCCCACGGCGGTGTACGCCGGAAGCCGGAACCGGCAAAGGAAAGGGGCCACTGAGCCTCGGCTCGGCGACCCCTTCTTTCGGGCTACCCGGCAGGCCGGCGGATCATCGCCGGCCTGCCTTGGAATTCGACGGCCCCGTTGCGATCAGGGCCGAGGAGTGGGCGGGAGAATGGGCCCGTGCCCTCACGTCGGGACCGGGGTGGGCGTGACCACCGGAGTGGGTGTCGGGCCGCCGCACTCGGCGACGGGGTCGAGGTTCACGAGCCAGCCGGAGGTGTTCTCGCGGTCGAGCCAGGTGTTCGTCGTCGACGACGTCTGCCCGCACATCGTCGTGTTGATCGTCATCACCGGGTCGGTTGCGGAACTCATGTCGCCGAAGCCCTTGATGTCGATCCGGTAGCCGCTCGGGTTGTCGCGCGGCGTGACCTTCACGCGGAAGAGACCACCGCTGCAGCGCGCTCCAGGCCAGCGCCAGAACCACGAACGTCCGTGCTTCTCGAGCGACCCGGCGGCCAGCGCCTCGCCCCAGACGGTTCCCACCGCGTTCGTGATCTCGATCCCGAAGGCATCCGCGGACGGATCGCAGCCGACCGGCGGCTGCCCGAGCCGTCACCCGTGATGCCCGAGAAGCAGCCAGCGGAAGTGATCTCGAAGGCACCACCCGCGAGGTCGCAGGTGGCGGGCGAGGTGCAGTCCGCACCCGTCGTGCATGAGGCGCCGTCGTCGGAGCAGATCTTCGCACCCGAAGTGAGGGTGCTTACGGCACTGTAGAACTGCTTGTAACCGTAGGGGACCGGCACCGGGCGATTGCCCGCGGACAGGGACGCTTTCGCACGGAGGGTTTCGCCGTACAATCGGGGTGGGGTTAAAAATACGAGTCCCCGGCAGGCGGCGTCCGGGGCTCAGTCGAACGGGTTCGCCAGGTTGAACTGCCGCCCGAGGGCCGCATAGTCGACGCCCGGCTCCCGCTCGCATTCCGGCGGAAACAGCCTGCGTTTCCGGGCGTAGTACTCGGCCCGGTGATCCCCGGCCGAGGCCGGGTTGAAGGTCAGGTAGTGGACCCGTCTCGGACCGTCGGAGCGGTTGGGGCCGGAGCGGTGCGGTACCCAGGCGTCGAACAGGATCACGTCGCCGGGACCGGCCAGCAGGGGCACGACATCGAGCTTCGCCATTTCTTCGGCTCGGACGGTGCCGTCGGCATTCTGCGGTCGGATGACCCGCTCCGTGGCGTCGAGCGCCATTTCGAGGCACCCGTTCTCGGGGGTGAAGGCGTCCACCGGCGCCATGAGCGTCAGGTGGTGCTCGACCCCGAAGTCCACGTAGGCCGGAGCGTCCTGGTGGTCGCGGAAGCCCGCGCCGCCGGGGAGCTTGAAGTTCACCTTGTCCTTGAAAAGGACGACGCCTTCGCCACAGCACTCGGCCAGCAGGTCCAGGAGCCGCGGGCGGTGGAAAAGCCCCGCCAGTCCTTCGTGAAAGGGCAGGAAGTTCTCGATCCGCGCGAGTTGGCGGAGGCCGGCCGGGCCAGTCGGGCGCTCGTAGTAGCGCATCCAGCGGCCCGGTGCCTCGGGCCAGGCCTCGATTTCGGCCGTCCAGCGGACCAGGTCGGCCGTCTCGCGCGGGGAAAAGAATCCCGGCAGGACGGTCCAGGCGTGGCGCCGCCAGTGGCTCATGTGTCGGCGATCCAGCACGGCGCGCTGGTGAAGCAAAGGCGCGGGCCATGAGCCAGTCGAGCTCGGGGTTCGACCGCTTCCGTCCCGCGGGTCAAGTTTATTCCGCACGAGTGCTGCCCCGGTCATCATCTCCCTTGATCAGGGAGCCGCCATGGGCTTTAAAGCGGTTATCCAAGCGCAATCGTGCGCCATACGCTTGTGCTCGAAGCTCGTGGCCGGGTTTTCAGGCCTGCTTTCGGCACAACCTGCAATTGAAGGAGATTCTCGGGATGAAGGAATTGAGGAGACTAGAACGACTCGTGGCCACCATCGCGGTCATCGGTGCGATGACGTTGGTGCCCGCCCGCCAAGCCTCGGCGCAGGTGTGCTCGGCGGCGGTCGACGCTCGGCCGATCCTCTGCGCGGTGCCCGCCGACTGCACGGGGACCGACCTCGCCGACCTGCAGCCCGGCGACCCCGTGACGATCACGGCTCAGGTCGCGAACCAGAGCACCTATTTCACCAACCCGCCGGCGAACCCTCCGGCCGGCCAACTCCTGCCGGGCTCCACCGTCAAGGTCTACTACGCCTGCACGACGTCGGGCTGCACGACGGGTCTCGCTGGCTACCTCGGCTTCCAGTCGGCGACGCTGCTCGGACCCGCCGTCGGCAACGCCACCTTCGCCGACGACGGCAACGGCTACTCAGGCACGCTGACCATCAACAACCCCATCACCTTCGCGGAGGGTGACACCGCCGCCGCGAATCTCGTGCAGGTCAACCTGACCGCGGGCAATCGCCCGGTGCCGGTCCCCTACGGTTTCAGGCAGTTCTACAGTGCCGTAAGCACCCTCACTTCGGGTGCGAAGATCTGCTCCGACAACGGCGCCTCGTGCACGACGGCTGCGGACTGCACCTCGCCCGCCACCTGCGACCTCGCGGGTGGTGCCTTCGAGATCACTTCCGCGGGCTGCTTCTCGGGCATCACCGGTGACGGCTCGGGCAGCACCGCTCTCGCGTTCCTGCCGACGCCGACGCCGACGCCAACGCCAACGCCAACGCCAACGCCGACTCCGACGCCGACGCCGACGCCGACGCCAACGCCAACGCCAACGCCAACGCCGACGCCGACGCCGACGCCGACGCCAATCCCGGGCGGCGCCTTCTTGGCCGCGACGGTGCTGAAGGATTCGACCTGGGCCAGCGGTTTCTGCCGCAGCTTCAAGGTCGCCAACAGCGGCATCGTGACCTCGACCGGCTGGAAGCTGACGTTCACGCTGCCAAGCACGGTCGCGATCACGCAGAGCTGGAGTGGCTCTGCAAGCCGCAGCGGCAACACCGTGACCGTGAGGCCTGAAGCATGGGCAGCAAAGGTCGCACCGGGCCCAGGCGCCGCATCGTTCGGCTTCTGCGCCTCAGGCACAGGCGAGCCGAGTGCCGTCTC
>CAMBZJ010000018.1 GCA_945872365.1 Klebsiella pneumoniae
CTCGTACCGTAGGTCTCCCGCCGCCGCATCGCCGAGAAGATCGCGTCGCGGGAGTTCTCCTCCGCCCACACCACCGCGAGGCCACCGGGGCTGTCGTCCACACGGCTCCTCCCGCAACTCACGCTGCCCGGTGGGTTGTTCGGCGGACAAGTCTTCGGTCCTCCCAGGTAGAGACGCCGCGCTTCGGTGTCGTCGTTGACTCCCTGGTGCCCCTTGAAGTCCTCCTCGACCGTCGCGCCCGGAATCGCATTGTGCGTGTCGGTGCCGCCGATCATCCCCACCTGGAAGGGATTGGCGCCGACCTCCTGCTCCTTTTGCAGCCCGAGCTTGAGCGCCTCGCGCACGAACATGCTCGCCGGGTAGTCGAGGTCCGGATTCCTCACGCCCTGGTAGATGCCGACGCGTTGCGCCAGTTCGAACGTGCACTGTTCATCCGTGGTCCCGGCACCGGTCCGGCACTCGGCACTGCCCTTGTGCTGGTAGACCTCGACCAGCGGCTCGCTCGCCGCCCGCTCGAGGGCGTCGGCCTGGTTCATCGGGCTGCCGTCGGCGTTCTCGGTCTTGAACATGTAGCCGCCGCTCAAGGCCGAGTTGTGCGGAATCGCGAGCCAGTCGCAGCCCGGCTTGCCCTCCTGGCATGCGGCGCGAAGCGCCTTCCAGAGACCCTGTGGTTTCGGCTCGCTGATGTAGGTCACCGGCAGGTCGGGCACGATCGCGTTGCGGAAGACGACGTTGCGGTGCAGATTCGCGCCGGTGAACAGATCGGGCTGTGATGGGCTTCCCGTCCACTCGTAGGCCGGGAAAGTCGTGAAGGAGCAGCTCGACGAGCGGTCGTAGAACTGCTCGGCGACGTCCTGGAGTTCCTGCCAGACCGGGGAGGCTCCCTCGATGCAGGCGGTCGGCGGGGCACCGCAGACCTCGGGCGGGTAGAACGGCTCTGGGTTTACGACCGCTGGCACCAGCAACTCGACGAAGACCTTCTGGACGAGGGCCGGATCACCCGAAGTCGACGCCTCGCGCACGTTGCGACAACCGGCGCTCTCGTACCCGGAACTCCCGGGATCGAAGCAGACCTGGTAGACGCCGAAGCCCTCGGAGTGATCGGTCACCGCGGTGAAGTCGAGGGGGCGGCGCAGTCGCAGGGGCCGGGTACCGTGGCCATCGGCATCGTAGGGCGAGAGCAGGATCTCGCCGCCGCGCGCGAACTCGTAGGCGTCGGTCGGCGTCCCGAGCACGTTGAAGACGACCGCGTCGACGGAATACGTCGTGTGCACGTGCGCGTCCCCAAACCAGGGACTGCGGGTCACGTTGAAGTCGGCACAGGGCTCGCGGTTCTCGGTACGCTTCCATGGACCCGGCGGGTTCGGATTGACATCCGGGGTCGGCTCGACCGCCGGCGTCGGCGACGGCGCCGGCCGCGAAGCCGTGTTGCCGCAGGCCGCAAGTAGCACCATGGCGAACCAGACGATGTCTCGCCCCTGCATCGGCTTCGGTCGGAACATGTCTATTGCCTTTCCCCTGCGCCAGCCCTCGCGAGACAGCGATAATGACTATTCACTTTTCGGGAACGGTTGTCATGATTCAGGACGACTGGTCAAGCGCCCATCTCGCGTTCGGTCGAACCAGCCGGTCTCGCCCGGAGGCTTTCCGGGATGCAGCGCTCGCACCCTGCCGCCATCTGGAATTCGGCGCTCGAGCAAAATGACGATTGGCCGGGCAAGCAAATGTCGGGAGATCCGCGAGAGGATGCTCGACGGCATCGCCCTGAAGATCCGCGGGGTCGGGATTGATCGTGTTCGACGCTTCGCTCGATCGGGCCCGACCCGATCCGGGATCCCGCGAGTTCGCGGCCGGACCGCGAAAGCGCTGATCGCCCGGCGGGCACAAGCGGAATCGACTCGGCTCAGGCCTGCTCTGCTCGCCCCGCTCGCGTTCGGTTGGACTTGGCCCGTGGCATCGTCCCCGGCTGGGTGCGTCCGAGCCGCCGTTCCAGCAGCGCGTCAGCCCGGGCGAGAAGGGCCGTGTCCTTCGTATGTGTCTCGATCATGTAGCTCAGGTCACCGATGTCGTGGATGAGCATCTTGACCGCCTGCTCCCGCCAGCCGGGGTCGCGCACGACTTGCAGCAGGTCGACGACCACGTCCTCGAGTTCGGAGCCCTCGATGTCGACGGCCATCTCGAAGGCGCGCGGCGGCGCAATGCCGCGCTTCGTCTCGCGTCGATAGCCGGCGAGCAGCGAGCGGAGCCTGACTCCCGTCGAGGTGTCGAACAGGATTTTCGCCTCGCCGGCGAGTGCGGGGTCGTTCTTCACGATCGTCTCGACGAGAACCAGCGCGCCGAAGTGCGCGGCCTCGCCGCGGGCCATCGCCAACCAGAAGCCCCGAAGTTCGTCGTCGTCGGCGAACACCCGGACGAAATCGGCATAGAGTTCCATCGTGCGGCGCTCGAGTTCGAGGGCCACTTCGAGAACCTCGGGGATCGTGGCCCGACGCAGCGACGACGGCATCAACACAGCTTTAGCAGGAGTTCCCCAGCCTGCTACGTCCGGGGCGGCGACCGCCTCCTCCGCGTGCTAGGGCCGGGCAATGTTCGAGCACGACGAGGAGGACCGCTTCGCGGCGGCCTTGCGGGAGTTGACCGACCTGCACGAAGCCGCATCGAGCCTCGTCGCATCGGGTGCTGAGTCCGAACGAGCATTCGCCGATGGCCTGCGTGTCGGAGACGTCGTGCGTCGCGCCGTCCGGCAGGGGCATCGCCATCGACCCGACGCCGGTGACGTGGCGGCGATCGAGTCGATCGCCGCGCACCTGCGCATCGTCCTCTCCCGAGCGCTCGACAGCCCCGAGGTCGAACGACTCCGCGGAGCCATGGCGGCCGGCGTCGCTTCGGCCATCTCCGAGGCCGCTCTTTCCGTTTTCGCCGACCTGGCGACGGCCGCGCCAGCCCCCGCGTGGGCCTACCGTGGCTGTCGGCTGCGTCGCCGACAAGGCGGCTTCGAGACGATGCCGTCTCCCGCGGAAGTGGTCCGGGAAATCCACGCCCAGATCCGGAGGCCGCTCCTCGGCGGTACGGGAGACGAAGGCGCCGCGCAGGACCCCCTCGGATCGCTGCCCAGCCCGCTTGTCTTGTCGCCTTCTTTCGAAGCGTGCAGCTCGGAGGTGGCGCTGCGATGGCCGGTCGCGAAACTGCATGCGGAACCGTTGCTCTCGCTGCGAAGTGGCGACCTGTGGTTTTTCTCGCCCGAGGCGCAGGTTGCGCCGGTAGTCGTCGTTGCCGAGGCCGCCGACGACGAGTGGTGGGCAGCGAGCGAGGTCACCTTCCGCGATTGGTCGGCGGAGTTGCGGCGCCTGCTCGGCGCCGCGGGACTCGAAGTCGACGACTACTCTTCGTCGCTACCCCAGTAGAAGGGCTCGCGACCGTCGAGGATGCGCGGGGTCACGAAGTAGGAGCCATCGGTGGTGACGTTCCAGATACCCGCTGCCGCTTCCTCGTCGCCTCCGTTCATCGCACCGGCAAAGCCTCCGGCCTCGGCGCCGACGATTCCGACCGCGAGTTTCACGGGGAAAAAGACGGTATTGATGAGCGTGGACCCCACGCTGAGGGCGGCGGCCTGCCCGCGCTCGACCGGGTAGCGCTCCACGAGCCGTCGCCTCACGTAGAGGTCGTCGTAGTAGTTGCGACCGGTTCCGAGCGTGTCGGGCGCCCGGTAGTCGACACCGGGTGCGGCCCCGGCGCGAATCGTCGCATAGGGATCCGATGGCGCGCCACCGTAAGCCCCGCCGGCGGGTGCTCCGTAACCGTACCCGCTCCCGTTCGAACCCGCCTGGGCACTGCCGTAATAGCCTGCGGTCGAACGGCCCGGGTCGCCCACGGGAACGGTTCCGTATCCGGGTGGTCCGCTCGGCGCGGCCCCTTGCGCGCCGAGCGCCCGGTTGCCTTCGTAGCGCGTGACCGAGTACGCATCGTAACCAGGATCGACCTGCCCTTCGGCTCGGGCGCGGTAAGCCGTTCCCAACAACGAAAAAGCGATCACGAGTGCGGTCGCGGCGAATCTCTTACGCATCGTCGTCTCCCCGGCCTCCCAGCCCGCGGCGCGCGGACCCCTGAGTTCGATCATTCGGCGCCGCCCCCCGTTGAACATCGGCCCGACGCCTGTTTCTCTCCTAGCACGACCGTCGGTTGCCGGAAAATGACGCTCTTCGCTCGCTGCTTCCTCCTCGTCTTCTGCCAACTCGGCGTGGGCGGACTGCTTTCCCTGGCGGTCCCGCCCTTTCACGACCTAGAACGTGGGTTCTTCAAGTCGAGCGGAGGGGTCTTCCTGACAGCCTCCCTGGTGGGCGGTCTCGGGACGATCTACCTGCGGCTCACGCGGGAGGCGAGCGGCGTCGGTCCTATCGAGGCCCTGCTCTGGCTTCTCCACTGCGCGCTCTTTGCCGCCTACTTGGCGACGCTCTGGGGCGACGAGACGCAGACTCGGGCTCGTCTCTTTGCCGCCGCACTGCTCTCCGGCGTGGCCGCCCTCACCGCGAGCGCATGGTCTCTCGCCCTGGTCCAAGGGCCCTGGATCGTCTTCCTGTCGATCGCGAATACGCTCGTCGGCGCCGCGGCGCTCGGCGCGGTGACCACCGGGATGCTTATCGGGCATTGGTACCTGATCGACACCAGCATGGAGATCGAGCCCTTCAGGCGCTGCTTTCGCTGGTTCGTCTGGACACTTGCAGCCGAGTTGGTGTGCATCGGCGCACTGGCGCTCCATCTCGCGATCTCGCCGCCGGCCGGGCTCGAGGAGCAGGCCCTTCTGCTCGCGCTCCGTGTCGTCCTCGGTCCGCTTGCGGCACTCGGCATCGCGTTCATGATCTACCGCGTGCTGCTCATCCCGCAGACGATGGCTGCGACCGGGCTGTTCTACATCGCGACGCTCGCGGTGCTGGTCGGCGAGTTCCTCGGACGCTACTTCACCTTTCGCACCGGACTGCCGCTCTGAGAGTCGTATCCCCGCGCGGGAGGAATCTGCGTGCTGCGAGCGTCAGGGCGGCGGAAAGAGCTTCGTCACACGCAGTCCGCGCGACGTCCAGCCGAGATCGAACCCGACCTTCAGACCGTTGGAGAGCGCGTAACTGCGCGGGCCCGCCATGAGTTCGCCAAGCACGATCACGTGTTCGAGGTCGAAGGGGATGTCGCGTCCGCTCGCGCTGCGCACGACCCCGGTTCCCGAGCCCGGCGCCCAGCGCAGGATCGTCCCGACGTAGGCGATCGGCCCCGCTTCGGAGGGCCCCGTCGCCTCGTTCTCGGAGTCCGGGTCGTCGAGGTCCCGGCCTGCGCTCACCGGATCTCGCCGACGACGACCGCGCGGGCCACCGCGTCGAGTTCGTCGGCTCCGACCCGTTCCACGAACTCCGCGAAACGCTCGTCGGACTGGCGTCCCCGTCCGTAGAGCGCAGCGACCGCCGCAACCACGCGCGGCGCGTCGTCTTCGGCGAATCGGCCGGCGATTCGCTTGCCGACTCGGCTGCGGCCCTCTCCCACCGCACCACCGACCAGGATCGAGTAGTGCGGGAGGTCGCGTCCGTCCTCGCTCTTCACCATCATGCCGGTCAGGCCGACGTCGCCGACGTGGTGCTGCCCGCAGGAATTGGGGCAACCGCTGATCTTGACGTGAAACGGCCCGAGGGACGCCGCGTCCACGCGCGCCTCGGCGAGGTGGGTTCGGATCCGCTCTCCGACGCCCATCGAGCGCGTGACCGCGAGGCTGCAATAGTCGAGCCCCGGGCAGGCAACGACGTCGGTCAACAGGGACGCCCCGCCCTCGGCGAGGGCGAGGTCGACCAGCGCCGAGTGCAGCGCCTCCAGTGATGCGCGGGGCACCCACGGCAGGACGAGGTTCTGCTCGTTGGTCGCGCGCACCGTGCCATTGCCGTGTTCGCGGGCGAGCCGGGCGATCGCGCGGAACTGGTCGGAATCAATGTCGCCGAGCGGCAGAGTGACCGTCACCGCGACATGGCCCGGATCCTTCTGCGCGGAGGCGTTCGTCCGCATCCAGGCTTCGAAACCGGGCCGCGCGGGAGCGCGCCGGGGCGTCGAGATCGGCGGCGGCACGCGATGGGCGTCCACGGCCTCGCGCACGTCCGAACGCAGGTCGGCTCCCCGCTCCGACTCGACCTTTACCACCTCGGCGAGCACGGTCGAGCGGAACGCCTCGACGCCGAGTTTCTTCACCACGAACTTCAGGCGGGCCTTGTGCCGATTCTTGCGCTCGCCGGCGCGGTGATGCACCCGCACGATCGCCTCGCACCAGATCAGCACGTCTTCGGCGGGCACGAAATCGGCCACTTTCACGGCGAGCGACGGTGCGGCCCCGAGGCCCCCACCGGCCCAGACCGAGAAGCCCCTCTCGGATCCGCGTGCCACGGCGTAGAGCCCGATGTCGTTGATGGCCGCTTGGGCGCAGTCGAGCGGGCAGCCCTCGACGCCGATCTTGAATTTGCGCGGCAGCGTCAGGTTCAACGGGTTGAACAGGAATCCGTCGTGGATCGCCTGCACGTAGGGCGTGACGTCGAACGGCTCGTCCGGCGAGACCCCGGCGAAGGGACAGGCGGTCACGTTACGCACGCTGTCGGCACACGCGCCGCGCGTGGTGATGCCGACCGCTTCGAGCCGAGCGTACATCTCGCTCACCTTGTCGATCGGGACCCAGTGAATCTGGACGTCCGCGCGGGTGGTGACGTGGGTGATGCCTCGCCCGTAGTCGTCGAACACCGCGGCGAGAGCATCCATCTGGTCGGCGGTCATCGCGCCTCCGGGCACCTTGATGCGCTGCATATAACTCGTGTGATCGAGTTGGTAGTACAGGCCGTAGGAGAGCCGGATCGGGCGGAACTCGCCGTCCTGAATCTCCCCGCGACGGTAGGCTTCGACGCGACCCGCGTGAAGTTCCCGCGCCTCGTCGAACTGCTGCTTGGTCGGTCTCATCGCGGTCTCGCCCCCTCCGATGCGTGAGAAAAGCAGGCCTTTCCACCGGGTGCAATCGCGACGACCACTCGGGCCTTCGCACCCGGGCCTTTCGCGCCCGGGTGGTTTCGGCTATTCGGCTCAGGCGTGCTGCTCTGGACCCATCTTCTGGCGACCGGTCTCTTTCTGGGATCGACGGCGGGAATCGCCCTCTTTACGGTGCCACGGGCCGCGCGGCTGTCCGGCGCGGTCGAACGGCGGGCCTACCTGGTGCGCACTTTCCGCGTGTACGACCCGCTGGCGATCGCGCTCCTAGGGATCATGGTGATGACGGGGGCCTGGAGCGTGACCGGCTTCAAGCAGAGCCTCGGGGCCGACTACGGGACCTTCGCAGCACACCTCGCCTGGAAGCTCGCCCTCGCCTTCCTGGTGGTCATGTCGGGCACCTGGGTCACCTTCGGCATCGGGCATCGACTGGTGCGCCAGGAGGAGTGGGACGAGCCGATCGACGAGGCGCGCATGAACGGCGTCCTCGGTCGTCTGCGCGGTGCCGCCTGGACCACGGTCCTCCTGACGATTGCCACCATCGCCGTCGCGGCCGGGCGATGAACCTCGTCTCGCCACCGTCTGCAATCGGATCGGCGAGGCCCCTGCAGTGGTGATTCCCGCGACCCAACTCCGCGCGGGCATGGTCATCCTCTACAACAACGATCTCTACCGCGTGACCAACGTCACGCACCTGACCCCCGGCAACTGGCGCGGAATGGTCCACACGAAGCTGCGGAGCCTGCGCACCGGCAACGCCACGGAGAACCGCTTCCGGTCCGAAGACAAGCTCGAGCGCGTGAGCCTCGAGCAGCACGAGATGGAGTTTCTGTACGCCGACGGCGACCAGTACCACTTCATGAACACGACCAGCTTCGAGCAGATCGCGCTCACCGCGGAAGACTTGGGCGATGCGAAGGCCTACCTTCTGCCCAACCTGAGGCTCGTGGTCGAGACCCACGAGGGGCGACCGCTCGGCGTCGAGTTGCCCAAGTCGATCGACTTGAAGGTCGTCGAAACGATCCCCGGCCAGAAGTCGGCAACCGTCACGAATGCGCTCAAGCCGGCCAGGACCGAGACCGGACTCGTCGTACCGGTTCCGAACTTCATCGAGGTCGGCGACATGATCAGGGTCGACACCGAAACCGGCACCTACCTCTCGCGCACGAAGGCCGACTGAGCCACGGGAAGCCCGCCGCTCAGCGCCCCTTCCAGACCGGCTTGCGCTTCTGCGCGAACGCGAGTGGCCCCTCCATCGCGTCTTCAGAGCGGAAGAGTTCGATGACGGCCGGGTAATTCGTCACCGCCACGGCGTCCCGAAGTGGCCGGTCTAGGCTGTCGAGAGCGGCCTGCTTGGTGGCGCGCACGCTGAGTGGCGAACACTCCGCGATCCGCTTCGCCCAGCGGTCGGCGGCAGGGTGGAGATCCGCGAAGGGTACAACCTCGTTCACGAGTCCGAGTTCGAGAGCCCGCCTCGCGTCGATCGGTTCGCCGGTCAGCATCATGCCCATCGCGACCTTGAGGGGGATGTGCCGCGGCAGGCGCTGGGCGCCACCGGCCGCCGCCATGAGTCCGACCTTCGGTTCCGGCAAGCCGAAGCGAGCATGGTCAGCGGCGACCAGGATGTCGCAGCAGAGCGCGATCTCGAAGCCGCCCCCCAGGGCGAAGCCATTGACGGCCCCGATGATCGGCTTGGTCAGGTCGAAGCGCGAGCAGAGCCCGGCAAAACCGCCCGAGGGCATGGGCGGAAGCTTCCCGCCGTTCTGCGCCGTCCACTTGAGGTCGTTGCCGGCGGAGAACGCGCGCTCGCCGGACCCGGTCAGGACGGCGACCCAGACCTCGGGATCGGCCGCAAACTCGTCCCAGATCCTCTGCATCTCTGCATGGCAAGGCGGGTGCAGCGCGTTCATGACCTCCGGGCGGTTCATCGTCACCCAGAGGACCCGGTCGCGACGCTCCACCGAGACGAATTCGTATCCCATCGCAAATCTCCCTTGCTTCGCCCGGCCCATCGGCGCGTGCCCGCGACGGTTGCATCCGGCGAAGCCACCCCTACCAAGGTCCGGATGGACGAGCCAACGACCGTTTCCGGGTCGCCCGCGCCGGGTGCACCCGAAGTCACCGTAGCGGTCGAACGTCGCCGTGTGGACTGCGGCGAAGTGAGTCTCGACGTGCATCTCGCCGGCCCCGAGGACGCGCCTCTCGTCGTGATGCTGCACGGCTTCCCCGAGTCTTGGTGGTCGTGGCGGCACCAGATCGCGGCACTCGCGACCCGCTTCCGAGTCGCCGCACCGACGCTGCGCGGCTATGGCGCGAGTGAACGTCCAGACGGCGTGAACGCCTATCGCATGGACCGATTGGTCGGCGACGTGCTCGGGCTCGTCCGCGGGCTCGGGCGCGAGAGCACCCGGATCGTCGCACACGACTGGGGCGGCGGGATCGGCTGGGCCTTCGCAATGGACCATCCCGCCGCCTGCGAAAAACTCGCCGTCTGCAACTGTCCTCACCCGGCTGTGTTCACCCGTCGCATCCGGGAGAATCGCCGTCAGCTCCTGCGCAGCTGGTACATGTTCGCCTTCCAGGTCCCGCGGCTACCCGAGCGGCTGCTCGCAGCCAAGGATTTTGCGGCGGTGGAGCGCGGCTTCCGGACGATGGTGCGGCGCAGGGACCGAGAGGTCTTCAGCGCGGCCGACCTCGATCGGATCAAGGACGCGGTTCGGCCCCCGGGCGCTGCGACCGCCGCGATCAACTACTATCGGGCGGCCTTCCGCAACCCGCGGGTCATGGAGCGCTACTCCGGCACGCGCACCATCTCCTGCCCCACGCTGCTCGTCTGGGCCGAAGAAGACGATGCGCTCGGCAACGACCTGACCCTCGGCATGGAACCCCTGTTCACCGGTCCGTTCTCGATCCGGTTCATCCCCGCCTGCAGCCACTGGGTGCAGCAGGAACGCCCCGAAGAGGTGAACGAAGCCCTTCTCGGATTCCTCTGAAGGCTCGGGCCGGGCGACGTCTCTGCATGGCTGTGTCCCGATGGGGCAACGAAGAAGGGGGTGCCCGCCGTCGCGGACACCCCCTTCGAAACTCCCCGTCGCTCGAAGGCGACCGATTCGCAGCTTCAGTCGATCTGGACCTTCGCGTGCGACGATCCGCCGAAGACGCCGACGGCCTGACCCACCACCGCGAAGAGGTAATCGTCGCGGTCGTCACGATTGGTCGGTGCCAGCGCGAGGATGCCCGAACTCGTGGGCTTCACGAAGTCGGGAATGAGCGGCGAAGTGCCACCCGCGAGGTTGCGGAACTCAAGGCAGTCCATGGCCACGTCGGGCAGAGACGTCGCGACCTCGAGGTTGTCGTAATAGGTCGTGTAGAAGGCTGTGTTCTCGTCGATCGGCTCGGCCACACCGTCGACCACCGTGAGCCACGCCATCACGACGAAACTCGCGTCGAGGGTACTCGGGTTGAGCGTCTGGAGCACGTAGCGACCGCGATCCGAGGTCGGATGCGGGGGCAACTCGATGCTGTAGCCGCGAATGTCAGTATTGAAACCTTCGGCGTCGTTTCCGAAGGAGTATCCCGTCTCGAGGTCGGCCACCGTGAAGGTGCCGACGATGCCGTCACGCGACAAGACCTTACCGGTCTGGTCGAACGGGCGGCAGTTCGTGTCGGTCTCATAAGCCGTCACGGTCACGATCCCGCGGCTGCCGGCAAGATTGACCAGAGGACCCGAAGGAGTGTTGTCCGCACCGATCGCCTGGATGTTCGTCGGATCGACGACCACCGTGTCGCGCTCCGTCAGGCACATCGAAAGATCGGCAAGCTCGTTGCAGTTCTGGCCCCAAAAGGTCCAGTGCGTGGTGATCTTGGCGCCACCCTGCGGAGAGCTCGCGTGGGGGTTGCTCACGATCATGTACGATGCCTTGCCCGACGTCGCGTCGAACGGCATCACCAACTCGGTTGCCGGCTGCGTGAGCGAGCTGCAGGCCGATCCCGGCGGGCAATTCGCCGCTGCCGTCGCCTGGGTTCCCGAGCAGAGGATCGCCGCCACAGCGATCGCTCCCATTGTCGTCTGGATCATCGTTCTCATCATTCGTTGTCTCCCCTCGTTGTCAGCCACTTTGCCCGAGCGGCCTCCGGTTCAGCAGGGCCGAATCCGGATCGAGCCGAAGCCGAACAGACATGTTCCGATGGCCCTAGCATCTCCGCTCTGGCTTGCACCACCCCCTAAACCCGGGCTTGGCGGCAGTGGACCCGGTCAGCCCGGGAAACGGATCACGGGGCCGATCCGAGCCGATCATGTACGGACTTGCGATCGAGACTGGACGAACCAACCGATTCGGTATAGTGAGAAACCATCGACCCGGGCGGTCACAGCGCCCGCGGAGCCGAGGCGTCGGGGGTAGTCCCCGCCGGTTCGGCGGGTCGAGCCGGCTGGGAAGCAGCGGCGGTCTCCTGGGCGGCTGGCGGGTCTGGACCCGCGATTCGGTCTTCCGAGGACGAGAGGCCCATCGAGGGCCTCCCGGGCAGCGGATGGCGGCGCCGAGAAAGGAAGGTGATCCAGTCGTGATAGGAAGTAGTTGCCAGGTGAACTGTGAGGTGGTGGCCTCCTAGGCCAGACTACGACGACTTCTGACGTGGTCGCCTGGGAGAAACACCAGGCACCACCGACCCCGAGGGTTCCTCGCTCTCACCGGCGAGGCCGAGCATGCAGTCGATAGACGCTCGGAAGTAGCCCTCGGGGTTTTCTCGTCTGATGGCCGGGCGAGACTACTCGGCGCCCTCCCCCATCCGGACGGACACGGTCTCCCGGTTGAGGAAGCAGACCTCGGGCCAGGGCCCGCCGAGGGCGAGCGCCGAAAGGCCTCCCGGATCGATGCGGATTCGCCGCAGCGCGGATGCGTCGAGCCCGAGGCACGCTGCGACCAGCAGCCTGAGCGGGTCGCCGTGCGAGACGACCAGCGCCGGCCGACCTCCGCAACCCGCCACGACGGCCGACAGCGCACGCGCCACTCGCTCACCGACCTCGACCAGGTTTTCGCCGCCGCCCGGAGCCCGGCTGCGCAGCGGGTCGGTCAGGTGTTCCCTGAAGACCGGGTCGTCAAATAGTTCCTTGAAACGCCGGCCTTCCCACTGTGCGTAGTCGACTTCCGCCAGCTCCTCGAGCTCGCGCACCGGGACGGGGTCGAGGACTCCCGCGACGATGTCGGCCGTCTCGCGGGCCCGCGCGACCGGACTCGTCCAGACCGAGCCGAGACCGAGTGCGCGCAAACCGGGAGCCAGCGCGCGGATCTGGGCCGCGCCGGCGGAAGAGAGCGGCACGGGACGTCGCCCCATGACCCGCTGCTCGGCATTCCACTCCGTCGCGCCATGCCGCAACAGGTAGACGAGCGTCCGGCCCGTTTGCGCCGGCATCGTTCAGGGTGCGCCAGCGGTGTCGTGAGCGCCGCGCAGCCCGCAGAACTCCTCGTAGTCGATCAGTTCACGGATCGTCGGGTGATCGCCGCAGACCGGGCACTCCGGATCGCGGCGGAGTTTCAGTTGCTTGATCTCCATCGCGAGGGTGTCGAAGTGCAGCAAGCGTCCGACGAGCGGACGTCCGACGCCGAGGATCAGCTTCACCGTCTCCACGGCCTGCACGCAGCCGACGAGACCCGGCAGCACGCCGAGCACGCCCGCTTCCTGGCAGGAAGGTGCGGCGCCCGGAGGCGGCGGTTCGGGGAACAGACACCGGTAACAGGGACCATGGCCCGGCCAGAAGACCGTCGCCTGCCCTTCGAACTGGAAGATGCTTCCGTGGATGTTGGGCTTACCGAGGAAGACGCAGGCGTCGTTCACGAGGTAGCGGGTCGGAAAATTGTCGCAGCCGTCCACGATCACGTCCCAGTCGGCGAAGAGGCGCATCACGTTCTCGGAGGTGACACGCTCGCGGAAACCAATCACCTTCACGTCGGGGTTCAGACCCTGCAACGTCTTCTTCGCCGACTCGACCTTCGGCATGCCGACGCGGTCGTCGGCATGCAGGATCTGTCGCTGGAGGTTCGATCGGTCGACCACGTCGTCGTCGACGATGCCGATCGTGCCGACGCCGGCTGCGGCCAGGTAGTATGCCGTCGGCGACCCCAGCCCGCCGGCACCGATCAGCAGTACCTTCGCGTCGAGCAGCTTCGACTGTCCGGACTCGCCGACCTCCGGCAGAATGAAGTGACGGCTGTAGCGCTGCATCTGGTCGGCTGTGAACTGCCGGTCCGCGGTCCAGGGGTGACCGGCACCCTTCCAGGCCCCGAAACCACCCGTCATCGAGACGACGTTCGAGTAGCCCATGTCCTTCAGGATCTTGCCGGCGATGAGCGAACGGGCTCCGCCGGCGCAATAGGCGACGATCTCGGCGCCGCGGTCCGGCACCGCCTCCTCGATCCGCATCTCGAGGTAACCGCGCGGAACCGAGAGCGCCCCAGTGAGATGTCCTTCGCGGAATTCCTCGCGTTCTCGCACGTCGACGAGCACCGGGGCCGACCCGTTCGAGAGCCGCGCTCGGACGTGATCCACGGAAACCTCCGGGACTACCCGACGGGCGTCTTCCATGATCTGGGCGTAGGTGCGTTTCATCGACCGGCTCCTCCAACGATCACGTCTTCGTTCTTGCTTTCGGCGGCCGACCGCTCGAGCCGCTCGATCTCCGTGGTGAGTGCATCGACCTCGCGCGAGCGTGCGCGGGCGTGCATGGACGCCACAATCGCCGTGAAGCCCTGTAGGAAGAGTGCCCCCACGCCCCAGGCGAGGTGCGAGTAGAGCGTTCCCTCGCCGTGCCCGGCCCTCATTCCGGCGGCGAAAGCGGCCAGTCCAGCAAGGAAAGAGGCGATCGCGAGCAGCGCCGTCACGCCCGACATGTTCGCCCCCGTTGCGACGCCCGGATCGGCCTCCGCACTCGTCTCAGTGCCATGCGCCCTCTCCTCGGGCCGACCCCGCGCCGAGGCGGCGTTCGGCAGCGAGGAACTCCAGGATCTCGACGAGCCGCTGCGCACGTGAGAGCGCGTCGTCGCAGTCGAGCAGGGAGAGTTTTTCGACCGGTTCGAGGTCGAGTGCGAATCCGAGCCGGTTCACGAGTCCGGCGAGCGCCTCGGGCATCCCCTCCCACCAACCTGCGGGGGGAGCCTCGGACGCGCCCTCGAAGAGCATCCCGACGACGCTGCGCAGGCGGGCGGCGACCCCGACCGCAGCCGCGGAGCCGGCTGCGGGAGTCGCCTCGTCCCGCCAGCGGACGCGGGCCTGCCGATAGGGCTTGCCGCCGATCTCCTCCACGACCTCGAAGCGACGCAGACCGCGCAGCAGCAGGTTCGAGCGGCCGTCGGCGAGCAACTCGAATTTCTCGATGCCACCGAGGCAACCGAGCGGAAAGATCGGCGGCGACCCCTGATCGTCGCGACGCCAATCGGCGCGAAGGAGAACCATGCCAATCCGGCGATCGCCGTTCATCGCGTCACCTACCATCGCCCGATAGCGCGGCTCAAAGACGTGCAGCGGCAGATCGACGTCGGGAAAGAGCACGACGTTCGGCAGCGGAAAGAGCGCGACCAGGTCTGAATCGTCCGCCACGCCTCAGCCTCCCGCTCGGGCGCCGGCCGCGCAAGAAGCGCAGGTTCCGCGGTAGACGACGCGACGGTCCGCAACCCGATGTCCGCCGGGCAGCATCGGCAACTCCGGGCTCGCGGCCGTTGCCTCGACGTCGACCAGGCGATCGCACCGCAGGCACAGGAAATGGTCGTGCGGTCCCGCCCGGCCGTCGAAGCGCGCCGGTTGTCCGCAGACCGCGATGGCCAGCGCCCGCCCGTCGTCGACCAGCTTGCGCAAGTTCCGGTAGACGGTCCCCAGGCTCACGGACGGCAGCCTTTCAAGGACTTCGCGGTAGACTTGCTCCGCCGTGGGGTGCCGGTCACTCGCGCGCAGTGCCCGCAGCGTCGCTTCGAGTTGACGCGTGGCGCGCCCTCCCGGCACCCGTCGGCCCTCCCCCGGCATCTCCACGCTCAGCGAACCAGGTCTCCGGCAAGACTCGCGCGCTGTGCCTCCGACAGCGTCGCGACCGCCTGGTAGGCCGGGTGATCGATCCGCAGCCGTACCGGGCAATCCGGGCGTCCGAGAGCGCCTGCGACGGCGTCGGATAGTGGAAAGCGCAGGTACTGGACGGCCGAGATGCGGTCCGCTCGAGAGCGCCCCGCCTCGAAACGTCCGGGAACCGGGTTACCATCCACCTCGAGCACGACGAACTCGTCGATGCCGACCAAGCGGTGCAATTCCTCGGCGATCCTGCCCTGCTCGGTCACCTCGACGAAGAGTGTCGCGGATAGTTCACGCTCGCCCGGCAGTAAGCCGTTGTAGACGGCACACTCCTCGCGGATCTTGTCAATATCGGAGATGCGCTCCACGAAAACCATCTCCTGCACCTGAAAGCGCACGGTCTCGAAGTTCTCGAACACGAGCGTCACGCGATCGCCGACGTGGACCCGTCGGTCCCGCTTGATGGCGATGATGCGTTCGCGGAGCGCGGCCCGCTCCGCGGCGTAGCGCGTGAGGCCGGAAAGATCGTCGAGGGTGACGTTGCGCATTGGGACTCCGGCTAGCTCCGGGTCGGCCGGACCATCCGTCCGGCCGACCCTGGAAGATCGATCACGAGAGGCTGTCGAGCCCCTTCTGGAAGCGGCCGGCATGGGACTTCTCGGCCTTGGCGAGCGTCTCGAACCACTCGGCAATCTCGGCGAAGCCCTCGTCCCGGGCGCTCTTGGCGAAGCCCGGGTACATCTCGCTGTACTCGTAGGTCTCGCCCTGGACGGCAGCTTTCAGGTTCTTGTCGGTCTCGCCGATCGGGAGCCCGGTCGCGGGATCGCCGACCTTGGAGAGGAAGTCGAGGTGGCCGAACGCGTGACCGGTTTCGGCCTCCGAGGTGTCGCGGAAGAGGCCGCCGATGTCGGTGTAGCCCTCGATGTCGGCCCGGCGCGCGAAGTAGAGGTACCGGCGGTTCGCCTGCGACTCGCCCGCGAACGCGTTCTTCAGATTGTCGTGAGTCTTGGTTCCCTTGAGATTGGACATGCGAGGACTTCTCCTTTTCGCTTTCAGGTGACCGACTGCCGGCCCCTATCGAGAATAGTTCGCGATAGGATTGTCCTACCAACCCCGGAGGGTCGAGCAAGGCTCCCTTCGGACTTTCGGCCGCCGAGAGGCATCCGGGCGGCCGTCAGCGCCTGAGCATCTGGGCGATCGTCGGACCGCAGCGCTTGGCACCGCAGGGGCCGGTAGCCGCGCGGGTGGCTCGGCGCACCTCGTCGAGAGTCCGGGCACCGCCGGCTATCGCACGCTGGATCACGCCCCGGCGAATCTTGTTGCACAGGCAGACGACCTTGTAGGACTCGACGATCTCTAGGCGCCGGCGCTCCCGCTCGTCGTCGTCGCGGTGTTCCGCATCCACGACCCCGGTTTACCATGACCCCGGTAAGCCGCCAGCGCCTGGCACCTCCTTGACTCGCCGGGAATCCGTAGTCACGCTCCTCCCCGAATGCCGAATTCGAGTCCACGCATCCTCGGGATCATCCTCGCCGGCGGCGAGGGCCGGCGCCTGCAGCCCCTCACCAACGATCGGGCGAAGCCCGCGGTCCCCTTCGGCGGGAAGTATCGACTGATCGACTTCGTGCTCTCGAATTTCGTCAACTCGAAGATCTACTCGATCTACGTCCTGGTCCAGTTTAAGTCGCAGTCGCTCATCGAGCACCTGGCGGCGGGCTGGCAGTTCGGGAGCCTGCTTCCCGAGCAGTTCATCTCGCCGGTGCCGGCCCAGATGCAGCGCGGCCAGACCTGGTACCAGGGAACCGCAGACGCCATCTACCAGAACCTGAACCTGATCGAGAACTATCGGCCCGACATCGTCGCCGTCTTCGGCGCGGATCACATCTACCGCATGGACATCGGTCGGATGGTGGACCAGCACTTAGAGCGCGAAGCGCAGGTCAGCATCGCCTCGCTGCGGGTTCCGGTCGCCGAGGCGGGCCGCCTCGGCGTGGTTCAGGTCGGCGAGCAGGGACGCGTGATCGGCTTCCTCGAGAAGCCCGAGGTCCCGCCGGAGATTCCGGGCTTACCCGGCTTCTGCCTCGCCTCGATGGGCAACTATCTGTTCGACGCCGGTGCGCTCGTCGAGATCCTGCGCAGCCAGGCCGAGGCGCATGCCGACGAGGGGCACGACTTCGGGCGCCACGTGATCCCGGAGAACCTGAAGAGCCTCCGCATCTTCGCCTACGACTTCGCCGAGAATCGCCTTCCCGGCGAGCCGGCGGACAAGGCCCTCTACTGGCGCGACGTCGGCACGCTCGAGGCTTATTACGACGCGAACATGGACCTCCGCGACATCGATCCTGCGCTCAATCTGTACAACCTGCGCTGGCCGCTGCGCTCTGCCCAGGCGGCGTTTCCCCCCGCGAAATTCGTCTTCGACGAGGTCGGACGGCGCGGCCAAGCCACCCACTCGATCGTCGGCGAGGGCTGCATCATCTCCGGCTCGACGATCGTCAACTCGGTTCTCGGACGCAGCGTCTTCGTGCACAGCTTCGCCCAAGTCGAAGACGCGGTTCTCTTCGACGGCGTGCGCGTCCGTCGACACGCGAAGATCCGCCGCGCCATCATCGACAAGAACGTCGAGGTGCCGGAAGGCGAACGAATCGGCTACGACCTCGAACGGGACCGGGAGCGCTTTCACGTGACGGACTCAGGGATCGTCGTGATCCCCAAGAACACCGTGATCGCCCGCTGATAGAGAGGCCTCAGAGGCCTTCGAGGCGGCGAATGCTTTCCCTTTGCCGGAGCCGATCGACGTAGCCGCGCAGCGCACGAGAGCCCTCGGGCAGAGGCACGTTGCGGTTCACCAGCAGGATCAGTCGAGGGGCGAAAGCCGCGTCGGCAAGGCTGAAACTGCCCCCGAGGTATTCCTTTCCGCCGAGTTCGCGCTCGAGCAGGAGGAAGGCCCGATCGACCTCTTCCTTGGCGCGCCGCAACCGCTCTGGATCCCGCTCTTCCGCCGGCTTGGCATGCTCGATCAAGTAGGTCCCTGCGGAGAGCGTGAAGGCGTTGTCGGCGTAGTCCTCGAGCATCCGGAGGCGCGCCCTGCCGGCCGAGTCGCCCTGGGGGAGAAGCGGGGGCTCGGGGTACTCGTCCTCCAGGTACTCGTTGATCACGGTCGAGTCGTAGATGGCCGTGCCGCCGTCATCGTCATCGACCAGAACCGGGACCTTGTGGAAGGGGTTGAGCGCCGCAAATTCAGGCGAATGCTGCTCATTCTTGCGCAGATCGACCAGGACCATCTCCCAGTCGAGCTGCTTTTCGGCCAGGACGATGCGCGTCTTCTGACCGAACGGACACTGCGGAAAATCGTAAAGCTTGAGCATTCGCCCCTCCCGAACCCTCGACCTCACCTGTGAACCGTGGCGTTGGTAAGGGAAAAGCGCCAGTGGCGCAACGCAAAATGAGCGATTTGTGGGCTCGAAGCAGCAAATTCCGTGGCCGCTCAGGCCGGCGGGACGTGCGACCAGGCGTGATAGGAGCTGCGGACGAGGGGCCCCGACTCCACGTGGGCGAAGCCCATTCGGCGGGCGGCCACGCCCCATTCGTCGAACTCCGCCGGATCGAGGTAGCGCTCGACTGGCAGGTGGGCCCGGCTCGGTTGGAGGTACTGCCCAAGGGTCACGATATCGCAGCCTACATGGCGAAGATCGCGCAGGACGTCCATAACCTCCGCCAAGCTTTCTCCGAGCCCGAGCATCAGCCCGGCCTTGGTGAAGCGCCCCGTCGGACGGACCTCGCCCGCCCAACGCAAAACGTCGAGCGATCGCTCGTACCGGGCACCGGCCCGCACCCGCTTGTAGAGGCGGGGCACGGTTTCGAGGTTGTGGTTGAAGATCGACAGAGGTGCCGCTGCCACGGTCAGAACCGCGTCCCGGCGCCCCTGGAAATCAGGGGTCAGCACCTCGACGGCACAGCCCGGGACGCGGGCCTTGATCGCCCGGACGGCCTCGGCGAAGTGCCCCGCGCCCAGGTCGGGCAGGTCGTCCCGATCGACCGAGGTCACCACGGCGTGGACGAGCCCCAGGCGTTCGATCGCGCGCGCGAGTCTTTCGGGTTCACCGGGGTCGAGCGGCTTGGGCTTTCCGTGGGCGACTGCGCAGAATCCGCAGTTCCGGGTGCAGGTGTCGCCCATGAGCATGAAGGTTGCCGTGCCGTGCGCCCAGCACTCGGCGAGGTTGGGACACCGGGCCTCCTCGCAGACGGTCGCGACCCCGGATTCGGCGACGACCTGGCGCGTCCGCGCCCAGCCCGGGCCCCCGGGTACTCGCACCCGGATCCAGTCGGGGTGGCGGCGACCGGACCGGATCGCCCCCGGCACGTCGCTCATGCCCGCGTCCCCGGGTCGCTGGACCCCGGCAAGTAGGCCTCGATGGCCCGGGGCACGAGGCGCGCGGCCGAACGCGCGACCTCGGCGACCGTGGGCACCGGCCGGACTCCTTCAGCGGCGAGCGAGGTCGTCACGACCCCTTGGATACCGCACGGGACGATTGCGGCAAACGCATCGAGATCGGTCGACACGTTGAGCGCAAAGCCGTGCATCGAGATTCCGCGCCGCACGCCGATGCCGATCGCGGCGATCTTGCGACCCGGGTCGCCCGTCCGCTCATGGCTCGCAGCCGGGTGCGCCGGCGGCGCGCCGACCCAGACACCGGTGCAGCCGGGCGCGCGGCGGCCCGCCAGCCCATACTCCCCGAGAATCTCGATGACCCCCTGCTCGAGTGCCCGGAGGAATCGGTGGAGATCGACGGTCCGAGCGCGCAGGTCGACGAGCGCATACCCGACGAGTTGCCCCGGACCGTGAAAGGTCGCATCCCCACCACGCCCGATGCGCCGAACCGGGACCGCTCCCCCGCCTCCCGGCAGGTGCTCGATCGGGCCGCTGCGACCCGTCGTGTAGACAGGATCATGTTCGAGGAGCAGGAGACGGTCGCCCGCCCACGGATGCGATGCCACGATCTGCTCCTGCAGTCGCAACGCCTGGTCGAAGGCCATCCGCCCGAGCCAATCGGGCCGGATGGCGGCGCCCCGCCCCAGCGACCCCTCAGACATGCGAGCCGAGCAGCAGGCGAGGCTCTTCGAGCCTCCGCCGAACCTCGGCAAGGAAGGCCGCTCCAGCCACGACGTCGACGAGTCGGTGGTCGCCGGACAAGGTCAGGGACACCACTGGTCCGAGGGCGATCAGACCGCCTCGAACCACCGGGCGCTCGACGATCGCCCCGACCGCGAGAATGGCGGCCTGGGGCGGCTGGATGACCGCGGTGCACTTCTCGATTCCGAGTCCGCCCACGTCCATGACCGAGAAGGTTGCCCGGCTGAGATCCTCCGCATCGAGTTCGCCCGAGCGCGACCGACGGTCCAACTCGCGGTACAAGGCGGATACGGCGGCGAGAGGCAGACGATCTCCCGCACGCAGGACGGGCCATACGAGCCCGTCCTCGAGTGCGACGGCGCAGGCGAGATTGATCTCCTCGAAAATCTCGATGGCGTCGCCCGCGAACCGTGCGTTCAGGCCCGGGTGAAGCGCGAGCGCTTCGGCACAGGCCTTGAGCACCATGGCCGGGAAGGCGACCGACGATTCGTCGGCGAGCGCGGCGGCGAGCGCCACGTCGACACTCGTCTCGAGGTATAGGTGCGGCGCCTCGCGCTTGCTCTCCGCCATTCGCAAAGCCGTTGACGAGCGGGCTCGCGACAGCGGCACCCGACGCAAGCCCGGGGCGGGGCTCGCCGCCCCGCCCAACGCGGGCAGATCTCCCCCACGCGACGGCGGGCGGACCCGCACCACGCCCGGACGACCCGAAATGATGCCGGCGACGTCCGCTTCCTCTTGCGCGCCCCCCTCCCCGGCCGGCGCGGGCGTTGGCTTTCGGGGGTCCGGCATCTTCAACGAAAGCGCCCTTCGCCGTCTTCCGACGAGACTTCGAGGGCCGCTCGAACCGGCGCAAAAGAGCGGCGGTGGATCGGGCACGGCCCGAGCTCGCGCAGGGCGCGCAGGTGCACCGCTGTGGCGTAACCGGCATGCCGGGCGAACCCGTATCCGGGGTAGCGGTCCTCCATTTCCACCATCAGGCGGTCGCGGTGGACCTTGGCGACGATCGAAGCCACCGCGATACTGTACACGGTCCGATCGCCGCCGGCGACGCAGGTCTGGCGGATCTCGCAACCCGGAACTCTCCGGGCGTCGACGAGCAGGTGCTGCGGCGGCTCGGGCAGCGAAGCGATCGCGCGCGCCATCGCCACGAGCCCGGCCTGGTACACGTTGAGCGCGTCGACCTCGTCATGCTCGACCACGCCGATCCCGATGCCGATGGCTGCTGCGCGGATCGCGCTCTCGAGCCTCTCGCGCTGTTTCGCACTGAGGAGTTTCGAGTCGCGCACGCCGTCGAGGTCGACCTTCGGCGACAGGACGACGGCCGCGGCCACCACCGGCCCGGCGAGAGGCCCCATCCCCACCTCGTCGACCCCGGCAATACGCTCGAGCCCGGCTTCCCAGAGGGCCCGCTCGGTGAAGAGCATCTTCACCCGCTCGCGACGGTTCGCGCCCGCTCGCTTCGCCAAGGACACCATGGCCCCTCTCATAGCTGACCGGCCACGCCGGGAGGAAGCAGCGGCGCCGCCGTTCCCGCCGGCCGCTTGCGCGCGGGCCCGCGGGGTGGAAACTGCGTTACCATCCGACCGGGCCCCGAGGGCCCCGAACCCAGGAGCGCATGTGGCCACCGCCCCGATCGACGACGACATCATCTCCTGCGTCCGCACCTTCGTCCAGAAGGAAGTGATGCCGGTCGCAAGCGACCTCGAACACCGCAACGAATACCCGCAGGCCCTGGCCGACCGCATGAAGGAACTCGGCCTCTTCGGTGCGACGATCCCCGAGCAGTTCGGCGGGCTCGGCCTGTCGGTGAGCAGTTACGCGCGGGTCGTCGAGGAGTTGTGCCGAGGCTGGATGAGCCTCTCGGGCATCCTCAATACCCACCTGATGGTCGCCTGGGTCATCCGCACCTATGGCAACGACGAGCAGCGCGAGCGCTTCCTCCCGGCGATGGCGCGCGGCGAGAAGCGCGCCGCCTTCGGCCTCACCGAGGCGCATGCCGGCAGCGATGCCCAGCGCATCCGCACCGTCGCGGTCCGTCGCGGCGACCACTACGTCGTCGACGGAACGAAGATGTGGTCGACCAACGCGCGGACCGGCACCATGTTCGGCCTGGTCGTCAAGACCGACCCGAAGAGCGATCCGCCGCACAAGGGCATGAGCTTCCTTCTCGCCGAGAAGGGTGCACCCGGCTGTACCGTGAGCCGCGACCTGCCGAAACTTGGCTACAAGGGCGTGGAGTCGGCCGAGGTCCAGTTCGAGGCCTTTCCCGTTCCGGCGACGAACCTCGTCGGCAAGGAGGGTTCAGGCTTCCAGTACGCGATGGCCGGACTCGAGGTCGGACGCGTGAACATCGCGGCCCGGGCCGTGGGCGTCGCTCAGGCGGCTTTCGATGCGGCGCTGCACTACTCACAGGAGCGCGAGACCTTCGGGAAGCCGATCTGCGAGCACCAGGCAATTCAGATCAAGATCGCGGACATGGCGACCAAGATCGAGGCGGCGCGACTGCTCACCCGCAGCGCCGCCGAGAAAAAGGATCGTGGCGAGCGCAGCGACGTCGAGGCCGGCATGGCGAAGCTCTTCGCGTCGGAGATCTGCCACGAGGTCGCCTTCGAAGCGATGCGCATCCACGGCGGCTATGGCTACAGCCAGGAGTACCCGGTCGAACGCTACTACCGCGACGCACCGCTGATGGTCATCGGCGAGGGCACGAACGAGATCCAACGACTCGTGATCGCCAAGGGCCTGCTCGCGCGCGCAGGGTACAAGAAGCCGGGCGGCACCCGCGACTGAGCCCGGCCTTCAGAGAGAGCCGAGCAGGCGCCCGAGCACCACCGGGGCGGCGAAGTGCTCCTCGGCGATGCGCCGGGCAGCAGCGCCGTGCCGTTGCGGTTCAGCCGCGATCGCGCGGACGGCCGCGGCCGCGTCTTCGACCGATCGATAGGAAAACAGGCCCTCTCCGGTGGGAAGCACGTCACCGAAAGCGGTGTCCTGCGTCACCACGGGGCGACCCGCCGCGAGATAGCAGGCGCTGCGGTCGCTGAACCATCCGCTGCGCAGGCGTACGTTCACGTCCTTTGCCGTCGTGAACTCGCCGCGCGAAGCCCGCAGAAAGGCCGCGTAGGAGCGGTCGTCCGCCGAGATCCCGATCGGGTCGCGGATCTCCCAGCCCGCTCGTTCAAGGGTCGCCCGGTCCCCGGCGTCGGCGACCTCCATCGCGAGGGCGAAACTCTCCCCGGTGCGATCGGGAAGATCCATGATCCCCTGCCACTCATCACGCTTGCGCCAGGAGTAGCGCTGCCCGTGGAAGTCGACGTCGCGGCCGGCGGAATTCCAGGTGCCGATCGTGGTGAAGGGCGCCGCTTGCGGAACCGGGGACTCGGGCCACATCCCGGCGACGATCGGCTGCCGGGTCGGACGCCACTCGAAGCCGGCATCCGGGATCGGCGACCGCGCGGTTCCGATGTTCTCGCCAAAGGTGAAGTGCAGCGAGTGCTCGGCGACCAACTCGCGCAGTTTCGCGTCGCCGCCCGCAATGCGCAATTGGGTGTAGGCCGGGTCCATGTCGATGTAGACGGTACACTTGCCGCGCCGTTCACTCTCGTCGAAACGATGCACGCCGCCCGCGTTCAGGAGGATCCCCGCACCGTCGAACCAGGCACGGACCGCCTCGCGGCCACGGCCGTAGTACTCGTCGCGAAGCGAATCGTGGAAGACCCAGCGGTCCGCCAATCCCGCGCGCTCAAAGAGGTCCGCGATCCGCTGGATGCCGCAGGAATAGTCGTCGCCGAGGGTTCGGGCGACCGGATCGTAGGCCTGCCAGGTGTGCCGCGTGTCCTCGTAGTAGAGCACGTCGGCTCCGGCGTCGAGGAGCCCGCGCACGTAGTGGACGACCTGCCAGGCGTAGCCGCCGAGCGGACAGCGGACAAAGTATCCCGCATAGATCGTCCGCGGGGCCGGGTTCACGGGAAGACGGTCTCCACCATCCGGCGCAGCACTTTCTCCGCGTCGAAGTATTCCCGCGCAATGGCTCGCGCCGCCGCGCAGTGTGCGGAATAGTCCGAGTTCACCGCACGCACCGCCGCGCAAGCCTCGTCGAGATCGCGAAACGAGAGGAGTCCCTTGCCCGAAGGAACGAACTTGCTGAACCCGGACTCCTGGGTGATCACCGGACGCCCCGCGGCGAGATAGCAGACACTGCGGTCGCTGAACCATCCGGAGTTCGGCCGGACGTAAATGTCCTTTGCGACCGTGAACTCGCCGCGGGAGTCGCGGATGAAGTCGACGTAGGCGCCGAGGTCCGACGAGACCGCGAGCGGCGAGACCGTGCGCCACCCGTTATCGCGCAGCAGCGTCGCCTCGCGTTCGCCGGGCGGCGCGATGGCAACCTGGAATTCGACGCCGCAGCGCGCCGGCACCGGCAGATAGTGCAGGAAGTTCAGGTGCTTCGACCAGCGGTAAGTGATGCCCTCGAACTCCACGTCCTTGCCCTTGTTCTCCCAGGTGGCGATGGTGCTGAACCACGGAGGATCGGCGACCGCCGACCCCTCCCACACGTCGCAGAGCACCGGCGGCCGCGTCGGGTGCCAGGCGAGGCCCGACAGGGGGACCGGGCAATCGGCACTCCCGAGGTTCTCGCCGTAGGTGAAGAGCACGTCGTATTCCTCGAGCACCTGGCGGGCACCGGCGTCTCCGCGGGCGATCCGGAATTGCTCGTACACGGGGTCGGTCTCCACGTAGACGAGTCGTGCACCCTGGTGGTGCTCCTCCCGCAATCGGGTCGCCCCGCACAGGTTCCAGATCGAACCCGCTGTGCGATAAAGTTCGAGCAGTCTTTCGCGCCCCTGGCCGAACCAGGTCTCGGTGCCCAGGTCCCAGTAGATCCAGCGGTCTGCCAGCCCGATCCGCTCCATCCCGCGCCGCACGAACTCGACGTTCGGGGCCGGGTCGTCGGTGACGGTGAGACGTGCCGGATCGTAGGGGGGTGCACCGGAGTCCTCGACGTACCAGACCTCGAATCCGAGGCGTTCGAGCCCCTTGATGTACTGAAGCGCCTGCCAACCGACGCCGGCCATCGGGTACTGGCCCATCAGGCCGAGTACGACCAGCCGACGCGGGTCACGCGACATCGGGTCCTCCGGATTTCGGGCGCCCGAACTGGGTCGCGTGCAATTGCGCGAAGAGACCATTGCGGGCGACGAGTTCGTCGAATGGACCGCACTCGGCGATCCTCCCCCGGTCGAGGACGACGATCCTGCTCGCCTTGCGCACGGTCGAGAGCCGGTGCGCGATGACGAAGGACGTGCGCCCCTTCATCAGTCGTTCGATCGTCTCCATGAGACGCGCTTCGGTCTGCGCATCGAGGGCCGAGGTCGGTTCGTCGAGGATCAGGATCGGCGCGTCACGCAGCAAGGCCCGCGCGATCGTGACGCGCTGCTTCTCGCCCTCGGAGAGCGCCACCCCGTCGTCGCCGAGAACCGTATCGAGCCCCCGAGGTAACTTTTCGAGGAGACTCTCGAGTTGCGCGTCCCGCGCCGCTCTTTCCACCTGCTCCGCCGTGGCGTCGGGACTTCCGTAAGCGATGTTTTCGCGCAGCGACGCCGGAAACACGATCGGCGGCTGCAGCACCATCGCGATCTGCCTGCGTAGCGAGCGCTTGTCGTAGGACCGGACGTCCTTGCCGTCAAGGAATACCTGGCCCGAGGTCGGGTCGTAGAAGCGGGAGACGAGGCTGACCAGCGTGCTTTTCCCGGTGCCCGTAGCGCCAACGATCGCGATCATCTCGCCGGGAGCGACCTCGAGCGAAATCCCCTCGATGACCGTCTGGCCCGAGGTGTAGCCGAAACTGACGTCGCGCAACTCGACGCCGCCCTTGACCGTCGCGGGATCGAGTCGCTCGGGACCATCGGGAACGTCGGGGGCCGTTTCCAGAATCTCGAACACGCGCCCGACGCCCACCTTCGCCGCCTGCAGGAGTCCGTAAGTACTGCTCAGGGTCTGGATCGGTGCGTAGAGCGAGGCGAGGTAGCTCGTGAACACGAGCAGGTCGCCGACCGAGAGCTTGCCGTCCATGACGGTCCGCGTTCCGAACCAGATCACAGCGGCCGTGCCGAGGGCACCGATCGCGCTCACGCCCATCGTGTAGCCCGTCTGCAGGGTGTAGAGGCGGAGGTTCGCCTGGAGGCTCGCTCGACTGACGTTGCGGAACCGGTTGAGTTCCTCCTCCTCGTTGGTGAACGCCTGGATGACCTTGATCGCCGTCATCGAGCGCTGTGCCGCCGAGTAGAGCTCGCTCTCCTTCTCCCGGGCACTCGTCGCGTCGCGGCTGATGCGCTTGCCGACGAAGCGGATCGCGAGGACGAGCGGCGGCACGATGCAGAGCGCGATCAGGGTCAGCCGCGTGTTCAACCGCAGCATGACGGCGATCATTCCGAAGAGCATCGCGAAGGCGGATATGGTCGGGAACACGCCGTTCATCGCGAGCGTCTGGATCGCGAACGTGTCGGCAGTGAGTCGGAAGATCAGGTCGCCGGAGTTGCGCCGATTGTGGAAGGCGAGCGAGAGTCGCTGCAGCTGCTGGTAGAGGTCGGCCCGGAAGTCGTCGACCATTCGCTGGCCGACGTCGATCGTGACGAAATTGCTCGCAACCGAAAGGAGCCCGAGAAGGACGTAGAGCATCACGAGGCCGACCGCGACCATCGTCAGGAGTTCCTGCGGGCTCGAGGAGGCGGGGAAGCCAGCCAGCGGCAGGGGTTTTCCGCCGAGCACGTTGTCGACCACGATCTTGATCGGCCACGGCTTCAGAATCTCGGCACCGCTGATCCCGACGACCAGAAGGAGCGCGATCAGCAGGCGGCCCCGGTAGGGCTGCACGTAGGGCAGGATGCGCCTCCACTGCCTCGCGAGATCGTTCGCGCTTCGCTCATCGTTCACGCTTCGCTCCTACCGAGGGCGCGGGCGCCGGGCGCCTTGCGCAGGCGCACCGGGGACATCCCGAGCCGCGGCCCGACAAGCGCGTAGACCCGGTAGAGCAGTCGTCCGAGTCGCAGCGTCTGCACCGTCGTCACGAGCAGGTCGAGCCCCGCCACGAGGAGGCCTGCACGGGTCAGTTCCGGGATCCCGAAGGCGAAGCCGAGGACGGCCAGGAGGCCGGCCGCACCTAAGACCCAGAGACCGATCCTCGGCGGGTGGAGCGTCGTGCGCACCCGAAAGAGCCGCTTGGAACCGGTGTGGTCCTCCACCGCCACCTCGACCCGAGCAGCACTACCGATGCCGCGCGCCACCTCGACGTCCCACGGCTCCCAGCCCGATCCGACCGCGACCCGGTATTTGCGCGGAACGAGGAAGGCCGCAAGTTCCTGGAGAAAGTCCTCCTTCTCGCGCCCGCCTTCCGACCAGTAGCCCACGTTGAACTCGCGGCGCAGGAGCGAGACTTCCGGCTTCTGCTCCGGTTCGGGGATCTCCGCGTCCACCCGCGCGACGTCGCGTCCGCCGCGCATCCGCCAGAGGTAGCGTTCGAAGCCGCGCATGAGTGGCCCGAGGTAGAGCAGCAGCATGACCAGCAGGCGCGCAGACCATCCACCGAAGCGGGGATCGAGCCTCGCCTTCCGGGCCGAGTTCGCGGCCGAGGCGAGCGAAGCGAGAAAAGGAATCGACGAGGCGATCACGTACTCGCCCGAGAGCACCGAGGTCAGAAGCAGCACCAGGGCCGTGACGTTCCACTCCAGCGTGAACGGCAGGTAACTGAACAAGGGTGCGGGGCGCTCGTAGAGCGTCTGGAAGAGTCCGCGCCCAAAGGCACCATAGTAGATCACCGGCCCGCGGTTGAAAACGCCCGTCGCGACGCCCCCGTAGATCCGACCGAGCCAGCGTGACTGTCCCAAGAGATTGAACCGAAGCGGATGCTTGAAGTAGAGGAGCGCCTCCGCCTTGCCGTAGCCCATTTGCTGCTTGAGATACGCGCGCACCGTGTTTCGTCGGAAGTGCCAGACGACTGCGACCGGGCTGAAGCCGATCGGATAGCCGGCGTTCTGCAGGCGCCAGCAAAGATCGACGTCGTCGCCGGCGGCGGCATAGAGGACGTCGAAGCCGCCGATCTCCTCCAGCACGGACTTCTCGAAGGCCATGTTGCAGCCGGGCACATGCTCGGCGACGTCGTCGTTCAGGAGCACGTGGGTCGGGCCACCGGGCGAGACCGCGACGACCGACGGGACCAGCGCATCCTCGGGTGGAGGGAAATTCGGCCCCCCGACCGCCTTGAATCCATCCCGGAACTTGTAGGAAAGGTAGGTCAGCCAATCTGGATCGACGACGCAGTCGGAGTCGGTGTAGGCGACGATGTCGCCCCGGGCCGCTTCGATGCCCACGTTACGAGCGGCGGACAGGCCCATGTTCGCCTGGTCGATGATGCGGATGCGGCCGCCCTCGAAGCGCCGTGCGATCTCCAGTGTTCGATCGGTCGAGCCGTCGTTGACGACGATGACCTCGTAATTCGGGTAAGGGAGATCCTGCAGCGACTGCAGGCACGGGTCCATCGTCCGGTCCGCGTTGTAAGAGCAGACCACGACCGAGAACATGGGCGGATCCGGTGGAATCGCCGGAACCGGCGCTCCGAAGGTCTCACGGACCGCGTGGTAGGAGGGTTTCGGGCGGCGCTCCGCGTCGACGAGACCGAACGCCCAGTCCTCGACCTGGAAGCCGCCCCCGGTCTCCCAGGAGAGCGCATACCAGTCGTCGGTCCACGAGAAGATCACGGCCCCGGCCACCCCGACCTCGAAGGCCGCGCGCACCTGCCAGGCGAGCGTCTCAGCCTGGTGTTCCCTCCCCTCCCGGATCGAGTCCATCCCGAACTCCGAAAGGATGAGCGGGCGGTCCTCCGCGAGGTTCTGCAACCGCATCAGGTAGCGGCGGAAGTCCGGTTCGCGATGCAGGTAAACGTTGAAGGACAGGAAGTCGAGGAAATCGAGGTCGAGGTACTCGGTCGGCGGGAAGTTTGCGTAGCTCACCATCGTGTCCGGAGCGCCGTCCTTCGCCTCGTCGTAGAGGCTGCGCAGGAACTCCTGGACATGTTCAGCGCGCTGCCATCGCACGATGTCGGGCGGCGTCTCGTTCCCGACGAACATCGCGAAGACCGCCGGATGGCGGCCGACCGTGCGTGCGGCCTCGTTCACACGGCGACGCGCGTCGCGCACGATCTCGGGATCTTCGAGGAAGCAGATCTGCTGCGCCCAAGGCACACCGACGATCACGCGCATGCCCTCCTCTCCCGCGAGGTCGAGCAAGCGATCGGGCGGAGGCGTGAACGTGCGCAGGGTGTTGGCGCCGAGTTCTCGCATCAGGCGGAAATCTCGGCGTGCCTTCTCGTTCGACGGAAAGGGAGCGCCATCCTCGCCGGGGTGGAACGGCCCGTAGGACACTCCCTTCAGGTAGTACTTCCGGTCACCCGTAAAAAAGAACTTGCCGACGGCGCGTGCGCGCTCGAACCCGCCCGCGTCGCCACTGCCCGTCGTCCCCGTCGATCGTGTCTCCGTCGCTCCCATCATCGCCTTCCTGCGTGCCGGATCGGCGCCCCGGCGGCAACCGAGCCGATGAGTTCGGCGACGCCGCCCGGATCGTCCCACATCGGGAGGTGGCCTGCACCGGGCAGCCGAACGACCCTCGCCCCGGGTAGGGCGGCTGCGAACCGGTCCGCGAAACGGACGGGCAGGAGTCGGTCGTCTTCGCCCCAGGCGACCAGCACCGGGCAGTCGATCCCCGCCAAGGCCTCCGCGCGCAGGTTTTCCAAGTCGGCGAGCAGGGGTTCCAAGATCGGGCAGGCGGCGAAAGCGAGGAGCTTCTGGGCCACCTCGCGCGGCCTGACCGATCCGCGCCGGCCACCCATGACGAGTCCCGCCAGCGCCGGGCTTCGGGCGACCAGCGGTGCGAGCGGCGCCGCGAGCCGAGCGATCCGGTGCTGTCGAAGGATGCGCCGGCGCAGCGCCCGCGCTTCTCCCACCTCGCACAAGCCCGCCGGCGAAAACGCGACGACACTCGAGGCCCGGCCCATGAGCGCCGTCTCGAACGCGATCCATCCACCAAGCGAGCTGCCCGCGACCCGGGCGCAATCGATCGCCAGTTCGTCCATCGCAGCACAGACCGCACGGGCGAGCGCGTCGACCCCGGGAGTGATCCCGGGCGCGAAGGGCGGCATTCCATAGTGGCCCGGGAACCCAAGCGCGAAAACCTCCCAGGAGCGCTCCAGTTCGTCGACGACCGGCGTCCAGTCCCGCCAACTCGAGGCGACCCCGTGCAGGAGGACGAGCGGCGGCCCGGATCCGCCTCGATGGCACAAGAGCGAGGTCATCGGGACGCGCCGCGAAGCGTGAACCGAGTCGCGCGGGAGGCATCCGCCTCGATCGCTTGGTGCCGGGGGCGGGACTCGAACCCGCACGGCCGTTTCCGGCCTGAGGATTTTAAGTCCTCTGTGTCTGCCAGTTCCACCACCCCGGCTCCCGGAGATCCGGCGGTCACGCGCCGTTCGAGGCGATCTTGGCCCGAAGACGCGTCGGGCGCGCCCCTTGCTGCGGACAGTCTATTTCGCGCGAGGCGAGAGGCGGCGGTGAGAATCGAACTCACGAATAAAGGTTTTGCAGACCTTCCCCTTGGCCACTTGGGTACGCCGCCGGATCCGGGGACCAATGCAATGCGCTGGTCGAGGTAGCACAGGCGGTCGCGGCGGCGCTAGCCGTCCCGTCCTGGGGCTACCGTCGCCTCGGACCCGTGCCGGCCACAGCGGTCGATCGCGTCCTCGAGGTGGGAACGCGCGACGGCCGCCCACTCACTGCGCGGCTCGAGGTCGAGGAATCGCTGCCAGTGGAGTCGGGCGAGAACCCAGCTCTCGAGTTTCTCGGCGACCAGCGCGAGGTTGAAGTGGGCATCGGCGTATCCCGGCCAGAGCGCGATCGCCTTGCGGTAGGCGCGGGTGGCGCCGAGCAGGTCGCTCGTCTCGTCGCATGCGTTACCGAGGTTGAAATGCGTGCGCGGATTGTCGGGGTCGACACGGGCCGCGCGCGCGTAGAGTTCCCGGGCCCGGCCGAATTCGCCGATCTCGTAGTGCACGTTTCCCAGGTTGATCAGCGAGGGGACGTGGTCGCTATCGATCTCCAGCGCCCTCAGGTAGGCCGCGATGGCGGTAGGGAACCCCGCGCGATCGCGATCCGCGCAGGCACCGATCTCGAACCAGGCCTCGGCGGTCGCTGGCGGAGCGCCGAGATCCGCGCTCCTCGGGCGCGGAGAGAAGCGCGCCCTCGGAAAGCGGAACTCCAGCTGACCCTCGACCCGCGGGCCGATGCGAGCAACCGCCTGCGCTAGCCCCAGTCCGTCGGCGAGCATCTCGTCCACCTGACGGAGCACGCGCAGGTCGGCGAATCGGTAGCCCATCCCGTTGGCGAGTTGGATCGGACGGACGAGGCCCTGGCGGGCAAGACTCCGACGCCGTGCCCATGTCACGTGCGGGAAAAGGCGAGCCACCTCGGTCGCGGCGACCAGGCGCCCGATCGAGTCTCCGCGGTCCGATTCGGGGAGCCGCACCAGTTCGAGGAACTGCGACTCGGTGAGCGTGCGCACGCGACTCTGGTGTGGAACACGGGCTCCGTCGCCGAGAACGACCACGTCGACCGACCCCCCGCGCGCCACGAGGCCGCCCGCGCTGCGCACCAGCCGGCTTGCCGAGCGCCGGTCACAGCTCATGAGGCGTCCGGCGAAGCCGACACGCTTCCCGGTCAGGGAAGTGGTGGGACCGTCCATCCCGGGCCGCCTCCCAGCGCTATTTGCGCGCTTCGCACCACATGTCCCGATGACTCGCAGAGGCCGCCGTGTCAAGCGAGCCCCACGCTCCCTCGACGCGCGCCGCGTGATCCGCGGCGCGCGAGAGGGAAGAGAGCGGGTGACCGGGATCGAACCGGCGACCTCAACCTTGGCAAGGTTGCGCTCTAGCCAGCTGAGCTACACCCGCACTTCCGTTCGCTGCTGCCGATACCGGACGGCTCCTCGACTGGCAAGCCGTTCGAGACGGAGAGGGTGGGATTCGAACCCACGGTACCCTGTTTAGGGGTACACACGATTTCCAGTCGTGCCCATTCGACCACTCTGGCACCTCTCCCCGATTCACCTCCGACCGACCGCTCTCCGGCGCGTCCCCCGGGGCGCCCCCGAACCTAGCGAGAATCATCGGGGTGCCCCATGGGACTCCGACGCCGACAAGGCGGGCCGGTGAAACGGAGAGGGTGGGATTCGAACCCACGGTGCCTTTTTAGGGCACACACGATTTCGAGTCGTGCGCCTTCAACCGGGCTCGGCCACCTCTCCCGGACGGCCCGCTGTGTAACCCCCATGCCGGCGGCTCGCAACCGTGGCGGAACCGCTGCGGTCTCACCTACCGAAAACGTCGCGCCCGGGACGCCGGGCCCGAAAGAACTCCTTCAGGATTCTTGCCGCCTCCTCTCCCCGAACGCCCCCGGTCACCGAGTATCGGTGGTTGAATCCGCGCACGCTGGCCAGGTCGACGAGCGAGCCGAGTGCCCCGGCCTTCGGATCCGACGCACCGAATACGACTCGGTCGACCCGTGCGGCGAGTGCCGCACCGGCGCACAGGGGACACGGCTCGAGCGTGGCGTAGAGGGTCGCGCCGGGAAGCCGATAGGCGCCGGCGACCAGGGCCGCCCGCCGCAGCGCCAGTACCTCGGCATGGGCGGTCGGGTCGCAGAAGCCGATCGGTGCGTTGTGTGCCCGGGCCAGTTCCCGACCACCGGACACGACCACCGCCCCGACCGGAACCTCCCCCGCCTCGATTCCGCGCCGCGCTTCGTCGAGCGCCACGGCCATCCAGGCGCGGTCGGTCATTTCGTCGGTCTCGTCCATCGCCTTCTCGCTCGGCGTCACGCGGTTCCGCTGAGAGGGGGGGCACCCCGGTGGTCGTAAAACCCCCGATCTAGCGTGCATTTCCCGGGGCTGCTAGGAAACCCTCAATGGAGCAGCGAAAGGGGCAGCCAAAATGAGCAGCCTGCCGGAGACCAAGCGCGCCGCGAAGCACCCGCTCGCGGGATCGAACATGACCGGAGCCGACATGATCGTCCAGGTCGTGGCGGACGAGGGCGTCGACACCGTCTTTGGCTACAGCGGTGGCGCCATCCTGCCGACCTTCGACGCGATCTTTCGTCACAACGCGGCGCGTCCGAAGTCCGAGGAGGTGCGACTGATCGTACCCGCCACCGAGCAGGGCGCCGGCTTCATGGCGGCGGGCTATGCGCGGTCGAGTGGCCGGGTGGGTGTCTTCGTCGTTACCTCGGGACCCGGTGCGACCAATTGTGTGACGCCGATCCGCGACTGCCACGCCGACTCCGTTCCGGTCGTACTGATCTGCGGGCAGGTTCCCCGCGCCGCCATGGGCACCGACGCCTTCCAGGAGGCGCCGGTCTTCAACATCATGTCGGCCTGCTGCAAACACGTCTTTCTCGTGACCGACGAGACCAAGATCGAGGAAACCGTCCGGACCGCGTTCGAACTTGCCCGCAGCGGGCGTCCCGGCCCGGTGGTCATCGACATTCCGCGCGACGTGCAACTCAGCCAGGGTATCTTCAAGGGCGAAGGACTGCTGCACCTGCGTGGCTACGACGAGCGGCTTGAGGTGCTCAACCACAGTTCCATCCCCGACGAGGTCGCCAAGGAGTTCTACCGCATGCTCGGGGCGAGCGAGCGACCGCTCATCTACGCAGGCGGCGGCGTGATCAACAGTGAGGCTGCGTCCGAACTGCGCTCCTTCGCACAGCGGTTCGGCCTCCCGGTTGTGACGACCCTGCTCGGCATCGGTTCCATGGACACGACGAACGATTTGTCGCTCCACCTGCTCGGCATGCACGGCACCGCGTTCGCGAATTACGCGGTAGAGGACTGCGACTTCTTGTTCGCGGTCGGCTCGCGATTCGACGACCGTGTCGCCGGCAAGGTGAAGGAATTCGCTCCGGGCGCGAAGATCGCCCATCTCGACGTGGACGCCTCGGAGATCGGCAAAGTGAAGGGCGTCGACTGGGCCTGGGTCGGCGACGCCCGGCGCGGGCTCTCGCAGTTGGCGAAGGCCGGAAAGAACTTCCGGTGCGACTTCTCGCCATGGCAGAAGCACGTGTCGGAACTCCGCCGCAACCACCCGCTCGACTACAACCGCGAATCCGAGGCCGTACAGGCCGAGGAGACGATCGCGGTCCTGAACGAGATCACCCGCGGCGAGGCGATCGTCACGACCGGCGTCGGGCAGCACCAGATGTGGGCCGCCCAGTATCTCGACTTCGTACACCCTCGCAGCTTTCTCACTTCGGGCAGCATGGGAACCATGGGCTTCGGCCTGCCCGCGGCCATCGGTGCCCAGATCGCGAACCCGGGCAAACTCGTCGTCGACATCGACGGCGACGGCTCGATCCGCATGAATCTGGGTGAACTCGAGACGCTCACGACCTACGACATTCCGGTGAAGGTGCTGCTGCTCAATAATTCGGGCGACGGGATGGTCCGGCAGTGGCAGGACCTGTTCTACGCCAACCGCTACTCCGGATCCGACAAGACCCTCCACAAGAAGGACTTCGTCCGCTCCTGCGAGGCGGATGGATTCGGGTTTGCGCGGCGCGTGAGCCTGCGCTCGGACCTGCGCCCGGCGCTCGAGGCGTTCGTGAAGTTCGACGGACCGGCGTTCCTCGAGGTGGTCGTCGACCAGACCGCCCACGTCTACCCGATGATCGGTCCCGGCATGGGCTACAAGGACATGATCACCGGCAAGCACATCAAGCCCCGGGCCCGGAAGGACGTCATCGTCGATCCAAACGCGGGCTTCTGAGACCGGGCTACGCGAAGCGGCCGGCTTTCCGGCCCTGCCCGAGCCCGCTCAGCGGGTCCTTCCCCAACCGTCCCAGTAGGTTCGCACCCGGGCGGGTATCCTCTTCGCGGGCTTGAAGTCCGTGCCGGTGAAGTACGCGACCGGAAGAAGGGCGGCCTGCGTCACGTGCTCGGGGATGCCGAGCACCTGCCCCGCCTCCTTCTCGAACATGAGGTGGATCGTGGTCCATGCCGAGCCGAGACCGCGCGAGCGCAGCGCGAGCATGAGCGACCAGACTGCCGGCAGGATCGAACCGTAGACCGAGGCCTGTGCGAACTGCGGCGCCTGTTCGACGCGCCCATCGATGCAGGGCACGATCATGACCGGCGCCTCGTGGAAGTGCTGTGCGAGAAACTCCGCGGACGCGACGATGCGAGGCATCTGTTCCGCGCGCGGATCGCCTTCCTCCATTGGGGCCCGGGCCGACGCATACATGTCCCAGCCGCGCCGGTAAAGGTCGGCGAGCGCGCGGCGCTTCTCCGCGTCGGTCACCACGACGAAGTGCCAGCCCTGCTGGTTCGAGCCGGTCGGCGCCTGGATCGCGATCTCGATGCACTTCTCGATCACGGCCCGGTCGACCGGCCGTCCGAAGTCGAGGCGCTTGCGTACAGAGCGGGTCGTAGAGAGGAGATGATCGACACTGGCGAGATCCATGAGAGCTCCTTGGCGGGACTCGGCCCGGCGCGCGCGGGGCCAGCCCTCAGTGGCGCGCCCCGTAACTCATGACGAGGTGGGCCACGGCCGGCTCGGCCCCGGGGTTCACGTAACTGTGCCGGACGTCGGCCCGGAAGAACACGCTGTCGCCCGCGCCGAGTCGAGCGCTCGCCTCGCCTGCGGTCAGGACCAACTCGCCCCGCAGGACCGACAGGTGCTCGAAGGTGTCGGTGGCATGCGGGTCAGCTTCTTCGTGGCAGCCCGGCGCGAGCGTAAGCTCGTAGACCTCGGGAGAGCGCAGATCGCCCTCGAGGAAGAGGACGCGGGAGCGGAAGTCGCCGTCGGCGGAGAGCAGCACTCTCCCGCGATCGGCACGCTGCACGCGGAAGTCCGGGTCGCTCGACGGCGAGAGCATCGTGTTGGCGAGCAACCGGCCGAACGGAACCTCGAGCGCGGTCGCGAGATGCCACACGGCGCGCAGCGACGGCACGGCCTGCCCTTGCTCGAGGGCCTGCAGGAGATCCGCACGGATACCGCTGCGCCGCTCGAACTCGGCCAGGGAGATGCCGCTTTCGCTGTGGTAGCGCGCCACGTTCGCGCCGACGGCGCGACCTATGTCCCTGCCCTCCGGGCTGTCGGGGCCTCGCAGTGCGTCGATGCGCTCCGCGCGAACCTCGTCGAAGAGCGCGTCGTCGAGGGTGGCCGAGGACTCCGGTTTGGCCGCCATGCGGGCTTTTTGCCCCGCCACGCGCCCGCGTGCAACCGGTCCGCCAGAAGGCGTCGGGAGTCAGTCGCCGCTGAGCGCGCGAGGACGCCTGCGAAGCAGGGCCCGCGCTGGGATCAGCGTGAGGATCATGAGCCCGGTGTAAAGCCGCCAGACCGGGAGGTAGCTGCCGAAGCGGTCGTAGACCCCGGCCGACAGGAAGTTGCCGAGGATCGTTCCGCCCATGCAGAAGACCATCGCCAGGCCCATCAGGCGGCCGATTCCGGCCGCACCGAAGAATTCGTTCAGGATGAGCGCGAGAAGCGCGACCGCCCCGGCGTTCACGACACCGAAGACGACCGCCCAGGCGAGGTAGCCGCCATCGCCGACCGGAAGCCAGAGGACGACCGACGTGGCGGCGAGGCCCGCCACCACCGCGAACAGGGCGATTCGCGGCGCCCATCGCTCGCAGAGCCAGCCCCACGCGACCGAACCGAAGGCGCCGACCATCGTCACGAGGCCGTAGATGTAAGAGGCCTGCTCGGCCGAACGCCCGAGGTCACGCTGGAATGCGGGGAAGTGGATGCCGACCGACGTGATGAACGCATAGATCGGGACATAGGCGGCCAGGAGCAGCCAGAGCGCCGGGTCAGCGAACGGGAGCCCGGCCTCGGGCTTCGCGGGCGCCGACGTCGCTTGGCTCGCCTCGGGACCGGCACCGCCCTCGCCCGCCCGCAGGACCGCGAAGATCAAACCACCGAGGGCCAGGAAGGCGAGTCCGAGCGCCCCCAGCGAGCCGCGCCAACCCCAGGTTCCGAGCAGTGCCGCCGATGCCATGTGGATGCCGCTCGTGATGAAGTTGTCGCCGCCGTTCAGTAGGCCGATCGCGAGCCCGCGCCACCTCCGGAAGAGTCGCAGCACCAGCGCCGAACCCGCGACCGAACCGATGCAGGCCTGCCCCGGACCGATGAGCAGGCTCCAGCCGTAGAGCGGGAAGAGAGAGTCCATCCGCGACAGCCCGAGGGTGCCGATCCCCATGAGGAGCGCACCGCACGTCAGCACGGAGCGAGCGCCGAATCGATCGACGAGACGCCCCGCCAGCGGCGTGACCGCCATGAGCAGGACCATGCGGAAATTCATCGCCGTCGCGTACTGGCTCCGGCTCCAGTGCAGTTCGTCGGTGATCGGCTTGAGCAGCGGCGACATCCCGTAGGACAGCGCCGAGTGCGCGCTCACCGCGAGGACCCCCACCCCGAGTGCGATCCAGGCACGCCAGCTCTCTCCGAGGGGCCCGGTGGCGCCCGACTCGCCCCGTGACTCCACCCAGCGGCGTTTTCTCACTTGAAGAAGTGTCCGCCGTTCACGTCGAGCGACTGCCCGGTCACGACGCGCGACAGGTCGGAGGCGAAGAAGATCACCGCGTCGGCGATCTCCGCCGACGTCGGAATGTGGTTCAGGGCCGTGCGGGAAGCGACGTCGGCATAGACGGCTTCCGGCGTCGTCCCCTGCTGCTTCGCCAGCATCTTGAAGTAGCCCTCGACCGACTTGCCCCAGATGTAGCCCGGGACGACGGAATTGACGCGGATCCGGTAGCGCCCCAACTCGCGGGCGAGCGTCTGGGCCGCGACGAGAAGAGCGCCCTTGGACGCCGCGTAGCTTCCTGCAGCCTCCTCGATGATCCGCGTGGACATCGTGTTGATGAAGATGATCGAACCCCCGCTCGCCTTCATGTGGGGGATGACCAACTGCGTGAGTTGCAGGGCACCGAAGACGTTCACGTCGAAGACCGAGCGCCAATAGCCGATCTCCTCATCCTCGAAGCGCTTGAACGACGGCCCTTTGAAGGCGTTGTTCACCAAGACGTCGATGCGCCCGAACTCCGCGATTGCGGCCTCGACGAGGCGACGGGAGTCGTCGCTACGAGCGATGTCGGTGGCGACGCCGATCGCCCGCCGCCCCAGGCCGCGGATCTCGGCCGCCAGTTCGTCGAGTGCCGGCGCGGTGCGCGCGGCGAGCACCAGGTTCGCGCCCTCGCGTGCGAGAGCGAGCGCGATGTCCCTCCCCATGCCGGGGCCGATCCCGGAGACGATCGCCGTGCGGTTCTCGAGAAGCATGCGCCCTCCCCTTCGCGCCGGCACCGTCGCCGGCGCCCACTTCACGCGTTGACGAGCGGCGCCACCCGGCTGCCGAATGCGTCGATCTGGTCCACGAGTTCTTCGCGCGAGCGGGCTCGGAATCGCACCCCGCAGTGGTTCACGCCGAGTGGCTTCAGGGCCCGCAGGTGGTCTGCCAGCTCTTCGGGCGACCCGCTGCGCGTGTTGGCGGGCACCTCGAAGGGCGGTCGACCGACGTACATCCACTCGCTGATCGTCCCGATCTCGATCGGCCGGTCGCCGATCGTCGTCCGGCGGTGCGCCCGTATGGTCTCGATCGCGGCGGGAATCTCCGACCGCGGCGTCCCCTGCGGGAGCCAGCCATCTCCCCGCTCGGCAGCCCGTCGAAGCGCCGCCGGGGTCGAACCGCCGACCCAGATCGGCGGGCGCGGACGCTGGACCGGACGGGGCCGGACGCCGACGTCGCGTGCCGTCCAGCCCTGCCCGTCGCGCGTGAGGAACTCGTCGAGGAAGGCCGCTCGTACCGTCTCGATCGCCTCGTCGAGCAGCCGTCCACGCCGGCGGAAGTCGACTCCGAGAGCTGCGAATTCCGCTTCGAGGTGCCCGGCACCGACGCCGAGGATCACCCGCCCTCCCGAAAGTGCATCGAGCGTCGCGAAGGATTTCGCCGAGACCAGCGGATGCCGGTAGGCGAGCACGAAGACGTGCGAGAGCAATCGGACCCGCGAGGTCGATGCCGCGAGCCAGCCGAGCGTCGCAACCGTGTCATACCAGGTGGTGCGCATTGCATCGGCCCGGTCGCGCGGTACGCAAACGTGATCGCAGACCGCGACGTAGAAGAACCCGTTGCGGTCACAGGCACGGGCGACCGCGAGCAGGTCCTCGGGACCGGCCGCGAGTTCCCAGGGGGCCGCGAAGACCGAGCTCTGCGCCTGGACTGGAAGCTGCATTCCCCAGACGAGCTGGCCGGGCGGCACGATCTGCACCGCACCGGCGTCGCCCGTCGGGATCATGCTGCGGCGCTCTTCGCGAGCGCCGCCTCCCGGTGCCGGGTGGTGCGGTGAACGGGGTCCTTGTCGAAGACCGGCATGACTTCCTTCGCGAAGAGCTCCGTCGAGTGCTTGGCGAAGTCCATAGGCTGCGTCGAGGCGAGGACGCCGAAGATGAGCTGGTCGCATCCGACGTCGACGTATTTCTGGACGCCCTTGCGGCAGTCCTCGGGGTCACCGACGATGCGGATGCCCTCCTCGATGCGCTGTTCGAGTTCGGCCGGCGTCGGCTCAGGAATGAGCTTCGGCCAGGCTGGAACCTGGGGCGGCCGCGGGAAGGTGTCGAGATACCGGAAGACGAGGCTGTTCTGGTAGGCACCGCCCATGTTGAGGCACATGTGGCGGGCGACGTCGCGGTCCTCGTGGCAGACCAGCGTGGAGACGCAGGCAACGTTGTCGTTCACGAAATCGCCCACCGGTTCGGCGTTGCGGATCGCGTCCTTGTAGACCTTGATCAGTTTCTCGAAGTCCTTCGGCGATCCGAGCGTGAAGCAGAGGGCGCCGAGTCCGAGACGTCCGGCCTTCTCGAAGGTCGCGGGACTGCCGCAAGCCACCCAGATCGGCGGATGCGGCTTCGTCCAAGGCTTGGGCAGGACGTTGCGCTCGGGCATCGAGAAGTACTTGCCCTGGTAGCTGTACTTGTTCTCGCGCCACATGCGGAGGATCTGCGGCAGTACCTCGTCGTACATGGCGCGCGTCGTGTCCCCGTCGGGAATGCCGAATCCCATGAACTCGGTCGTCGAGGATCCCCGGCCGGTTCCGAACTCGAAACGCCCCTCGCTCAGGTGGTCGATCATGGCCACGCGCTCGGCCATGCGCGCGGGGTGATTCACGGGGGGCGTGATGTTGTAGATCGCTGACCCGATGTGCGCGTAGCTCGTTTTGGCCGCGAGGTAGCCGAGGAAGGTCTCCGACGCGGAGATGTGCGAGTATTCCTCGAGGAAGTGATGCTCGACCGACCAGATGTACTTCCACCGCATCCGGTCCACGTGGATCGCTAGTTCCGCCTCGTCCAGCAGGCGTTTGTGCTCGGCGCCGACCGGGTTGGACTCCATCTCCGCGCGCGGCACATGTGCCTGGACGAATAATCCGAATTCCATCGCATTGCCCCCTTGGCATGTCCCGGGCGCGCCGAGCGCGGAAGCGCGACCGGCCCCGGGACCGTTTCTCTACTACGGGCGGGCGCCCCGTCGGGCAAGCCCCACCGGCCTGCCCCGGACCGGCTGGACTTACCGCGATCGGTCGTCCAATAAGCCTCGGCTCTGCCGCGACGGTGCTGCGAAGCCCGGAGGAATGCGATGCTGTTTCTCGAGAACCTGGAACGCAACCGGCGCGAGCGCCCGAATGATCCCTACCTGCTGCACGAGGGCCGTACCGTCACGTTCGAGGAGTTCGACCGCGCGACCAACCGCTTCGCGAGGGTTCTTGGCCGGCTCGGCATCGTCAAGGGCGACCGGGTCACCGTGGCGCTCGGCAACTCGGTCGAGTGGGTCACCGCCGCCTTCGGAGCCCTCAAGGCCGGCGCCATCCTGAACCCGGTGAATCCGACCCTCGGCTCCGCCGAACTCGGCTATGTCCTGGGCCACGCCGAACCCCGTGTGATCGTCACGGACAGGGACTCCTCGGCGAGCCTGCTCGCACCGACGATGAAGCTGCCCGCGAGCGCGACTCTCGTCTCCTTCGGCGACCTTTCCGGCGCCACGCCGCTCGCACCCCTGCTCGCCGACTCCGGGGACGATCCCGTTTCCGTCGTCGTATCCGCCGGAGACGGCTCGACCCTGTTGTACACCTCGGGAACGACCGGCAATCCCAAGGGCGTGCTCTTCACCCACTCCAGGACCGGCGGGAGCGGGGCCTTCTTCATCTCCGGCATGCGCATCCGCCCCGACGACGTCATCCTGACGGTCGGCCCGCTCTTCCACGGCAATGCATGGTCGGCGGTAGCCGTCGCGCAGCAAGCGGGTTGCACCGCAACCTTTCCGCGTGCCTTCAGCGCCTCGGATTTCTGGCCGCTGGCCGAACGGACCGGCGCGACCGTGCTCTTTACCCTGGGCACGATCCTCGCGATCCTCCTCACCCAGGAGAAGACCCCGGCCGAGGAACGCAACCGGATACGCGTCGTCCTCGGGCTCGGCAGCGCGCCTATCCGGGACCGACTGCGCGAACGCTTCGGGTTCGAGCACGTCGTCGAATGCTTCGGCTCGACGGACGCAGGCGTGGTCACGCTCGAACCACTCGGCGAGAAGCCGCGCCCAGGTTCGGCGGGTCCGGCGATCCCCGGCGTCCGTCTCCACATCCTCGACGACGACGGACGCGAACTACCGGTGCGCGCCGTGGGCGAGATCGCCGTGGAGTCGCCGCACCGCATGGACTCGTACTTTCGCGATCCGGAGCAGACGGCCGAGGCCCTGCGCGACGATTGGTTTCTCACCGGCGACCTCGGCTTCCTCGACGAGGACGGCTGGCTCTACTTCGTCGATCGCAAGCGCGACGTGATCCGCCGTGGAGGCGAGAACATTTCGTCGGTCCTCGTAGAGAAGGCGCTGCGCGAGCACCCCGCCGTCGCCGACGTGGCCGTCATCGGCGTCCGGCATCCCGTTCTCGGGCAGGAGGTGAAAGCCTTCGTCGTCCCGCGGACTCCGGTGACCATCGAGGAGTTGCGCGAATTCGCCTCGGGTCGCCTGGCGAAGTTCCAGGTGCCGGCGCACTGGGAGTTCCGCGATTCGTTGCCGCGGACGCCGACGCAGCGCGTGGAGAAATACAAGCTGCGCAGCGACGATCCGTCGTCCCGCGGCCCGTTGCTCGGCTAGCCCGCGAACCGCGCTTCGTCGTCCCATCGGGATTTTCCCGATGCAGATCGCGGAGATTGCCCGATGGTCGGGCGCCTCGCGTTGGAGCAAACACACGCTCACGAAAGGAGAGCGTGTCCATGCACACAATTCGACAAATGCTCCAGCCGATTCGCAAGTCCCTTCTCCTGCGGCCCGCTTCGCCGGAATCCCGCCGCCTGCGCCATGCAGCGGCGAAACGCCGCGGGCCGAGTCCCGTGGTGGGTTGGTTGCCGGTGCCCGTGCCGGCCTACGCCACCTCGTCCATCGCCGGTCGGAGGCTTTCGTGACCGCCGCAGGCTTCTCCGGCGAGGCGGCCCACGACTGGCCTGAGCCGACCATCCTTCCCGAGCAGCACCATGCCCGCTCCGGCGAGGGAAGCCCGATGCGGGGGGTGAACGCCCTGATGATCGCCGTCCTCGAAGACGCGATCGCCTGCCTGGAGACTGCCAAGGAAAGCCGCAACGTCAAGGCCCGCATGCTGGCAATGAACGCGGAGCGTTGGATTCGGTCGGAGGACACCTCCTACGCCTTTGCCTTTGCGAGCATCTGCGATGTCCTCTCGCTCGACCGCGGCAAAGTCCGCGACGAACTCCTGCGGCGTGCACGGGCGACGTTTCGCGCCGGGCCGAGGCCCCCAAGTGCCCGGCGGGTGGAGATCCACCTCTCCAAGATCACGGCACCACGGCGCCGGCGCCGTCCGACGAATCGGCTGGCCAGGCAGGTCGCCTGAAGTCGGCAGCGCGCTCCCCCTCGACCGGCCAGCATCGGGGATTCCCCGATGGGTTGGATCGAGATTCTGTCTGGTCGGCTTCGCGTCGCGAAGGCAGACTCACGGATCGAAGGAAGGATCACAAGGCAACGAACGAAGCTGGAAGCCGACGTCGGTCGACCCGACCGACACGGGGAGATGAACGCCCATGCGTGGGGTTAAGGGATTGATGATCGCGGTTCTCGACGAGGCGATGAACTCGCTCGCGCTCGTTCGCCAGACCCACAACTCGAAGATGCGGACTCGCGGACTTTCGGCGATACGCTGGGTCAAGTCGCAGGATGCGTCGCATCCGTTCTCGTTCGTCTCGATCTGCGACGCGCTTGGACTCGAACCCGAACGAATCCGACGCCAGATCCTGGCCGATGCGGAGCGGGAGGTTCCCGTCGCCGCGCACCGTCCGCGGGTCGACCGAAGGGTCGAGACGAACCTTCCGAAGATCTCAAGCGGGCGAAGACGGTCGAAACCCGCGCAGGCGAAGAACGTCGCCTGAAGGCCGGGGAATTCAGCGGCGTCGGCGTTCCGCCCAGTCCGCGCAGGTCTCGCCGTCGATCGCACCGTCGTCCCACTTCTCGCGGAGTTCCACCTGGATCGAGCCGGTGCGGCCGAGGTCCTCGCGTACGATGCGGGTCAATTCCGATACGGCGCGCAGGAAGTGCTCCCGCGGGCGCCTGATCCAGCTGATCTCGACGATCACGGGTAATTCGCAGGGTTGGCCATCTCGAAACAGCGTCGCTTCGCGCAGGAAGACATAGACTGCGGCCCGGGGCGTCTCCAACTCCCGCTCGAAGAAATCCGAGGCGTGTCGGCTCAGCCTGGCGCCTTCCTCCGCGGACAAGCCGGTCACGTGGAGGTTGGGCATGCAGTTTCCTCCAGCGCGGCTGGCGCATCACGCATGTCGACTTCGGACGAGTCGCCGATTCCGGCGGATCGGGTGACGGCGGTCAGGTATCGGTCGCGTAGCCAGAACAGGAACCGCTCGACCCCGTCGATCGCGAGCACGCAGCGCAGCGAGCGGAAGATCTCGAAGGCGTGCTGGGCACCCGGGATCTCCGCGTAGACGACCGGCTGCCGCGAGCCCGCGCGGAGAGCCCCGACGAAGCGTCGCGCCTCGCTCACCGGGACGAGCGTATCGCGGTCGCCGTGAACCACGAAAAACGGTGGTGCTTGGGCACCCACGCGACACGTCGGCGAGGCGGCCGCGAATCGCGGCCGTTCGTCGGCGAGTCTCGCCTTCAGGACCCATCGCTCGAGCAGCCGTCGCAGTCCCTGACTGTGTCGGGTCGGTTCCGGATCGGTGAAGTCGTAGACCCCGTAGAAAGAGACGCAGCCTTGAACCTCGGTGTCCGCGCGCTCGAAACCCGGTTGAAATTCGGAAATGTTGGGTGTGAGCGCCGCGAGCGAAGCGAGGTGCCCGCCGGCCGAGCCACCCGTGAGGACGATGAACCCGGGATCGCCACCCCACTCCCGGGCGTGCTCCCGCATCCAGACGAGCGCCGCCTTCACGTCGACGAGGTGATCGGGAAACGTTGCCACCGGGCTCAGCCGGTAGTCGATGCTGGCGCAGAGCCAGCCGTGCGCGGCCATGCGGAACATCAGCGGGAGGCCCTGCTCGTTCTTGCTGCCGACGACCCAGCCTCCGCCATGCACCTGGACCAGGATCGGAGCGCCGCGGCCGGCTGCGGCCGCGGCCACAGTCGGGTCGCTCGCTCCGGGGCTTGGACGGAAGAGATCGAGTCGCAGGGGCTGTCCGCCGTGGGTGGCATAAACGAGGTCGCGAATCCGCTCGACACCCGGGTCGGCCAGCGGGAAGGGAAGCAGGATCTCGCGCCAGCGCAGAGAGTTCGGAAGCTGCGCGCGCGTTTCCGCCTGTCGCCAGGCGCGATAGTCGTCGCCGAGTCCCTGCTCCAGCGCCGACTCGACGATGCCCTCGGCGTCGCGGGAGCGCAGAAAGAAGGCGACGAGTCCTCCCCAGGCTGCGGCCGCGATGAGCAGGCCGAGCCAACCCGGCCATGATCGGAGCGCCCCCACGGCCACGAGCAGACCGACGACGAGCACCTGCCATGCGATATGGTGCAGTGCGAGTTCGCCGGTGAGCCAACCGGCGAGAAAGCTCAACACGCCGCGCCGGCTGCCGCCTCCCATCGGGCGATAGACGTTCCAGGTGAAGGCGGCGGCGGCGAGCCCGAAAAACAGCAACAGAACCGGCATGGCGACGATCTCCGGGAGGCGGTGGACTTATTGTGCCCGCGGCCCGCCCCGACGCTAGTCGAGGTGTCCGCCCGCAACAACCCGAGCACGGTTCGCCTGGCCGCGGGTCGGGCCACGTTGCCCTGCGACCCGGCGCTCACTAGGTTCGAGAATGATGGCGATGCCGGTCGGCGGACACTCCACGGGATTCGAGCGAATCTGCGAGGATGCGCGCACTCGCATCCGTGAAATCGAGGCGACGGAGGCGGCTCGACTCGTCGGGAAACCCGGTACCATCCTTATCGACGTCCGCGAGGACGGAGAGTGGGCGGAAAGCCACGCGGTCGGGGCGGTCCATCTCGGCAAGGGCGTGATCGAGCGTGACATCGAGGTCCGCGTACCCGACCCGGAGACTCGCCTACTCTGCTACTGTGGCGGTGGTTACCGCTCGGCGCTCGTCGTAGAATCGCTGCAGCGCATGGGTTACCGCAACGTCTTTTCGATCGCCGGCGGCTGGCGGGCATGGACGGGCGCCGGACTTCCGATGACGACTGAGCCTGCTTGATGGTCCGCTCCCCCCGCATCGCGACGGCTGGAGCCCATGGGCGCGCAATGCCATCGACAGGGTTCGCCCGGAGCCCGTTCAGCGATCGAGATCCGATCCTCGTGTTGTCTGCGCGATGCCTCGGGAGAGCCTGATCGAGGTCGGCGAGGTCGCCCTGTTGCTGCGGCCGCGCCTCCCTGCCGACGTCCTCGGACTGCTGCGGCGCGCCGAGGCGACGCCGCATGCAGGCTTGGTGGAACTCGTTCCCGGGGCGGATTCCCTTCTTCTCGTGTTCGCCGCGCCAACGGCGCCCCGGGATCACGCCTTTGCGCTCGCGCTCCTCGCGGCAGCGATGCCGGTTGCCGAGCTCTCCGACGAGGCGGCCAAACCACCATCGGAACACCGGGTCGCTGTCGTCTACGACGGCCCGGACCTGCCCTGCATCGCCCGAGCCACCGGCCTGCGTGTGGATGAATTCATCGATCTGCACCGCGCCGCCGAGTACCGGGTCGCTTTCCTCGGCTTCCAGCCGGGGTTCGCCTACCTGTCCGGGCTTCCGACGCGGCTGCATGCGGCGCGGCTCCCCTCCCCACGCCCACGTGTCCCAGCCGGGAGCCTCGGCATCGGCGGCGAGTGGACCGGATTCTATCCCTCCGCGAGTCCCGGCGGCTGGAACCTGATCGGACGCACGAAGACCTGGCTTTTCGACCCCAGCCGGGCCGAGCCGACCCGAATGCTCCCTGGTGACATCGTGCGCATGGTGCCCGCGTGAGGTGCCTGCGCGTGCTCGCACCCGGGGCCCGGACCACCGTGGAGGACCTCGGTCGTAGCGGCGTTGCGCGCTTCGGGGTCCCGCCCGGTGGCGCGTTCGACCCGGGTGCGCTCCTGGCTCTGAATCGTCTTCTCGGCAATTCCGACGACGCGGCCGGGCTCGAGATCATGCTTTCCGGTCCGGAATTATGGAATACAGGCGACGAGCCGATCGCGCTTGCTGTCGCCGGTGCGGCCCTGCGAACGCCGGAGGACGGATTCGGGACGACCCGGCGAACCTCTACCCTGCTCCTGCCCGGCAACACCATCGTGATCGGGCCACAGGTCGACGCCGCCCGCGCATGGGTGGGTTTCTCCGGGGGGATCGATGTTCCCGTCGTACTCGGCAGCCGTTCGACCTGCACGGCAGGTGGCTTCGGTGGCATCGGGGGACGCCCCCTGCGTCGCGAGGACCAACTCCGGATCGGTGCTTCGGCGCAGTCGTTTGCGGAAGGTGTCGGTGATCGCACCCCGAGCGAGCAAACGGCGCGATGGGAGAGCGGGTGCGCCCAGTTGCGGATTCTTCCCGGGCCACAGGCACACCTGTGGCCCGGCGACCCGCGAACCGACCTGGAGAACACGCTTTGGACGGTCGTCCCGGACTCCGACCGCGTCGGCGTCCGCCTGCGGCCATCGGATCCGACATTCGCCGCTCGCCTTGCCATGTCCCGCGGCATCGCGCCCGAGGGAACCGTCTTCGGCGCCATCCAGATCACACCGGACGGGGGTGCGATCGTGCTCGGGCCCGACCGGCCGGTGACCGGGGGCTACCCGATGCCGGCGATCGTCGTTCGCGCCGACCTCGGGGTGCTGGCCCGACTGCGGCCGGGAGAGCGCCTTCGCATGCGGCGGTCGACGCGGGTGGATGCAGCTCGAGCCCGGAGTCTTTCCCCCCCGGGCACCTCGCGGAGTTGACTCATGCCCGCCGACTCGACCGCAGCCGATCCTCGATCCCGGGACCGCAACACCTGCAGCGGCAACGGCCCGATCGACCTGAACGCGGACGTCGGCGAAGGTTTCGCGGAGGCGAACCTGCTTCCGGCACTCACCTCCGCGAGCATCGCTTGTGCCGAGCACGCCGGCGACGATGAGACCATGCGACGGACCATCGAGAGCGCCCAGCGACTCGGCCTTTCCATCGGTGCCCATCCCGGCTTTGCCGACCGCGAAGGATTTGGAAGACGTATCACCACGCGGGACCCCGAGGCGATCGCCGACCTCGTGGCCCGACAAGTCGGCAGGCTCCGCGATGCGGCGCGCGAGTTCGGTGCCAGCGCCAGGTTCGTGAAGCCTCACGGGGCCCTCTACAATCTCGCCAGCGCGGAGCCGGGGGTCGCCTTTGCGATCGCATCCGGTGCCGAGCGCGCGCTCCCCGGCGTCACGATCGTCCTCGCGGCCGGCTCACCGGGACTCGAGGCTCTCGCGAACGCCGGCATGGCTACCGTCGCCGAAGCCTTCGTCGACCGTGCTTACCGTCGCGACGGCACGCTCGTCCCCAGGTCGGCGAGCGGGGCGCGAATCGACGATCCGGAGATCGCGGCGCGGCAGGCGGTCGGACTCGCGCTCGACGGACGGATCGTGTCGATCGACGGCACCGTGCTCGACCTGCGGCCGCGCACGCTCTGCGTACATGGCGACACCCCGGGTTCCGCGACGATCGCGCATCGGGTGCGAGCTGCACTGCGCGACGCCGGCATGGAAATCAGGGGGTTCGTCCGCGCGAACTTCGACTGACGCCCATCGGGCGGTCCAGCCTTCAGCGAACCCCCGTCATTCGCGTGCTCCCGCGAGGATGTCCTTCCACCTCGTCTCGCCCACTTCGCGACGCCAGCGTCCGACGATTCGCCAACCGGCGGGCTCGCGGCGCAGCGCCCAACGGTTAGCAGGACCCAGCGATCGTCTTCCTCCGAGGGCGCCCCCGTGGGAGCAGAGGCTAGCCCGAATCGCACCGGGCCACGCAAGCGTCTCGCCGGCCCGTGTAGCGTCCCTATCCGTGGTCCGTGCGCCCGCTGCCGGTGGCGACCACGCTTTGGTATGGTCTGCCACTCATGGCAAACCGAAAGCCCAAGGCCGGCGGCGGGATCAAGGCCATCCGCTACACGCTTGCGAAGGCCGCCGAAGCCGGCGGCGTCGTGCGCATGACCCGTCGCCTCGGATCGCACAATGCGTGCAAGACCTGCGCGGTGGGCATGGGGGGCCAACGCGGCGGGATGCGCAACGAGGCCGGCAGCTTTCCCGAGGTGTGCAAGAAGTCGGTTCAGGCACAAGCCGCCGACATGCAGGCGGCGATCGACGACGACTTCTTCTCTCGCCACAGCGTCGACGAGCTCGCGAGCTGGCCTGGCCGACGCCTCGCAGCCTCCGGTCGCGTCGGCTTTCCCGTCCTGTGGCGCGAGGGCGATCGCCACATGCGGCGTGTCTCCTGGGACGAAGCTCTCCCCATCGCGGTCGGGGCGCTGCGGGCCTGCACTCCCTCGCGCGCCTTCTTCTACAGCTCGGGGCGGAGCAGCAACGAGGCCGGCTTCCTCATGCAGTGTTTCGCACGCGCCTGGGGAACGAACAACGTCAACAATTGCTCGTTTTATTGCCACCAGGCCTCGAGCGTCGCCCTGCAGCAGTCGATCGGCACGGCCACCGCGACGGTCCGCCTCGACGACCTCGTTCACGCGGACCTCGCCGTCATCGTGGGCGCGAATCCTGCCTCGAACCATCCCCGGCTTCTCACCCACCTGGTCGAGCTTCGCCGGCGCGGTGGCCGGGTCATCGTGATCAATCCCCTGCGCGAGATCGGTCTCGTGCGCTTTCGAGTGCCCTCGGATTGGCGCAGCATGCTTTTCGGCAGCGAGGTCAGCGACCTGTATCTCCAGCCGCACATCGGAGCCGACATCGCGCTCCTGAAGCTGCTTCTCCTGGAGATCCTCGAACGCGGGGCGACGGACGCGGCCTTCCTGGCCGCGCATGTCGAAGGTTGGGACGTCGTACTCGCGGACCTGCGCGCCACGAACCGCGACGATCTGCTCGCGACTTGTGGCGTACCGCCCGAGCAGGTGCGCCAGGCTGCCGAGATCATCGCCGCTTCCAGCAAGACCATCTGGGCCTGGGCCATGGGGATCACTCACCACCTGCACGGCGTCGACAACGTCCAGGCCATCGTCAACCTTGCACTGGCACGGGGAATGGTCGGCCGCGAGGGGGCGGGCCTGCTCCCGATTCGCGGTCACAGCAACGTGCAGGGTGTCGGTTCGGTCGGTGTCGCCCCGACGCTCAGGAACGAGTTCGCGCGGCGTCTCGGCGAGCTCTACGGCATCCCGGTTCCGGAGACCCCCGGACTTCATACTCTGGCCTCGGTCGAGGCTGCTGCACGCGGAGAGATCGACGTCGCGCTTCTTCTCGGAGGTAACCTGTTCGCCGCTTCGCCCGACCGGACATGGGCCGGAGACTCACTGCGCCGTGTCGGCACTACCATCCACGTCACGACCACGCTCAACGAGGGGCACGTCCACGGACGCGGTCGGATCAACCTGATCCTGCCCGCACTCGCACGCGACGAGGAGTCGCAAGCCACCACGCAGGAGAGCATGTTCAGCTTCGTGCGCCTCTCGGACGGCGGGGAGCAGCCAGTCTCCCTCGAAATGCGCTCCGAGACGTCGATCGTGGCGGCGATCGCCAAGGCCGTTCTGCCACCCGGACCGGTGGACTTCGGCGAACTCGCCGACCACGTAGCGATCCGCCGCGTCATCGCAGCGGTCGTGCCTGGCTATGCGGAGATCGGCGAGATCGACCGCACCCGGCGCGAATTCGAGGTCGAGGGGCGCATCCTGCGCGACCGCCGCTTCGACACCGTCTCGGGACGCGCCACGGCCCTGCCGACGCCGGTACCCGAGATGCGACTCGAACCAGGGCAATTCCGGCTGATGACACTTCGCTCCGAGGGGCAATTCAATACCGTCGTCTACGAGGACGAGGATCTCTACCGTGGAAACGAGCGTCGCGACGTCGTGCTGATGAACGCCGAGGACGTGCGCGATCGTGGTTTCGTCCGCAATCAATCCGTCGTCGTCGAGAACGTCACAGGGCGCATGGAAGTCCTGGTCCGACTCGGCGAACTCCCCCCCGGTAACGTCGCCATGTACTACCCGGAGGCGAACGTCCTGGTTCCCCGAACGAGTGACGGCCGCTCGGCCACCCCGGCCTTCAAGTCGGTGGCGGTGTCGATCGTGGCGGCGGGTCGACAGCCGCATGTCACCGTTTGAAAATGGACACCACCGAACTTGTCGCTCGCGAGGCGATCCGCGAACTCGTCGCCTCTTATGCCCACCTCGCCGACAGCGGGCGCTTCGAGGAGTTGCTCGCTTTGTTCACCGAGGACGGGGTCCTGCACGGTGGCGACGCTCCCGAGGCGCACGGACGCGACGCGATCCAGGGGTTTCTTACCGGAGCCGGCGCGGACCTGAAGAGCGTCACCAGAGCTGCGTTCATCCGCCACCACGTCTCCAACTTGCGTATCGACGTCGTCGCACCGGACGAGGCCCGCGGGGTCGCTTACTTTCTTGTGGTGACTGAACGGGGCCTCGACCACTGGGGGCGCTACCGGGACGTCTACACCCGTATCGAGGGGCAGTGGCTGTTCCGGCATCGCCGCGCCCGTCTCGATGGATTCGCTCCGGGCTCCTGGTCCGCGGAGCGCCGCGTGGCCAGGTCATGACCGGCCCGCGATCGCCCGGTACGCGGGCCGCTCGTGCCCCCCTTGTCGGCCGGATCCCGGCGAACTACGTTACAGCCCGATGAACGGCGCGTCCCGCGAGATGCCCCTACCGGCGGAGCTGCCACCCGCGACCACGCCCGGCTGGCGATCCGTTCTCGCGCGAGAGGAAATTAGGGAGCTGGTCGTTCATCGCGACGTCAAGTCCGTCGCGTCGCTACTGGTCGATTGGGGTCTCGTGGGAGCCGCGTTCGCCTTGGTCGCCTACTGGCCGAATCCACTCTCGGTCCTCCTCGCACTCGCCGTGATCGGCGCGCGGCAACTCGGGCTGGCGATCCTGATGCACGACGCAGCCCACCGCGCCCTCTTTCGCAACCGGCGCCTGAACGACCTGCTCGGCAACTGGCTATGCGGCTACCCCGTCTGGGCCGACGTGCTGCCCTACCGCGCCTACCACCTCCAGCACCACGCGAAGAACTACACGGAGGAAGACCCCGACCTCGGGCTCGTCAAGCCGTTTCCGATCACCCGGGCGAGTCTGCGGCGGAAGGTCTGGCGGGACCTCAGCGGGCAGACCGGCTGGAAACGCGCACGCGCGACACTCTCCCGCGATCTCGGCCGATCCCATGGTCGCCAATCGCGGACCTTCGGCGGGCTGCGCCACCTGCGCGGGGTCATCGCGACGAATGCCGTTCTCTTGCTCCTCCTCGCGATCGCCGGACACCCGGCTCTCTACCTGCTGTGGGTCGGTGCCTGGTTCACGACGTTCCAACTCGTGACCCGCATCCGGGCGATCGCCGAGCATGCGCTGGCGCCAGATCCCGCCGACCCGTTGCGCAACACCCGAACGACGATCGCCAACCCGCTCGAGCGACTCTTCGTCGCGCCCAACCGGGTCAACTACCACCTCGAGCACCACCTCTTGATGACGGTGCCGCACTACAATCTTCCGCGGCTCCACGCCCTGCTGCGCGAGCGGGGCGCACTCGACGGAGCCTGGGTGGCGAAGGGCTATCTCCGCGTGCTGAGAGAGGCCGCCTCGCGACCGGCGTAGCGCGCCCGGGAACCGAGTTCTTCCTCGATCCTCAGCAACTGGTTGTATTTCGCGACCCGTTCCGAACGGGCGGGGGCGCCTGTCTTGATCCGACCTGCACCGGTCGCCACCGCGAGATCGGCGATGAAGACGTCCTCGCTCTCTCCCGAGCGGTGGGAAATCATCTGGCCGTACCCGGCTTTGCGCGCCGTCGCCATCGTTTCGAGGGTCTCAGTCACCGAACCCACCTGGTTCAACTTCACGAGGATCGCGTTGGCGACCTTTGTTGCGATGCCGCGCTCGAGCCGGCTCTTCTGCGTGACGAAGAGATCGTCCCCGACGAGCAGCGTTCGGTCGCCTAGACGGGCCGTCAGTCTCGCCCACCCCTCCCAGTCGTCCTCGGCCAAGCCATCCTCGATCGACACGATGGGAAAGCGCGCACACCAATCGGCCCAGAGCGCGATCATCTCGTCGCTGGTCTTCTTCTCGCCCGTCGTTCGCGCAAGCGAGTAGAGACCGCTCTCGAAGAGTTCGGTCGTCGCCGGGTCGAGGGCGAGGACAATGTCCTCGCCCGGCCGGTAACCTGCCTTTTCGATCGCCCGCAGGAGGAGTTCCGGGGCTTCCTCGTTGCTTCCCAGCGCCGGGGCGAACCCGCCCTCGTCGCCGACTCCGACCGAGAGGCCGCGGTCGTGGAGGATCTTCTTTAGGGCGTGGTAACACTCGCTTCCGGCCCGCAGGGCATCCGAAAACGTCGAGAATCCGATCGGGGCGAGCATGAACTCCTGGAAGTCGACGCCACCGACCGCATGCTGCCCGCCGTTGAGAACGTTCATGAAGGGCACCGGTAGAAGCGAAGCCTCCTCGCCGCCGAGCCAGCGGTAGAGCGGAACACCCGCCGCATGCGCGGCCGCACGCGCCGTCGCCATGGAAACGGCCAGGATCGCGTTGGCACCGAGCCGCTTCTTGAGGGGGTCACCGTCGACCGCGAGCATGGCCTCGTCGACCTTGCGCTGGTCATTGGCGTCGAGCCCCTCGACGGCGCGAGCGACCGAGCCGCGGACGTTCTCGACCGCCTTGCGAACCCCGGCTCCGGCGTAACGGGCGGGGTCGCCGTCGCGAAGTTCCAAGGCCTCGTGCGCTCCGGTCGAGGCCCCACTGGGTACGATCGCCGAACCGGAGGCCCCGCCGGCGAGCCGGACCTCGGCCTCGACGGTGGGCCTGCCACGCGAGTCGAGCACTTCGCGGGCGTGGACGTGGGTGATCGCGGTGGGAGCACTCATCCTGGACACCTCCGGCAAGATCGCCTGCCATAGCGCAACGAGCCGCGAGGGCCAAGTCCTCCGGACCCGCCGCCGCATCGCCGGTGCGCACGCGAACTCCCGACCGAGTTCGCAGCATCGCTGCCATGCAGCGTGGGACCAAATGCAGGGTCGACATGATCGCGGCCGAAAGCGGTTTTTGGTCTTTCGAGCTCGTAGGCGGGCGTGTTAGCCCGGCGCTCCTCGGCTCCATCGGAGGATCAACACGGGGAATCACCGGATGGTCCGGTGGCCCGGACACGTTCAACGGGATCGCCCCGCGCCGGCGGTCGATCCAGCAGTCCAGTGCCCGTCGCCGAGACGGCACTCGGAAAAGGAGGCGGCAATGACAACGTACCACGCGGATACGAATCCTTCCGATCCAGGGCCGGTCGCGCCCGACATGCGGCCGCGATGGACCCAGGGCGCGCGGGCCGGTTCGGCACTCGCGATCGCCGGGCTCTTGCTCCTTCGCCCTGCCCTCGCAAGCGCTCTGGCTCCGGGCGATCTCTGCACGGGCAACCCGTGCAACGTCTCCGGGAGCTATTCGGTCCCAGCCGGATCCCGTCTCGACTTCGGCGCCTCGACGGCGCTTCGGCTCAGGCCGAGCGCCGTGCTCACGGTCGGCAGCGCACCGGGTGCGCGGGTGATCACACTCGTCGCGCGCTCGATCGTCCTCGAACCCGGCGCGCGCATCATGGGCAACGGCGATGACGCCGTCGTCGTTCTCCAAGCCAGCGATGGCGACATCGACGTCCAGTCGGCGGGTACGACGCTCGCACGTATCGTGGTCCGTTCCGACGCAGGCACGACCCAGCGGGGATCGGCTGGCACCATCTCCCTAGATGCAACGGGGAACCTGACCGTCTCGGGCCTTCTCGACGCCGGGGCGTCCGGGCCCGACGCGACCGGGGGGTCGATCGACCTGACTGCAGGCGGCAGCGTCGCGATCTCCCGCGATCTCGTGTTCGGCGCCACCGGACCTGCGAGTTGGGGTGGAAGCCTCTCCATCACGGCGGCAACGGGCGTTGCGGTGAATGGCGCCCTCGACGGCTCGGGCCCCGGACAGGGAGGTGAAGTCTCGGTCGAGAGCGAATCCGGGGCGGTCGTGCTGTCGCGCAAGGTCGATCTCACAGGCGGAGCCCCCGACGGCTCCGGCGGCACGGTCGACGTGGCGGCAGGTGGGGACGTGACATTGGGACAGATCGTGGCGACCGGCGGTAGTGGCTCGGACGGAAGTTGCGGCGACGGCGGTTCCGTCACCGTGGTCGGGGGCGGATCGGTCACCGTCAATGGGGGCATCGCGCTCCATGGCGGAACGGAGTGCAGCGGCGGAACCCTCGACGTGACGGCGGCGAGCACCTTCACGCAAGCCACGGGAGTCACGATCGGCGCCACGGGAACCTATGGAGGGGGTGAATTCGATCTGCGTGCCGGTGGCGACACCGTGCTGCGTTCGATCGACCTGTCGGGTCGGGATGGGGGCGGTGCCCTCGACGTCCTGTCGACCGCAGGAAGGATCGAGGTCGCCGGGGTCGTGGACGCAAGCGGAACCGGTATCGACTCGACCGCGGGAACGATCTCGATCCAAGGCTGCAACGTGACAGTCGCAGCCTCCGGGAAATTACTGACGAATGGCGACTTTCACCTCGGCTTTCTGGGCTTCAACCGCCTGATCGCCGGCGGCACCCTGACGATTGCCGGACAACTGAAGGCGGAGGCGACGAACGAACTCGTGCTGCGCAGCGGAACGCCGAGCCTCGTCGCAGGATCGGCGATCTCACCCGCACCGGTTTCCCGAATCGACTCGACGCTTCCGAGCTGCACCCTCCTTGCCGTATGCGGCGACGGCGTGCTCGACCCCGGCGAGGCCTGCGACGACGGCGGGAACGTCGCTTGCGACGGGTGCTCCGCCGACTGCAAGCGCATCGACCGGATCTGCGGCGACGGTGTTACCGAGTGCGGGGAGACCTGCGACGACGGGAACACCGTCTCCGGTGACGGCTGCGAGGCCGACTGCCGGCTACCCGGGATCGGCGGGGCGCGCTGGGTCGGGACCACGATCAACCACGGTTGCTTCGCCCAGTGGGATCTCGCGATCGACGAACCTCGCCTGAACCCGAACACCGGCTTCCCCGCCCTGGACCAGTACTGCCTGGATGGAGACGATCGCTGCGATCGCGACGGGCGCAACGACCTCGGCTGCGGCTTCCAAGCTCGGATCTGCGTCCGCGGCAACGACCCGCGGCTGGCCGATTGCACGGCAAGCGTCGGGTCGATCACCGACGTCGTCGTGAAGTCACCTTCCGACCTGAACGGCGGTAACGCCATCGACCGCGCCAACACGACGGCCATCGCCGATGCTCTGCGGGCCCTCGGGGGGACCGTCAGGGTCGGCTCGACCTCCGTCCAGTCCGGCCCGCCCATCGCGGCCTTCGAGAGTTGCACCGCACCCTTCCAGCTGCGGGTTCCCAGGACCAGCCGGGCGCAGAAGGTCGAACTATTCAACCTGGGTGCACATGACTCCAGCGGTGCGACGATGGACTCCGTCCGGATGCGCCTGCACTGCCTGCCCAACGACTCAGTCTGCGGAAACGGAATCCTCGAGACGACCGAAGCCTGCGACGACGGGAACCTGGAGGACTGCGATGGCTGCTCGTCCCGCTGCCGCATGGAGGCCTGCGGCGACGGCGTCGTGCAGTGCTCGGAGGAATGCGACGACGGCTCCCTCAACGGTGCGGCCGAGAGCACCTGCACTTCGAACTGCACCCGGAGGCCACCGGACCTCAGGATCCCCGGCGGCGGATCCAAGACCCTCGATTGCGGTCACGAGTTCGCCATGATGATCGACCCCGATCAGGTGCGCATGAATGCACGGGGCATTCCCCGCAACGACCAGGTCTGTGTCGACAACGACCCCTCATGCGACCTCGATCCGGCGCCGGGGACCTGCAGGCTGCGCCTCTGGTCGTGTCTCGGAGGTGGCGACGATCGCCTGAGCTGTCGTCCGGCCGAGATCGGTTCGTGGCAGGTGATCGAGCCGAAGAGTCAGAGTACCGGAAGATACCTCGATGCGCGCAATTCCCTGCTGGGCGCCCTCGACTCCGTCCCCAAGCCGGCCGGCCCCGGGGAGACCTGCTCGGAGCGCTACCACGTGGTCGTTCCGGTCGAAGGGAAAGGCCTGCGGCTCAAGCCGAAGGTCACCTACCGCGACATCGCGAACGGCGATCCCGACACGCTCCGCCTGAGATGTCTTCCCGGGCCGAAGACCTGAAAGGCACCGCCGGGCACACACCCCGGCAGGTCATCGGTCCGGCGGGGGTGGGGAGAACCACACCCCCGCCGGACCGGCCCCATCTCCTTCATAGACCCGCAACCGGCCAACGACACCGAGCGCGCTCGAACGCATCGTCCTCAGAGCCCGATCATCTTCGCCATGTAGTGGATCATCGTCTCGTCGGCGCCTCCACCGATCGAGATCAGGCGCGAATCGACGAAGGCGCGTCCCGCCGCACTCTCGGTCATGTACCCCATGCCGCCGTGCAACTGGATGCACTCGTCGGCGACGAAGCGGGAGGTTCGCCCAACCACCAACTTCGCCATCGAGATCTCGAGCGTCGCGTCCTCAGCTCGCATCCGCTTACGAATGCAGGAATGCACCAACTCGCGATCGGCGGTGACCCGAGTCAGCATGTCGACCAGCTTGAACTGGGTCACCTGCAGCTTGCTGAGGGGCTTGCCGAAGAGGATCCGCTGCTCGCAGTGCCGACGGGTGATCTCCCAAATGTGCCGGGATGAGGCGTTCGAACTCACGCAGGCCACCAGACGCTCGTCCTGAAACTGCATCATCTGCTGCTGGAAGCCGCGGCCCGCCTGGCCGATCGTGTTTCCGACCGGCACCCGCACGTCCTCGAAGAAGAGCAGCCCGGTGTCCGAACCGCGGTTCCCGATCTTGTCCAGCAGCCGATAGCTGAAGCCGGGCGCGTCGGTCGGCACGATGATCTGCGAGAAGCCGTGATGCCCGGCCGTCGGATCGGTCACGGCGAGCAGGCAGAGAAAGTCCGCGGTCGCCGAATTGGTTATGTACATCTTCGAGCCGTTGATCACCCAGTGATCACCGTCGCGAACGGCTCGCGTCTTGATCCCGGCGACATCCGAACCGGCGTCCGGCTCGGTCACGGCGATCGCACCAACCATTTCCCCGCGGATCGCCGGCACGAGGTAGCGTTCGCGCAGGTCGTCGGAACCGAACTGGTGGAGCGACGGTGTCGCCATGTCCGTGTGGGCGCTGATACCCATGCAGACGCCGGCATTGTCGCAACGCGACATTTCCTCGAAGAGTACTGCCGAGTAGGACCAGTCGAGCCCGGAGCCGCCCCAGCGGGGATCGTAGCGAATCCCGAGCATTCCCAGCTCGCCCATGCGTCGGTAGAGCGACTTGTCGATGCGCCCCATCTCGTCGAACTCGCGGGCCCGCGGTGCGAGTTCGTCGTCGACGAACTTGCGCACGGTGTCGCGAAAGCTTGCATGCTCGGGGGTCGCGTAGATCTCGCCTGTCATGCCGGGTCGCCTCCTTCGTCTTGAACTTCGCGTGTATTAGCCGCGGCACGCGCTTCCCGCCAGAGCGGGGGCGGAGCCGTGCGGGTCCGGCCCCGCCTCCCGCGGGAGAGTGTCTGGACGTCTTCGCGGACCGGTGCCATGCTATGCGGGCTGTTCCTCGCGCCTCGCCCGGTCGGCTCCGGCTCAAACGTACTCCCATGACGACTCGCGACCAGCCGACTGGCATCCTCGACGGTCCACCCGAGACTTTGCGGCGCGTTCGCGCCGTCCTTCGGCCGCGTCCTCCGTCGGCCCGGGTCGATCGGTCGTTCGGGGCGACGCCCGGTTGGCCGCACTGGACCTTCACCGGGTGAGCACCCGGGAGTCGATGGAGGGGCTTACCTGCATCGTGACGGGTGCCACCTCCGGCATTGGCCGGGAGACTGCGCTGGAATTCGCGAGGCGGGGCGCCCGGGTCGGGATCGTCGCCCGCGACTCGGAGCGTGCACGTGCGACGGCAGGCGTTCTCGAGCAAGCCGGTGGCGAAGCAATCGTCTTTCAAGGCGATCTCGGCTCCCGGTCCGACGTGAGGCGGGTCGCCCGCGAGATCATCGGGAAGTGTCCGCGACTCGATGTTCTGGTGAACAACGCGGGAGTCGTCAACCTGCGACGATCGATGACGGTGGACGGCATCGAGGTGATGTTCGCGGTCAATCACCTCGCGTACTTCGCCCTCACGCTGCTCCTGCTCGATCGCCTCGTGGAAAGCGCGCCGGCGCGCGTGATCAACGTTGCATCCGAGGCCCACAGGCTCGCCCCCGGGATTCGTTTCGACGACCCGGGTTTCGAGCATGGATGGGCGACGCTGCGAGTGTACGGGCACTCGAAGCTCGCGAACATCCTGTTCACGCGCGAATTGGTGCGTCGGATCAGCGGCCTCGGCGTCACGGTGAACTGCCTTCATCCGGGTGCGGTCGCTACTGGACTCGGGAGGAACAACGGGAAGATCGCCCAGAGCCTGATCCGGCTGCTGTCACCATTCTTCCGTACGCCCGCCGCCGGTGCCTCGACCTCGATCCGACTTGCGACGGCGAGCGACCTCGCCGACGTGAGTGGCGGCTACTTCGCGGATGGCCGCGAAAAGCGGCCCTCCGCAGCTGCGCTCGACGAGATCGCGGCAGGTCGACTTTGGGAACTCAGCGAGCGCCTCACCGGGGTACGGCTCGATTCGCAGGGAAGGGTCCACGCATGAACAACGACACTTTGATGGTCGTCCTCCAGGTAGCTGCCCTCGTATTCGCGGTCTGCGTCCATGAGTCCGCCCACGGTGCAGTAGCTCTGTGGTGCGGCGACCCGACGGCCAGGGATCTCGGCCGGATCACCCTCAACCCCTTGCGCCACGTCGACCCCTTCGGGACGATCCTGCTTCCCGCAATGCTCGCCCTGAGCGGTGCACCCGTCTTCGGCTGGGCCAAGCCCGTGCCGGTGGTCCTGGAACGAGCCCGCGATCCGAGACGAGCCCGTCTGCTGGTATCTGCAGCCGGCCCCCTATCCAACCTGATCCTGGCAGGCTTGTTTGCCGCCCTCGCGTCTAGCCTGCGCGCCCTCGAGACGGCGGGACCGATTGCCCAGTGCCTGTTCTGGTTCGCCCTCTTCTCCGTTCTGGTCAACGTCGCACTGGCGGTATTCAATCTTCTCCCGGTTCCGCCACTCGACGGTTTTGGCGTCTTGGAGGGATTGCTGCCGCCTTCACTCGACGGGCTTGTCGCGACGATCCGGCGGCTCGGGATGCCGATCCTGCTAGCGCTCATCTTCACGGGGGCCTTGCGCAACATTCTGGGGCCCGCGCAGCGACTCGCCGTCCGCTGGCTTCTGGGGCACCCCTGACCCGAGTCGCCACCCCGCTCGCTAGGACTCCCGGGCAGATCCCTCGCGGGGGACGAGTGCTTCAATCATCGCGGCGTACCCTTCGCGGAAGCTCGGATGCCGGAAGCGATAGCCAGCCGCGTGGAGCCTCGAATTGCTGCACCGCTTGTTGCTCCGCTCGGCACCGCGGACTGACCCCGGGTCCCATGGCGCGCGGCTGGGCGGTGGTACGCCGAGACGCTCGGCGAGCCAGTTATAGACGGTGCATTGCTCCGCGGGATCGTCGTCGACGCCGAGCCAGATCGATGCTGGCGACTCGCTTCGGAGCAAGTGGTGGAGGACTCCGGCGCAGTCGTCGATGTGGATGCGATTCGTGAACCGCGGGGGACCATCACCGCAGGTCGCTCGCCGGCTTCGCACGAGATCGATCAAGCGCGTTCGACCGGACCCGTAGATTCCGCCGAACCGTACGGAGAAGCCGATGGACCCACGCTCTGCCGACCAGTCGGCCACCATCCGCTCGGCTTCGAGCATCACGTGCCCCGAGAAGCCCGGCGGGTTCGTCGCCGAGGATTCGTCGACCCATTCTCCGGAGGTCTGTCCATAGACTGACGTACTCGACGTGAAGACGACGCGATGCAGAGGCGCGCCCTTCCGGACGAGGACTTCAAGCACGTTGCGCAAGCCGTCGAGATACAAGGACCGGTAGGAGACCTCGTTGCTCTCGTCGGCCGAGGCCGCGAAGACGAGCACCTCGACATCGCCGGGAAGCGCTGCGAGTTGCCGGGGATCTCGCAGGTCGAGGCCAAAACCCGTCACCCCGGGGGGCAGCTGTTCCTGCTGGCGGCGTATGGCTCGAACCGGGGTGCCATCGGCGAGCAGGAGTTCGGCCAGGGCAAGACCGACGTCGCCACAGCCCGCGATCAGGACATTTTCCAAGGATACCTTCGACGTCCGCCGGACCTTGCCGGACTCGCGACACGACGTCGAGTTTAGCCCGGATCGGCAGCGAGGCAAGTAACGCACGGCTCTGGCGGGCCTTACCGATCGCGGGTAGGTTCATCTCATGTCGGAACTTAAAGAGGCCGTTATCCTAGTCGGGCACGGTGGCATCCCCGCCGATTGCCCAGGCGAACTGGTTTCCGAGCTGAAGCGGCTCGAGGCGCAGCGAAGAGCCTCGGGGCGCATCGAGATGAGCCCGCGGGAGGCCGAGCTCGACGCAAGGATTCGCGACTGGCCGCGCACGCCCGAAACGGATCCCTACGCCGCCGGACTTGAATCGATCGCGGCTCGCCTGGCACCGAGGGTGGCGCCGAGACGGCTGGTCGTAGCCTACAACGAGTTCTGCGCTCCCAGCCTCGAAAGTGCCATCGAGGATCTCGTCGTCGAGGGCTTCCAGCGACTCGTCCTGACTACGACCATGTTCACGCCCGGCGGATCGCATTCCGAACTAGAGATCCCCGAGATCGTGGAGCAGGCCCGAAAGCTGCATCCCGAGGTCGACATCCGATACGCTTGGCCCTTCGACCTCGATCGAGCCGCTGGCTTTCTCGCCGAACAGATCTCGCGAAGTTGATCCACGGCTGCGCGAGCGAGCCGATCGTGCGGCGCAGACGCTCGTTCCGCGGCGCGGGGGGGCGCCGCGATTCGAGATCTCCTGCGACGCGCTCGTTCGCATGATCGACTGCACGATCTTCGCAGTGGCATCCGATGACACGCGGCCCCCCCTCGGTGGCGTCCTGATGACGGCGGAGGAAGCGGGGCTGCGTTTCGTCGGCACCGACGGCAGAGTGGCTTGATCGGCTGTGGCCGGTCAATCGGCTGGTGTCGCGAACGCGCCCGCGAGTTGCCTCAGGACGTCGCTGGTCGTGACGGGGCGCTGACCGTCCTCCGTCGGCGCAACGCCACCACGTACGCTCTTCACCGACAAGTCCACGTCGGGTGACTCCGCCCGAAGCGCGGCCGCGGTGCAGCGCTCCCGCGGGCGGTGATGAAAGGCGTCGAGGCGGAAGATCCGCAGGGCGTTTTCATGCGTGATCTTGTTCACGTCGGCGTCCGGCACGCCGACGAGGCTCTCGGCGAGGATCTCGGGGGAGCGCGGCCATGTCGTATCGGAGTGCGGGTAGTCACACTCCCAGGTGATCGTGTCCAGGCCGACGCGGTCGCGAAGCAGAATCCCGGTCGCGTCATCGATGAAGCACGTGACCATGTGGTCCTTCCAAACCTCGCTGGGCCGTCGCCCGCCGAACTCGTGATGGGTCCACGCGTGATGATGGTCGTGGACGTAGTCGGCGCGCTCGAGGAAGTAGGGAATCCAGCCGATTCCACCCTCCGAGAGGGCGATCCGCAACTTCGGGTACCTCAACAGGACCCTCGACCAGAGGATGTCGGCGGCGAAGTCGACGATCTTGATCGGCGTCGTCGTGATCATCACGTCGACGGGCGCGTCCATCGAGTTGAAGGTCATGCCCGCTCCCGAGCCGATATGAACGGCGAGCACGGTACCCTCGTCCGAACAGGCCTCCCAGAGCGGGTCCCAGTGTTCGCTGTGAAAGCTCGGGAACCCGAGTTTCTCCGGGCTCTCCGTAAAACTCAAAGCGTGGCAACCCAAGCGCGCTACCCGTCGCACCTCGTCGGCCGTCGCCTTCGGATCCCACATCATCGGAAGGGCAAGCGGGATGAAGCGACCGGGATACGCGCCGCACCATTCGCCGATGTGCCAGTCGTTGTAGGCGCGGATCATGACCGCGGCGACGTTCTTGTCCGCGATTTCGGCGAACTTCATGCCGGTGAACGTCGGGAAAGACGGGAAGCAGAGCGACGCCAGGACTCCGTTCGCGTTCATGTCGCGGATGCGCTCGTGCACGTTCCAACAGCCCGGCCGGATCTGGTCGTACGAGGTCGGCTCCATTCCGTACTCCTGCGGAGGGCGACCAACCACGGCGTTCAAGGCGAGGTTAGGGATCTGCTTTCCGTCGAAAACCCAGACGTCGGACCCATCCTTCTTGCGAACGACCCTCGGCGCAACCGAATGAAACTGCACCGGGAGCGCCCGCTGGAACATGTCCGGGGGTTCGACTGCATGGTCGTCGACGCTAACGAGAATCATGTCCTGTGAGCGCATCGTGAGTTACCTCGTGAGAGCCCCCGGGCTGGCGGATCGAGGGCACCGTTGACCATAGACCGATACGGGCGCCCACGTCGAACGGACCGAGCTGACAATCAGTGGCTTCGGACCGATCCTGGCACGCGCCTGTCAAACGCAAGAAGGCCCGTCGCTTGCGCGACGGGCC
>CAMBZJ010000019.1 GCA_945872365.1 Klebsiella pneumoniae
GGGCGCGCCGGCGCCGATCCTGTTCGTACGTTCGGCCCTGCGCGATCCAGAGCCTGCCTCCGTGTCCGGCGCGGTCCCGACGAACGATGCCGAAGACGGCATCGACCCCATTGATCCCTGGCTGCGCATGCGCGGCGCCGAGGTTTTCCGCGCCGCCGTCGAACACACGGTCGCCCTGACCCGCGAGGTGCTCGGGATCGCCGGTCTCGCGGCGAGCGACGTCGACCTGCTCGTGCCGCACCAGGCCAACCTGCGCATCGTGCGGTCGATGATCGCGCAACTCGGGATCGCCGAGGGGCGGGTCGAACTGAACCTCGACCGCTGCGGCAACACGTCGGCGGCCTCGATCCCGGTTGCGCTCTCCGAGGCGCTCGCGGCGGGGCGACTCGCCGCGGGAAAGGTCGTCGTGCTGAACGCGGTCGGCGGCGGCCTCACCGCGGGAGCGCTCGTCGCGCGATGGTGAGCGAGGCCGTGCCCCCGGGGCTGGAAGCCGGCGTGGGCGCGGCCGTGCCCCCGGCCAGGGGCGCGTTGTTGGCGATCGCGCTGCTGCTGGTCGCCCTCGTCGTCGCTTTTGCCGACGTGCTCTTCGCGGGACGCACGTTGTCGCCGTCCTCGCGCGTCCCCGGCGTGTTGCCTGGCGGCCCGGTGGGCGCTTCCCCGATGTCCGCGAGCACGGCCGTGCGCGATCCCGAGGGCGCGGCCTGGGTCGACGAACCCGCTCCCTACCTGGTGCACGACGCGCTCGCTTCGGGTCGCCTGCCGCTGTGGAATGCGCGCGAGGGACTCGGCCTGCCGCTGCTCGGCAATCCGAATACCGCGGCGCTCGCGCCGCTGCAGTGGCCGGTCGAACTGTACCCCGGAGCGCGGGTTCAGGACCTTGCCTGGCTCGCGCGCGCGCTCGCCCTCGGCGTCTTCACCTGGCTCCTCGCGCGGCGCCTCGGGTGCGGGCCGGCGGGTGCCTTCGCCGCGGCGGGCGCAATCATGCTGTCGGGTCAGACCGTCGCCTGGATCGCCCACCACCCGTTGCACACCGACGCCTTCGTGCCGCTGGCACTCTGTGCTGCGCTCGGTCTGCCCGAGAGCGGGCGTCGCGGCGTCGCCCTGCTCGCCCTTGCCGTCGCCGCGGGACTGCTCGGACTGAAGCCGCAGAGCGCGCTCGTCGCCGGGGTCGCGGGCGTCGCCTGGCTCGTCGCCGAGGCGACGGAGAACCCGGGGAGCACGCCGGGGCGTCGTGCCCCGCGCCCGCGTGTTGCGGCTCGCCTCGCCCTTGCGGCCGCGGGGCTCGGTCTCGGCGCACTCCTGGCGGGCGTGGCCCTCGTGCCGTTCGCCGAGACCTGGTCTCAGGCGAGTCCGCTCGTGCGCGCCGGGCGCAGTACGCAATCCGAGTGGACGGTCCCGGCCTCGAGCGCATGGTCGCTCCTCGGACGCGTCGCGGGCGGGTCCCCCGCTGCGGGGCTTCCCTACGCCGGCGCGGGCGTGCTGCTCGCCGCGACCGCGGGACTCGTCCGGGCGCGCCGTCGGCCGATCGCATGGGCGCTTGGCGCGACTGCACTGCTCTTCTTCGGGCGCATCCACGGACTGCTCCCCGTTTCTCTCGCCGGGATTCCGCTCGTCGGGTCGATCCAGTTCGTGAAGTACTGCTTCCCGGCCTATCTCGCGCTGGCCCTGCTCGCGGGACTTGGGCTCACGCCCGCGTCCGACCGACATGGGCCGCGGCGCGTCGGCACGGCCGAACCGTATCTCGCCTGGCTGCTCGCCGCGGCACTCGTCGCGGAACTCGCCTGGAACGCGCGAGTGCCGCGCCCACGACGCGTGCCGCTCTTCACGCCCGCGCCGTGGGTGGACGCGCTGCGCGCGCTCGAACGGGATCGACCGGGACGCATGAGCGGCCCGGCCGACCTGGCTCCGCCACTGGTCTCCGGCGCGCTCGGATTCCGCGACCTGCGCTCGATCGACGTGCTCACGCCGGCCGATGCCTGGCGCACGCTGCAGGAGGTCGTGGCACCGAGTCGCGGCGTCACCTGGATCCTCGCCGACCCGCTGCCGCTGCTCGCCGCGACCGGTCCGGGCGCGGCGGCGGTCGACCTGCGCTGGATCCTCTCGCGGACGCCCTTGCGCGCGGCGGACCTCCCGGGTGCCGTGCGCTCGGCCAGTGCGGCGCGACGCCTCGTGGCCCTGCTCGCCGACGTCGACACCTGGTCGATCGAGACCGCGGACCTCGCGGGTGGTCTCGACTCCCGCGGTGGCGAGGAGCGCTTCCACTGGACCTGTCTCACCCCCTGCCGGATGCGCTTCGACCTGCAGCGGCTCCCGCCGTGGTTCGCACTCGGGCTCGCCGCGGAGGAGAACGCGACCGTGGTCGCGCGACTCTCGTCGACGGCGTCGGGCGGCGAACGCGTCGAGGCGACCGAGAGCGCCTTGCTGGAACCCGATGCTTCCTGGCGTGATCTCCGCGTCGCCGCGCCGGTCGGTGCGGCGGGCCGGCCCGGGAGGATCGAGATCCGGCTCGAGTCCGACCGTCCCCGGCGCATCTTCGCGGGGGGCGTCGGACCGGCTCCCGCGGTCGCGGAGGAGTCGGCCGGGATCGAGCGCGAGCTCGCGGCGCGCACGGCGGCGCTCGGCGCGCTCGTCGTGCGCCATTCCGACGCGGATGCGACGATCTACGAGAACACGCGTTCTCTGGGCGCGGTCTGGATGGCCTCGAGCGTCGTGAGCGCCCCCGATCCCGACGCGGTACGTACCTGCGTTCGCGAGCATCCCGGTGAGGCGGTTGCGTGCGTCGCCGATTCCGATCTCGACACGGCTGGCGTCGGTGTTCCGACCGTGTCAGCGGGGCGCGCCACCATCGTTCGCGATGGCGAGGAGGAACTGGTGGTCGAGACCGCTTCGGAGGGTGGCGGACTTCTCGTCTTCGCGCGTCTCTTCCACCCGGGATGGCATGCGAGCGTCGATGGCGTGGAAACGCCGCGCATCCGGGTCGACGGCGCCTTGACCGCCGTTACGGTTCCGCCCGGCCGTCACCAGGTCGATCTCGCCTACCGGCCGGCCTCGGTGCGTCTCGGCGCGGCATTCTCCCTGCTGGGTGGCGCCCTGCTCGTGGCGCTCGTCCGCGGAGCGCGCGGTCATTGAAGCCCACCGGCCCCGCCGCTAGAGTTTCCGCGCGCACGATGGAATCCGGACCGGCCGACAGCCACCCGCTCCCCTCGACCGTTCTCCAGGAGCGCTACGGCGCCGGGTACTTCCGGGGCGAGAACAGCGGCTTCTCGCAGGACGGCTACGAGAACCTCCACGCCTCGTGGCGTCACTGGATGGACTTCGTGCGCGCCGAGGTCGGGGACGGTGCCCGCTGGCTCGACGTCGGCTGCGCTTACGGATTTCTCGTCGGCGAGGCGCTCGACGGCGGGTTCCGGGCGTTCGGTGTCGATGCGAGCCGCTGGGCTGCGCAACGGGTCGCCGGCTGCGTTCCGACGGCCGCGGGGCGGGTCGGGCTCGCCCACGCCGAGCATCTACCGTTCGCCGATGCCTCCTTCGACGTCGTGAGCGCCTTCGACGTGCTCGAGCACGTGCCCGACCCCGCGGCGGTGGTCGCCGAGTGCGCGCGCCTGCTGCGTCCGGGCGGCTTGTTGCTCGCGGCGACGCCTGACCCGCTGCTGTTCGGCCGCGAGGAGCCGACCCACGTTGCCGAGCGTCCGCCGTCCTTCTGGGTGCGGGCTTTCGAAGACGCGGGCCTGGGCACGACGCTCCGTTTCTTCCAGGCCGAGTTCAACTGTGAACTCGTCGGGCGCCGTGCGGGCGAGCCACCGGTCGTGGCATGGGATGCGCTGGGTACGCCCGATCCGGTCCTGCGCACGAGCGGCGACCCGCATCTCCGCGCCTGCCTGCGCAGCGGTTTCGGCGAGCGCCTGCCCGACGACGCACGCGTGCTGGGCGACGGCGCGATGGTCTATCTCCTCAATACGGCCGCGACGCCGCTCGAGGTCGAGGTCGAAATCGACTGCGTGGATCCGGGCCTGCTGAAGGTCGCTCTCGACGGGCGGATCGAGGCGCACTTTGCCGACGACGGTCCGGAGCGCCGGGTACGACGGGCCCGCCTCGTCGTTCCCTGCGGCGGGCACGGGTTGCGCTTCGCCCTGTCGCGCGGCTGGTCGCGACTGCACCGGCTCGCGTTCGCGGCCGCGCCCGCGGCGGTCGAGCCGCTGCTCTCGAGTCTGCCCTTCGACCTGTACGAGCGCTATGCGCTGGCGGTCGCCGTCGTCGAGCGGCTCGCGCCCGGGGCGCACTCCCTGCTCGACGTCGGCGGCACGATGGGCGGCGATGCCGGGCACCTCGCCTGGACCGGGGATTTCTTCCCGGGATTCGACGTGGCCGTCGTCGACACCCGCTGGGCCGACGTGCCCGGGCACGTCCTGGTCGAAGCAGGCCGCCCACTGCCGTTTGCCGCCCGCTCGCGCGACGTGGTCGTCGCGATGGACGTGCTGGAGCACGTGCCGGGGGCACAGCGCGAGAACTGGCTCGCGGAGGTCTGGCGGGTCGCCGGCGACCTGCTGTTGCTGGCCAATCCGTTCGCGACGCCCGGGGTGGCCGACGCCGACCGCTTCCTGCACGAGTTCATCCGCTCGCGCTACGGCTACGAGCACCGCTTCCTCGCCGAGCACCTCGCGCATGGTCACCCCGACCTGGAAGCGACCTGTGCATTCTTCCGCGCACGCGGCGCCGGGGTGGCGGTGCTGCCCTCGGGCCACCTGCCGTCCTGGCTGCTCCTGCAGACGATGAACGCCTGGCTCTCGCACCCCGAGCAGGATCGCGCCTTTGCCGAGGCGAACCGCGCGGCGAACCGGGCGATTGGCCTCGGCGGCTGCGTCGAGCCGGCGTACCGACACCTGGTCGTGGTCGACCGGCGCGGGGGAGACCCGCTGCGCCGGCTCGCCGACCTCGCGCCGGCGCGGCCTCCGGACGCCGAGGCGCTGCGCGCGGCCTTCGCCGCGCTTCCCGACGGCCTCGCCCCGCGCCCGGTGCCCGGGAGTTGACCGCCGTGGATCCGACTCGAGCGGTGACCGCGGCCGGAGGGCGCGCGCCCGAGATCTCGATCGCAATCGTCACCTGCGACCGTCGCACCCTGCTCGCGGAATGCCTCGCCTCGATCGACGCGCTGGACTATCCCGCGGACCGGATCGAGATCCTGGTCTTCGACAACGGATCGACCGACGGCACCCGCGAGTGGCTGCTGGCGGAGCGTCCGGCCGTGCGCCTGCTCGAGTCGCCGACCAACCTGGGCTTCGCCCTGCCGAACGATCGTTGCGCCGAGGCGGCCGCGGCCCCGTTGCTCTGCCTGCTGAACAACGACGTGCGCGTGCACCCGGACTTCCTGCGCGAACTCGTCGCGGCGCGTGCGCGCCACGGAGCGGCCTGCGTCGGGGCCCGCATCCTCGACGCCTCGGGGCGGAGGATCGAGTTCGACGGCGGGGTGATGAACTTCTACGGCCACGCGGCGCCGCGCGGCCACGGCGAACCCGCGGACCCCGAAAATCGCGGGGCGGAGGGCGACGCCTTCGCCTCGCTCTTCGCCAGCGGCGGCGCGATGCTGGTCGATCGCGCGGTCTTCCTCGAGACGGGTGGTTTCGACGAGGACTTCTTCGCCTACTTCGAGGACGTCGACTTCGGCTGGCGTGCCTGGGTGCTCGGCCACCGGGTCGTGGTCGCCCCGCGCGCGATCGCATGGCACCGGGAGCACGGCAGCGAAGGCCTGCTCGGGCCGGGCCGGCGCATGGAGCTGCTGGAGCGCAACGCGCTCCTCGCGGTCTTCAAGAACTATGAACCCGAGCGTTCGGCACGGGTCTGGCCCTGCGCCCTGGCGCTCGCCTCGGAGCGGGCCCGCCTCGAGCCGGGGCGGGCGCAGGCCTGCGAGCGGGGAATCCTCGGCGCGCTCGCCCTGCTGCCGCGGGCCCGGGCCCGCCGCGAGGCGATCGAGGGCCGGCGGTTGCGCAGCGACGCGGAAATCGCTCCGCTCTTCCTGGAACCGTTCCGTCCGCCGATCGGCGGAGCGGAGTATGTCGCGCGGCAATCGGAACTCGCGCGGTCGTTCGGCGCGGCGGATCTGTTCGCCGACTGATCGTGCGGGGGAGGTGAGGGTGGAACGCGGAGGATGGTCGAGGCGCCGGCTGCTGCGCCGGGGTGCGGGTCTGGTTGCGACCAGCGTGTTCGGTCCGATCGCACGCGGCGTCGCACCGGCTTTGGCCGACGTACCGTTTTCGTCCGCGACGCCTGGCGGGGCGGCGGCCGACGCGCTTTCGCCGGAGCGAGCCGCCGACCTGCACACCGCGGGATTGTTGCGCGAGATCATCGATCGCCGGGCGCTCGTCGCCGATCCCGGCGTGCCGAACCTGCCCTGGCTCTGGGCGCACGTGATCCTCGCGCTGGGCCCCGATGTCCGCAGGGGCGGCAAGCCGATTCTCGACGAGATGGTGGCCGACTCGCTCGAGATCGTGACCCTCGACGGCAAGTCGTACCCGCGCTTCACGCCTGCGCTCGAGCGTCATCCCTTTCACTTCCTGCAGATCCTGCAGGCGACGGACGTGCCCTACGACCGCCGCTTCGTCACCCCGCGCGGCAACTACACGCGGCGCGAGATCGTCGCGGGATCCGAGGCGGTCTACGAACCGGCTCGGGCGGGCGACGACGAGGCCTCGTGGGCGATCTGCGTGCTGACGAACGAGTTCCAGCCCGATCACGACCGCTTCAAGACGGCGCGTGGTGCGGAGATCGACGTCGCAGATCTTGTCGAGGCCCACCTGCGGGACACCGAGGCGGTCTACGCCCCGATCTTCGCGAGCATGGACCAGGGCAAGGGCTACGGACGCGGCCCGGTCCACGGCAAGGCGTGCAACGGCGCGCACCTGGTCTACGGCCTGATCGACGCGCTCCGCCACGGCTACCGCGGCGGCTCCCTGCCCGGGCGCTTCGAGCGGCTGCTGCGCGCGACGATCTTCCGGCTGCAACTCGAGCAGAAGCTGGTCGATGCCTCCCTGCGCGGCGACGACCCGATGGTCCGGTTGAACGCCGACGCGATCAAGCTCTCGTTTCTCGGCCACCTGATCGAGGATATCGGCTACGGCGTGAAGTGCGGCGTGGTGAAGCTCGGTGCCGACGACCAGCGCGCGGTCGCCCGCGCGAGAGTCCAACTTGGCGAAGTGGTCGGGCGCCTGGCGGGAGAGCACGATCTCGACCGCCTGCGGGCCGAGGTGCCGGGTGCCTACTCGGTCCTGCTTGGCGACGCCTGCCACGCGCTGCGCGGGATCCGGTACTGGACGTGATGCCGGACCCGGCGGCCCCGACGGAGTCGCCCGGTGCGGCCGGCGCGGTCGCGCCGGAAACCTGCGTCGTTTCGCCGTCGCTGAGCATCGTCATCGTGAACTGGAACGGGGCCGAGTACCTGCCGGCCTGCGTCGCCGCCGTCGCCGGGCCGGATCGCGAGATCCTGGTGGTCGACAACGGCTCGACCGACGGGAGCCGTGCGCGGCTCGACGCGGCCGCGGCGCCGGTGCGCTGGATCGAGACCGGGGCGAACCTGGGCTTCGCCCGGGCGGCCAACCTCGGGCTGCGCGCGGCGCGCGGTCGCCACGTGCTCTTCCTGAACCCCGATACCGTCGCCGGCGAGGCCGCCCTCGACGCCGCTCGCGCAGCTCTCGACGCCGACCCGGCAACCGGACTCGTCTCGGTCGCGATCGTCGACGAGCGAGGGGAGAAGGTGCCCACGGTCGAGCCCTTCTTCTCGCTGCGCGGCCTGCTCGGGGGGCGCTGGCAGTCGCGCGTCTCGGCTCCCGGGGGAACGGGGCCGGTCCGCGTCGACTGGTGCCACGGGGCCTTCCTGCTCGGGCGCCGCACGGAGTTGGCCCGGCTCGGCGGGTTCGACGAGCGCTTCTTCCTCTACGCCGAGGACATGGACCTCTGCCGGCGCGTACAGGAATCGGGGAAGGCCGTCGTCTATTTGCCCCAGGTGTCGATCTACCATCGAGGAAACGCGGCCGGAGAGGCGCTGCTCGGCGAAAAGCGCTCGGCGGCCATCCTGGCGAGCCAGCTCCTGGACTACCGCTCGCGCCGCGGCGCGGCCGCCAGCGCGGCCCTGCGCTGTGCCGCCGCGTCCTATTTCGGGCTGCGCTGGGCGATCGAACGGCTGAGCGGCGACGGCGGAGGGGCGGCCGGGCACCATCGTGCACTCGCGCTGGTCGCGCTGCGCGGTCCTGGCGCCGGCCCGCGCGCCGAGGCTTCGCGCCGCGCGGCCGCGGCGGCGGCCCGCCTGGCCGCCGCCCCGCGCCGCGACGCCCTGGCGGAGCCGGCACGGTTACGGGAGGCGATCACCATCGCCGTCCTGGCGCGTGCCGACGAGCCAGCGCTCGGCACGACGCTGCGTTCGCTCGAACGCGCAGCGGGAACCCTCGCCGCGCGCGGACACGAGATCCACTTCGCCATCTGCGTGAACGGCGAGGAGGGGCGCGCGGCACTCGCTGACGCCAGGGGCTTCGCCGACTGCATGCGCTCGCTGCGCACCGCCGTCATCCGCGAGCCGCGGGCCGACAAGGCCCGCGCCTGGAACCTCGTCCGCTCGTCCTGCGCGACCCCGCTGCTCGTCTTCTGCGATGCCGATGTCGACGTCGCGCCGGATGCACTGCTGCGTCTGGTCGAGGCGCTCGAGACTCGGCCGGACGCGGCGCTCGCGAGTGCGCGACAGGTGCCGCGGCTCGAGGGGGCGGGCGTCGTCGCCCGGGCGGCGGCGCTGCCCTACAGGTTCGACTTCGGCGTCGTCGGCGGGCGCCTCTACGCGATGCGCAGCGCCGCCGCGCTGGCCATGCCGGAAGGTCTTCTGCTCGAGGACGGCTGGCTCTCGGCGGAACTCGGCCGGGACCGCCTGCTCACGGTCGGGGACGCCCGGGTCTTCTTCCGGCCCCCGGCCACCCTCGGCGACTACTTTCGCGAGCGGCTGCGTACCGAGGCCGGCAAGGTCCAGATTCGCGCCTCCCGCCGCGTCGCGGGAGCGGAGGGCGAACCGATCGCGAGCTATCCCTGGTCGGAGATCCGACGTCAGATCGGCCGTCGCGACTTGCCGCTCGCCGCGATCAACCTCGGCGTGCGCCTCGGGGCGCGGGCCGCGGCCGAGGTCGCCGCGCGCACCGGCCGGCGCGTGCGCTGGGCCACCATCGGCAGCAGCAAGCCGCCTCGCGCGGCAGGAGGAGAATCGTGAGCCAGACCTTACGTCCGCGCTATACCGTCGTCATCCTGACCTGGAACTCGCGACAGCACGTCGGTCCCTGCCTCGACTCCCTCGCGCAGGCATCGCCGGGCGAGGTCGGCGAGATCATCGTCATCGACAACGGTTCGACCGACGGGACACCCGAACTCGTCCGCGAGCGCGCCCCGGGCGCACGCCTGATCCGCAACCGCGAGAACCGCGGTGTCGCGGCCGCCCGCAACCAGGGTCTCGTGCTGGCCCGGACCCCGTACTCGATCATCCTGGACGTCGACACGGTCGTCGTACCCGGAGCCTTCTCCCGGCTGCTCGACTTCCTCGACACGTCGCCGGACGTCGGCGTGGCCGGCCCCCGGCTCATCATGCCCGACGGCCACGTTCAGCCGAGTTGCCAGCTTTTCCCGACGCTCATCGACAAGGTCATGCGCCAGCTTCCGGGCAACCTCGGCAACCGCTTCCTGCGGGAGGTCGAACTCGCCGAGTGGGACCACGACGGGATCCGCGACATCGACTACGTCGTGGGTGCCTGCCAGGCGATCCGCATGCGCGCCCTCCACTCGGTGGGTTGGCTCGACGAGCGCATCTTCTACGGGCCCGAGGACGTCGACCTCTGCCTGCGCATGCATCTCGCGGGCTGGCGGGTCGTCTATCTGGGCGACGCGGTCGTGCGACACGAGTGCCAGCGCGTGACCCGCCAGCGGCTCAACATGCTGACGTTGCGCCACATGAAGGGCCTCGCCCACCTCTTCGCGACCCACCGCTACGTCTGGTCGCGCGACAGCCTCTACCGGCGCATCGCCGAGGTCGGCGGCCCGGTTGCGCGCGCCTTGCCCGCGGGCGGCGCGCTGCGCGTCGCCGATTGAAGGCCGCACCGGATGCTGCGGTCGCGCCTCCACGCGCGCGGGTCGCCTGCGCGCAGGACCTGGAGCGGCTCGGCGACGAGGTGATCGCCTGCGAACTCTGTCCGAGACTCGTCGCGCACTGCCGCGAGGTCGCCCGGGTCCGGGTGCGCAGGCATCGCGACGATGAATACTGGGGCCGTCCGGTGCCGGCCTTCGGCGATCCACGGGCGCGGCTTCTCGTGCTCGGGCTCGCACCCGCTGCACACGGTGCGAACCGCACCGGCCGGATGTTCACCGGGGACTCGAGCGGCGACTGGCTCTATCGCGCGCTGCACCGCGCCGGCTTCGCCGATCGCCCGCGCTCAGCGTCGCGCGATGACGGACTCGTCCTGCGCGGCGCATGGGTGACGGCTGCGGCGCATTGCGCGCCACCGGATAATCGCCCCACGCCGGAGGAACTCGGATGCTGCCGGCCGTTCCTCGAGCGTGAACTCGGGGCCTTGCGCTCGCTGCGCGCGGTGCTGGCACTGGGCCGAATCGCCTGGGACGCAGCCCTGCGCGCGCAGCGGTCGCGCGGCGTCGAGCCGACCGAGCGCGCCGGCTTCGGCCACGGGACGGAAATCCGCTGGTCCGACGGATTGCGGATGATCGGCTCCTACCACCCGAGCCGCCAGAACACGCAGACCAGGCGGCTCACCGAGGCGATGCTCGACGAAGCGGTCGCGCGAGCCCGCGCGGTCTGCGACGGACAGGCCCACCGCCGCCTCGCGCGGACACCCGTTCAAGGGGCGTGAAGCCCCGGCGCCGGGGGCGCGCGGTCAGGACTTGCCGGCTTGCGCGGCGGCAGCCGCCGCCGCGAGCTTCGCGAGCAGCTTGTCGGTGAACATGCCGTTGGTGGTCACGCCTTGGCTGCGCTGGAAGGCCTCGAAGGCGTTCAGTGTCACCGGGTCGAGTTTCCCGTCGATCGGGCCCTGGTACTCCTTGATCGCGGTCAACTGCTGCTGGACCGTCTTGACGACCTCGGGTGCGATCTTCTGGTCGTACGCGTCGGCGTCGATCGCCCGGATGGCTGCCTTGGCGCGTGCCGCCGCCTCGCGGCCCGCCTGCTCCGGATCCCCGCTCGCACAACCGTATGCCGCGAGCACCCATGCGCCGGCGGCGAGGGCGCCGGCCCAACCCCGCCTTGCTCGTCGATTCGCCATCCATGGCTGCTAACTGCGGCGGACCGAAATGGTCAAGTGCGGCGGTCGAGCGGGTCGGACGCCGCGCAAGCCTTCGGGGTGTTCGCCTTCCGCGCCAAGGGTCGGCCCGCTATACGAGCGACGATGATCGCCGCAGAGCCGCTCCCGGCGTCACGCCGCCTGTCCGACGCTTCCGACGACCGGGCCCGCCCGGCGGCCATCGGGGCAGGGAAGTCGCGGACCGGTGCGGCGCCCCCGTGACGCTACCGATCGAAGCCATGCGCCGGCGCCCTCCTGTCGAGCGCCACGACGTCGCGGTGGTCGGCGCCGGCCTGGCCGGCCTGGTCTGTGCAGGCGTACTCGCGCGCGGCGGTGCCCGGGTCGTCCTGGTCGATGCCGCTCGCCGGCCGGGTGGTCGGCTCCAGACGGTCGCGCACCAGGGGTACGCGGTCGATCTCTCGCCGCCGCTCTGGGAGGCCGAGGGTCTGCTCGAAGCCCTGGCGGCCGCGGGCGTGTCCGACCCGCCTCTCGCCGCGGTGTCGTCGCGCCGCGACCTGCGCGTCGCGGTCCTCGACGGCGGCGCCGTGCGTGGTGGCGCGCATCCTCTCCCGGTGCCAGGCGCGGTTCCGTCGCCGGCGGTACTCGACGCGGTTCGCGCCCTCTACGCGGTCGCGCCGCGCACCTGGGCCGGCCTCGGCGAGGCCTGCGCCTTGCTGCCGGCGGACCCGTCCGCCGCTGTGGCGGAGGGCTCGCAGCGGATGCTCGCACAGTGGGCGGCCGGGCGGGCGTTCGACCCCGCGGTAAGTGCGGCCCTACAGCGCAGCGCTGCGCTGTTCGGCACGGCGAACCCGGCCAACGCGACCGTACCGTGGTTCGCCCGGCAACTCCGCCGGCTCGCCTCCGAAGCGCCGTCGCACTTCCTGCCCGCGAGCCATCCGATCGCCGGCACGCGCGCGCTCGTGCAGTCGCTCGTCGACGCGGTGGTCGAGGCCGGGGTCGACCTTCGTCTGGGAACCCGGGTGGTCGGCCTCGAGGTCGAGCGGGGACGCCTGCGCGGTCTCGCCGTGCAGCGCGAGGAACTTCCCTTTCTCGCCGAGGTCGGGGCGGACCGCGCGGTGCTCGCCGTCCCCGGCCCGGCGCTCGCGGAGCTCCTCCCGGCGGAACTCGCGGCGGCGCTGCCGTCGATCCAGGGGAGCGGTGGCGGTGCACTCGTCGGCTTCGCCTTTGCCTTGCGGGCGCGGCCGTGGGCTCCGGACGACGAGCCGGCCCCACTGCTGCGCCTGGTCGCTCCGGTCGCTTCGGGCGGCTCCGCTGCCCCGGGGGCCCCGCCGGCTCCGATCGGGCTCTGTTGGCCCGGCGCGCTGGCGCCGGGCGTCGAGCCACCGGGCCAGGCACTGCTGCTCGCGCACCTCTCCGTCCCGGAGGACACCGTCGATCCGAGCGAGGTGCGGCGCCTTGCCCTCCTGGTCCGCTCCGCGCTGCGCGATCTATACCCGGAGGCGGCGATCGCCTGGGAGAGATCCTGGGTGCGGCGGGGTGAATCCGCCGATCCGCTCGCGGTTCCGCTGCTGCCGGAGGCGCTGTCGGCGCATCCCGCCCTGCGTCTCGCGGGGTGGTCCGTCGGAGTTCCGGGCCGGGAGACATCCGGGGCGACCGGGGCGGCGCTCTCCGGAAGAGCCGCGGCGGAGGCCCTGCTCGCGGCGCATGCGCCGGGCTGACGCCGTCCATCGAGCCTCGGAGCTGATTTCTCTTGGCAGGAGCGTTCCCGCAAGATAAGCCCCGAGAGCTACGCTTCAGGCCCGACCCTCCACGCACCATGCAAACACGACGGATCGACCCGAGGCTTCCCGCCGGCGCATTCCTCGTCGCTCTCGCCTTTTCCGCCTGCCACGGCGCCGGGACCGTGGCGGTCGGGCCGGAGACACCCGAGGCCGTCGTCGGGGACTACCTCGTCGCCTTGCAGTCGGGCGCCTATGCGACGGCCTACGACCTGCTCACGCCGAACATGACGGCGGAGAAGGGCAAGATCGCATGGGTGACGGAACAGGCCGCACTCATGCGGATCGCCGAGGTCAAGATCGAGTCGTTCGAGGTGTTCCCGGCGCGCCCGCAGGGCGACAAGGTCATCGTCCCGAACCTGCTCAAGTCGACCGACAAGTTCATCAACAAGGGCGGTGCGAACGAGTACGAGCTGTACACGCTGATCCGCGCCGACGACGGCCGCTGGAGGATCGAACAGCAGCAGCTGGTCGAGAGCGACGCCGTCGCCAACTGGTTTCCCGAGAGGGTTCGGGAGAAGCGCTGACGGGTTGCGGCCGCACCGCACCCCGGCGCGGCCGGAGGAGGAGGTTCCGATCGATGTCACTTGTTCCCCGTATGCTCCGAGTCCTGCCGCTGCTGGCACTGATGGCCTGTCACGGCGACGTGGAGATGACTCCACTCGTCGACCGCAAGATCCACATCACCGACCGGTTCTACGACGTGCAGGCCGTCACTCCCGAGCACGTGATCGTGGTCGGTTACGGCGGCAAGGTGCTCGACTCGCACGACGCCGGCCGCAACTGGGAAGTGCGCAAGAGCGGCACCGACAACGCTCTCTTCAAGGTCCACCTCGTGGACGGACAGACCGGCTGGGCGATGGGCCAAGCGGGCACGATCCTCAAGACGACCAACGGTGGCGCCAGCTGGGCCGCGCAGCAGAGCGGTACCGAGAACTATCTCTTCAGCTTCGCAACGCTCGGCCCCGACCACGTGATCGGCGTCGGCGACAGGGCGACCATCGTCGAGACGAAGGACGGCGGTTCCACCTGGTCGGTTCGTGAGTGGGAAGTGCCGAAGGAAGCGGGCGTGGCGAACGCGAACGAGGAGGCGATCGCGCAGGCCCCCTCGTTCTACGACGTGAAGTTCGTGGATGCGAAGAACGGCTGGATCGTCGGCGAGTTCGGCAAGATCCTCCACACGACCGACGGCGGTGCGACATGGAAGGAGCAGCAGGGAACGCTCGTCGGCGGCGAGATCGTCGACGCGCTGAGCCTCCCGACCTTCTTCGGGAGCCACTTCACCGACGCCAGCAACGGCTTCGCCGCCGGGCTCGAGGGCCGCATCGCGCGCACCGCGAACGGCGGCTCCACCTGGGCGTTCGACGACGTCGACGCGCAGCTCACCGTCCCGCTCTTCTCCGTGAAGATGCTCCCCGACGGTTCGGGTTGGGCGGTCGGCTCGGCCGGTGAAGTCCTGCACAAGAAGGGCCTCGGCGAGAACTGGCAGGCTGCCGACATCGGCATGCGGCTCTTCTCCTGGATCCGGCAGGTGGACTTCGCCGATCCCGACCATGGCTGGATGGTGGGCGGCTTCGGCGTGATCCTGCGCACGAAGGACGGCGGCAAGACCTGGGTCCCGATGGCCGCCTGAGCGGCCGGCGAACCAGCACCACGACGAAGACCCGAGCACCGAGGAGGGACCCCGTGACCCCCGAGTCGCAGACGCAGCCCAAGGAATCCCCGCTCTACTGGCTGGGACGGAAGCTCATCGAAAAACGCATCCCCGTGCTGATCGGCGTCTTCCTGACGACCGCCTTCTTCGCCTGGCACACCTGGAAGCTCTACGAGTCGGGTTTCGTCACGACCTTTGGCGACCTGCTGCCGCAGTCGCACCCGTTCATGAAGGTCCACAACGAGTACGCGGGGAGCTTCGGCGGTGCGAACAACGTCGTCATCATGGTCGAGAACGAAGACGGCATCTTCAACGTCGACACGCTGACGCGCATCTACCGCATGACCGAGGAACTCGACAAGGTCTACGGCGTGAACCACGCGCAGGTCGACTCGATCGGTCACCGCACGACGCGCTCCCTGAAGGTCGCCGCGGGCGGACTGATGAACTCCGAGCCGGTCATGATCGGTCCGCCGAAGACCGAGGAGAAGGCCCTCGAGATCCGCGACACGGTGCACAACACCGAGAGCATTTACGGGATCCTCGTTTCCCTCGACGACAAGGCGGCGCTCATGCGCGCGAACTTCATCGAGGGAAAGCTCGACTACGAGCGCATCTTCGCCGAGATCCGGGACCGCGTCGTCCTGCCGTTTACCGGCGCATGGACGGGTCTCGGGTTCGCATCGAAGGACTTGGGCGGCACCTACCCGCCGGCGACCGTCGACTTCATCCAGCAGGGCTCGCCGCCGGCGGGCAAGGTGAACCTGGGCGACGTCGTCGTTGCCGTCGACGGCAAGCCGGTTGCGAACCGGTTCGAAGTCGCGGCCGCCGTCGGCCTCCACAAGCCCGGCGAATCGGTGAAACTGGGCCTCAAGCGCGGCGAGCAGGCCCTCGACGTCGAGGTCCCGGTGCAGGAGCCGACCGTCAAGGTCTCGGTCGCCGGCGAACCGACGCTCTACGGCTGGGTCTACAACTATGCCCGAGAGGCGAAGTGGATCTTCCTCGTCACGACGCTGCTCACCTGGCTCCTGCTCTACCTCTACTTCCACGACTGGCGCGGCGCGCTGCGCCCGACGATCACCGGCGTCATCTCGGCAATCTGGGGTCTCGGCTTCATCAATCTGATCGGTCTCTCCTTCGACCCGCTCGCCCTCGTGATCCCGTTCTTCATCACGGCCCGCGCGGTCTCGCACTCGGTCCAGATGCACGACCGCTACTACGAGGAGTATGAGAAGTCGGGGTGGGACAAGGAGAAGGCGATCGTCGCGGCCTTCGCCGAGCTCTTCGTGCCGACCCTCTCCGGCATCACGACCGATGCCGTCGGCATCCTCGCAATCCTGCTCGTGCCGATCCTGATGCTGCAGAAGCTCGCGATCTCGGCTTCGTTCTGGATCTTCGCAATCACGATCAGTGAACTGCTGCTCAACCCGATCGTGTACCACTACCTCGCCGCGCCCGACAAGGAGACCGTCCTCCAGCGCGAGAGCGGCTGGTTCCGCAACCTGATCTTCTCCGCGACCGACGTGATCCTCTCGAAGACCGGGCGCATCGCGACGCTCGCCCTCTGGGGCCTGCTCGCGCTGGTGTCGGCCTACTTCCTGAAGGACCTGACGGTGGGCGACCCGACGGCGGCGTCCCCGCTGCTCTGGGCCGAGTCGCCCTACAACGTCTCGCACATCAAGATCCAGGAGAAGTTCGGCGGCGTCGAGCCGCTCATTGTCGTCGCGGAGGGCAACGACAAGGACGCGATGAAGGATCCCGAGGTGCTGCGCACGATGGAGAAGTTCCAGCGCACCCTCGAGCGCGACCCCGACATCGGCTACAGCTTCTCGCTCGCGGACATCCTGCGCGGCGTCAACATGGTGTTCCACGAGCTCGAGCCGAAGTGGGGTGTCATCCCGGGTTCCTGGGTCGACGTGGGCGGCCTGTTCTTCGTCTTCTTCTCGGGCTCCCCGCCGAGCGAGACGGCCAAGTACGTGACGCCGGACTACAAGACGGCGCACGTGACCTTCTTCGCCAAGAACCACAAGGGCGACAACATCCGGCGCATCATCGCCCGCGCGAAGGATTTCATCGCGCAGAACCCGATGAAGAAGGCGACGTTCCGGCTCGCCGGGGGACTCATCGGCGTGCTCGCCGCGGCCAACGAGGAGATCCTCCGCAACGACCTGCTGATGAACTTTCTCGGCTTCTTCACGATCTACATCGTGATCCTGTTCACCTACCGTTCGTGGATGGCCGGCATCTACATGCTGTTGCCGCTGCTCCTGTCGAACCTGGCGATCAACGCCTACATGAGCATCCAGAACATCGGCATCAACATCTCGACGCTTCCGGTCGTGACCGTCGGTGTCGGCTTCGGTATCGACTACGGCCTCTACATCGTGAGCCGCGTCATCGAGGAGATCCAGAAGTCGGGCAACCTGGAGCAGGCGGTACGCGAGGCCGTCAGCACCTCGGGCAAGGCGGTGGCCTTCACCGCGGTCACGATGGTCATCGGGACGCTCGTCTGGTGGTTCTCGAACATCCGTTTCGACGCCGAGATGGGGTTGCTCCTCGCACTCTGGATGGCGGTGAGCTTCATCGCTTCGATGACGCTCATGCCCGTCCTCTTCGTCGTCTTCAGGCCCGGCTTCCTTCTGAAGGAGGCGGGAAAGGTGCAGGCGGTGGCGAATTGACGCCGTCCACGGCTTGATCGAAGTTCACGAGATCTCGAAGTCGTTCGGGCCGACCCGCGCCCTCGACGCCGTGTCTTTCACGGTCGCCGAGGGCGAGGTCGTCGGCCTGCTCGGGCCCAACGGCTCGGGCAAGACGACGCTGCTGCGCATCCTGACCGGGTTCTTCCCGCCGGACGCGGGGCAGGCGACCGTGGCGGGGGTGCGCCTCGCCGACGATCCCTTCGAGGTGCGTCGACGGGTCGGCTACCTGCCGGAGCGGAACCCGCTTTGGCCGGAGATGTCCGTCGCACGATTCCTCTCGCTCGCGGCGCGCATCCGCATCCCCGACCGCTCGACCCACGCGGAGCGCATCGCGGCGGTCACCCGCGAGTGCGGACTCGAGGACGTCGCCGGCCGGGCGATCGGGAACCTCTCGAAGGGCTACCGTCAGCGGGTCGGAATCGCTCAGGCGATGATCGGCCGTCCGCACGTCCTGGTCCTCGACGAGCCGACGGCCGGACTCGACCCGGCCCAGGTGCTCGAACTCCGCCACCTGGTCGCCGGACTCGGGGGGCGCACGACGGTGGTTCTCTCGAGCCACATCCTCGCCGACGTCGCGAGCGTCTGCGACCGCGTGCTGATCCTGCAAGGTGGCAAGCTCGTCCTCGCCGAGCGCGTGGACGCCCTGCGGCGCGAGGTGGTGCGCTCCGGCGAACTCGTACTGCGCACCCGCGGTGCCGCCGGGGCGCTCGGGACGTTGCTCGCCGGGCTGTCCGACCTGCGGGTGCGCGGCATCGAGAGCGACGGTCGCGGCGGCTTGCTCGCGCGTCTCGTTCAGGTCGAGCCGGAGGCTGCCGCGGAACTCGCTCTCGAGGAGAGCGCGGCCGAAATCGCACGGCGCTGCGTGGCGGGCGGCTGGCCGGTCCTCGAGGTCGGGCCCCGGCGACGGACGCTCGAAGACGTGTTCGTCGAATTGCTCGGGGGCGAGCGTTGAGCGGACGTTTCTCGATCGTGCGGGTCGGAGCACTGCTGCGCAAGGAGCTGCACGCCCTTTTCGGGCAGCCGCTGCTCTACGTGGTCGGAGCCTTCTTTCTCCTACTCGCCGGCTACTATTTCTACACGGACCTCGTCTTCTTCGTCACCTTCGGCTTCGGCGAGAACATCTTCGAGAACTTTTTCCAGCTCCTCTTCGTCGACCTGCGCCTCGTTCTCCTCCTGACGGTGCCCCTGCTCACCATGCGCGCCTTCGCCGAGGAGAAGAAGCTCGGCACGACGGAGATGCTGTTCACCTGGCCGCTGCGCGACGGAGAGATCCTGGCGGCGAAATTCCTCGCCTGCGCGCTCGCGGCGTCAGCCCTGCTCGCAGTGACCGTCGTCCCGTTGCTGTGGCTGCATCGCCAGCAGGCGTATCCGCCGGGCCCGGTCGCGGCCGCTTATCTCGGGCTCGTGCTGATGGCGATGTCGTTTGTCGCGATCGGACTCCTGCTGTCGAGCCTGACGGACAACCAGGTCGTGGCGGCGATGTCGACCCTCGGAGTGCTGCTGCTCCTGTGGGTGCTCTCGTGGAACGAGAGCGCCGGCGAGAGCGGCTGGCTGTCGTGGCTGCCGCGGCTCTCGATATTCGACCACTTCGAGGGTTTCGCGCGCGGTGTCGTCGAGACCCGTGACGTGGTCTACTTCGCCTGCCTCGTGGCCTTCGGTGCTACGGCCTGCCTCCAGGTGCTGGGCGCGCGCTCCTGGCGCGGCTCGCGTCTCGCCCCGACGCTGGTCGGACTCGGCGGGCTGCTGGTTGCGCTCGGCTTCGCGGGGGCCTTCGGTGAGCGCTGGAACGCCCGCTTCGACCTGACGCCCGAGCGCCGTCACACGCTGTCGCCGCACACCCGTCGCATCCTCGAGCGGCTCGATGCCGACGTCGAGATCGTGGCGTTCGTGCGGTCGGCCGATCCGGCGAACGCGTGGACGACCGGCCTCGTCGGACGCTTCGCCGAGGCCTCGCCGCGGGTGCACGTGCGCACGGTCGACGTGAACCGGAATCCGGCGATGGCGCGTCGCTACGGCATCGACGCCTACGGTGCGGTGGTCGTGGCGCGTGGCGACCGCAAGCGAGCCTTCCGGCAGGCGAACGAGGAGATGATCGCCGGTGCCCTCCAGGACCTGGGCCGCGCGCGTCCGCTGTCGGTGGCGCTGGTACCCGACGATCTCGACGCGGCCGGCGCCCTCGATCGGGGTCGCGAATTCAAGGCGCTCGCCGGTTCGCTCGTCGACCAGGGCGACGTCGTCCGTATGGTCGCACCCGGGGCCGGGCCGGGCGAGGCCGACGTGGCGGTCGTGCTTGGCGGTGCGGGGGCGTGGCCGATGTCGCGAGTCGCCGCCTTCGAGGCCTGGCTCGCGCGGGGCGGCCGGCTGCTCGTGCTCGCGGAGCCCGGATCGGCGCCCGAACTTGCCGCGTGGCTCGCGCGGCGCGGCGCCGACCCGCAGCCCGAGGCAGTCCTCGACCCGGACAACCGGCTTCACGGCGGGGAGGGCGTGTCGATGCGCGCCTTCCCGCCTGCCCAAACATCCGCCGACACCGCCGTGCCGACGCCGGCTGGCGACTCGGCGCGCGCAGTCGCGAGCGGTCTCGACCAGGGGGTGCTCCTGTCGCTGGCGCGACCGATCGCGCCGGGGCCGGATGCGACGACGCTGCTCGCGAGCGGCTCCGGCAGCTGGGCGACGCGCGATCTCGACCGAGCGCAGCGCGGTGTCGCGTCCTTCGACACGACGGTCGACGCCCGCGGACCGTTCCCGGTGGCGGTGGCGCAAGAGTGGCCGGTCGGCAACGGCTCGCCCGCGGCGCGGATGATCGTCGTCGGCGATGCGGATTTCGCGACCGACGGGTTCCTCGACTTTCTCGACAACCGGGACTTCCTCCTGAACTCGATCGGCTGGCTCGCGGGCGACGACGACCTGGTCGCGCTGCGCGGGCGCCGCAAGGAGGTGGGCCGGGAACAGTTCTTCCTGAGTGCGGCGCAGGCGCGGGAAGCCCTCGCGCTGGCCGTCGGCGTGCTGCCGCTGCTCTCGGCTCTGGTGGCGCTCGCCCTCGTCGTCCGGCGGAGGCTCGCACGATGAGATGGTCGCGAGCGCTGGCGCACTGGCTTGTGGCCGCGCTGCTCGCCGGCGCGTATTTCGCGACCCGTCCTCCTGGTGACGGGGCCGCCGGTGCGCCCCGGGACGCACGTCGTGCCGCGTCGGAGAGCCCGGGCGCGACGGCTTCGTCCGCACCCGCGCCGGGTTCGGCCGCCGAGTCCCGCGCGTCCGCAGGGCGCGACGATGCGACGGCTCCGCCCGCTGCGCCCGACGCCGCGAACGCCGCGAATGCGGCGAACGCGGCGAGCGCCGCGAACGCAACGGCCGGCGCCGCCGGCGAGGGCGCGCCGTGGCCGGAGCACCCGACGTCGATCCGGATCGAGAGTCGCGGGTTGGTGGTCGCCTGCCGGCGCGAAGCCGGCGGGGCGTGGCAGGTCGAGGAGCCGGCCGGCAAGTCGATCCCGCGCGGCCTGCTCGACGCCTTCGCCGAGCAACTCGGGGCCGCGCGGGAAGCCGAGCGGATCGAGGGCGGCGCCGCCCCCGTACCCGCGGAGTTCGGGCTGGACCACCCGGCGATGCTGATCGCCTGGACGGGGGATGGCGGTCGCCGGGGGACGCTCGCCATCGGCGATCGCACGCCGACGGGCACCGGGGCCTATGCCCGCTGCGGCACCGCTGGCTCGGTGCGGCTGGTCGGCCTGAGCCTCGTCTACTACGCCGAGTTGCTGCTTTCGGCGGCTCGCTGAAGGTGCTCCCCGCACTCGTTGACTCGGCGGGTACCCACATTGTAGCCAGAGGCGTTGTCATGCGCCGGCAGTGGTCGGCGGGATCCGGAGGAAAGATGACGTTCAAGGGATCGGTCCGCGTCGCGCTCGCGGCGGCGAGCGTGTCGCTCTGTGCCTCTTCCGCATGGGCGCTCAGCGTCCAGCCCGGGCAGAAGTTCAATGCCGCGAATGTGGCCCAGATCGCCGATATGATCTCGCCCGGCGTCAAGTGGTGCGTCGAACACGGCATGCCGATCACGATCGGCGAGTACAAGAAGGTCGAACTGCCCAAGGCCTACCGGGAGGCGACCGAGAAGTACTCCGGACAGGTGAAGCTCTCGGCCGACGGGCGCAACATCTCCGGCTACGTCGCCGGGATGCCGTTCCCGAAACTGGATCCGAATGACCCTCTGTTCGCGAACAAGCTCATGTGGAACTTCGACCGCCGCGGCTCGGCGGCGACCGACGACCTCGACATCCGCAACTTCGACGCGGACACCGGCACGATCTACACGGGGGACAAGGAAATGGGCGTCGAGCGCCACTTCCTGCTCGACCACCTCCGCGGCCTGAACTACGACGGCCGTCTCGCGCAGGATCCCAAGCCGAAGTTCGAGCCGAACCCCGAGGCGGTTCAGGGCAAGGCGGGGCTCTACCCCATCCTCGAGCCGTTCGACCTGAAGGGCGTCGGCACGCTGTCGTACCGCTACCTCGACATCGAGAAGCAGGACGACACCTGGCTCTACCTCCCGACCCTCCGCCGGGTGCGCCGTCTGTCCTCGGCCCAGCGCTCGGATGCGCTCTTCGGTCAGGACAGCGACGTCGACAGCTACTACGGCTATGCCGGCAGCCCGGCTTGGATGGACTGGAAGTTCCTCGGTGAGAAGGAGATGCTCGGCGTCTTCCACGCTCAGAACCTCCCGGTGAAGTGGGCGACTGGCAGCGCGAACTTCGCCTTCGACGACGTCTGGGAGCCGCGCAAGGTGTACGTGGTCGAGGGTACGCCCCGGCTCGCGCAATACGCCTACTCCAAGCGCCTCATCTTCATCGACAAGGAAACCTTCGCGGTCCTCTACTCGGACATCTTCGACCGCGCCGGCAACCTCTGGAAGGTCTGGATCAACGACTTCAGCTTCCGCAAGCAGGCCTTCCCCGGCGCCCCGAGCACCTACGAGGACGAGATGCCCTTCCTGCCGGCCATCGTGATGGTCGACATGCAACTCGTCCACGCGACCAAGGCGAGCCTGCCGAGCCCGCGCTTCCCCGGCGAGCAGGGCTGGTACTTCAACCAGGGTGCAAAGTCCGGCACGAACCCCGAGTGGTTCACGGTCGCGGCGATGATCGCCGCGAGTCACTGAGCTGTCGAGGAGTCGTCGAACATGGATTTCGGATTCAGCGAAGACCAGGAAATGCTCCGGCAGTCGGCGCGCGACTTCCTCGGGAAGGAGTGCCCGATGACCCTCGTGCGCAAGCTCATGGAGGACGAGTCGGGCCATTCCCCCGAACTCTGGAAGAAAATGGCCGATCTCGGCTGGCTGGGGCTCATCCTGCCCGAGGAATACGGCGGCGTCGGGCTCGGATTCGTCGATCTCGTGGTCGTGCTCGAGGAGATGGGGCGCGTCGTCCTGCCGGGCCCCTTCCTGTCGACCGTCGTGCTTGCGGGGCTGGCCATCGCCGAGTCCGGTTCGGCGGAGCAGAAGAAGAAGTACCTGCCGCGGATCGCGGCGGGTGAGCTCGTCGCGACGCTAGCGCTCATCGAGCCCTCGGGCCGCTGGGACGCCGAGGGCATCGCCGCCACGGCGACGCCCGACGGCGACGGCTGGAAGCTCGACGGTACGAAGCTCTTCGTGCCCGACGGCCACGTCGCCGAGTTGCTGGTGGTCGCGGCGCGCAAGCCCGGTTCGAAGGGCAACGACGGGGTGAGCCTGTTCATCGTCGATGCGAAGGCGCCCGGCGTGAAGACGACCGCCCTCAAGACGATGGACCAGACGCGCAAGCTCGCCGAGGTGGCCCTTTCGGGGGTGAGGGTGGGCAAGGAGGCGCTGCTCGGCGCCGAGGGCGGCTCGTGGAAGGCGATCGAGCGCATCGCGGATCGAGCAAAGGTCGCACTCTGCGCCGAGATGTGCGGTGGCGCGCAGCGCGTGCTCGACATGTCGGTCGAATACGCGAAGGTGCGCGAGCAGTTCGGCAAGCCGATCGGCTCCTTCCAGGCGATCCAGCACAAGTGCGCGAACATGATGGTCCAAGTCGAGAGCGCGAAGTCCGCGACCTATTACGCCGCATGGGCGGTCGCGAATGACGTCCCCGAGGCGCCGCTCGCCGCCGCGATGGCCAAGGCCTACTGCTCCGACGCCTACCGCTACGTCGCGGGGGAGGGGATCCAGATCCACGGTGGGATCGGGTTCACCTGGGAGCACGACATGCACATCTACTTCAAGCGTGCGAAGTCCTCCGAGGTCACGTTCGGCGACGCGACCCTGAACCGCGAGATCGTCGCCCAGCACATCCTCTGATGGCCCCGGCGGACGGCTGCGGGGAGTGGGTGCGATGAGCGCCCACGAGCGCTTCGCGGTCGTCCACGGGCACTTCTACCAGCCGCCGCGGGAGAATCCCTGGCTGGAGACCGTTCCGCGCGAGGCGGGCGCGGCCCCGTTCCACGACTGGAACCAGCGGATCGACGCCGAGTGCTACGCTGCGAACGCGAACTCACGCACGCTCGATGCCACCGGGCGCATCGTGCGCATCGGCAACAACTACCGGCGGATGAGCTTCGACTTCGGTCCGACGCTCCTTTCGTGGCTGGAGCGCGCCCGGCCCGACGTCCACGCGGCCGTGCTCGCCGCCGACCGTGAGAGCGCGGGGCGACTCGGCGGGCGCGGCAACGCAATCGCTCAGGCCTACAATCACCTGATCATGCCGCTCGCGAACGACCGCGACCGGCTGACCCAGGTGCGATGGGGGCTCGCCGACTTCGAGCACCGCTTCGGTCGTCCCGCCGAGGGCATGTGGCTGCCCGAGACCGCCGTCGACATCGGGAGCCTCGAGGCGCTCGCCGCTTGCGGCGTCGCCTTCACCGTCCTCGCCCCGCACCAGGCCGCGCGCGTCCGTCCGCTCGGCGGCGGCGACTGGACCGACGTGGCGGGCGCCTCGATCGACACCCGCCGGCCCTATCTGTACCGGCTGCCCTCGGGTCGCTCGATCTCGCTCTTCTTCTATGACGCGGGCCTCGCTCGCAGCGTCGCCTTCGAAGGGGTGCTGCACAGCGGCGACGCGTTCGCCGGCCGGGTGCTGGCGGCCTTCGACGACCGGCCCGGGCCGCAACTGGTGAACCTCGCGACCGACGGTGAGTCCTACGGACATCACCATCGCTTCGGCGAGATGGCGCTCGCGGTGGCGATCGAGCGACTCTCGGAAGCGGGGGTCCGGGTGACGAACTACGCCACTCACCTCGCGGAGCATCCGCCCGCCGACGAGGTCGAGATCGTCGAGCGCACGGCGTGGAGTTGCGCACACGGCATCGAGCGCTGGCGATCGGATTGCGGCTGTCGCGCCGGCGGCGAGGAGGGATGGAACCAGCGCTGGCGGACCGGACTGCGAGCCGCCTTCGATGCGCTCGCCGGCGCGATCGACCCTTGGTTCGAAGGCGAGGCCGGGGCCCTGGTTTCCGATCCCTGGGTCCTGCGGGACGACTTCGGGCGGGTGCTTCCGGACCGCGCACGGCGAGGACTTCCCGCGCTGATCGAGGGTCACGCGAGGCGCGGCCTGAGCGATGCCGAGCGGTCCCGGGTCGCGATGCTGCTCGAGATCCAGCGTGCCCGGTTGTTCATGTACACGAGCTGCGGCTGGTTCTTCGACGAGCCGAGCGGGATCGAGAGCAGCCAGGTCCTGCGCTACGCGGCGCGCGCGATCGATCTCGCGCGACGGCTCGGCTTCGCGCCGCCGGCCGAGTTCCTCGACCTGCTCGCGACCGCGAAGAGCAACCGGCCGATGGTCGGCACCGCAGCCGACTGGTTCCGGGACGTGGTGGCCCCCGAGGCGATCCCCGCCCGTTGCCTCGCCGCCGCGGGAACGGTCGAGCGGCTCGTCGGCGTGGAGGACGGCGTGGTCGCCGATCCCCCGATCCGGATCGACATCGAGCCGTGGCTCGAGCGGGACAATCCCGCGCCGCCGGTGGAGGACGTCCCCGCCTTCTCGCGCCTCTCGCTCGGTGCGGCCGGTGTCCTGGTCGGGCTCGCGACGGTGCGCGACGCACGCACGCTGGAGAGTGCCTCGTTCACGGTCGCGTCGGCCCGTCACGGCGGCTTCGACGTGGTTTGCGCGACCGCGCCCGCCGACTCCCCGGAGTCGGCACAGCGTACCGCGGAGCCCCTGGTCGCGGCGATCGCCGAGGCACACGACCGGGGTGCCCACGGCACCGTCGTCGCCGAGATCGTGCGCCGTCTGGGCCAGGACGTCTACGGCCTCGACGTGCTCGGCCTGGCGAGTCGCGCCGCGTTCTTTCCGGCGGTGGTGGCCGAACTCGAGTGCAGGGTGGCGGCGCGCCTCGGCGAGTTCGTACCGCTCGCGCGCGCGATCACCCATGAGGCTGCCCAGGTCGGCCAGTCGCGACCACCGGTCGTCGACCTGGTGCTCGGTCTCGCCACGGCGCGCGAGCGTGCTCACGAGGCCGACGACCGTGTGCGCGACGGCTTGTTGCGCATCGAGGAGCGCTTGCGTCGCACCCGGGCCGCGGGAGCGGTCACGGCGGCGGACCTGCACGAGGTCGGCGAGGAGGTTCGCCGGATCTCGGAGGCGCTGCGCCTGCGGGGGGTCGCCGGGAGTGCGGCGGCGCCGGGCGTGGCACAAAACCTCCTGTGGTGGAACGTCTGGTCGCACCCCGCGATGACGCCGGCCATGCTCGAGGTTCTCGATCTGCTGCGCGACCAACTCGGCTTCGCCACGGTTGCTCCGGAGGCGGCGACACGGTCGGCTCCGTTCGGCGACCTCCTCGCGGCGACCGCCGCCGGATGGGAGAGCGCGGTTCGTCGATGACTCGCGTCGGGCCGGGTCGTCCGGGCCGACGTCGACGGAACGATGGCTTGACCGTCCGGCGCCGCTCTGGGAAAGGCATGGGCGCCCCGGATCGAAGGGCGCGAACGAGTTCGTCGCGCGCCCGCGCGGCGAGGGAGACGAACACATGGGTGACGACAAGGATCTGATCGAGTCCGTCCTCCAGGAGCGGCGCAAGTTCGACCCGCCGGCGGACTTCGCCCGCGACGCGCATGTGAAGTCCTTCGCCGAATACGAGGCGATGTACGCCGCAGCCGCGCGCGACCCGGAGGGCTTCTGGGCCGACGTGGCCCGGGAGAGTCTCGACTGGTTCCACCCTTGGTCGAAGGTGCTCGACTGGAAGCCGCCCTTCGCGCAGTGGTTCGTCGGCGGCAAGCTCAACGTCTCCCACAACTGCCTCGATCGCCACCTCGACACGTGGCGGCGCAACAAGGCGGCGATCATCTGGGAGGGCGAGCCCGGCGACACCCGCACGCTCACCTACCAGGAACTCCACCGCGAGGTCTGCAAGGCCGCCAACGTGCTCAAGGCCTATGGCGTCAAGCCGGGCGACCGCGTCGGTCTCTACATGCCGCTCATTCCCGAACTCGCGATCGCGATGCTCGCCTGCGCCCGGATCGGTGCCACGCACTCGATCGTCTTCGGCGGGTTCTCCGCCGAGGCGGTGCGTGACCGCATGAACGACGCGCAGGCGAAGCTCATCGTCACCGCCGACGGCGGCTGGCGTCGCGGCGCGATCGTCCCGCTCAAGGCGAGCGTGGACGCCGCGGTCGAGCACTGTCCCACCGTCGAGACGGTGCTCGTCGTACGCCGTACCGGCGAGAAGGTCGTCATGGTCGAGGGGCGCGACCACTGGTGGCACGAGGCGATGGACCGCGCCTCGGCCCACTGCCCGGCCGAGCACCTGGACTCGGAGCACCCGCTCTTCATCCTCTACACGAGCGGTACGACCGGGAAGCCCAAGGGGGTCGTGCACACGACCGGCGGTTACCTCACCCATGCCGCCTACTCGACGCGGCTGGTCTTCGACCTGAAGGACACCGACACCTACTGGTGCACCGCCGACATCGGCTGGGTGACCGGGCACAGCTACGTCGTCTACGGGCCGCTCGCCAACGGCGCGACGAGTCTCATGTTCGAGGGCGCGCCGAACCACCCGCAGCCCGATCGGATCTGGGACATCGTCGCGCGCTGGGGCGTGACGATTCTCTACACGGCACCGACGCTCATCCGCTCGGTCGTGAAGTGGGGCGAGCAGTGGCCGGCGAAGCACGACCTCTCGTCGCTGCGGCTGCTCGGCACCGTCGGCGAGCCGATCAATCCCGAAGCCTGGATGTGGTACCACGAGAAGATCGGGCGGGGCCGCTGTCCGATCGTCGACACCTGGTGGCAGACGGAGACCGGCGGCATCATGATCTCGCCGCTGCCCGGCGCCACGCCGACCAAGCCCGGCTCCTGCACCCTGCCGCTGCCGGGGATCTTTCCCGAGGTCGTCGACCGCGCGGGCAACGCGGTCGCCCGAAACCAGGGCGGACTTCTCGTCATCCGCAAGCCGTGGCCCGGCATGCTGCGCACGATCTTCGGGGATCCCGAGCGCTACGTGAAGCAGTACTGGAGCGACATCCCCGGCAACTACTTCACCGGCGACGGCGCGCGCTGCGACGAGGACGGGTACTTCTGGGTCATGGGCCGCATCGACGACGTCGTGAACGTCGCCGGCCACCGACTGGGCACGATGGAAGTCGAGAGCGCCTTGGTCTCGCACCCCACGGTCGCCGAGGCGGCCGTCGTCGACCGGCCCGACGCGGTGAAGGGCCAGGCTCTCGCCGCCTTCGTCACGCTCAAGGGCGGGAACAAGCCGAGCGACGCCCTCAAGGCTGCCCTGCGCGAGCACGTCGCCAAGGAGATCGGGGCGTTCGCCAAGCCCGACGACATCCGCTTCACCGGCGCCCTGCCCAAGACCCGCAGCGGAAAGATCATGCGGCGCCTGCTGCGCGACATCGCGGCGGGCAAGGAGAGCATCGGCGACACGACGACGATCGAGGACCTCGCCGTCCTGGCGAAGTTGCGTGAATCGGACGAGTAGGACCACGGGCATGGACGCCGGAATTTCGCTCTACGACACGCTCTCGCGCCGGGTGCGACCGCTCGCCATGCACGAGCCGGGTCACGTCCGCATGTATGTCTGCGGCGTCACGGTCTACGACCTCGCCCACATCGGGCACGCGCGATGCTACGTCGTCTTCGATGCGCTCGCCCGCTTCCTGGAGTGGGGCGGCACGAAGGTCACCTACGTCCGCAACATCACCGACATCGACGACAAGATCATCGACCGCGCCAACGCCTCGGGCGTGACCGCGGTGATGCTTGGTGCGGACATGGCGACGCAGTTCCAGACCGACGTCGGCCGACTCTGTCCGCGGATCCCCGACGTCGAGCCGCGGGCGACGGAGCACGTCGCCGAGATGATCGAACTGATCGCCGAGCTCGAGCGTCGCGGGGTCGCCTACCGCGCCGACGGCGACGTGTACTTCGACGTCGGGCGCTTCGCCTCCTACGGCAAGCTCTCGCACCGCAAGCTCGACGAGATGCTCGCCGGAGCCCGGGTGGAGGTCTCGAGCCACAAGCGCCAGCCCGCCGACTTCGTGCTCTGGAAGGGCGCCAAGCCCGGCGAGCCGGTCTGGGAGAGTCCGTTCGGGCCGGGCCGGCCGGGCTGGCACATCGAGTGCTCAGCGATGAGCGTCAAGTACCTGGGGCAGCCCTTCGACCTGCACGGCGGTGGCGAGGACCTGGTGTTTCCGCACCACGAGAACGAGATCGCACAATCCGAGGCCGCGACCGGCGTACCCTTCGCCGGACACTGGATGCATGTCGCCTTCCTGCGCATCAACGCCGAGAAGATGTCGAAGTCGCTCGGCAACTTCGTCACGATCCGCGAGGCGATGGAGCGCCACCCGGTCGAGGCGCTGCGCCTCATGCTGCTGCAGACGCACTATCGCAGTCCGCTCGAGTTCTCCGACGAGGCGGTGGTCGAGGCCCGGCGCGGGCTCGTCCGGCTCTACGAGACGCTCGCCCGCGCTCTTGCCGCGGCGCCCGTGGCTTCACCCGGCGAGGACGCGAAGGTCTGCCGCGAGGAGTTCCGTACCGCTCTCGCCGAAGACTTCAATACGCCGCGCGCGATCGCGGCCCTGCACGACGCCGTCCGCGCGGCGAACCGCCTGCTGGACGCGGGACGCGGCGGCGAGGCGCGCGGTGTCGCAGACGCGCTCCGCGACACTGGATCGGTCCTGGGGCTGCTGCAGGGCGACCCGGCGGCGACGCTCGGCGCTTGGCGCGAGGCTCGCGCGACCGAGGCCGGCCTCTCGGAGGCCGAAATCGGCCGCCTCATCGACGAACGCAACGCCGCCCGCAAGGCGCGCGACTTCGCGAGCGCCGACCGGATCCGCGACCAACTGGTGGCCGCGGGCATCGACCTGAAGGACCGGCCCGACGGTACGACCGGCTGGGCGCTGCGGCGCTAAGGAGGGATCTTCGCATGGCAGAGCCGCGAATCCGCACCGCCCTCGTCACCGGAGCCTCGGCGGGCATCGGTCGCGCGACGGCCCGCAAGCTCGCCGCCTCCGGCCTCGCCGTGTGGGCCGCGGCCCGGCGGCTCGATGCACTCGAGGAACTTGCCCGCGCGACGCCCGGCATCCGGGCCTTGCGCCTCGACGTCACCGACGACGCCTCGGTACGCGAGGCCATGGCGCGCATTTCGGAGGCGGGCGACCCGATCGACCTGCTTGTCAACAATGCGGGCTTCGGCCAGATGGGCGCCGTCGAGGACGTGACGATCGAGAAGCTTCGCTACCAGTTCGAGGTGAACGTGGTCGGTGCGATGCGCATGGCGCAGGCCGTGCTGCCCGGCATGCGCGCGCGGCGGTACGGCGTGGTCGTGAACGTTTCGTCGCCTGCAGGTGTCGCCGCGATGCCCTTCTTCGGCGCGTACTGCGCCTCGAAGGCGGCGCTCGAGTCGCTGACCAGCGCGCTGCGCATGGAGATCGCCGACTTCGGGGTCTCGATCGTCCTGGTGCGTCCCGGCGCGATCGCCACCGAGTTCCAGGAAGTCGCGCAGGGTGCGAGCGAGGGGCTGCGCGAGCACTCGCCGTATGCCGCGGGCTACCGGGCGATCGCGCGGCTCATGGAGGAACTCGGCAAGCGGGGGTTCCCGCCCGAGCCGGTCGCCGACGCGATCGTGGGTGCGGCGCTCGCTGCCTCCCCGCCGTCGGAGGTAAATGCGCCGATCGACGCGAAGGCGACCGTGGCTCTCGTCGGGCTCGCGCCGAGCGCGCTGCGCGAGGCGGCGATGCGCTTCGCCCTGCGCCGCCTCGGCTGAGCCCGGCGCGCCCGTCCCGGTTGCCTCACATGTAGGTCGGCTGGCGCGGCCGGTCGGCGAACATCTCGTCCTTGCGGGCGATCAGGTCGTGGGCCGTGAGCGCGGCCCCGGGCGTCGCGACGCCGCCGACCTTGTGCCAGCCCTGCACGAGCTGCACCTCGCCGCCCCAGACGATGAAACCCTGGCCGTTCACGTCGGCGGCTTGCTCGCTCGCGAGAAAGACCACCAGCTGGGCCGGCCAGGCCGGGTGAAAGGCGTCGAAGCCGCTCTCGGGTGCGTCGAACATGGAGCTGTTTGGCATCGAGAGCGTCATGCGCGTGCGTGCGCGCGGCGCGATGAAGTTCGAGGTGATGCCATACTTGCCCATCTCGCGCGCGATGCTGATCGTGAGCGAGCAGATTGCGGCCTTCGCCATCGCATAGTTGCTGTTGCCGGCCGTCCCCATGAGCCCGGCCTCCGACGCGGTGTTGACGACCCGACCCCAGGTGCTGCCGTTCTTCTTGGCGTCCTCGCGCCAGCGAACGCAGGCGTGGTGGTTCATCGCGAAGTGGCCCTTGCAGTGCACCTTCATGACGAGGTCGAATTCCTCCTCGGTCATGTTGAAGCTCATGCGGTCGCGCAGCACGCCCGCGTTGTTCACGAGCACGTCGAGCCGGCCCCACTTGTCCCAGGCCAGCGCAACGGCGCGACCCGCGCCGTCCCAGCTCGCGATGTCCTCGTAGCAGGCGACCGCGTCGCCGCCGGCCTTCCTGATGTCCTCGACGACCTGCGCCGCCGGGCTGTCGTCGCGGCCCTCGCCGTCGAGCGTCGCGCCGACGTCGTTCACCACGACCCGCGCCCCCTCCGCGGCGAGCGCGAGAGCCTCCTCGCGGCCGAGTCCTCGGCCGGCTCCTGTGACGATCGCGACTTTTCCTTCGAGCAGGGGGGCGGTCATCGGCTTCCTCCGGGTTTCGCAGGGACGGTTTGCAAAGCGGGCCGGCCAGTCAGTAGTGTCGTCCCGGCGGGGAGTCAATGCGCGATCGCGGTCCGACGGGGATCGACGGTCGGGCGACGGAGGGTTCCGTCGGATCGACCGAGGTCCACCGATCCCGCGGGGGCTTCAGGTCGGCGGGGTGGGAATGCGCTCGTACCGCAAGTTCGGCAGGATGATGCGCAAGCGCTCGAACGGGGTCGGTGTTCGGACCGCGCGGATCGCATTCACCGTCGCGCTGCTGGCGTTGCCTTGGAGTGGCGTCGGGGCGCAGGCTCCTGCGGCACCCGTCGCATCGCCGACTGCGGTGGCGCCGGTCGCCATCGGCGGCACGTTGCCGCCCACCGCGGTCGCGACCGCGATACCGACGCCGGTCGTCACCCCGACCCCGACCCCGACCCCGACCCCGACCCCGACCCCGACCCCGACCCCGACCCCGACCCCGACCCCGACCCCGACCCGGGTTCCGACGCCGACCCGGGTTCCGACGCCGGCGCCGACGCCTACGCACACCCCGATCGTCTATCCCGAGCCGCGTGGCGCGCTCGACGCGGCGCTCCGCAACGTGGTGACGCAGGTCGGCCCCGTTGACGGGGCCGCTCTCGAAGGATCGCTGCTCACCGAACTCTACGGGCCGCGCGCATGGGCCCCGTTGTGGGTCGGGGAGAAGGACATCCGTGCGCGCGTCGCGTCGGTGACCAGGACGCTGGGAGCGGCGCGCGCGGAGGGTCTCGATCCGACCTGGTACCACGTGAAGCAGATCGAACACCTGGCCGGCGCCTCCGGGGACGAGCAACGCGCGCAACTCGACGCCCTGTTGTCCGATGCCGTGATGCACTACGCCGCCCATGTGCGGGACGGGGCGTTCCGACCCGACAAGCGCACGGGTGAGGTCTACGTGAAGCCGTCGGAACTCGACCCGACGCAGATCGCCCTCGATGCGGCGCACGCGTCCGACCCCGGGGCCTATCTCGCGTCGTTCGTGCCGACGTCCCCGATCTACGTCCGGCTGCGTGAGGAACTCGGCCGGTACCGCGACATGGAGTCCGGCAAGGGACTTCCGGCGATCGCGGACGGACCGAAACTCGCCAACGGCTCGAAGGGGCCCAGGGTGCGTGCGTTGCGTGGGCGCCTAGAGGCGACCGGGGACCTTACCACGACGGCGGGCAGCGACCCGGAGATCTTCGACGACCAGGCCCAGGCCGCGCTCGAGGGCTTCCAGAAGCGCCACGGACTGCCTGCCGACGGCGTCGTCACGTCGAAGACCCGCAACGCGCTCAATGGCAGCGGCGCCGCGCGCGTTCGCCAGCTCGAGATCGCGCTCGAGAAGTTCCGATGGCTGCCCGAGGATCTCGGAAGCCGCCACGTGTTCGTCAATATCCCCGAGCAGCGCCTCCACCTGCGCGACGGCGGCCGCAGCGAGATCGACATGCCTGTCGTCGTCGGAAAGCCGACCTGGCAGACGCCCGAGTTCAGTTCGGAGATGGTCGAAATCGTCTTCAATCCGCCGTGGAATGTGCCGCCGAAGATCGCACGCGAGGAAGTGCTACCGCGGATCCATTCCGACGGGTCCTATCTCGCCCGCCACGACATGCGCATCCGCGGTCGTGGCCGTTCCGTTCCGCTCATCCAGCAGGCGCCGGGGCCGCGCAATCCGCTGGGCCGCGCGAAGTTCAACTTCCCGAACAGCTTCGACGTTTACCTGCACGACACGCCCAACAAGGGGCCGTTCCGCGCAGTCGATCGTCGCCTGAGCCACGGCTGCGTGCGCGTCGCCGACGCGAAGGGGCTCGCGGCGACGATCCTCTCGCGCGACAGCGGAGGCGGGGCCGCGCGACAGAAGAGCGCGCTCGCGACCTACCAGACGCGGACGGTCGCGCTTGGCGACAAGCTCCCGGTCCACATCGTCTACTTCACGGCCTGGCCCAACGACGAGGGCGAGATCGTCTACCGGGGGGATGTGTACGGGCGGGACGCCCGACTCGCGGCGCGCTGGAACAGGCCGCGCAACGTCCGCAAACCTCCTCCGGTCGCGCCGCCGCCGGTCAAGAGTGCGGACGAGGAGGACCTCTCGGTATCCGTCGTCGCACCGGGCGCCTCCGCGTCCGCGTCCGCAACCTCCGCGGCGCCTGCGAGTACGGTCGCCGGCCGGGTCGGCGGGTCGGCTTCGCACGTCGCGCCGGGGTCCGAGCCGGCCTTGCGCCCGGCTCCTGCGGCCGTCGGCGTGGCCTTGCCCGCCCCCGATCAGGGTGCCGCGCCCGGCTCCGAGGCCACAGGTGGCGGATCGGGCCTCGCGCCGGGGAAGCACTCGGCCGCCGAGGATCTCGCGCCCTGAGTCGGCTCGCGCGTCGTGGAAGGACGTCGGCACGGGCCGACCCGCGGCGCGATTTGGCACTTCGGGGGGTAGAAATCGGCCCGCAAGTGGGGTACGACCGACGTCGACCCGGGGGGTTGTGGTGGGGTCGGAGAGGTTCGCCGGCCATGGGGCCAGGGGAGGGGGAATGAAGAAACCGGATCACCAGTGGGCGCCCGCGCCCGTCGTCGGTCGCCGAGCCCTGCTGAAGATCGGCGGCGGCTTTCTCGGTCTTCTGGCTCTCCCGGAACTCGCCTCGGCGGCCGTGAGGAAGGGTGCTCGCCCCGCCAAGGCGACCGCCGCTCGCGCGACCGGAAAGCCGTCGCATGCCGCGAAGCATGCCGTCGAGCCGGCCCACGCACGCACCGTCGAGACGCGGGCACGGGTGGTGAAGATTGCGGAGCCCCGCATCGAGCCGGCCGCACCGCGTGTCGTGTACGATCGAGCACCGGCCGTCATCGCGCCCCGCGGCCAGACACGCGGCGCCCGCTCGATCTCGCTCTACAACACGCACACCAGCGAGAGTGTGAACGTCGACTACTTCGTCGACGGGCGTTACGACCGCGAGAGCCTCGAGGAGATCGACCGGGTCCTGCGCGACTACCACACCGACGAGATCATCCCGATCGATCCCGCGGTCATCGAGCAGCTCCACGAGGTCCGTGCGGCGCTGGACAGCAACAGCGCCTACAACGTCTTCTCCGGCTACCGCTCGCCCGAGACCAACGCGCTTTATCGCCAGATGCGCGGCGGCGTCGCCGAGCACAGCTACCACGTGCGCGGCAAGGCGATCGACCTGAATCTCCCCGGCCGCGACCTGCGCCAGATCCGCACGGCGGCGTTGTCGATGCAGTCCGGGGGCGTGGGCTACTACCCTTGGGGCGGTTTCGTGCACATCGACAGCGGCCCGGTTCGGCGCTGGTAGAAGTCTCTCCGTGGCAGCTCGCACCGACGGGGGGATCGAGGCCGATCTCGTCCGCGTCGCCGAGGCGAAGGGGCGCCTCGCAAAACCCTTGCGTCGACTGGTCGAATGCCTCGAGCGCGAAGGCAAGACGACGGTCGTGGAGTTCTTCTGTGAGACTGAATCCGCGCTCGATGCCTCGGTCACGCCCGAGGACCTGCAGGCGGTGTTCATGCAACGCCTTGCGCTCAGCGGTCCGGTAGCCCTGCAGGCGCGCGTCGGCGCGGAGAGTCTGGATCTGCTCGATGACATCCTCTCGCTTGCCCAGGAGATCTCGCTCGGTTTCATGGAGCCGGGCAACACCTTGCACTAGGAGAAGAGTTCTCGATCCGCCCGCGTGCCGAGGTGCGCGGCTTCGACGGCAGGAACGCTGGCGCCCGTAGCTCAGTTGGATAGAGCGGCAGACTTCGAATCTGTAGGTCGGGTGTTCGATTCACCCCGGGCGCGCTTCGAAAAGACCAGTAACAGCGGCGAGTTTTTCACGTCAGGCGACGGCGGAGGTGTCCGCCTGAGTCTGCCAGTCGGGGCCAGCGATCAGGCGCTCCTCGAGCTGGTTCGTCCGGTGACGTCGCAGGAGATCGACCAAGTGGGTCGGCAACGCCATGCGTCTGCGGGAGGTCCTGGTCTTAGTCTCGGCGAGGGCCGGTGCGGCCCCCTTCCTCCGAACGAGACTATGCCTCACCATGATGAAGGGGTCGGCGTCGAGGTTCACGTCTCGCCACCTCTGCCTGAATGATACGCCCGCCGCCAGCCCTCAAGAGATCTCCTCGCGATTGCGGAGTACATCGAGCACTTCTACGAACCGCAGCGGCGCCATTCTCACCTCGGTCATGTCAGTCCGATCGAGTTCGAGCTGAAGGCCCAGGTCGCGGCACTGGCAGCATAGTCAAGGTGTCCATCGAAGCGGGGGAGGCCCAGCCAGGGCCGGCCTCTCGGCCGGTGCGCCGAACTCAGCGGTGACCGCGGACTTGACAGCGGATGCGATCGCTGTCGGTGCTTCCCCCGCAACGTCTGGTGCTGCCAGCGCTGCCGGAAAGCGAGGAATCATGAGTTCGAAGCACCACCATGCGGCATCGCAGGAGACCGGCCTGCGTCGTCACCACAAGCTGCTGGTCGCCGTCGCGGCGGCACTCGCGCTCGGTTGGCTCGCCTGGAACGCCTTGCTCGTCGAGTCGGACGTCGCCAGCGTTCAGAACGGTCCCGCGGCTGCGCCGCAGCCGCGTTGAGGCTCGCCAGCCCGAGGCGGGGCTCCTCGCGCGTCTGCCGTGAAGCGGGTGCCCGCCACCGCCCCGGGCGTGCGCTCGTCGGATCCGCTACCCCGAAGGGAAACGGTTCGGCCTGATGCCGGCGCCGCAAACCTGATCCACGGCGTTCACGCGCTCCGCTCTCCCGGCAGAAGACGCGCGGCGCGGAGCGCTGCGACGATCGAATCGACGCACTCCACCGTGGACTGCTGATCCGTCCGCACGGTCACGTCATAGTTGAGGCCGTGCGAGTGGCAGACTTCGTCGCTTCGCCGGGCCAATCCGAGCGGTCGGCCATTCGTGCCTCCATCGCCTCTGGATGATTCACGGCGCTCCAATTCCTCCACGGAACAATGGGTTCCGACCAGGAAGAGTCGGGCCCCGGATTCCCGGATGACGCCGAGGGCCTCGTCGCACCAATCCCTCTCCTGCAGAAAGTGATCGATGATGAGATTCGTTCCGAGCTTGAGGTGCTCGCCCCAGCCGCGGTGCATTCCGGACAGGAGCCGCCGGGTGTGCGCGTTCAGCAGGAGTCGTATTCGAGGACTCCCGCCGTGCTTGCCCGCTGCGTTGCTGTCGTCGGCATACTCCCAGGCCGCACGACCGTCATTGGTCTCGCGGGACGCGAGGCGATCGAGGTCGCCGCCGGCGACTTCGACGAACCTGATCGGATAGAGCTTGTCCGCGATCAGTCGGAACTTGTCGTCGAATGCGACGAACGCGAAGGTGGCCGCGAGATCCCCATCGGCGAGGTCGGTCAGGCGCTCCTGCAAGGCTCGACAGACGGTCGACTTACCGCTCGAGCTCGGTCCATTGGCGAGAATCACGAGAGGCGGCCGGACGGGATCTGTTTCCACGGAACACCTTTCCAAGTTGCACCGCCGCCGCGGCTTTGGGTCGTGACGGCGGGCGAGCCGCGGGTCGGGAACGCTTGCCGCCCGTACCTGTGCACTCCGGCGGGGGGCGCCGTCAAGCCCTGTTGCCCGCCCCGGGCTGCCCAGGCGATCGCATGACGCCGACGACCACCGCCGGGGATTTCAGGCGAGCACCTCGGGGATCGGGCGATCGGTCCGCATCGCGCCGGTGCCGAAGTTCTCGACGCCGATCCCGAGCGCCTGCTGCACGGTGAGGCCCACCCGGCTCACCAACTCGCCGTCGCCGCGCACGTGGATGCCGGTGCGCACGCGCCCACCCGCCCGACCAGCCAGCATGAGCGGCAGGCCGGCGACCGAGTGCGACTTGGCGAAGGAGCTTTCCGAGTGGCCGAGCACGAGGCAGTTGTCGAGCAGCGAACCCGTACCCTCGGGCGTCTCGGCGAGACGTCGCACGAACCAGGCCCACTCGGCGATCGCCGCCTGAGAGTACTCGGTCGCGCGCGGCTGGTAGCCGAGGGCCTTGTCGACCATTTCGTCGTGCGTGAGCTGGTGGTGCGCGGTGTCGGTGCCCTGCTTGCGCAGTTCCGAGGTGCCCCAGGAGAAGACCATGTTGACGACGCGCGTCTGGTCGCAGAGCAGAGCCGCGATCGCGAGATCGGCGAGAAGTCGATGCGTGGCGGTCGCTCGCTCTAGGTCGCTGCCGACGTCCTCGCCCGCCGGCGCCGCAGGCTTGCGGCATGCGGCGAGATCGGGCGGTCGCAGCGAGACCTCGATCTGCTGCTCGAGTTGCCGCAGCGAGGTCAGGTACTGGTCGAGGCGCTGGCGGTCGTAAGTGCCAAGCCGTGCCTGGAGTCGCGCCGTGTCCTCGCGCACCACCGAGAGCGCACTCTTGCGCAGGAGGGTTCGCGGGTCGGGTTGGAACGACGCGTCGCCCGGGTCGGCGAAACCCGGGCCGAACAGACGCGTATACATTTCGACCGGAGAGACCGTGGCCGAGTTCACGAGGCTCGTCGACTCCCGGCTGTAGCTCTGCCCGGGAATGCCGGTCGCCGACATCTCGATCGATCGGAAGCGCGTCGCCCCACCGATCCGCTTCGCGACGATCGTGTCGAGGGTCGGTGCGTCGACGTCGCCATCGCGTCGCGGGACGGCCCCGGTCAGGGTCGTCATGACACCGGTCCAGTGCGGGAGGTTCGCGCGTCCGTCGAGCGCGACGCCGAAGCCGGAGAGCACGCTCACCCGGTCGGAGAGGCCGGCGAGCGGTGCGAGTTCGATGGGCAGGTCGTAACCCGCGCCGTCGCGCTCGGGCGTCCAGCGGTCGGGGTTCATGCCGCAACCCCAGAACCAGGTGCCGAAGCGCACCGGGAGGGCACCGCCGTCGGCGAGAGCGGTGCCGTGATCGTCGAGGGAGATCTCGAGCAGCGGAAGCCCGACCGCGACGGCGGCTCCGCCGAGGACTCCGCGCAGCATCGTGCGCCGATCGATCGTGCGCCTCATCCTGCACCTCCTTCGGTCCGGCCTGATTCGCCCGCCGAGCCCGCGGCGGCCGTCGCGGGGGCGCTCGCCGCCCGCGGCCCCGAGGTGCGCCGGAAGGCGTCGCTCAGCACGAGTGTCCGCAGGAGCGGGCGAAGACGGTATGCCGAGTCGGCGAAACGGTCCCGCTCCCAGTCGAGCCAGTCGCGCTCGCCCGCGACCGGGTCGCGCCCGACCGCGTAGCGGAACACCGTCTCGACCAGGCAGGGGGCGAGTTGCGGATGGTGCGAGAGGGCGGCGCCGAGTCCCGGTGCGTCGGCGAAAGCCTCGCCGTCGAGCGAGCCCGAGGGGTCGATCGTCGAACCGTTCTCGGTTTCGCGCTCGATGCCGATTCCGTCCATGTTCTCGAGGGCGAGTCCGATCGGGTCCATGAGCGAGTGACAGCCGGCGCAAGCCGGGTTCGAGACGTGCGCTCCGAGGCGCTCGCGGGCCGTCGTCCGCTTCTGGTTGGCTTCGTCGGCGAACATGGAGAAGTCGACGTTGCCCGGCGGTGGCGGCACGTCCTGACAGAGGAGGACCTCGCGCACGAACTTGCCACGCAGGGTGGGGGAACTGCGCCCCGGATGCGAATAGAGGGCGAGCAGGCTCGCGTGCGTGAGAACGCCGGCGCGCCGGCTGTCTTCTCCGAAGACCCAGTCCTCCCAGCCCTCGGGACTGCGCACCGGTACCCGGTAGAGCGGACCCAGCCGCCGCGTCATCGACGACTCCCGCGTGCTGAAGATCTCCCGGTAGTCGCCGTCCTCCCGCAACAGGCGGTCGACGATGACCCGCAACGTCTGTTCACTCGCGTCGAGGATCAGCCCCTGGCTGTAGGCGGGGAAGAGTTCGGGATCCTTGCGCACCAGCCCCTGCTCGATCGTGTCGAATCCGTAGGCGTCGGCGAACAACTCGCGCACCCCGGCTTCGAGCCGCCCGGAGCCGAGCAGTCGGTCCGCCTGCGCGTCGAGGCTGGCGTCGTCGACGAGTTCGCCCCGCTCGCCGGCGGCGAGCAATCCCTCATCGGGTGCGCTGTTCCAGAGGAAGTAGGACAGGCGCGACGCCATGGCGAGGCTCGTGAAGCGCTGTCCGCCGCGCTGCGGGTCGACCTCCGTCTCCTCGATCCGGAAGAGGAAGTCGGGCGAGACGAGCATCGCACCGAGCGCGACTTCGAGGCCCGCGTGGAACTCGCCGAGCTGGCCCGCGGCGTCGCGCGCGATCCCGACCCAGGTCGAGACCTCGGTGTCGGTGAGCGGGCGGCGCAGGAGGCGACGGCCCACCCCGCCGAGGAAGCTCGCCGCGCAGTCGTCGTCGACTGGCCCGCTCGGTGTGCAGCCGACGAGCGTGCCGCGGTGTGCGGCGTCGAGCGCCTGGGCAGCGACTCCGCTCGCGATCGCATCGTATTGTTCGAAGCCCGATGGCGTGACGCTCACGTTCGAGGCGCCGACGGCGAGCAGGCCCGACACCCGCTGGTCGGGTTCGAAGCGACCGGCGGCAGCCACGTCCTCGCCGAGGACGTCGGCGACCGTCGCCCGGTACTGTGCCGAGGTGAGTCGTCGCATCGCGGCCGCCCCGGCCTTTGTCGTCGGCGGGGCGGGAGTGGGCCCGGGCGTAGCCGACGGCGAGGGTGCGGGCGTCGCCGTCGCGCGGAGACCGGTGCCACCGGTTCCGCCGTCGCTTCCGCAAGCGGAGAGCAGGAGGGTCGCGAGCAGCGTCGTGCGCAAGAGCGTCTTCATACGGCCCTCCCTCCTCACCGCGCGACGAAGGCCGGCACGCCGCCGAGTCGGTAGCTCGTCGAGATCGAGTCGCAGTGCCCGGTCGCCGGGTCGCGCCCGCCGTCGGCCTGCGCATCGAGTGCGCGCCGCAGGCCGGCGCAGAGGTAGCCGAGCGCTTCCTTGCCCCCGATCGTCCCGGCCTGTCGCCCGAAGATGTCGTAGACCTCGTCCACCGGCGCGTAGCCGTGCAGGCCACCCCTTGCCGACCCGTCGGGCGCGATCGCGAGTCGCACGTAGGCGTCGCGGAACGAGAGTTCGCCCTCGACGATCTGGATGTTGAGTCGCACACGGACGTCCATCGGGCCCGCGGTGAGCACGCCGTCGACGATGCGACCGCGGCCGACCGTCCCCTGGAAGCGCGGGTCGGGGTCGATCGAGAGGGTTCCGAAGGGGAGCACGCTGCCGTCCGCGCCGAGCGGCGGCGCCTCGCGGCTGGCGAACACCTGCACCGCTACGTCGTCGTCGTTGCGCGGATCGTCGACGTCGCCCACATCGACGAGGATCGTCATCGAGCCGTCGCGCACCGCCGACTCGACGACGCTGTCGACGACCTCGCCTTTCTGGAAACCGCGGATGCAGCCGATCGCCCGCCAGAGCTGGTCGTCGATGCCACTCTCGCCGGCGGGCCCGTCGAAGCCGGCGTGTTCGCAACTGTCGGCACCGCTGCCGCCGTCGAGGTCGAACCCGTCGAGCGTGCCGGACGACTGCAGCGTGAGAAATCCCGGATCGGGTGCGGCCCCGGGATCGACGCAGTCGTCGGGCGGGACCGGGAGCCCGGCCGAGGCGAGTTCGATCGGGCCGCGATTGAAGCCGTCGGGGCACCCGGGGTCGGAGGTCTCCGGGAACATGAATCCGAATGAGGCGACGACGAACCCCAGCGAGCGCGCGAAACCCGGCGTCGGTGTGACCGCGGGGGTGGGTGTCGCGTCGGGCCCGGTCGAACCGCTGCCACCCCCGCCGCCGCAGGCCCCGGCGAGCCAGGCAACGGCGACGCCGAGCAGGGCAAGGCGCGACCCGACGGAGGACGGTCGTCTTCCCGGCTCACGCGCGTGCACGGCGCCTTGCACGGCCTGAAAGCTGCAGCGGGATCTCATGTGCGACCCGCGAGCCCGACGCCCGGTTGTGAGGCGCGCGCGACCAGCAGCGGTCGCCCGGCCACGCTCGCGTAGGCCGCCTCGTGGTCGGCGGGCAAAGTGCCGAGCAGGCGGTCGAAGAGGCGCGTCGTGACCCCGTGGTACATCCGCGCATCCCGGTAGTGGTGCGCGAGGTGGTGCAGCCGGAGCAGCCGCTCACGATCGTTGCGCGGCTCGCGGAAGTGAATGCGCCAGTGGACGCGCTCGTAGCGCAGGAAGCCGGCGAGCAATCCGCCCACGAAGGCGGCGCTCGATGCCGCGCCGAGGGCGACCGAGAGCATCGCCCAGAGCAGGGTGGCGGCCGGCACCCAGGCGCGCGCCGAGGTGAAGACCGCGTGTTCGTCGACGTGGTGCTCGTGGTGGAGCGGCGAGACGAAGGTGCGCAGCCGGTGCGCGAGGATCCCGTGCACCAGGTATTCCATGGCGGGCCAGGACAGGAACCCGGCGAGCGTCCAGGTCGCCAACACGACGCTCATCGCGAAGCCGCCCCCTGCGCAGGGCCGCCCGGTTTGCGGCGCTCGATCGGGCGTCGGCTCTGGCGTCGCGGCGTGGCATTCGGTGCGGGCATGCACCGAAATACGCCGAATCGACCCCTGCGGGCAATACCGGGCGAGACCTGGCAATACCGTGCCTCCGGCGCTGGCCGGCCGGGGCCCGGGTCGGACGGACCACGCCCGTCGGGGTTTCGGGCGGGCCCCGGCGTCGCGTCAGTCGCGCTGGTGGATCGCTTCGAAGAGAAAGGCGTGCTCGCCCAGGTCGACCTGTGCGTAGTAGCCGAGCGTGACACCGCAAAGGAGCCAGGCGAGAACGAGTGCCCGGGTCCGCTCGGTGCCGATCCGCTGCAATCCGCAGGCGATGAGGATCGCGAAGGCCGGGTAGGCGGGCAGGAAGTAGCGGTTGTCCGGCAGGGTCAGCAGGAGAGGAGCGCACACCAAGGCGACCCAGACGGAGATCAGGCGCGCGCTACGGACGGATTCGCGCGCGAGGCTGGCCGCGCCGAGCACGAGCCAGGGCATCTGCCAGACGCCGAGGCCCGAGGGCAGCTTGGTGAACAGGCCGTCGAGCGCGTAGCGGAGTCCCTTCCCCGAATCGGTGACGGTTCCGGCGTAGCGTTCGAGCCAGGCACCCTGCCCGCCGATCGCCCCGATTCGGGCGGCGAGCAGGAGCCATGCGCCAAAGACGAGCCCGGCGACGGCGACGGCGATCGCCCACTCGCGACGCCGTCGCCAGAGCGCGCCGTGGTTCCATGCGCATACGGCCAGCACCGGGCAGGCAAGCGCCATCGTGTACTTCGAGACCATGCCGGCCCCGACGCAGAGGCCGAGCCCGAGCGCCTCCAGCGTCGAACCCGCCCCGGCGTCGGAAAGGCGCAGCGTGAACGCGAGTGCGCCGGCGAAGAACGCGGTGACGAACATGTCGTTCATCGCCGCCGACTCCATGCGCACGAAGAGCGGCGACGCGAGCAGGGCGAGGACGGACAGCAGGGCCGTGACCGGGTCGACCAGGCGCCGCGCGATCCTCAGGACCACGAGCAGGGTGACCGTGCCGATCAGCACGGTGGCGATGCGGAGCCCGAGCAGTCCGGTGTCGAACGCGCGCATCACGGATGCGTAGAAGAGAACCGGCAGCGGCGGGTGTTGCTGTCCGAGCCAGGGGAGTGAAGCGTAGCGCTCGAAGAAGGTCCGGAGCCCCTCGTCGGCCGCCAGTCGCACGGCCGGCAGCATCCACTGCTCGTCCCAACTCGGCATCTGCTGGGTCGTCGCTCCCGCCAGGCCGAGGGCAAGGCCGGCTGCGACCGCTAGCCCGTCGGCGCCGCGTCGGTCGGTCGCGAGGCGCTGCAGCGCGCGGTCAAGTGCTGCGATCCGGGCCCCGGGCAGCGCCAGCGCGATCGCCCCGGCGAGGACGGAGAAGGCGATCGCCTTGAGCACGACCGGCTCGCCGACCGAGGCGACCAGTCCGGAACGCACGACGACCCAGGCGACCTGGAGCAGGACCATGACCGTGGTCACCGAGATACGGACCGCCGGCGCGCGCACCGGTGTCCTATGGCAAATCCCGCGGTGGACCGACAAGCGTCGAGTGCGGGTGGCCATCTCTGGCTCCCCGCGTTGCTTCGTGGTTGAAGAAGGACGTGGAACCAAGGACCTGCATGGTGACGGGGGCCAATTCCGGCGTGGGGCTCGTCAGTGCCCGTGAACTTGCGCGCCAGGGCTGGTCGGTTCTTTTGGTCTGTCGCGACCCGGTGCGCGGCTCGGCGGCCCTCGAAGCGGTTCGGGCCGCGGTGTCGGGGCCGCCCCCCGAACTCCTCCTAGCGGACTTCGCGTCGCTCGACGACGTGCGCGCCCTTGCGAAGACGGTCTCCGGCCGCCGCATCGACGTGCTCATGAACAACGCCGGCCTCATGCTGAGCGAACGACGCACCACCCGAGACGGATTCGAGTACACGTTTGGCGTGAACCACCTGGCACCTTTCCTGCTGACCAATCTGCTGCTCGACACGCTGCGCGCGTCGGGAGGTGCACGCGTGGTCAACGTCGCATCGCGCGCCCACACCCGCAGCACGCTCGACTTCGACGACCTGCAGGCGGAGAAGGGCTTCGACGGCTGGCAGGCCTACTGCCGCTCGAAGCTGTGCAACGTCCTCTTCAACCAGGAACTCGCGCGCCGTACCGAGGGCAGCGGTGTCACCGCCAACGCGCTCCACCCAGGCATGGTCGCCACCGGGTTCGGGCGGGAGGCGAAGGGCCTCTGGGACTTCCTGCTCCGGTTCGGGCGCTTCGTCATGACGACGCCGGAGAAGGGCGCGCGCACGCAGATCTATCTCGCCACGTCACCGGAGGTCGCCGGTACGACCGGCCGTTACTTCATCGACTGCAAGCCGGTGCCCACGTCGCGTGGCGGCGCCGATCCGGTCGCGGCGGCAAGGCTGTGGGAGGCGAGTGCCCGCATGGTCGGGCTCGCGGCCTGATCGACCGGAAGTCGCGTGCAGGAGCGAGCGGCCCGCCGGGGCGGGACGGCCGTCGAATCGTGGCAGGGAGGGGAGGGCGGCGCTCTCCGGCGGGTCCTTCCCGCCTGGCTTGCCTCTCGCGCGTGCGTGCTCGTCGCGACGCTTGCGGCGGCAGCCCCCGTTCCGGGAACTCTCGGCGAGCGCGCACTCTCGCCCTGGGACGGGCGCTGGTACGCCGACATCGCCCGTTTGGGCTACTCGTTCGCGCACGAGCACCCGGGGTCGCTGCTGGCGCAGACGCCGTACCCGTTCTTCCCGCTCCTGCCGCTCGCGCTCCGCTCGGGGTCGCAGCTCGGCCTCCCGCCCTGGCTGGTCGGTGCGATCCTCTCGCACGCGGCGCTTCTGGTCGGCCTCTGCGGCTTATACGTCCTGGTGACCCGCCACTTCGGGCAACCAACTGCGCAGCGCGCCGTCTGGAGTCTCGCCTTCTTTCCGGGTGCAGCACCCCTGTCGATGGTATACCCGGAAGCCGCGATGCTGGCGTTCGCGACCTGGACCTTCGTTCTGGCGGAAGAGGGGCGCGTTCTGCCCGCGGGTTGGCTGGCCGCTTGCGCAGCGCTCGTGCGGCCGAACGGAGCGGCGGTCGCAATCGCCGCCGCCTCCGGCCTCGCCCTCGCACGCCGTCTGCCCGCCGCGCTCGCGATGACCGCTCCCACGGTCGTGGCGATCCTCGGGTGGATGCTCTTCCTGCACGGGCGCACCGGGGATCCGCTTGCGTTCCTGCACGCCAAGGCGGCGTGGAGCGAGATCAGCCTCGGTGGGATCGTCGCGGGTCGCGACCCGTTTCCCAAACTCGATCTGGCGGCCTTCGTCTTCGCCGCGGCCGTCCTGCTCGTCGCGGCACCGCGCCTGCCGCTCGCGTGGCTACTCTTCGCGGCGCTCTGGCTCCTGCCGTCGCTCCTTTTCGGCATCCTCGGCATGCCGCGCTACGTGTCGGTCTGCTTTCCGGTGTTCGCGGCCGCCGGCCTGCTTCTCGGACGCGCTCCCGCCTCGGCTCGGCTCGGGATCCTCGCCGTCTCCGCTGCCGGGCTCCTGATGCTGGCCGTGCGCATCTCGAGCCTGCGGATGATGCCGTGAGCGAGGCGTCCACACCCTTGGCCGGGCCGGTGGCGTCGGGGAGCCCCGTGACGGTCGCGGTCGCCCCGCCCGCCTTCGACCGGGCGTCGGCCTTCGCGGGCCGCCGCTGCGTCGTCACCGGCGGCTTGGGCTTCATCGGCTCGAACCTCGCACTCGCACTCGCCGGGGCGGGAGCCGAGGTCCGGGTGATCGATGCGCTCGTGCCAGGCCACGGCGGCAATCCCCGCAACATCGAGGGTGCGGCACGCCCCATCGAGGTTCTGGCCGCGGACGTCGGCGACGATCGGCGGGTCGCCCCGGCGGTCGAGGGCGCCGAGTTCGTGTTCAATCTCGCCGGGCAGATCAGCCACCTCGACTCGATGGAGGATCCGCTCACCGACTTCGACCTGAATGCGCGCAGCCACCTCTCGTTCCTGGAGACGCTGCGCCGCATGGGCTCCGGGGCGGTGGTCGTCTACACCTCGACCAGGCAGATCTACGGCCGACCGCATGTGCTTCCCGTCGACGAGCAGCACCCGATCGAGCCGGTCGACGTGAACGGCATCTCGCAGCACGCGGCCGAGCAACTCCACCTGCTCTATGCGCGGGTCTACGGCATGAGGACGTGTTCGCTGCGGCTCACCAACGTCTACGGGCCGCGGCTGCGCCTGGCCGACAGCCGTCAGGGCGTGCTCGGCGTCTTCCTGCGGCTGGCCCTCGACGGCGACGTGATCCGGATCTACGGCGACGGCTCGCAGTTGCGCGACTTCCTCCACGTCGACGACGTGGTCGCGGCGCTGCTCGCCGCGGCCCTCGAACCGGCGGCCGTCGGCGGGGCCTTCAACGTGAGCCACCACGAGGTCCTGAGCCTGGGGGCCGCCGCCGAGGCGATCGTCGTCGCGGCGGGAAGCGGTCGCACCGAGTTCGTGCCCTGGCCGCGGGACCGCGCGGCGATCGACATCGGCGATTTCATCGGCGATGCCGGCAAGGCGCGACGCGTGCTCGGTTGGCAGCCGCAGATCAGCTTCGCCGAGGGGATCCGCTCGACCATCGAGTTCTACCGGGAGCGCCGCGCTTGGTACCTCTGAACGACCTCCGCCGCCGCATCGCGGCCTGCCAGCCCGAGATGGGCGCCGCGGTCGCCCGGGTGCTCGCCTCGGGGCGACTGCTGCTCGGTCCCGAACTCGAGGCCTTCGAGCGCGACTTCGCGGCCTACGTCGGGCGCCGGTTCGCGGTGGGCGTCTCGTCGGGGACCGACGCGATCTCCCTTTCGCTCGCCGGCCTCGGCGTCGGGCCGGGCGACGAGGTGGTGGTGCCGGCCTTCACGGCGGTGCCGACGCTGGCGGCGGTGTGCGCGCTCGGCGCGGTTCCGGTCCCGGTGGACGTCGATGCCGAGACCGGCGCGATCGACCCGGCCGCAGTGCGGGCGGCGCTCGGGGCGCGCACACGCGCGATCGTCCCGGTCCATCTCTACGGCCGGCCGGCCGAGGAAGAGATCGCCGAACTCGCAGCCTTCGGGTTGCCGGTCGTCGACGACGCGGCGCACGCCCACGGCGCGCTCCGCGGCGGCCAGACCGCTGCGGCCGCCTACAGTTTCTACCCGACGAAGAACCTCGGCGGGATCGGCGACGGCGGCGCCGTCGTGACCGACGACGCCGCGCTCGCCGACAAGGTCCGACTGCTGCGCCACCACGGTATGCGCGAACTCTACGTGCACGAGGAGATCGCGACGAACGCGCGCATGTCGGAGATCGAGGCCGCAGGTCTGCGGGTCGGACTCGCCCGGCTCGACGCGGGCAATGCCAGGCGCCGCGCGATCGCCGCGCGCTACCGGGACGCGGCGCCGGGACTGCGCTGGCACGTCGGCCATCCGGGCCACGTGTACCACCTCTGCGTGGTCCGCGTCGGTGATCGCGAGGCGTTTCGGGCGAGTGTCGGATTCGAAACCGGCGTCCACTACCCGCGCGCGGCGACCCGGCAGCCGGCCTACCTGCGGTTCGCGCGCTTTGCCTGTCCGCGCGCCGAGGCCTGGGCGGCCGAGTGTGTGAGCCTGCCCTGCTTTCCCGAACTCTCCGACGAGGAGGTGGCCGAGGTCTGCGGGTTGCTCGCGGCGGTCGGCGGTGCCGCGGGGGCCGGATCGGCAGTCGCATGACCACGGGGTCTCCGGGCATCACGGCGTTCTTTCCCTGTTACGACGACGCGCCCACGATCGGCGGGCTGGTCGAGCGGGTGGCGGGCGTCCTCGAGGAACTCGGGATCGACTACGAGGTCATCGTCGTCGACGACGGTTCGAGCGACGACTCCGTCGCGCGGTTGCGGAGCCTGCAGGAGCGGGTGCCGCGCCTGCGCATCGTCGAGCATGGCACGAATCGCGGCTACGGCGGCGCACTTCTCTCGGGCTTCGCCCATGCGACGAGGGAGTGGGTCTTCTACACCGACGGCGACGGCCAGTACGACCCCGCCGAGATCCGCGGGATGATCGCCTGCATGGGCGACGACGTCGATATCGTGCAGGGTTGGAAGATGCGTCGCAATGACCCCTGGCCGCGCCGACTGATCGGGCGGCTCTACCACCATGGGGTGCGCCTGCTGTTCGCGTTGCCGGTGCGCGACACCGACTGCGACTTCAGGTTGATCCGGCGCTCACTGGTCGAGCGGGTGCACCTCGAGCACTCGAGCGGCGTGATCTGCGTCGAGATGCTGCGCAAGTTCGGCACGGCGGGCGCCCGTTTCGTCGAGGTCCCCGTGCATCACTACCCGCGCATGTACGGGCGCTCGCAATTCTTCCGCTTCTCGCGCGTCGCACGTTCGCTGGGCGACCTCGCCGGGCTCTGGATCTCGCTTGTCCTGCTCGGCGGCGGGGCGCGCGGGCCGGCGCTGGAGGCTTCGGGTTCTGACCGACCCGGGGGGGAGGGCCCCCGCACTGGAGCCGGCTGAGTACCGTCGCATGGCGGAGGCCGAGGAGCGCCACTGGTGGTACCCGGCGACCCGCGAGTTGCTGCGCGCCTCGCTCGAACCCCTGCTGCAGCCCGGGGCGCGCGTCCTCGACGCGGGCTGTGGCACCGGGTCGGCCGGCGGCTGGCTCGGCGATCGGTTCTCCGCCTGCGGGATCGACCCCGAACCGCTTGCCCTGGACTTGTACCGGCGCCGTCGCCCCGGTGCGCGGCTCGTGCGCGCCGGGATCGAGGCGCTGCCCTTCGCTGCGGAGAGCTTCGACGCGGCGCTGGTCGTCACCGTCCTCTACCACGAGGCGGTCGTCGATCCGCAGCTCGCGGTCCGGTCGATCGCGGCGACGCTGCGCCCCGGCGGCGTCCTCTGCCTGCTCGAGCCGGGGCTGCGGCGGTTGCGCCGCGGGCATGATCGCGTGACGCGCACCGCCCGACGCTTTGCGCCCTCGGACCTTCGCGCCCTGCTCGTCGGAGCCGGTCTCGAACCGCTGCGGGTGACCGGAGCCTACGCCTTTCTCGTGGCGCCGGCGTGGATCAAGTCGATCCTCGAGCGCGGCCGCTCGACGAGCGACCTGGAGGAGGGTGGCTGGCGCGGCGACCGCCTGCTCGCGGCACTCGCGGCGCGGGAGCGCCGCTGGCTCGCGCGGCGCGATCTTCCCGTCGGACTCTCGGTGCTCGCGCTCGCGCGCAAGCCCGCGGGATGAGATGCCCGCTCAGGCGGGTGTCGCGGATCCCCAGTAGGTCCAGGTCATCGGACGCGGCCCCGGCACGTACATCGTATCGAGGCGGGAGAGATCGAAACCGGCGTCGCGGATCAGGACGTCGATCGGACGGTTCAGGTTGCAGCCGCCTCCGATGCGGCGCCAGAGCGGATTGAGCCGGTCCTGCCAGCGCCGCACGCCTTCGTCGGGCGCGCGACCGTGTTCGGAGAAGAGCAGGCGGCCGCCGGGCCTGAGCACCCGGCGCATCTCGGCAAGGGCGCGCTCGATTCCGGGGATCGTGCACATCGTATAGGTGCTGACCACGGTGTCGACCGACGCGTCGCCGAGGGGAATGCTCTCGCCGCCGAGCGGGATCCACTCCACGTCGAGGCCGGCCTCCCGCGCGCGCGTCCGTGCCATCTCGCGCAACTCCGACGACGGGTCGAGCCCGATGATCGCCTCGACGCGATCGCGATCGTAGAGCGCGAGGTTCAGGCCCGAGCCGATGCCGATCTCGAGGACGCGTCCGGTCGCTTCGGGAACGACCTTGGCGCGCTGGCGCATGATCGGCTCCTGGCGCATGACGAAGTCGAGCACCGGCGGCAGGACATGACGTTCGTAGAAACTGGCCACGGCCGGACTTTGGCGCGTCGCGCCCGCCGCCGCAACCGCTGCTGCCGGGAGGGCGGCGGCGCCAGGGGCCGTTGCGCCAGCGGCGGCGCGGGCTCTTCCCGTCTCCGGTGCGGTTGACCGTGCGACGGCCCCTCGCGTACACCGCACCCGTGGTGCGGGCGACGGCGGCGACGATCTTCGCGGGCACGATGCTGCTGGCGGCCTGCACGCGAGCACCATCGGGCGAGTCGGGCGGCGCACCGGGCCACACCCCTGCACCCGACGATCTCACCGGGTGGACCGCGGTCCTCGCCCGCTCCGACGTGTACGACTTGCAGCACGCCTCGGCGGCACTCGTGCGGATCGGTCCTCCCGCCATCCCGAACCTCGAGGCCGCACTCGCCGACCGGAGGCTCGACGTTCGACTCGCGGCGATCCGCGGACTCGCCGCGCTTGGAGCGCCCGCGACCTCGGCCCTTGGCCGCGGTCTCCGCGATTCCGACTCCGGGGTCCGGCGCATCGCCTGCGACGCGCTCGTCGCGATCGGCCCCTCGACCGTGGAGCAGTTCCGTGCTGCCCTCGGCGCGCCCAACCACTCGATGCGCGAGGCGGCCGTCGGCTGCGCCGGCCGCCTCGGCGAAGCGGCCGCTGCACTCCTGCCGGCGGTGCTCGGGGATGCCGACGGCCGGGTGCGTGCCGAGGGCATCGGCGCGGCCGTCGCGATCGGCTCGGCGGCGCTTCCCGCCCTCGAAGCCGCCCTGCCGTCGCTCTCCGGCGGTCAGCGCAACGCGGTCGAGCGGGCGATCGCGGAGATCCGGGAACGTGGCGGGGCGCGTCCGGCCGCCTGAAGGCGAGCACGCCGCGGGCGATGCGCCGCGGGCGCGCGCCCTGCGCCTGCGCGCGGCGATCCACCGCCACAATCATCGCTACCACGTCCTCGACGATCCGGAGATCTCCGACGCGGAGTTCGATGCACTCGTCCGCGAATTGCGCGCGCTCGAGGAGGAGCATCCGGACCTGTGCACGCCCGACTCGCCGACCCGGCGCGTGGGCGGTCCGCCACGCGAGCGCTTTGCGAAGCTGCGCCACCCGGCGGCGATGCTGAGTCTGGGCAACGCATTCTCGGCCGAGGACCTGCGCGCCTGGCACGAGCGGATCGCGCGCCTCCTGCCGGCGGGCTCGGCGATCGGGTTCGTCGCCGAGCCGAAGATCGACGGGCTCACCGTCGTCCTGCACTACCGGCAGGGCTGCTTCGAGCAGGGCGCGACGCGCGGCGACGGGGAGGTCGGGGAGGACGTCACTGCGAACCTGCGCACCGTGAAGTCGCTGCCGCTGCGCATCCCGGTCGATTCGCGGGCGGGCGAAGCCCCGTCGCGGCTCGTCGTGCGCGGCGAGGTCTACATCGGGCGCGAGGACTTCGAGCGCTTCAACGAGCAGCAGTCCGCGGCCGGCGAGCGGCTTTATGCCAATCCGCGCAACTTCGCGGCCGGATCGCTGCGCCAGCTCGACCCGACCGTGAGCGCCGGCCGTCCGCTGCGGCTGTGGGCCTACCAGGTCGTGGCGCAGGAGGGATTTGCCGCCGCCTCCCAGCACGAGGCGCTCGACGAACTGCGTCGGCTCGGCTTCCCGGTCTCGCCCGACGCGCGTCGGCTGTCCTCGATCGAGGAGGTGATCGACTGGTGCGAAGAGTTCGGGCGGCGCCGCGCGGAGCTGCCCTACGAGGTCGACGGTGTCGTGCTCAAGGTCGACGACCTCGCCCAGCAGGCGCGGCTCGGCGAGGTCGGCAACGCGCCCCGCTGGGCGATCGCGTTCAAGTATCCCTCGACCGAGGTCGTGACCCGGCTCCTGCGCATCGGGGTGAACGTTGGTCGCACCGGGGTGCTCGTACCGTTCGCCGAGCTGGAGCCGGCCAACGTGGGCGGCGTCGTTGTCAGCAACGCGACCCTGCACAACGCCGACTACGTCCGCGAGCGCGACATCCGGGAAGGTGACCGCGTCGTCCTCAAGCGGGCCGGCGAGGTGATCCCCCAGGTGCTCCGGCCGGTGCCCGAGATGCGCACCGGCGAGGAGAAGCCCTTCGCGATGCCGGACTCCTGTCCCGCGTGCGGCGAGCCGGTGCACCGCGACGAGGAGGAGGTGGCGATCCGCTGCGTGAACTCGGCATGCCCGGCGCAACTCGTGCGCTCGGTCGAGTACTTCGCCTCGCGACCGGCGCTGGACGTCGACGGGTTCGGACCACGCCAGGCCGAGCAGTTCTGCGAGGCGGGACTGGTCGCGGACGTCGCGGACGTGTTTTCGCTGCACGCCGAGGACCTCTCGCGCCTCGAGGGCTTCAAGGAGAAGCGCATCGAGAACCTGTTGCGTGCGATTGAGGCGGCCCGCCATCGCCCGGCGGCCCGCCTCCTGACCGCGCTCGGCATCCACGGCGTCGGTGGCACGGTGGCCGAGTTGCTGGTCGGGCACTTCCGCTCGATCGACGCGCTGGCCCAGGCGAGTCTCGAGGACCTGCAGTCGGTGGTAGGGATCGGGCCGATCCTGGCGCGCAACGTCGCCGAGTGGTTCGCGAGCGCCCGCAATCGCCGGGTGGTCGAGAAATTGCGCTCGGCCGGCGTGCGGATGGCAGAGGAGCGCCGGGCGAGTCGCCCCGACGGGCCGCTTACCGGCCTCTCCTTCGTCATCACAGGGACGCTGCCCAACCTGAGTCGCGAGCGGGCGACGGAGATCGTCTGCGAGGCGGGGGGCAAGGTGTCGGCGACGGTCAGCGCGAAGACCGACTACTTGGTCGCGGGCGAGTCCGCGGGCAGCAAACTCGACAAGGCGCGCAAGCTCGGCCTCGTCGTGATCGACGAGGCCGAGCTGTTGCGCCTAGCGGGCCCGGACGGCGGCTGAGCTTCAGCCGGCCGCCTGGACCGAGATCTTGCGCGGCATCGCCTTGCTCGCCTTGGGAAGCGAGAGTCGCAGGATGCCGTGCTTCATGGTGGCGACGATCGCGTCGCGGTCGATCGCGTCGCTCAGAGTGAAGCTGCGGCGGTACTCGACCGGCGACTCCTGGCCGAAACGGTGCTCGTAACCTTCGGGAACCCGCGGCTCGGCGTGCGCCACGAGGTTCAGCAGGTTCTTCTCGACGGTGATCTCGACGTTCTCCTGGCGCAAGCCTCGCCACCGTCCGCGCCGCGGGTGCACGGCGGACTCGGACGAGGCGCGGTGCGCGTTGAGCCTCGCCCGCGTCTCGCCTATCCTTCGCGCCATGGTGCTACTCGAATCGAAAGCTCCCGATCTCGGTCGTCCTTGTCCCGATTTCGACCTCCCGTCGGTGGATGGCGGACGGCTGCGCCGCGACGACCTCGCCGAGCGCCCGGTGCTCGCGGTGCTCTTTCTCTGCAACCACTGTCCCTACGTGAAGGCGGTCGAGGATCGCATCGTGGCCCTCGCCCACGAGTTCGGGCCGCGCGGCGTCGCGATGGTCGGCATCTGCTCGAACGACCCGACCGACTATCCCGACGACGCACCGCCGCGACTGCTCGAGCGCTGGCGCGCGAAGGACTACCGGTTTCCGTACCTCGTCGACGCGAGCCAGGACGTTGCCCGCGCCTTCGGTGCGGTCTGCACGCCCGACGTCTTCGTCTTCGACCACGAGCGCCGCCTCGCCTACCATGGGCGGATCGACGACGACTGGAAAGAGCCGGCGCGGGCGACCACCCGCGAACTCGGCGACGCCTTCGAGGCCCTCCTCGCGGGCCGACGGCCCGCCGCCGACCAGAAGCCGACGATCGGCTGCTCGATCAAGTGGAGCAAGGGCTGAGCGCAGGTGCCTTTGCCGCTTCGCCGGTGCGGGCAACCCCTCAGCGAGTTCCATCCGTCGCTCGAAGCTCGCCGGCCCGTAACTGGCGCATCGGTTCGGAAGCGGCCCGGTATAGACCGGCAGGCGCCGAGTGGCTAGAGTCCTGGGCAGGCATCGCTCCGGGCAGGCCGGGGCGGGATCACGAGGCCTCCCATGACGACCTGGTACTCCTTCCCGGTGACCCTCTCGGTGGCGATCCTCGTCGCGGCCTGCAGTCGTTCCCCACGCCTCGACATGAAGGACCCGGAGTCCTTCTCGAAGTCGGCTGAGGCGATTCGCGAAGCTCTCTCGGAGGAGCAGATCGCACGATTGCAGGAAGCGACCGTGGTGGTGATCGCCGACACGGTCAAGCCGCCGCCCCCGCTCCTGAAGATGAAGCCCGAGCAGTGGGCGGCGATCCGCGAGCGGCTCGACGGCAAGACGCCGAGTCAGATCATCGCGCTGGCCGACGAGATACGGTCGCGCGACGCTGCTGCGGCGGCGGTCCCGGCCGGGGCCAACTGACGGCACACTACGCGCGGCCGGTCGTCGCGGCGTAGGCGAAGCCGGCGAGCCCCTCGGCGCGCGGCCAGCGGCCGGATCGGAGCGGGCGCAGAGCGGGCGGCTTACGGGCGGCTTGCCCCCCCCGGTCGCCGGATGTCCACGGTCGAGGCCGGTGCGTGATCCGGGTGGGCGGGACCCTCCCGATTTCCCTCTCCGTCCGCTATCGAAGCGGGATGCCCCAGTTCATCTACACGATGCGCGACCTGCGCAAGGTCTACCCGCCCGACCGCGTGGTCGTCGACGGGATCAACCTGTCCTTCTATCTCGGCGCGAAGATCGGCGTGCTCGGCCTGAACGGCTCGGGCAAGAGCACGCTGCTGCGCATCATGGCCGGACTCGACCGGGAGTTCTCGGGCGAGGCGCACCTGAGCGACGGTTACTCGGTCGGCTACCTGTCGCAGGAGCCCGCCCTCGACCCCGGCAAGACGGTGCGCGAGATCGTCGCCGAGGGGGTCGCACCGATCCGAGCACTGCTCGACGAGTTCGAGGACATCTCGAACAAGTTCGGCGAGCCGATGAGCGACGAGAAGATGGAGAAGCTCCTCGCGCGACAGGCCGACCTGCAGGACAAGATCGAGGCCGCCAACGCCTGGGAGCTCGACCGCACGCTCGACGTGGCGATGGACGCGCTGCGCTGCCCGGCGGCCGACGAGGGCACGGCGCACCTTTCGGGGGGCGAGCGCCGCCGGGTCGCGCTCTGCCGGCTGCTGCTGCAATCGCCCGACCTGCTGCTGCTCGACGAGCCGACGAACCACCTCGATGCGGAGTCGGTCGCCTGGCTCGAGCGTTTCCTCTCCGAGTACAAGGGAACCGTCGTCGCGGTCACCCACGACCGCTACTTCCTCGACAACGTCGCCGGCTGGATCCTCGAACTCGATCGCGGCCGCGGCATCCCGTGGGAGGGCAACTACTCCTCCTGGCTCGAGCAGAAGCAGAAGCGGCTCGCTCTCGAGGAGAAGCAGGAGTCGGCGCGGCAGCGGACGCTGTCGCGCGAACTCGAGTGGGTGCGCCTCGCGCCGCGCGCCCGACAGGCCAAGAGCAAGGCCCGCATCGCGGCCTATGAGAAACTGCTCGCCGAGGGGCCGGGCGAGCGCATCGGCAAGGCCGAGATCGTGATCCCGGCTGGGCCGCGGCTCGGCGGCGTCGTGGTCGAGGCGAAGGACGTGTCGAAGGGCTACGACGACCGCCTCCTCGTCGAGGGCCTGACCTTCTCGCTCCCGCCCGGCGGCATCGTCGGCGTCATCGGCCCGAACGGCGCCGGCAAGACGACGCTCTTCCGCATGATCGTCGGACAGGAGCAGCCGGACTCCGGCACGCTGCGCCTCGGCGACACCGTGCAACTCGCCTACGTCGACCAGTCGCGCGACTCGCTCGACTCCGCGAAGACGGTCTGGGAGGAGATCAGTGGCGGTTCCGACAAGATCCTGCTCGGCAAGCGCGAGGTGAACTCGCGCGGGTACTGCTCCTGGTTCAACTTCCGCGGATCGGACCAGCAGAAGCGGGTCGGAGACCTGTCGGGCGGCGAGCGCAACCGGGTACACCTCGCGAAGTTGATCAAGAGCGGCGGCAATCTCCTGCTGCTCGACGAGCCGACCAACGACCTCGACGTCGACACGCTGCGCGCCCTCGAGGATGCGCTCGTGGACTTCGCCGGCTGCGCCGTCGTCATCAGCCACGACCGCTGGTTCCTCGACCGCATCGCGACCCACATCCTCGCCTTCGAGGGCGACAGCCGCGTCGAGTGGTTCGCGGGCAACTACCAAGACTACGAGGAGGACCGGCACCGCCGGCTCGGCGCCGAGGCCGACCAGCCGCACCGGCTCAAGTACCGCCCGCTGCGCCGCGGCGAGTGAGCGGCCGGGCGGATCCGGCTGGATACCCGGGCGCCCGGCGCGGGTTGACGTTTCCCGGCTCGGACGGTTGGATGCGGCTCGTGGACCGCGAACAACTGGCGCGACGCATCGCCGAGATCGCCCTGCTGCGCGGGACGTTCATCCTGCGCAGCGGACGGGCCAGCGATTTCTACCTCGACAAGTACATGTTCTCGACGCGGCCGGAGATCCTGCTCGACCTCGGCAAGATGTTCGCCGCGCGGCTGCCGAAGGAGGCCAACCGCCTCGCCGGGGCCGAACTCGGAGGGATTCCGCTGGTCACGGCGGCCTCGCTCGCCTCGGGCTTGCCGAGCGTCTTCATCCGCAACCAGAAGAAGGAGTACGGCACCGCGCGCCAGCTCGAGGGCAAACTCGTCGAGGGCGACCGGGTCGTCATCGTCGAGGACGTCGCCACGACCGGAGGCCAGGTGCTCGAGGCGGCCCGGGTGATCGAGGCCGCGAACGCCGAGGTGGTCGCGATCATCGCCACGATCGACCGTCTCGAAGGCGCCCGGGAGAACGTCGAGGGTGCGGGCTACGTCTTCGACGCCCTGTTCACGGTGCGCGACCTGGGCCTGGCCTGAGATCCGGCGCCTCGTTTTCACGGAGGAAGAACGATGGAATTTCACGGTGTCGACATTCCCAAGCAGTTCAAGCGCATGCGCGAACTGGCGCCGGAGACCTACCGGGCCTTTCTCGAGTTCGACGGAAAGGCGTTTGCGGCGGGTGCCGTCCCGGTGAAGACGAAGGAACTCGTCGCGGTCGGCATCGCACACCTGACGCAGTGTCCCTGGTGCATCGACGCGCACACCGCGCGTGCCATGAAGGCGGGCGCGACCGAGGTCGAACTCGCCGAGGTGGTCTTCGTCGCCATGGCGATGGCGGCGGGAGCCGCATGGAGTCACGGAGGGCTCACCCTGCAGGCGCATGAGGCTCACGCGGCGAAGGCCGGGTGAGAGTCGTCCGGGTGCGCCGGGCGGCGGCGCTCCTCGTTCTCGCGGCACTCCTGCCGCTCGCCTCCTGTCGCCGGCCCGTCTCCGAAGAGAAGCGCCTTTCGCGCGAACTCGCCTCGGACGACGATGCCTCCGCGACGGCCGCGCTCGCCGAGTATGCGCGGCTCGATCCGCCACGGCGTCTCGAAGTCGTGCGGCTGCTCGCCTCGGAGACCACGAAATACCCGTTCGGACTCGCCAATGCGCCGACGGCGCTGCGTCGGCTCCTCCCCGGGGTGGTGCCGATGCTGGTCGAATTGCGCGGGGCCCCCGCGATGACTTCGTCGGCCGACATGGCTCTCGAGCTGCTCGGCCCCGATGCCGTGGGGGCGGTGCCGTCGATCGAACGCAGCATCGCGGGAGACGACCCGAAACTGCGCGCGCGCGCGGCGGCGGCACTCGCCACGATCGCGCCGGAGCGCATCGCGGCGGTCATCGCCGCGCACGCCGAGGCGGATCCGCAGGTCGCGATCGCGGCCGGCCTGCAGTTGCGCTACGTCGCGCGCGCATCGCTCGCCGTGCCGTCGATCGCGGCGCTGCTCGCGTCCGACCGACCGCGGGTGCGGGAATTCGCCGCGGGTGCACTCGCCGAAATCGGCCCGCGCGGCACCGGGGAAACGGTGGCAACGCTCGAGACGCTTGCGCGCGATGACGTCGATCCGCGGGTGCGCCGCGCGGCGTCGCGCGCGCTCAGGGCGATCGCGCCGGGTTCGCCCGGGGCGCGGGAGGCGGGCTGAGCGTAACCGACCCCGGGTCGCCCTCCGCGCCGCCGAAGACGACGTCGAAGGTCATCGTCTCGCCTGCGCGGGAGATGTTGCGCAACGCGAAGCGGCCGGGGGTGCCGGCGTAGCTCGCGGTCGACGGGCGCGTCGCCGGCCCGGGCCCGGTCAGGCGGTCCGACCATGGGTCCCCGGCGTCGCCGCGGTTGCCGCCCCGCGTGACGCCCATGTCGAGGTGCGAGGGCCAGGAATCGGCGGTGAGCAGGTCGACGCGCTTGTGTGCGGCGTCGTCCTGCGAGCGTCGGAAGCTGTCGAGCGAGTCGTCGACGTGCCAGACGAGCAGGCCGTCGCCGGGGAGGCGCCGGTCGGAGCCGATCCGCCCGCGGTTCTCGACCAGGAAATACTCGTCGGGATGCGCCGGGCCGCGCGCGAGGATCTTCGCGACGACCGGCCGGCGCTCGACCTGCGGCAGCGTCACCGTCGCGTCACGGTCGACCTCGATCGGATCGACCCAGCCCAGGCGGAGCTTGGACCAGGCACAGGGCTGCGGCGGGGCGTCGCCGCGCCCGACCCAGGTGCCCTGGCCCATGACTCCCCAGATACCGATGCCCTCGTGCGCGCGCCCCGGGGCGTAGAGTTCGGGCAGCCCGAGCAGGTGGCCGAACTCATGGGCGAGTACGCCGAAGGGCGAGAGGTCGTTCAGCGGATCCTCACCGACGACCATCACCCGGTCGAGCTTCGTACCGGCGGCGTCGAAGGGCACTCCTCCGGTGATCGCCTCGGACCAGGGCATGGCCCGGGCATTCGCGTGCAGGTCGGACTCGGCCCCCGGCCCGGCGAAGAACACCACCACGGCCTGGGGGCGGAAATCGACGATCGCCGGCCGTCCGGGGGCGGTCGTCGCGGTTGCGGCGGCGAGTGCGTCGCCGACCAGGCGGCGCGTGCCGCCGGCGTAATCGGCACGCGGACGGGGCAGGGTGACGACCCCTCTGGCAAGCAACGGCTCGATGTGGAAACGTCCCGACGATACCTCGGCGTAGTAGGCGGTGAGCCGGTCGACGAGGCCGGTCCCGGAAGGGTTCCGCAGGGACTCGACCGGGCGGGTCGAGGCGCGATCGGGGAAGTCGACGCGCAGGAAGAGGACCCGAAGCGAGGGGGGAGCCGGTGGCGTTTCGGCGAGAGCCGCCGGCGGGGCAACGACGCCGGGGCCGAGCACGAGCCCGAGAAGGAACCGGATGCCCAAGCTCATCATCCAGATCCCCAGCCTGAACGAGGCGGAGTTCCTGCCGCAGACGATTGCAGCCCTGCCCCGGCGGATCGAGGGCATCGACACGATCGAGATCCTTGTCATCGACGACGGTTCGAGCGACGGCACGGCGGAGGTCGCACGCCGGGCGGGCGCGCACCATGTGCTCCGGTTCCCCCACAACCAGGGGCTCGCGCAGGCGTTCTCGGCAGGCATCGACGCTGCACTCAAGCTCGGCGCGGATGTCATCGTCAACACCGATGCCGACAACCAGTACGACGCCCGCGATCTGCCGGCTCTCGTCGCCCCGATCCTCGAGGGCCGGGCCGACATGGTCGTCGGAGACCGGGGACCGTCCGAACTGGCGCATTTTTCCCCCCTCAAGCGGCTCCTCCAGTCCTACGGCAGTTGGGTGGTGCGCGGCCTGTCGGGCACCGACGTCCCCGACGCGGCGAGCGGGTTCCGGGCGTTCTCGCGGCGCGCCGCGCTGCGTCTGAACGTGATCTCCGACTTCACGTACACGCTCGAGACTCTGGTGCAGGCGGGCAAGAAGCAACTCGCCGTGAGCCACGTCCCGGTGCGCAGTCGCGAAACCCGCCCCTCGCGCCTGTTCCGCAGCATCCCCTCGTACCTCTATCGCTCGTTCCTGACGCTGGTTCGGATCTACTCGCTCTACTCGCCGATCCGGCTCTTCTGGGCGGTCGGCTCGATGATGCTGCTCGGCGGTGTCGCGATCGGCCTGCGGTTTCTCGTCTACTGGTTCACGACCGGCGGTGCCGGGATGGTTCAGTCGCTCATCCTCGCCGCGGCGCTCGGCATCATCGGCGTCCAGACCATCCTGATGGGCCTCATCGCCGACCTGATCGGCGCCAGCCGTTCGCTCATCGAGGACACCCTGTTGCGGGTGCGCAAGATCGAGCTCGAACTCGACATGGCCGCCGATCTCGAACCCGGCTTCCATGAGGAGCCGTCGCACGAGGGACGCCCGCTCGAGCGACCGGGCGCGTCGGAAGCCCGGTGACCGCGCTCCTCTTCGGCACCTACAACGCCCGGCACGCCGCCAATGCGCTGCTCGCCGCCGACCTGCGCGCGGCCGGTTGCCGGCTCGCCTCCTGCCACGAGCCGCTTTGGGAGCGGACCCGCGACAAGGGTGCCGGGTACTTCGCCCCGGCGGGACTGCTGCGCCTGGCGGGCGCCTACGCCGCCGCCGCGGCCCGCCTCGCGCGGCGCTTCGCCGCGGCATCGCAGGACGCGGACGTGCTCGTCGCCGGTTTCAACGGGCAACTCGACGTGCTGCTCCTGCGCCTTCTCGCCGGCCGTCGCCCGATTCTCTTCGCCCCGCTGGTCACCGTGACCGAGACCCTGGTGGACGACCGGCGCTCCTATGCGGCGGGTTCGCCCGCGGCGCGACTGCTGCGCGGGCTCGACCGGGCGAGTCTCGCCGCGGCGGATCTGCTGCTGCTCGACACCGCGGCGCATCGCGATTGGGCGGTGCGCGAGTTCGGGCTCGATCCCGGGCGCGTCCTGGTCCAGTACCTCGGAGCCGAAGAGCCCTTCGCGGAACCGGAGTCCGCAGCTACGGAGCCCGCGGCCGCGCCGCCCGGACGCACCCGCGTCCTCTTCTACGGCCAGTACTTGGCGTTGCACGGGACCGACCTGATCGCCCGCGCCGTCGCCTCGATCGAGCCTTCGAGCGGGATCGAATTCGACCTTGTCGGGACCGGCACCGAGCGAGCCGCCTGCGAGGCGGTCCTGCGCGCCGCCCCGCACGTGCGCTTCGTCGACTGGGTGCCCTACGCGGACCTGCCGGCGCGGGTTCGAGCCGCGGACATCGTGCTCGGCATCTTCGGCGACTCCCGCAAGGCCCGCATGGTGGTGCCGAATAAGGTCTACCAGGCCGCATCGGCCGGTCGCGCGATCGTCACCGCCGACACGCCCGCGATCCGCGAGGTGTTCGAACCCGGCGTCTCGATCCGGCTCGTCGAGCGCGATCCGGCGGCGCTCGCGGCGGCGATCCGCGGCCTCGCCGCCGATCCGCAGGAGCGCGCGCGTCTCGGGGCCGCCGCGCGTCTCGCCGTGGCATGCGCGGCGGGACCAGGCGTGCGCGCGGAGCGTTTACGCGCTGCGCTCGATCGCCTGCTCGGCGGCGATCCGCGGCCGGGCTGCACCGCGTCCCCGTCCGCGACCGGTCGGAGCGCCGCGGTGCGAGCGGGCGTCGCTCCGGCGCTCGCGCCGGGGGAGGCGTGATGGCCGACGACGCTCGCCTCGCGGCGCGGGGAGAAGCGGCCTTCGGTGCCCCGCTCGTCGACCCGACCGGATCCCCGGGGCCGGTCGCGGCCGTCGTCGTCACCCACGACGGGGTCGAGGCGGTGCGCGCCTGTGTCGCTTCGCTGCGCGCGAGCCGCGGCGCGGATCTCCTTACGATCGTCGTCGACAACGCCTCGCGCCCGGAGAGCCGCGCGGTGCTCGAGCGCGAATTCGCGGCGCTTCCCGACGTGGAACTCGTCCTCCTGCCTGAGAACCGGCACTTCGCCGGCGGTGTGAACGCCGGGGTGGAGCGCGCTCTCGCCGCCGGCGCGGGTTTCCTCTTCGTGCTGAACGACGACACCGAGATCGCACCCGACTGCGTCGCGCAGCTTGTCGCGGCGGCTGTCGCCCATCCCGATGCGGGCGTCGTCGGGCCGGCCCTCCTCGACACCCGCGACCGCGACCGGGCGCTCTCGCTCGGGGAGCACTACTCGGCATGGTCGCTCGCCGTGCCGCGCAGCCTGCTCCGGGTGCGTGACCCGGGCGACGGGACGCCCTATCGCGTCGGCGGGGTCATGGGCTCCGCGGTGCTGATCACGCGCGAGTGCTTCCTGCGCACCGGTCCGTACCGCGAGGACCTGCTGGTCTACTACGAGGAGGTCGACTTCTGCCTCCGGGCGCGTCGGCTCGGATTCCGCCCGCTGCTCGTACCGCGAGCCGTCGTGCGACACGACGGCATGCGGGGCTTCGCGAGCGGGCTCACGCCCTACGCGGCCCGTCTCAAGACCCGCAACCAGCTGATCCTGATCCGCGACCACGGCGGCCTCGCGGCCCGACTCGCGTTCGCGCCGGTGTTCCTCGGCCTCGTCGGCGCGAGTTCGGCGCTCTATGCGCTGCGCGGACAGGGGCCGGTGGTCTCGGCGATGTGGGCCGGAGTCGGCGACGGCCTGCGTTCCCTCCTGCGCCCCGGTGCGGCGCTGCCGGCCCCGGAGGCCCGCCGATGACCCGGTTGCGCGTCGCGATCGGCGTGGTCGGCGGAGTGACCGGGGGGCCCGCCCGCTACGGCATCGAGTTGGTGCGCGCGCTCTCGCGTCGGATCGAACGTGGACAGCCGCCGGACTTCGAGGTGTGGGCGCTCACCGACCGCCCCGAGTTGTTCGAGGGGCTCGCCGGCGTGCGCGCGGTGCGGCTCGCCTTGCCGTCGAGTTGGGCGCAGCCGTGGTGGGACAATGTCGCGGTGCCGCGCGCGCTGCGCCGACTGCGCCCGGACGTCTACCACGGCACCAAGCATGCACTGCCGCTCGTCGGGACGCCGCGCGGGACGGCGACCGTCGCCTCGATCCACGACCTCGCGGTATTCGCCGAGCCGGAGACCTTCGGTGCGGCGCAGCGTGCGCAACTGCTGGTGCACCTGCGCCACGCCGCGCGCTCGGCTACGCGCATCCTCTGCGGGTCGCACCACGCGGCCGGCGACGTCGTCGAGCGACTCGGTGTCGACCCCGAGCGCGTGTCGGTCGTGCTCTACGGCGTCGGCGGCGAGTTCGTGCCTCTGGCGGACGAGTCGGCGCGCAGCGCT
>CAMBZJ010000020.1 GCA_945872365.1 Klebsiella pneumoniae
CGCACTCGCCGGTGCCGCTGCGGCGCCGGCGCCCTGGCTGTTCAACGCAGACACCCGGAACACATACGAGGTGCCGTTTGCCAGCCCCGTCACCGTCGCCGCCCTCGCCGTGGACGCCGCGACGGCGAACACCGACCAGGAGCCGGCCGACAGCGCTTTGTACTCAACCCGGTAGCCGGTGATCGCCAAGCCACCATCGCCGAACGGCGCCGACCAACTCAACGACACCGCCCCGTCGCCAGCAGTCGCCGCCACCGGCGTCGGCACACCCGGCAACCGAATCGCATTCGGCAGGTACGAGAACGCCAGGTTCGCACCCGTCATTTTCGCGCCCGTCAGGTCCGAAGCAGTCACCGACGTGTTGGGAATATCCACGCAATAGTCCCCGTACGGATCGCAGTCTTGAGCCACGTTTGCATAGGACAGGTTCGCACCCGACAGGTCCGCTCCCGACAGGTTCGTACCCGACAGGGTCGCCCGTTCCAGGGCCGCATTCCGCAGGTCCGCCCCCGACAGGTCCGCACCCCCCAGTCGCGCATACCGCAGGTCCGCCCCCGACAGGTCCGCTCCCGACAGGTCACAGGAGGACAAGTTCGCGCCGATCCCCGGCAAACAGGGATGCGGCTCAACCTGCGCCGGCGACGGCCAGCCACCGGGGCCATTCCCGTTCACGGCGGCGACCCGAACCTGGTAACCCGCACCGTTCTGCAGACCTGTCACGGTCGCCGACCTCGCGGTCGACGCCAAGACGGCGAGCGGAATCCACGAACCACCCCCGTTATCCGCGTACTGCACCTGATAGCCGGTGATCGCCGACCCACCATCGCCGAAGGGCGCAGCCCAGTGCACCGTGAACGAATGGTCGTTAGGCCTCGCCACCACCGACGTGGGAACACCCGGCAACTGAATCGCACCCGTCAGAATCGTCGCACCCGTCAGGATCGCACCCGTCAGATTCGCACCCGTCAGATTCGCATTCGTCAGGTTCGCACCCGTCAGGTTCGCACCCGTCAGATTCGCATTCGACAGATTCGCACCCGTCAGATTCGCACCCGTCAGGTTCGCATTCGACAGATTCACGTTTATCAAGAACGCCGGATAGATCGAGTTCGGACCCACCGACAGGTACGCATTCGTCAGGTCCGCACCCGACAGGTTCGAATTCGTCAGGATCGCATGCGCCAGGTTCGCATTCGTCAGGTTCGAATTCGTCAGGTTCGCACCGAACAGCTGTACGTCGCGCAGGGTCGCGCCCGACAGGTTCGCGCCCGCCATGGTCACCGGCGTTTGGGTCGCGGTCGTGAAATCTAGGTTCGCATTCGTCAGGTTCGCATTCGACAGGTTCGCACCATTCAGGCCTGCAACCACCAGGCTCGCACCCACCAGGCTCGCACCCACGAGGCTCGCACCGTCCAGGCTCGCACTCCCCAGGTTCGCACCGTCCAGGTTCGCATCAGTCAGAGTCCCACCCGTCAGCACCGCAAACGGCAGGGTCGCACCCGTGAGCGTCGCATCCGACAGGTTCACACTAGGCAGGTACGCGTAGGACAGGTCCGCACCGGACAGGTCCGCACGCGACAGGTCCGAAGGCGTCACGCCGGCCGAGATGTAGTACACGCATTGGTTGGTGATCAGCGAGCAGTCATCCTCGGGAAAGTTGGCGTGCCACAGGCGCGCTCCCGACAGGTCCGCATCCGACAGGTCCGTGCCCGACAGATACCCGAAGGTCAGGTTCGTATTCGTCAGGATCGCACCCGACAGGTCCGCTCCCCCCAGGAAGGCACCCGTCAGGTCCGCGCCCGACAGGTTCGCGCCCGACACGTCCGCATCCGTCAAATTAATGCTCGGCAATTGCGCACTCGACAGGTCCGCGCCCGACAGGTCTGCACCGTTCATCCGCGGGTTGAGTCCGGTGGCACCCGTCAGGTTCGCATCCGACAGATTCGCACCATCGAGATAGATGTACCGCAGGTACGCATACGACAGGTTCGCACCCGACAGGTTCGCGCCCTCCAGCTGGGCCTGGTCCTTGTTGCAACCCGACCAGTTCACCCCCGGGGCCGCCGGCGCCGAACAGGTAGCAGGTGCCGGCGTCGGTGTCGGTGCCGGTGTCGGCGTCGGTGCCGGTGTCGGCGCGGGTGTCGGCGTCGGTGTCGGCGTCGGCGCGGGTGTCGGCGTCGGCGCGGGGGTCGGCGTCGGCGCGGGTGTCGGCGTCGGCGCGGGTGTCGGCGTCGGCGCGGGCGGCTGGTTCAGCCAGACCACCTCATCCGAGTAACCCGCCGTCAGGTCGTCAATGGTCGTTGCGTTGCCCAGCACGGCGCAGGCCGTCCCGTACTTCGCGTCGGCCTTCGCGTAGGCGTCGTCCATCTTCGACTGGCACTTTGCGTAGCCGGCATCCCGCTTCTCGATGTCTGCCGTCTCGCCCGCCGATGCCAGGAAAACGCCTGCTGCCGTCAGCCGGCACGATGCAGCCTTGCCCGCCGCCGAAACCTTCGCCTTTGCGCACGACTGCGTCGGCGGCTGGTTCAGCCGGACCACCTCATCCGAGTAAACCGCTGTCAGGGCGTCAATGGTCGTTGCGTTGCCCGGCACGGCGCAGTCCGTCCCGTACTTCGCGTCGGCCTTCGCGTAGGCATCGTCCATCTTCGACTGGCACTTTGCTTAGCCGGCATCCCGCTTCTCGATGTCTGCCGCCCCGCCCGCCGAAGCCAGGAAAACGCCTGCTGCCGTCAGCCGGCACGATGCAGCCTTGCCCGCCGCCGGAACCTTCGCCTTTGCGCACGACTGCGCCGCCGTCGCCTTCGCCTGTGCTCCTCCCGCCATCAGCGCCAGCGCCGCCAGCGCCAGCACGAACCTTCTCGTTGCGACACTCATCGGGAACTCCTGTTACCGCGCTTCAAGAATCCGTCGCGGGCCGGGGAGCGACGAGAGGGCCGCTGGCCGGCATGGTGCCAGAGGCGCGCACCGGTTGTCCAGCAGGAATCGGCCGGACGAGCGACGAGCAGCCGGCGGCTAGGCTGACCTCCAGCCGGGTAGGGATCGGGCCGCAGGAGGGCAACACGGGCGCGTGGAGGCCGGGTCGGGGCCGCGTGCCGAAGGCCTGCACGACCTGCTCGACCCGGTCGAGCGTTCCGAGTGCCTCGCGTGCGGTGGCGAGCAGGTTGATCGCGGCCGACCGCGCCGCCTCGCGGGCCTGGCCGACGGACACGTCCTGCCCGCAGCGGCCGACATGGAGAGATCCGTCGGGTCGAGTGCCGGAGTGGCCTCCGACCCACAACTGGGAGCCGCGCAGGACCGCCGGGACGTACTGGCCGAAGGCGGGCAGAGCGGCCGGAAGCTCCAGGGAAGATCGGGCCAGTCGCTGTTCGGGCGTGGGTTCCTCGGACATGGACCCCTTCCTTTGACATAGGTCTAACCTATGTCAAAGGCGGCAACGCGCGGAGGGGCCCGGTCGACGGAGCCCGACTCGTTCGAGCCGCCAGGGAGGCCCCGTTGAACCCATCGACCTCGGCGCGGCTGCCCGACGGCTCCGTCGTGTCGGAGGCCGCGGCGCTGGTGCGCGCGGCGCTCGACGACCACCTGTGGAACCACACGCTGCGCACCCACTTGCTCGCCGTCGCCTGGGCCGAGCGCTTCGACGTCCGCTTCGACCGCGAGCAGTTGGCGCTGGCCTGCCTGTTCCACGACCTCGGCATGGTGCCGCCGCCGCGCGACCCAGCCCGTTCCTTCACCTCCGCTCAGCATGTTCACGAGGTCGAGAGCCGTCTGCGCGACCGCGACCGAGTCGTCGCCGGAAAACGCGCCCTCCCCGCGGGCGACGATCACGTCGAGGATCGCGGCCGCGCTCTCGTAGGTCGGACCTTCGCGTCGCGGACGATCGACTCGTCGTCGCCCGGGATGTGACAGCAGCCGCGCCGCTCGCGTCCGCGGGGCCCGGCGGGCGTCACCGGCCCTCGGGGGCGGCCTCGGGAGCCGGCGCGTTCGTCGCGGGCGCACCCGCGAGCGGCAGCGTCGGTGCGACCGCCAAACCCGTCGTCTGCCGCGGTCGCAGGTCGTAGAGCCAGGCCCCGGCATCGGCGGCCTCGATCGACTCGAGGCGCACCCCCTCGCGTCCGAGGGCCGCGAGCCACTCCTTGTGCCGGGTCCTCCCCCCGGTCCGTGGCCTTCACCCCCACGTACCAGGTCCGCCCGCTCGGCGGACGAATCGCGTCGAGTTCGGCCTCCGACGAACGCTGTCCTCTCCCCCAGTTGCCCAGCCGGGACATGGGCTTGAACTGCAGTCCGAGCACGCGGCGGTAGAATTCAAACGGGGGCCAGGTCTCGTAATGGACGAGGACCGCGTCTCCCGGGTGCCATCGTGACGACAAGCGCTCGAGGACGGGGCGCAGGTCCTGTCGCAGCGGCGGATGGAGGATGCGCTCGATCGGGTAGCGACTCGCGCAGGCAGCGAGCACCGCGAGCGAAGCGAGGGCGACGATTGCCTTGCCGCCCGCCGTCGAGATCCACGGGCGCGCGTACGCGACGCCCGGGACCACCGCGACCAGCAACGCGGCGACCGGCACGAGGTAGAGTACGAGACGATCGCAGAGCGGCATGATGCGCAGGGCGGCCGACGTCGTCGCGATGGCGAGGAGGAGCGCGAAGACCACACCCCAGAACCCGCGACGTCGCGTGAATAGAATCACCAGGCCGGCCACGGCGACCGCGGCGGCCATCCCCGGCCATGGAAGGCCCACGGGGTCGGCCATGATCCGCGCCGAGATAGCTGCGAGCCAGGACGGCAGCGCCGAGACGCGCGGAGGCGGAAAGCACCCGCGCGCTTCCCAGAACCCAACGAGGAAGGAATCGCCGAGGTCGCGGGAAAGGGAGACCATCCACAAGAGGCCGAAACTTGCTGCCCACCCGGCGCCGAGCGTCGCGAGCGACGCGAGCGACGCGAAGCGATCGCGAGAGCCCCGCGCCGCGACCGCGAGAGCGAGCCCGAGTCCGATCGCAGCCAGGACGAAAACGGATGGGTGGGAGAACCACGGCGCGACCGCGCCAGCTGCGAGCAGCGCAAGGAAACGACCCGGATCTCCCGGGGCCTCTCGATGGCGCTCGGTGGCCAGCAGGAGCCCCACGCAGACGAAGAGGTCGCCCGAGTACTGCTTGAGTTCCGCCGAGAAGTAGATCGCCTGCGGACTCGCCGCCACGATCCCGAGCGCGACCAGAGCCGCGACCGGACCGACGATGCGGCGCGCGAGCGCCCACGTCACCGGCATCGCCGCGCAGCCGAGGAGGAATGGAACGAGGCGCAGGACCCATTCCCGCGGCCCGAAGAGGCTCGTGGCGGCCTTCTCGAGGACGAGGAACCCCACCGGTGCGACCTGCGCGTGGTCGAGATCCCCGACGAGCGCGCCCCAGCGCCTGAACAGGATGTTGAGCGCGAGCGAGGCCTCGTCGGCCCAGAGCGAGCGGTTCGTCGCGAGGTGCAGGGTCCGCGCCACGACGCCCGCGACGACGATCGCCCAGGCGGCAAGCTCGATCGCTCGAGGGCCGCGCGTGCCCGCGGCCCGGGGCTCGAACGAGGAGCCTTCGCTCACCGTGTGCACGGGCGGCCTCCCACGGGGTCGACGAGCTGCCGCGCGGCCCGAGGTCTTTCGCCACCAGCACCAGGTCGATCTCGGGATGACCGACGATGTGCTGGCCGCCTGCGCCGGCTGCGCAACAGACGCCGACGTCGAACTGCCCGTCGCGGATCCGGGAAGACTTCGGAAGTCTGATCGCCGCGCGTCACGGGCCGCCTCGTCCCTTCAGTTCCGCTGGCAGGGAAGCTCGCTCAGCAGGTTCACCAGCCCGAGCGCCGTCTGCGCGACCGCGACCGAGTCGTCGCCGGAAAACGCGCCCTCCCCGCGGGCGACGATCGCGTCGAGGCTCGCGGCCGCGCTCTCGTAGGTCGCGACTTCCTGCGGCCCGAGCCCGCTCTCGCCGAGTTCGCACGAAGCGCGGCGGATCAGGTCGCGCAGCGAGACCGCGTCGCGGAAGAGCGGCAGCCCCGGCGCCGAGAATCGCGGCCGTCCCTCGCCGTCCGCGAGTTCCTGCACGAAGCGCGCCGCCATCCACGCCGAGCGCAGGACCTTCGCGTCGTGGACGATCGACTCGTCGTCGCCCGGGGTGTGGTAGCAGCCGCCGGTCGCGTCCGAGAAGAAGAGGAGTGGCACGCCCTTGTTCGCGAAGACCGCGTGGTCGCTGCGCTCCTGGCCGAAGATGTTCGAGAGCGGGGCCACGGAAAGCGGATCCCCGCCGATCACGCGAGCGACGAGGTCGGGCAGGTCCGGGCTCGTGTCAAGGCCGACCAGGACGGTGTTGCGACGGAAGCCGCGGACGGGGGCCGCGCCGACGATATCGAAGTTCACGTAGGCGATGACGTACGCGAGCGGCACGGTCGGCGCGCTCGCCCAGGCGTTCGAGCCCACGAGCCCGTCCTCTTCCGCGTCCCAGAAGGCGAGGATGACCGAGCGCCGGGTCGCGCGCGGAAGTCGGGCGATCGCGCGCCCGACCTCGAGAACCGCGGCCACGCCGGCCGCGTTGTCGGTGGCGCCGTTGAAGACGACCGCGCCCGCACCGAGGTGGTCGTAGTGGGCGCCGACGACGACGACCTCCTGGTTCGACGGGTCGCTGCCCGGGATCCGCGCCAGCACGTTCGTGCCTCCGCCGCCCGGGATCTCCTCGTCGAACGTGCCGCCGGCCGCCGCGGGAAACGCGAACGTCGAGAGCTGCCGCACGATGAAGTCGCGCGAGCGCCGGGAGCCCTCGCTGCCGTTGTCGCGCCCCTCCTGCGCGTCGTCGGCGAGGAAGGAGACCGCCCGGCGCAGCGCCGCCGGGTCGAGCGTGCAGGAGCGGTCCTCGGGGCCGCAGGAAGCGGGGATCTCCTCGCAGGCGCCGCCGCCGATCGTCGCGCAGCCCTGGTTGGGGTCGACGAGCCCGTCGGGACATGCCGTCGTGCAGTCGGCGCGACAGCCGTCGGCGTCGGAGCCGTTCGCGTCGTCGCAGGACTCTTCGCCCTCGCGGATGCCGTTGCCGCAGCAGTCCGCGTCGTCGGGAGACGAGCATGCCGCGAAGGCGGGCGTGGGAGGGGCCGTGGGCGCGGGCGTCCCGGTCGCAACTGGCGTGCGCGAAGGCGGGGGCGTGCCCGTCGGAGCCATGGTCGGCGACGGGGCCGGCTCGGTCCCGATCGGCCCGCCGTCGTTGGAGCAGGCCGCGAGCGCGAGCCCGCAGGCGATCGCGAACTTCGCAACGAGGTAGCCTCGCCGGCCGGCCGGGCCCGTCGTGGGCGTCGAGATCCGCACCTGCCTCGCCATCGGAATTCCTCCGCAACCGACCGGAGCCCCGTCCGCTCCGGGAAGTGGCAAAGCGCGCGGGGCACGGCCTTCCGGCCCGCGCCCCGCGCGCCAGTCTCAGGACTTCTTCGTCGAAACCACCTGGATCTGGGTGAACTCCTTGTAGCCCCAGCTCCCGTTCTCGACCCCGATGCCGCTCCACTTGTGGCCGCCGAAGGGCTGCATCGGCGAGAGGTCGAGGTGGTTGTTCACCCAGGTCGTGCCCGCGTCGAGCTCGCGCGCGATCTCGGTGCCGCGCTCGACGTTCTTCGTCCAGACCGAAGCGCCGAGCCCGAAGTGGGTGCCGTTGGCCTGCGCGATAGCGTCGTCGAGGTCCTTGTACTTCACGATCGGGAGCGCCGTGCCGAACTGCTCGTCGTCGACGAGCTTCGCGCCCTTGCCGACGTTGGTCACGATCGTCGGCGGCAGGAAGTAGCCCTTGTCGCCGAGCCGCGCGCCGCCGGTCTCGATCTTGCCGCCCTTGCTGCGCGCGTCTTCGACCATCGCGAGCACCTTGTCGAACTGCATCTGGTTGTTGATCGGGCCGAGTTCGACGTCGGCGTCCATGCCGTTGCCGACCTTGGTGCGCTTCGCGCGCTCGACTAGGTTCGCGACCAGCCGGTCGTGCAACTTCTCGGGAACGTAGATGCGCTTGATCGCCGAACAGACCTGGCCCGAGTTCTGGAAGGCGCCCCAGAAAAGTCCCTCGGCGACCTGGTCGGGGTCGACGTCGTCGAGCACGATCGCCGGGTCGTTGCCGCCGAGTTCGAGCGTGACGCGCTTCAAGTCCTCGGCCGCGCACATCATGACCTTCTTGCCGGTCGCGACGCTGCCGGTGAACGAGATCTTGCGGATGTCGGGGTGGCGCGTGAGTTCCGCGCCGAGGTCGTTGCCGCCGGACAGGATGTTGAGCACGCCCGGCGGCAGCACCTCGCGCAGGGCCTCGGCGACCAGGAGCGAGGAGAGCGGCGTGAACGGCGACGGCTTCGCGACGACCGTATTGCCGGCGAGGAAGGCCGGCGCGAGCTTCCACGAGAGCAGGATCACCGGGAAGTTCCACGGCGTGATCGCCGCGACGACGCCGACCGGCTTGCGCACGACCTCGACGCGCTTGTCGGAGTCGTCCTGCAGGATCTCCGGCTCGACCTGCAGCCCCGCGTAGTAGCCGAACCACATCGACGCGCCGAAGATCTCCATCATCGCGTGGTTGAGCGGCTTGCCCTGTTCCTGGGAGAGGATCGGTGCGATCTCGGCGGCCTTGGCCTGCAGCACCGCAGCGCACTCGCCGAGCTTCGCGCGGCGCACTCCCTCGTCCTTGCGCCAGCTGTCGAAGGCCTTCTTCGCCGACGCGACGGCCTCGTCGACGTGCGTCTTCGTGCCACGCGCACAGGTCGCGAACGGCTCGCCGAAGGCGGGGTTGATGACCGGGTCCTGATCCTTCGTGTTGACGGCGCGACCGTCGATGACCATTCCGTAGCTCTGCATCGGCTGCTTCCTTTCGCGTGTCGGGGAGCCGCCGGCGGCCGGCGGCGCTGGTGGCGGGGACGGGCGGGCTCCGGTGGCGGAGGCCGCCCGAGGCAGACGGAGGGTACCGCCGCCCGGCGCGGCGTGGCAAGCCGGCCTTGAGTTGCGCGATTTCCCGTGCGACTCCCGGGCGATGGAGATCGTCCCGTTCCGCATCCAAGTCCCCGACGCCGACCTCGCCGACCTGCGCGAGCGGCTCGCCCGCACGCGCTTCCCGGCCGAGATGCCCGGGTCGGGCTGGGGCTACGGCACCGACGTCGCATACCTGCGCGAACTGGTCGCCTACTGGCACGACCGCTTCGACTGGCGTGCCCAGGAAGCGGCGCTCAACCGCCTGCCGCAATTCCGCGCCCGGGTCGGCGGGCTCGGCATCCACCTGCTCCACGCGCGCGGCAAGGGACCGAAGCCCCTGCCGCTCGTCATCACCCACGGCTGGCCGGGCTCGGTCTACGAGTTCACGAAGATCATCGGCCCGCTCACCGATCCCGCGGCCCATGGCGGCGACCCCGCCGACGCCTTCGACATCGTCTGTCCGTCGATGCCCGGATACGGCTTCTCCGATCCGGCGCGCGAACCCGGCATGGACCCCGAGAGGATCGCAGCCCTCTGGGTCGAACTCATGCACGGGCTCGGCTACCCGCGCTTCGGTGCGCAGGGCGGCGACTGGGGCTCGATGGTCACCACCTACCTCGGCCTCCGCCATCCCGAGTCGCTCGTCGGCATCCACCTGAACATGGTCGTCGCCTTCCCGCCCAATCCTCAGAACCCGCTGGAGGGCGTGCAGGAGGAGGACATGGCCGGCCTCATGGAGACCGCGCAATTCCTCAAGGACGAGACCGGCTACCAGCAGATCCAGGGCACGAAGCCGCAGACGCTCTCCTTCGGACTCACCGACTCGCCGGCCGGGCTCGCGGCCTGGATCGTCGAGAAGTTCCGCACCTGGAGCGACTGCGGCGGCGACGTGGAGAAGCGCTTCACGAAGGACGAACTGCTGACGAACATCATGTTCTACTGGGCCACCGCGAGCGCGAATTCTTCGTGCCGGCTCTACTGCGAGTCGATGCGCGCCGGGAAGTTCCCGCCGCAGGGCTTCCGCGTCGAGGTGCCGACGGGCTGCGCGATCTTCCCGCGCGAGATCATCCGGCCACCGCGGGCCTGGGCGGAGAAGCTCTACGACGTGCGGCGCTGGACGCGCTTTCCCGCGGGCGGCCACTTCGCGGCGATGGAGGAGCCGGCAGCACTCGTCGAGGACGTGCGCGCTTTCTTCCGGCCATTGCGTTGAAACCGACCGCCACCCCGGCGGCGTCGTCACGGCGACGACGCACCGCCTCGCCAAGGCTCTCGCGACCGGCGCGCTCCGTGCGGGGATGAAGGGGCTCGTCCGCATCGCGGTCAGCACGGCCCTACTCGCGCTGCTGCTCTGGAAGTTCGGCGCGCGCGACGTCTTCGAGCCGATGCTGCGCGCGAAACCGGGGCTGTTCGCCGCGGCCTTCGCCCTCTACTGCGTGAGCCAGCTGCTCTCGGCTGCCCGCTGGATGTGGCTCGCGCGCGGCGTGGGCTTCGATCTCGGCTTCCGGCGTGCGGCGAAACTCTATTTCGTCGGGATGTTCTTCGGGATTGTCGTGCCGAGCACGCTCGGCTCGGACGCCTACCGGGCGCTCCACCTCGGACGGCAGGCGCCGGGCCGTGCCTTCGCACTCTCGACCGTGCTCTTCGATCGGCTGGTCGGACTCGTGGCACTCGTGCTGGTCGCGATCACCGCGATCCGGCTCGGTCCGAGCGAACCGCTGCCGGCGCGACTCGTCGCGGGCGTGAACCTGATCGGACTCGCACTCGTCGGAGGATGGTTCGCGGCCCCGTTCGCGGTCGGCTTTCTCCCCTCGGGCAATCGCCTGCGGCGCTTCGTCGAGTCGGACCTCGACCCCTACTTCCGGGACCGCCGCCTGCTCGCGACCGTGCTCGGCACGTCGATCGTCGTACACCTGCTGCAGGTCGCCAGCCAGGACCTGCTCGTGGACTCGATCCACCTCGCCGTGCCCTACGGCTTCGTCGCGATCTATCACCCGCTGGTCTCGCTCGCGGCGGCGATCCCGTTCACGGTGGGCGGTTTCGGGTTGCGCGAGGCGGCCTATGCGCTCCTCCTGCCCTACGCCGGGATCAAGCCCGACGACGCGGTCGCCCTCGGGCTCCTGTGGTGGGCGATCGGCGCGCTCGGCGGGCTCGTGGGCGGACTGATCTATCTGGTCTGGCCGGAACCGAAGCCCGATCCGCGCGACCGGGCGACGGTCGATGCGGTGCGCGTCGACGAATCCCGCGGCCGCGACTCGGGCGGTTGAATCGCCCGGCGCGCGGGAGCAGCCTCGCGCCGATGGACCGCTCCTCCCTCGGCGCCGCGCTCGAGCGCATCGTCGGCGCGGGACACGTGTTCGCGGATCCCGATCGCTGCGCCGGCTACGAGGTCGACTGGACCGGGCGCTGGCGCGGACGCGCGGCCTTCGTCGTGCGGCCCGCGGACTCCGCCGAGGTCGCGGCGGTCGTCCGCGCCTGCGCCGCTGCAGGGGGCGCGATCGTTCCCCAGGGCGGGAACACCGGGCTGGTCGGCGGGTCGGTGCCGCGCGGCGGCGAGGTGCTCCTCAGCCTGCGGCGTCTCGACGGGATCGAGCCGGTCGACGGCGGCAGCGGCGGACTCGTCGCCGGCGCCGGCGCGACGCTCGCCGACGTCCGACGCGCTGCGGCCGCGGCCGGCTTCGGCTTCGGTGTGGACATCGCGCCGCGCGACTCCTGCACGGTCGGCGGGATGATCGCGACCAATGCCGGCGGGATGCACGTGGTGCGACACGGGATGATGGCCGAACAGGTCGTCGGGATCGAGGCGGTGCTCGCCGACGGATCGCTCGTCGGGCGCGTGCCCGCGCTGCTGAAGGACAACGCGGGCTACCGGATCGGCGCGCTGCTCGTCGGAAGCGAGGGGACGCTCGGGATCGTCGTTCGCGCGCACCTGCGGCTGGTGGCGGTCCCGGCCGCACGCGCCGCAGCGCTCGTCGCATTCGACGACGCCGCGTCCGCGATCGTGGCGATCGCGGAGTTGCGGCGACGCCTGCCGTCCCTGTCGGCGCTCGAGATCCTGTTCCGCGAGGCACTCGACCTCGCACTTGACGCGACCGGCGGGAGCCGACCCTTCGCGCGCGACTGCGGTGGCGCCCTGCTCGTCGAGTGCGCGGGGGCCGACGGTGTCGACGAGGAACTCGCGAGCGCCCTCGCCGCGCTCGGCGAAGCATCGCGCGACGCGGTCTTCGCCTCGGGTGCGGCGGTCGGGCGCCTGTGGCTTCTGCGCGAGGTCGTCCCCGAGGCGATCGCGCGCCTGGGCGTCCCGCACAAGATGGACGTGTCGCTGCCGCTCGCCGCCATCCCCGGCTTCGCGCATGCGGTGCGCGAGCGGATCGAGGCGATCGCCCCCGGGTCCCGGACGATCCTCTTCGGTCACGGCGCCGACGGGAACCTGCACGTAAACGTGCTCGGGCTCGCCCCGGGCGACGACCGGGTCGACGAGGCGGTGCTCGACCTGGCCGCGGCCGCGGGTGGCAGCATTGCCGCCGAGCACGGGATCGGGGTAGCCAAGGTGGCCGCCCTCGCCCGGAGCGCGGAGCCGGCCCGGCTGGCCGCCATGGGCCTCCTCAAGCGCTCGCTGGACCCCGGCGGGCTCCTGAACCCCGGCGTGATCTTGGCGGGGTGAGCGGGCCCGACCGCCCCCCCCCGGGTGGCAAGGAGTCCTCCGCGGGCCCGACCGCCCCCGAAGACGGCGGCAACACAAGGCGATTTCGCTTTGACAACGGCGCGACCGGCCAGCATCATCCGCGAGTCCGGGCTGGCGCGGGGCCTGCCCCCGTGCGAAGCAAGCCCGGACCGGGCCCGGCCCCTCATCCGGTCGCAACACGGAGGATTTTCATGCGCATCCACCCGCTCATTCGGACGGTCCAGATCGCGGCGTTGGCCCTTGCCCTCGCCCCGACCGGAGCATCGGCTAGCGTCTACGACTTCACCGGCAAGGCGACGAAGCTCGGCCCGGTGCCGGCGGCTCCCGAGAACCAGCAGAACTCGGTCATCTCGCTCAACGGACTCTTCTCCGTCGGTCAGGATCCCGGCGACCTGCGCGCCTACGAACTCGACTTCTCGAAGGTGCTCTACAGCGAGGGTCTCGGCGCCGAACTCCTGCTCGATCCCAAGGTTTCCATGACCATGTGCCCCGACGTGCGTCGCAGCCGCCCCAACAACGCTGTGTACCTGCTCCCGCCCGGCGGCGGCAGCGCGCGGCCCACCGGGCGCGCCACCGTGAGCAAGCAGGCGGACGGCTCCATCAAGTTTCGCGTCCACCTGAACCGGGCGCTGATCGACTCCTGTGGCGGGGCCTGCATCAACGGCGACACGCCGCCGCGCGCCTCGATCACGACGGCCTTCCGGCTGAATCCGCTGAGCGCAGCGTGTGGCCAGCCGATCATCGGAGGCACGCCGGTCGAACCGCAGAGCATCACCGTCCCTTGGAAGGAATTGACCGACACCGACGGCGTCCGGCTGCGCTACACCGGCGGCAACGGCTCGGGCCCGACCACGAGCTCCGGCCTGCCGAATGCCCGCGTGACGGTGCGCGACCTACCGCTGGGCGACGGAACTTCATGGGTTGAACTCGATGCCTCAGGATCATCCGATGTCGCGACGACGTACTTCTATCAGGTACGGGAGCGCGACTCGGGAGCCCTCGTCGCCGGGCCGGAAATGAGTTCCTCGCCCACTTTCCATACGACCCTGCCCGCCCCGGGCGACTACGTGGCGGTACTGAGCGTCATGGACGGGGAAGGCGTTCTCTCGAATCCGGCGCGCCGAGGCTTCAGGCTGCACTGATCCCGAACGCGGTACTGGCGGCCAGCAGCAGCTGGCCGCCGTAATACAGCGGCAGCCCCCAGAGCTGGTTGGCGAACCCGGGGGCGACGAAGCGCTCCCGGGCGACGGCTAAGTCGGACACGGCGAACATCACCGCGCCGAGGAGCAGGGCGGCGTTGGGTGCATGTCCGAACGTCCCGAACGCGCAGGCGACCATCGTGCTGATGACCGAGACGTAAGCCCGAACCGGCACGCTCATCTCCGCGGGAACCCGGTCGCGCAACCAGGCCCACGACGCGAGCGCCGGCCCCACCATGAGGGCGGCCGCCGGCAGCAACCACGCGATCGAGACGCCGCGCTGCAGGAACGAGATCGCAAAGGCCAGGTGACCTAGGAGAAAACTTCCGAGCCCGGCCAGGAAAGCGCTGCGCGAGCCCTTCGGGATGAGCAGCACGTCGCCGAGCCAACCGAGCATGAGACCGGCGAGGACGAGCCGGCCCCAGGAGGTCTCCCGGGCACCGGCCGCGAGGGCGGTCAGGATGAACCCGGTCGAGGCGAGCGGCTTTGCAACCCACTTCGCGGCCTGCGAACCCGCGGCCTCCGCCGCGACCAGCAGCGCGACGAGGACGAGCGTGGCGACGATCCAAGGCTGCACGCCCCAGCGCTATCCGATCCGAGGGTACGGCGCGAATCCGCAGCCCGGCCCCCGCTTGCGAAGGCCGGGTCTCGAGCGGAGGGGCTGACGACCGCAGTAGCGAACCGAGCCGGAGGGCCATGAGAACCCCTCCTCGCGCTCGTGCCGCCCGTCTGCGGCACGATCAGGGCTCGGCTGGAGGTCGCGAGACCCCGGGCGACTGCGGAACCACGGCGGCGGCCGGCAGCGACGCCAGCGCAACCGCCATGCGCGCGACGTCGTCGCGCTCGAGCCCGGGTACCGGCGCGCTCTCCCGGATCGCCGCCGCGATCTCCAGGGCCGACGCGCCGAGCGGCGCCGAGCGCGCCAACTCCGCGAGAATCTGCCCGTCGATGCGGGTGATCGCCGGGTGCAGCCCGGCCTCCAGATCCGGCGAGGCCGCTTCGCCGGCATCGGGTGCATTCGCCTCGGTCGCGCTCGCGGCCCGCCCGCGGCGCGGCGCCTCCGCGGCGAGGACCGCGCGCTGCACATTCTTCGCCGCCTCCATCTGAGCGCGTGCGAAGACCGCCACGCGCGCATCGTCGAGACCCGCGGCGCGCGCGCCGGCAAGGTAGGACTCCATGACCCTGGCCTCGCGCTCGGGGTCCTCGACCGGGCGGCCGGCGCGGCGCTTCGACTCGGCGACGAGCGGCATGAGCATGAGCCTGCGTCCGACGAGTTCGGCGACGCGCGTGCGCGCATCGGGTGCGGCGGCGGGCTCGATCCCGAAGCGCGTGCGCAGCGCCGGCAGCGTTCCGTCGGCCTCGCGCTCCGCGATCCATGCGTCGAGATCGTCGGCGAGGGCCGGGTCGCCGCGCGTCACCCACCAGGCCTTGCGGTCGCGCGAAAGCACGGCGGCGACCTGCGGCATCTGTCCGTCGGGGTCGGGATAGAAGCTCGCGAGTTCGGCGGCGTCGATCACGACCGCGTCCACGCGGCCGCGGGCGAGCAGGTCGGCGAGCGAGCGGTTGTCGTCGACCGGCTCGATTCCGGCCGCGGGCAGCATGCTCCGGGCGATGCGTTCCATATGGCCGCCGTGGTTCACGGCGACCCGGAGGCCGGCGCCGTTCCTCGCGAGATCGAACCGGGGCGTACCCGCGGGCACGACGAGGACCGCCTCGGTACGTGCCACCGGCATGGTCATCGGCGAGCGGGCCAGCCGATCGCCCCGGACCGTCACGCCGCTCATCGCGACGTCGAAGTCCCCGCGCTTGAGCCGGTCCGCCAACTCCGGCCAGCGAAACGGCACGAACTCGAGCGGGCGATCGCGATCGCGCGCATAGGCGCGCGCCGCGTCGACGTCGAACCCGAAGAAAGCTCCGTCGCCGGCTTCCGCGCTATAGGGCGGGTAGTCGCCGCTCGTGCCGACGCGCAGGGGGCCGACCGGGGCGGGCCCGCGCCGACCGGCGGTGCATGCGGCACCGAACGCGGCGAGCAGGAGGACCGTGGCGACGAGACGCCCGAGCCCGCAAGGGAGCGCATGCTTGTCGCTCCGCCGGGCCTCGGTTAGCGTCGGCCCATGATCGCGTGCCTCGATCTCGAAGGAGTTCTGGTCCCGGAGATCTGGATCAACGTCGCGGAGCGCACCGGCATCGCCGAACTGCGCAGGACCACGCGCGAGGAGCCGGACTACGACAAGCTCATGCGCGAGCGGATCGAGATTCTCGACCGCCACGGCCTCAAGATGCGCGACATCAGCCTCGCCATCGACTCGATGGGGCCGCTGCTCGGTGCGCGCGAGTTCCTCGGCTGGCTGCGCGAGCGCGCACAGGTGATCATCCTTTCCGACACGTTCTACCAATTTGCTGCCCCCCTCATGCGCCACCTCGATTACCCCTGTCTGTTCTGCAACGACCTCGAGGTGGACGCCCAGGACAAGGTGACGGGGTATCGGCTCCGCCTCCCCGACGGCAAGCGCCGCGCGGTCGAGGCCCTGCGGACCCTCAACTTCCGCATCGTCGCCGCCGGCGACTCCTACAATGACACGACCATGCTCGGGGCGGCCGACGGGGGCATCCTCTTCCGCCCCCCGCAGAACGTGATCGACGAATTCCCGCAGTTCCCGGTCGCCGCGAACTACGACGAGTTGAGGGACGCCTTCGTGAGCCTCTCCGGGGGCGAGATGGAGCCCTGAAGCCGGGCCGAGCCCCCCCCGTCCGGGACGGGCTTCGGCTCCCCCGGTAGAGTCGGGCGCGACTTTCGCCGACCGCGCCTCTTGTTGTAGGCTCCGGTCATGTATCGCTTGCCCAAGGAGTTGCACGACGACCTGAAGAAGCATGCCCTCGAGGCCTATCCCGAGGAGTGCTGCGGCTTCATCCTCTTCGACACCGAGGAGGAGGTCGAGATCGTGCGCCGGATCCGCAACGTCGCCACCGAGCGCCACCAGAAGGACCCGCAGAACTTCCTCCGCGACGGCCGCGACGGCTACGTGATGGACGAGAAGGAACTGCTCGAGGTCAGTCGCGACCTCGACGGCCAGCGCTTCGAACTGCGCTGCATCTACCACTCCCACCCCAACGGCAAGGCCTACTTCTCCAAGGAAGACGAGGCGCGGGCGAAGATGTGGGACGAGCCGATCTACCCCGAGGCGATCTACATCGTGCTCGGCGTGGATGGTCATTCGGTGACCGGCATCTCGGGCCACGTCTGGAACGAGGATCGCCTGGAGTACGAGGACGTGAAGATCGCTCGGGGTTGAGCCGGGGGCCGACAGAACACCCATGCCGCCCGAGGCCACCATTCCCCTCGATCCCACCGGGCGCGCCCGCGTCGAACTCGCTCGACCGCGCGTCGACACCCTGGAGGTGAGGCTCGACGGCGACTGGCTCCTGCGGGGCACGCGCGCCTCGACCGCCGAGATCGATCGCGAGATCGCCGATCGACCGCCGCGCCGCGTGGTCTACGACGGGAGTCGCATCGGCCGCTGGGACTCGGCGCTGCTGACGTTTCTCGAAAGGCTCGAAGGCACGCTGCGCTCGGCCTCGATCCGCAGCGACCGCACGGGCCTGCCGGAAGGCGTGCGGCGCCTGCTGACGCTCGCCGAGGCGGTTCCCGAGAAGAAGGGAGCCCGCGGCAGCGACCAGAAGGCGTCCTTCCTCGCCCGGGTCGGCGAGAACGCGGTCGCCGGATGGAAGGGAGCGGGCGACTTCCTCGACTTCCTCGGGCAGGCGACGGTCGCTCTCTGGAACCTGCTCCGAATGCGCGCCCGGATGCCGATCGCCGACGTGCTCCTGTTCGTGCAGAACACCGGCATCGAGGCGCTGGGCATCGTCTCGCTCATCAGCTTTCTCGTCGGCCTGATCCTCGCGTTCGTCGGGGCCGTGCAACTGAAGCAGTTCGGCGCGACGATCTACGTCGCCAACCTCGTCGAGATCGGCATGGCGCGCGAGATGGGCGCGATCATGACCGGCATCATCATGGCGGGCCGCACCGGCGCGGCCTTCGCAGCCCAGTTGGGTACGATGAAGGTGACCGAGGAAATCGACGCGCTCCGGACGCTCGGGATCGACCCGGTCGAATACCTGGTGCTGCCTCGCCTGATCGCCCTCTCGCTCATGATGCCGCTGCTCTGCCTTTACTCAGACATCGTGGGCATGATCGGCGGCGCCGTCGTCGGCGTCGGCATGCTCGACATCACCCCGGCGCAGTACTGGCAGCAAACGCTCTACTACGCCTCGTTGACGCAATTCGCGCTCGGCATCCTGAAGGCGGGGGTCTTCGGGGTGCTCGTCGCGCTCTCGGGCTGCCTGCGCGGCATGCAGTGCGGCGACAGCGCGTCCGCGGTCGGCGACGCGGCGACGTCGGCCGTCGTGACCAGCATCGTCCTCATCGTCGTGGCCGACGGGATCTTCGCCGTCATCTTCGAAGCCCTGGGGCTGTGACGACCATGGAAGGCGATGTGGACCGGGCGCACGGGGACGAGCGGGAGGCACGCATCACCGTGCGCGATCTCACGATGGCCTACGGCAGCTTCGTGCTCATGCACGACCTGAACTTCGTCGTGCGACGAGGCTCGATCTTCGTCATCATGGGGGGTAGCGGCTGCGGCAAGAGTACGCTGCTCAAGCACCTGATCGGGCTGCTGGAGCCGGCCAAGGGCGAGATCTTCTACAGCGACGAGAACTTCACCCGTGCGACCGACGCTCGCCGCCAGGAACTCCTGCGCAGCTTCGGCGTGACCTACCAGCAGGGCGCGCTCTGGAGTTCCAAGACGCTCGCGGAGAACGTCGCGCTGCCCCTCGAACAGTATACCGACCTGAATGCCGTGGAGATCCGCGAGATCGCCGAATTCAAGCTCGCGCTCGTCGGACTCAAGGGCTTCGAGGACTACTACCCGAGCCAGATCAGCGGTGGCATGCGCAAGCGCGCGGGCCTCGCGCGGGCGATGGCTCTCGATCCCGACGTGCTCTTCTTCGACGAGCCGAGTGCCGGCCTCGACCCGATCAGCTCGCACCTGCTCGACGACCTCATCCTGGAGTTGCGCGACAGCCTCGGGTCGACGATCGTGCTCGTGACCCACGAGTTGCCGAGCATCTTCGCGATCGCCGACGACTCGGTCTTCCTCGACGCAGAAACCCGGACGATGATCGCCCAAGGCGACCCCCGCGAACTGCTGAAACACTCGGAGAACCCCACCGTGCACCGCTTTCTCACGCGAGGGGCGGAGGACGGCGTCGAAGGGAGACCCGCATGAGCAAGAAGGCCAACCCGGCGGCGATCGGTGCCTTCGTCGTGAGCGCGATCGGACTCGCGGTCGCCGGCGTGCTCGTGCTCGGGTCGGGTCGGTTCTTCCAGAAGAGCCTCCCGCTCGTGAGCTTCTTCGAGGGTAGCGTGAACGGGCTCTCGGTGGGCGCGCCGGTCAAGTTCAAGGGTGTCGACGTCGGTGCGGTCACGCACATCTTCATCCAGATGGACCCGAAGGACCAGGAAGCGAGGATCCCGGTCTACATCGCGCTCGATCTCGAAAAGATGAAGCGCGCCGGCATCCGCCCGGCTACCGGAGGGCAGAACGACGCCGCCCTCGCCAACGCGATCAACCACGGCCTGCGGGCCCAACTCCAGACCGAGAGCCTGCTCACGGGCGTGCTCTTCGTCGATTTCAACTTCCACCCGGAGACGCCCGCGACCTTCGTCGGTTCCTGGGACGGGACGATCGAGGTGCCGACGCTCCCGACCCAGATGGAGCGCGCCCAGGAGGTCCTGAAGAACTTGGTCACCAAGATCAACGAGATCGACTTCAAGGGCCTGATCGACAGCCTGACGAATGCGTCGGACTCGGTCCGTGACTTCGCTGCCTCGCCGGACCTGAAACACACGATCGTCTCGCTCGACCAAACGCTGGTCAGCATCCGCGACCTGTCGAATTCGGTGGACAAGAGCGTGAAGCCGGTGAGCGGAAGCCTGACCGCCACCTCGAAACGCATCGACGTGGCCGGCAAGGAGCTGGAGAAGACCCTGATGTTGCTGCGCGAACTCATCGATCCCGATGCACCGATCGCGGTCGACCTCCGCAACTCGCTCGACGAACTGCAGCGCGCGGCGTCGTCGATCCACTCGCTCGCCGACGAGCTCGACCGCAACCCGAGTTCGCTCGTCTTCGGGCGAAAGGACGCAAAGACCAAGGAGGCCCCGCGGTGACGCAGCTTCGACCCGGCGCTCGGGGGATTCGTCTCGGGCTCGTCGCCGTAGCACTCGGAGGACTCGCCGGCTGCGGCAGCTTCCTCGAGCCGCGCCTGGACCCGTCGCGCTTCTACGTGCTGAGCACCCGTTCGGCGCCGGAGGTCGCGATGCCGGCGGCGGCCCGCCGCCGGTCCTACGGCATCGGGCCGGTGACCCTGCCCGACTACCTGAAGCGGCCCACCGTGATCACCCGGATCAGCGAGTCGGAGATCCGTCCGTCTCACGACGACCGCTGGGGGGAGCCCATCGACAAGGGCGTCACGCGCGTCCTCCAGGAGGATCTGCGGCAGCGGCTCGGCACCCAGCGAGTCAGCCTCTACCCCTGGTACGCCAGCGACCGTCCCGACCTCCAGGTCGTCGTCGACGTGCAGCGACTCGAGCGCGACGCGACGGGCAGCGCCTACCTTTCGGCCCACTGGATCCTGCGCAACCCGGCGAGCGACTCGAATCTCCGCAGCGGCGACACGGTGGCGCGCCGGGAGCCGGCCACTCCCGACTTCGGCGGCTCCGTCGAGGCGGAGAGCGACCTGCTCATGCAACTCGCACAGGAGATCGCCGAGGGAATCGCCTCGATCGGCCCGCCCTCAAGGCGCTGAGTCGTAGGCCGGATGCGACGGCCGGGCCGGCAGCCCCTCCCGGATGCGGGAGGAGTACTCCGGCACGTCGCCGCAGGCGTGCGCGCGATCGTCGATCGAGCTGCGGCGCCGGATCTCGTCGAAGGGCGCCTCGCGGGAGATCGCCCCGATCTCCCACAGCAACTCGTCGAGGTGGCCGTTCGCGAAGATCCGCCAGTCGAGCGGGACCGGGATCCCCAGAGCGCGGAAGTTGCGGAAGACCTGCGTCGTGCAGTTCGTCGTGACGGCGTTGTAGAACTCCGGCTGCTTCGCCAGCCGATCCATGTCGGCAGCGTAGACTTCGAGCAGGCGACGCGCGTTTCCGGGCGAGGTGGCCAGCCGGTACAGGTAGACGTTCTCCCGCCGGTGGTTGGCGCGCAGCAGTACCAGGTCGTGCTCGTCGGCGGGGACGTAGACGATCTCGTATTTGCGGAAGAACCCGGCCAAGGCCGAGTACTCCTCGCCCTTTTCCTTGCGGGTCTCGATCGAAATCGGCAGGAACTGGTCGTCTGCGAACTCCCAGATCATGATCGCATGGGCGATCGCGGTCGGCCCCCAGTAGGAGAGCGCCAGGTCGAGCCCGACGATCTTCGAGAGATCGTAGGTGCGGTCCTCCCAGCGCGGATCGAAGTCGTCCGGACTCCGGTAGCGGAAGTTGCGCACGCCGTGGATCGTGAGGAGGTCTCCGTTGCGTTCGGTCCAGGGCGCGCGAGCGACGTCGACCTGCCAGTCGCGGTCGTTGGACGGTCGCACGGTGCCCCACCAGAGGAGCAGCACCGCCGATAGGGCTGCGCAGCCGAGGGCGGCCACCCAAGCCGGACGAACGAAGAGGGCGGCCAACGCCATGCCGAGGACCCATGCGGCGGCGAGCGCGCGGGCCAGTCCGTCGGGCCGGGGTCCTGAAATCGCCAGCGCGAGCCCACCCCAGACGACGAACGGCAGGAAGGCGAGGCCGGCGAGGCCACTTGCCAGAAGCCTCATGCGCCCACCCACCAAGACCATGGCCATCCGGGAGGGGCGAAGGCAGGAATGCGGCCCGCCGGGTTCTCGGAAAGTCGTCTCATCGGCCCGACCGACCGGGACCATGCGCCCGGCAACGCCGGAAAGCAAGACGGTTCCGCCTTCTAATCGAACCCTTACCGTGTTTGAATCGGCGGAGTTCACGCGAGCCAGCCAGCGGAGGTCCAACCGAGCATGACGCCCCCTTTTTGGAGACCGGCGAATTCTGCGCCCCTGTTGCGTCGCCCCGGGTTCTGCGGGCCGCTCGCCGGACTTCTGGTGCTCGTGCTCGCCGGCTGCGGCGTTCCGATCGGCGTGAAGCAGGCGAACCCGCAGGTCGTCCACCGCCGGCTCACGGCCGACGTCCTTTCCTCGGGCGAGTTGAGCGTCCCCACGTGGAACCGGCTGCGGGCGCACGGACTCGACGAGCGTTGGAAGGAGAACCCGCAGCTCGCAATCAACCTGATGCAGCGCGATCTCAACGGCGCGAACTCGACGTCGGGCGACTACTTCGCCCTCGCCGAGATGTCCTTCCAGTTCGCGGAAAAGTCGCGGTCCCGCAACTACTTCCTCGCCGCTGCCGTCTACGCCTACGCGTTCCTCTTTCCGGAGCTTCCCGGAGAGCCGCCCAACCCGTTCGACCAGCGGCTGCGCGTCGCCGCCGACATCTACAACCGCGGGCTGACCGACGCCTTCGAAGCGTCGCGCACAAGCGACGTGGCGGTCGCCCCCGGTCTCGTCGCGGTGCCCTTCGGCACCGTCGACGTCGAGCTGTCGCGCGACACCACGCAGTGGAAGGATCGCGAGCTCTCGAGCTTCGTCCCGGTCGCCGAGCTCGAGGTCTTCGGACTGCGCAACCGCTACCGCCAACCCGGCATCGGCGCCCCGCTCGCCGCGAGCGCAAACGTCCTTCCGGACAACGTCACGGCAGCCGACCACCTCGACGAGAAGGAGAAGGTCTCGGTCACGGCGGTCATGAAGATCGCGCGACCGCGCGAGGGGATTCGGGCGGGCCACGTGACGGGCACCATCCATCTCTATCCCGGACGGGTCGGGCGCACCGTCGAGATCGACGGCCTCGAAGTGCCGCTCGAGGCCGAGCCGACGGCGGCGCTCGCCGCGACCCTCGCCGAGTCGCCGATCTGGGAGCGCGAGATCAAGGGCTTCTTCCTCGATCTCGTCGGCGCCACCCAGACCCCCAACCTGCTGTTCAGCGAACCCTACGTGCGCGGCAAGATCCCGGTGGTGCTGGTGCACGGCACCGCGTCGAGCTCAGGGCGCTGGGCCGACATGCTGAACGACCTCTCGAACGACCACCGCGTGAGCGAGAACTACACCTTCTGGATGTTCACCTACGACACCGGCGCGCCTGTCGCCTACTCCGCGATGCAGCTGCGCAGGGCGTTGTCGGACGTCGCGCGCCAGCTCGACCCGACCGGCACCGATCCCGCCCTGAACAGGATGGTCGTGATCGGTCACAGCCAGGGTGGACTGCTCACCAAGATGACCGCGATCGACAGCGGCGACGCCTTTTGGAAGAACGTGAGCCGCAAGCCGATCGACGACCTGAGTCTCTCCAAGGAGGACCGCGACCTGTTGGGGTACATGCTGTTTGTGAAGCCCCTGCCCTTCGTGCACCGCCTGATCTTTCTCGCCACCCCGCACGGCGGCAGCTACCTCACGCTCTTCAGCCCGGCGGGCTGGCTGCGCTCGTTCATCAAGCTGCCTTCGACGCTGCTCAAGACGGGCACGACCCTGCTCACGCTGAACCGGGACGCGCTCACGCTCGGCGGCGGCACCGGGCGGGTGCCGACCAGCCTCGACAACATGACGCCGGGCAATCCCTTTCTGAAGGCCCTCCACGAAGTACCGGTCGCACCGGGCGTCACCGCCCACTCGATCATCGCTGTGCAGGGCGGCGACCCGGCCTCCGGCGGGGGCGACGGAGTGGTCAAGTACGAGAGCGCCCACATCGACGGCGTCGCCTCGGAACTCGTCGTGGACTCGAGCCACTCCTGCCAGGCCAACCCGTTCGTCATCGCGGAGGTGCGGCGGATCCTGCTGCTCAACGCCGAAGGGACCGACCCCTGAAGAGACTGCGAATCCGGAGAGTCCCGATCCGACGGGAACGCCTGCCGTTCTTCTCCGCCTGGGTCTCCGACCGGGCCCTGACGGTCATGCTCGGACTTCTCTCTTTCTTCGTCATGTCGGGTGCGTCGGCCTTTCCGCATGCCCCGGTGCTCGCCACCGCGACCGAAATGCTCTTCCTCCTCGCGCTGGTCGCGGGGATCGCGGCCCTGTCCGAGCGCACATGGGTCTGGTCGCTGGCCGCCGGCGGGGCCATCTTCCTGATCCTGATCCAGGTACTGCGCTCGATCGATCCGACCCCTCGGCTGGTCCTGCTGGGAACGACGGCGGGAATGTCCGCCTTCCTCCTCTTGACGGCGGTCGTGCTGCTGCAGACCTTCCGCGAGGGGCCGGTCACGCGGCGTCGCATCGAGGGAGCCGTCGCGACCTACCTGCTGTTCGGCATTCTCTTCGCGTTCGCCTACACGCTGATCGAACGCCTGAGGCCGGGGTCTTTCACGCTGGCAGCCGGGTCCGACGACCCGAGCCGCAACCTGATCGGCTCGCTCGTCTACTACAGCTTCGTCACGCTGACTTCGGTCGGCTTCGGCGACGTCCTTGCGGTGTCTGCGTCAGCGCGCGGGCTGACGATGGCGGAAGCGGTCGTCGGTCAGCTCTTCCCGGCGATCCTGCTCGCTCGCCTCGTGTCGCTGAGCCTGCTCGAGCAAGCATCGCACGAGGCTGTCGTCCTGATCGAGGAGGCCGCCGAACTCGATGGCCCGCGCGGAGTGCGACGAGAGGGCGAGGAGTGAAGGTTCAGCGCGGCTCCCACTTCGGCACCCAGCGGCGCAGGACGCCCCCGAGTGTTCCGTCGCGCTTCCAGCGCTCGAGCGCCTGGTCCACCCGCTCGCGCAGGCGACGGCTCGCGGGCCGGAGGCCCCAGCCGATCGAGTCTTGGGTGAGCAGCGGGTGCAGGAGGGGGAGCAGGGCGCCCTCGTCGCTCGCCGCGTACCAGGCCACCGTCGGCCCGTCGGAGACGAAGGCGTCGATACGGCGCTGCTCGAGTTCGGCGATCGCGTTGGTGTTCGAAGCGTAGCTGAACACCTGGCTGTCGGGTGCGTTCTCCCGCACGTATTTCTCGCCCGTCGTACCCTTGGTGACGCCGATGCGCTGGGCCTCCTTGAGCGCCTTCGTCGGGGTCTTGAAGCGGGTCGCGTCGCCGCGCCGGACCAGCACCGCAAGGCCGGACTTGAGATAGGGCTGGCTGAAGTCGACCTGCAACTCGCGAAGCCGGGTGATCGTCATGCCCGACATGACGATGTCGACCCGCTTGTCGAGGAGCGCGGGCACGAGTTCCTCATAGGACATCGTGAAGACCCGGAGCGGGTGCCCGAGTTCCTGGCCCAGGTAGGTCGCGAGATCGACGTCGATGCCCGCTGGGTGATCCCCCTGGCGGAAGGAGAAGGGCGGCGCGTCCTGGACCATTCCGATGCGGATCGGGGGGATCGGCGTCGGCGTCGGAACCAGATCCATCGGATCGGGCGGTCGCGACGCGGAACAACCTGCACTCGCTACCAGCACCGCGACGAGGAGCAGGCTCGCCCCCCACCCGCGCACCCTCGAAGCGACGCTGCGCAAGATCACGGATCCGAACGAGTCGCCGCGGCCGGGCGCGCCGCCAGGGCGGGAAATGCGACGGCTCTACGCATGGACTCGTTCCTCCCCGGTGGCGTCGATTCCGCCGGCCGGCTCTCTTGGACCACGGCGAAACGGCCCCGTCAACGGGAAGCGAGTCGGGTCAGACGTCGCGCAGCCGGTTCAGTCCGTTGAACGCGGCAACCTTGTAGCACTCGGCCAGCGTCGGGTAGTTGAACACGGTATCGACGAAGTAGTCGATCTTGCCGTCGAAGGCCATGACCGCCTGGCCGACGTGGACGAGTTCGGTCGCGCCGGTACCGATGGCGTGCACGCCCAGCAGTGCGTGGGTGTCGGCGTGGAAGATGAGCTTGAGCATCCCGGTCTCGTCGCCCAGGATCTTGCCGCGCGCGATCTCCGAGTAGCGCGCGATGCCGCACTCGTAGGGGACTCCTGTGGCCGTGAGTTCGCCCTCGTTCGAGCCGACCATCGAGATTTCCGGCACCGAGTAGATGCCGAAGGGCAATAGGCGCCCGACCGACGCGCTGGCGACCCCGAACATGTTGCAGGCGGCGATGCGCCCCTGGTCCATGCTGGTGGACGCGAGGGCCGGGAAGCCGATCACGTCGCCGACCGCGAACACGTTGGGAACCTTGGTGCGGAAGCTCGCGTCCACCGTGATCCGGCCGCGCAAGTCGGCTTCCAGCCCGATGTTCTCGAGGCCGAGCCGCAGCGTCGCTCCCTGCCGGCCGATGCAGTAGAGGATGCAGTCGGCGTGCAGGCGCTTGCCGCTCTCGAGAATGGCTTCCGCCGTCGTACCGTCCTCGCTGCGCGAACCCGGATCGGCGGGCCGCGTTTCGATGCGGACCAGCTTCTCGCCGAGCCGCAGCGTGACGCCTTCGCGACGCAGGTGGAACTGCAGCGCCTCGACGAGTTCGGAATCGGCGAACTCGAGGAGCCGGTCGCGCCCCTCGACCAACGTGATGCGGATCCCGAGCAGCGCCAGCATGGACGCATACTCGGTCCCGATGACCCCGCCCCCCACGATGATCATCGAGTGCGGCAGCCGATCGAGGAGCAGGAGTTCGTCGGTCGTGATGACGTTCTCGTGATCGAAGGGGATGCCTTCGGGCCGGGTCGGCTCGGTTCCGACGGCGATCAGGACGAAGTCCGCTTGTACCGTCTCGATCGTGCCGTCGGGGCACGCCACCTCGACGACGTTGGCGTCGACGAATCGCGCGGTGCCGGCCAAGGAGGCCACTCCGTTGGACATTAGGTGTTCATGGACGAGCTGGCCCTCGTCGCGAACGATCTGCTCGTAATCGCCCCACAGGCGCTTCATCGTCTCCGGACGGAAGGCGACCACCGAATCGCGCATTTCCGGGGAGACGGCCGTCGCACCGACCAGGCGCCGGATCATCTCGCGGAGGGCCTTCGAGGGTATGGTCCCGGTGTTGACGGCGACACCGCCCATGCGGTCGCGGGCCTCCACCACGCAGACACTCTTGCCGAGCTTCGCGGCCTGGACGGCCGCCTTCTCGCCGCCCGGGCCACTGCCGATCACGCAGAGATCGACGCGCTTCACGGCATCGGGTCCACGGCCGCAGGCGAGTCGGGTGGTGCGGGCGGCGTGGTGCGAAGCGTACCGACGCTCGCGGACCCGGCACCCGGCCCCCCCCTCGGAAGCGGCGTCGTGGCGGCCGTGCTGCCGATCGGGTCGGACTCCCAGCCCTCGTCGGGAAGCTGCCAGCCACCGCCGAGGGAGCGGTAGAGCCGGACCACGACGAGCAACTGGTCGCGCTGCACCTGCGCCAGTTGCGCAAGAGCCGGGAAGAGAAACTGTTGCGCCTCGAGCACCTCGTAATAGGTGGCGAGTCCGGCTTCGTAGCGCAAGAGCGCGAGCCGGACCGATTCGCGATACGCCGCCACCTCGCGCTCCTTGGCCGAGCGTACCGCGGCGAGCTTCCCGTGCAGGACGAGCGCGCTCGAGACCTCGGCGAAGGAATTCACCACCGCCTGCCCCCAACGCGCCCTGGCCTCCTGCCACGCGGCGACCTGTGCCCGGTACTGCTCGATGAGCTGGCCACCGGTGAAGATCGGACCCGAGAGCGACCCGAGCAGGTTCCAGACGCTGGCGGGGCTCTTGGCGATGTCGCCGAGCTGTGCGCTCTGGCCGCCGTAGAGGCTGGTGAGGCCAATGCGCGGGAAGAAGTTCGCCACCGCGACGCCGACCTCGGCGTTGGTGGCCATGACGTCCGCCTCGGCCGCCTGCACGTCCGGGCGACGCCGGAGCAGTTCCGACGGCAACCCGGCCGGGATCACGGGGGGCACCGTCTGCTCGGTCATCGGGCGGCCCCGGGGGATCGGCCCGGGGGAGCGTCCGAGGAGCACGCAGATGCGGTTCTCGGTCTGCACGATCCCCGCTTCGAGCCCGGGGATCTGGGCCTCGGCTGCAGCGAGTGCACCGGCCGCCCGCGAGGTCTGCAGCTTCGAGCCGACGCCGCCCTGGAATCGGCGCTCGAAGAGTTCGAGGGTCGAGCGGAACGAAGCGGCGCTCTCGTGCGCGATCTCGAGTTCGCGATCGAGTTCGAGCAGCTCGAACCAGGCGAGCGCCACCTCGCTCACGAGGTCGAGAAGCACGCCGCGCTGCACGTCCTCGACGGAGAGCAGACGACCGCGGGCCGCTTCGGTCGCACGGCGGATGCGACCCCAGACGTCGATCTCCCACGCGAGGTCGAAGGCCCCGGTGAAGGCGTTGTAGGTCGCGCTCGCGTTCGTCGGCGGGAAGACCGCACGCTGCCGGCCCGTGCCCGCCTGGTAGCCGACCTGCGGGAAGAGCGGGGCACGCGCGACGCCGACCTGCGCCCGGTACTGGTCGACCCGCGCGATCGCGGCCTCGAGATCGTAGTTGCCACGAATCGCCTCGTCGACGAGCGAGCGCAGGACCGGGTCGCCAAATACCTGCCACCAGGGCAGGTCGGCGAGCGAGGCCGGGGAGGCGCCGGCCGCACCGATCGCCGCACCGGAACTCTCGGGCGCGGCACCGCGGAAGCTCGCGGGCGCGGCGATCTCCGGCGGCCGGTAATTCGGTCCGACCGGACAGCCGGCGAGCAGGATCGCGCCGAACAGGAACGCCGCGAGACGGAAGGCGATCCGCGTCACGGCGCCGTGTTCTCCGCGGCCTTCGCGTCGCCGGCCACCGCTGCGTCCGCCCCTGCGGCTTCGATTCCCGCACCCGGCTGGTCGCCCCCGCGCAGCTTCTCCACGACGTAGAACGAAACCGGGATGATGAAGATCGCAATCGTCGTGGCGGCAAGCATGCCGCCCATGACCGCGCTGCCCATGATGCGCCGGGAGACGGCGCCCGCACCGGTCGCTCGCACCAGCGGCAGGACGCCGAGGATGAAGGCGAAGGCGGTCATGATGATCGGGCGCAGCCGCAGCCGGGCCCCCGAGAGCGTCGCGTCGACGAGCGATTTTCCCGACTCGTATTCCAGCTTCGCGAACTCGACGATCAGAATCGCGTTCTTGGCCGCGAGTCCGATCAGCATGACGAGTCCGATCTGCGCGAAGACGTCGTTCACGTAGCGGCGCAGCGTGAGCGCGAGGAACGCGCCCATGACCGCGATCGGCATGCCGAGGAGCACGCTGAACGGCAGTGACCAGCTCTCGTACTGCGCGGCGAGGATGAGGAACACCATGAGCAGCGAGAAGGCGAAGATGACACTCGGCGGGATGCCCTTGGCGGCGACGTCCTCCTGGAAGGACATGCCGGAGTAGTCGAAGGCCATGTCCCTCGGCATGGTCTCGGCGAAGACCTCCTCGAGCGCCTTCATGGCCTGCCCGGAGCTGAAGCCCGTACGCAGGATCGCGTTGATCTGGGCGGACCGGTACTCGTTGAATCGGACGGTGAACTCGGGGCCGTAGATCGTCTTCATGTCGACCAGCGCCGAGAGCGGAACCATCCCCTTGTCGGCGTTGCGGACGTAGAACTGGCCGAGGTAGTCGGGCGTCGTCCGGTAGTCGCCCTCGGCCTGCACGTAGACCTGCCAGACCCGGCCGAACTTGTTGAAGTAGTTGACGAAGGCCCCGCCCATGTAGACCTGGAGCGTCTTGTAGACGCTCTGCAGATCGACGCCCTGCTTCAGAACCTTGTCGCGGTCGACGGTCGCGAAGTACTGCGGCACGCTCGGGATCAGCGTCGTATTGATCGTCGCGAACTCCGGCCGCTTGGCGGCTGCGTCGAGGAACTTCCGCGTGTTCTCGGCGAGGAAGGCCACGTCCTTGCCGGAGCGGTCCTCGAGCATCATGGTGACGCCGCCCGATGTGCCGACGCCGGGGATCGCCGGCGGCGGGAACGCGAAGCTGACGGCATCGGGCAGTTCGTGAAGCTCGAGATTCAGCCGCTGCATGATGACGTCGGCGTCGAGTCCCTTCGCGTCGCGCACCGCCCACGGCTCGAGCGTCACGAAGTAAAAGGCGTTGTAGGTGGTATTCGCCTGCGAGAGCAGGCTGTACCCGACGATGGTGTTGAAGCTCTGCACACCCGGCGTCCTGGCGAGGATCTCCTCGATCTTCATGCAGGCCGCGTCGGTGCGCTGCAGCGAGGAGGCGTAGGGCAACTGGACGTTCATGTAGAAGTAGCCCTGGTCCTCCTCCGGCAGGAAGCCTCCGGGCAGCCGCGAGCCGAGGAGCCCGGCGAGCACCGCGATGCCGGCGAGACCGATCATCGACAGGGCCGACTTGCGGATGAGTCGGTGCGAGACGCCGACGTAGCCGTCGGTGATGCGGCCAAAGACCCGGTTGAAGCCGCGGAAGAACGCGCCGAGCGGACCGCGCGTCTCGGTGCGCGGCTTCAGGAGAAGTGCGGCGAGCGCCGGCGAGAGCGAGAGCGCGTTGAAGGCCGAGATGACGACCGAGACGGCGATCGTCACCGCGAACTGCTGGTAGAGACTGCCGGTGATCCCGGGGATGAAGGCCGTCGGGACGAAGACCGCGGTCAGGATGAGTGCGGTCGCGATGACCGGTCCAGTGACCTCCTCCATCGCCTTCAGCGCAGCGTCGCGCGGCGACATTCCCAGCTCGATGTGGTGCTCGACCGCTTCGACCACGACGATCGCGTCGTCGACGACGATGCCGATCGCGAGCACGAGACCGAATAGCGAAAGGGTGTTGATCGAGAAGCCGAGCAGCGGAAAGACCGCGAAGGTGCCGACGAGCGAGACCGGTACCGCCAGCATCGGGATGAGCGTGGCGCGCCAGTTCTGCAGGAACACGAACACCACGAGGAGGACCAGCACGATCGCCTCGAAGAGCGTGTGGATGATCTCGTTGATGCCCTCGCTCACGGCGAGCGTGGTGTCGAGCGAGACCGTGTAGTCGACGTCCTCGGGGAAGCGCGCCTTCATCTCCTCCATGAGGGCTTCGGCGGCCTTCATCGTCTGGATCGCGTTCGATCCGGGCAGCTGGTAGATCGCGACGATCGCCGCCGGCTTTCCGTTCAACCGGCCCTTCATCATGTAGTTCTGGGCGCCGAGTTCGACACGGGCGACGTCCTTCACCCGGATGATCGAGCCGTCCTGATTGGCGCGGATCACGACCTGCTCGAAGTCCTCCTTCGATTGCAGGCGCCCCTGCGCCCGCACCGTGTAGGTGAACTCCTGGCCCGCCGGGATCGGCTCGCCACCGATCTGTCCGGCGGGGTTCACCGTGTTCTGCACGTTGATCGCGTCGAGGACCTCCGCGGTCGTCACGCCAAGCTTCGCCAGCGTGTCCGGGCGCACCCAGAGTCGCATCGCGTACTGGCCGGTGCCGAAGATCTGCACCTGCGCGACGCCCGGCACGCGCGTCATCGGGTCGTTGACGTTGATGTAGGCGTAGTTGGTCAGGAAGAGCGCGTCGTAGGTTCCCTTGGGGGAGTAGATCGAGAAGAGTCCGAGTGGGCTCGTCGCCGAGGGTCGGATCGTCACGCCGTAGTTCTGCACGGCTAGAGGCAGCTGCGAGGCCGCCTGCGAGTATCGCATCTGGGTCAGGATCTGGTCGGTGTTGACATCCGTCCCGTTGTCGAAGTCGACGCGCAGGGTCATCTGCCCGTTGTTCGCGTTGTTCGAGTACATGTAGATCGAGCCGTCGACGCCGCTCATCTGCTGCTCGATGGGTGTCGCGACCGACTCTTCGACCGTGAGCGCGTCGGCTCCGACGTAGTTCGCGGTGAGCTGGATCTCCGGCGGGGCGATGTTCGGGAACTGCGCGACCGGGAGCCGGGTGATCGCGACGACGCCGAGGATCACCATGATGATCGAGATCACCATGGCGACGATCGGCCGGTTGACGAAGAACCGGGACATCGCGGATCAGCGGGCTCCGGTGACGGTCGGCGCGGCGGTCGGTGCGACGGTCGGCGCGGCGGTCGGCGACGGGGCCACGACACGGACCTGCACGCCGTCGCGCACCTTGTCCACGCCCTCGACGACGACCTGCTCGCCGGCGGCGAGCCCCGCGGCGATCACCCAGTCGCTGCCGGTGCGCGGCCCCGGCGTGACCGAGTTCGCCACCACCTTGCCGTCGGAGGCCACGGTGTACACGCGGTAGGTTCCCTGCGTCTCGACGACGGCACGCTGCGGAACCACGACGGCGTTCGGCAGCGTCGCGGTGCGAGTTCGGATCTTCGCGAACTGCCCGGGACGGAGCAGGTTGTCGGGATTCGGAAAGAGCGCCTGGATGATAATCGTGCCGGTGCGCGGATCGACCTCGCGGTCGGCGGCGGACACCTGTCCCTCGTGCGCATAGTCCTGGCCGGTCGAGAGCGTCATCCGGACGGTGGGCGCCGCCCCGGGCTTGCCCGCCACCCGGTCGGCGATGGCTGCCGCGAAGCGGAGGTATTCCTGCTCGCTGATCGGGAACTGCACCTTGATCGGGTCGAGCGTCGACATCGTCGTCAGCGACGTCGTCGGACCGACGAGGTCACCGATCTGGGCGGTGTTGATCGCGACGATGCCGTCGATCGGCGCGTAGACCTTCGTCCACTGGAGGTTGAGCTGGGCCTTCTCCACGTCCGCCTTGGCCTGAGCCACAGCGGCCTCGTTGGCCAGGTTCTGCTGGACGGCGTTGTCGAGTTCCTGCTGGCTGACCGCGCCCTGCTTGACGAGCGGGCGATAGCGACGGACGTCGATCTGGGTGCGGCCAAGCTCCGCCTGCGCGCGCCCGAGCGCGCCGTTCGCCTCGTCGACCGCCGCCTGGAACTGACGCGGGTCGATCGTGAAGAGGGGTTGCCCCTTCCGGACGAAGTGGCCGTTCTGGTAGTTCTGTTCGAGCAGATAGCCCTGGACCTTCGGCTGGATCGAGGCGGTGACGAAACCGACCGTCGTACCGACCCACTCCGAGGTGATCGGCACGTCGCGCGACACGGCGGGCGCGACCACCACCTCGGCGGGCGGAGGCGCGGGTAGCGCCTGGTGGCCGCCGCAGGCGACGACGGCGAGGGTGGCGATCGCGAACGCACCGGCGAAGGGAATCGGTTTGCGGCGCAAGCGCGGCGGCAGATCTGGTGTTCCCTGCACGTTCGTCCTCCGGGCGGCGGCGCGTGCCTCGGCGCTGCGGCCCCGCTGCCGTCGCAAGACCTCGTCGAGGCCTTCGCGGCGGACGCTAGGCGGATCGGTACCGAGAGTCAAAGCTTCCTGCCGCACCTGCCCCGCCCGGCGAAGGTCGCGCGGAACCAAATGCGGTGCTCCCGTCGCCGCGTTCCCGCCACCAGCCAGGCGAGGCCGGGAAGGGTCCAGGCGAGATCGCGCAGGCGGGCCGCCGTCGCCGCCGTGATCGCGAGCGAAGCGTCGCCGCCCGCGGCCCCGACGAGTGCCGCCTGCGCAACCTCGAGCGCCCCGATCGAGCCCGGAACCGGCAGGGCGTGCGCGAGGCCGACGCCGAGCAGCGAACCCGCGAGTTCGGGCAGGCTCGGCCGTGCGCCGAAGGCGGCGAAGAGCGCCGCGTACTCGGCGAAGACGAGTGCGTTCAGGAAGAGGGCCGACACGAGGGCGACGAAGAGCAGCGGCCGGTGATCGAAAAGCAGCTTCCGCAGCGCCGACTCGGTCTCCACGAGCGCGGCCCGGGTGCCGCCGAAGCGCTCGAGCACCGGCAGGAAACGCGAGGGCACGAGGCTCGCACCGCGGCCCAGGCGTCGCGCGAGGACGATCGCCGCGCCGAGCAGCCCGATGCCACTCGCGAGCACGACGGGTAGCACACGGCGTGCACCCTCCGCGTCGCGCATCGCGAAGAGTGCGCAATAGCCGCCCGCGAACGCCACGTTGGCGAGCAACTCGATCCCGCGGTCGACGACCACGCTCGCGATTGCCGGGCCGGCGGACACGCCGGCTTCCGCGAGCAGCAGGGCGCGCAACGGCTCACCGCCGACCTTGGCACCGGGGGCCAGCGCGCCGACGGAGATGCCCGCGAGGCGCGCACCGAGCAGCCGTCCGAAGGACGCCCGGGCGCCGGCGGCCGCGAGGATCCGCCCCCAGCGGATCGCGTAGCCGGAGAAGATCGCGGCCTCGATCCCGGCGCAGAGCGCGAGCCAGCGCGGATCGAGGTCGCGCAGGCGAGCCGCGATTCCGGCGACACCCGCGCGCCTGACGAGAATGACGAGGGCGACCGTGCCGAGAAGCGCGAGAGCGAGCCTCACCCGCGTCGCGCGCGCGTGGTCAGCGATCGGGGTCCACCGGCTGGTCGCGGATCGCCTCGATGAGCTGCACCTCGGTACGCGTGCCGTCCTTCTCGTGGATGACCGCGCGGCGCAGCAGGCCGGTCGACGGGTCGACCTCGAGATCGACGGTTTCGACCGTCTCGGACTTGCCGCGGTTGCGCGGCACGAGACGCATCGTCTGCGGCCCGTCCGGACCCTCGGTCGTATCGAAACGGCTGCCGACGTACTGTTCGGTCGCGGTGAAGAGAATCCCGAGATCGCGGAAGAGATCCTCGGTCGGGGTCATCGCGGTCGGATCGACCGATTGCACGTTGCCCGGCTTGCCGGCGCTGGTGTTTCCGCCCTGCGTCTCGACCACGAACGGATCGGGCGGGTCGATCTCCCAACGGACCAGATTGGGTGCCTTGAAGGTCAATCGACCCGAGGCGACGACCGGCTGCTGGCCCGGCAGGGTGCGGGTCTCGCGAAAGCCCGACGAGATCGTGCGCAGCGCTCGCTGCTTGCCCGCGAAGCCGTCGAAACAGGCGCGGGAGTCCGCGCAACCGGGGCCGCGGTTGCGCACGCTTGGCCCGCCCTTTGCGTCGGCAAAGGCGGGGCGCGCATCGGGGCCGGCGAGCAGGGCGATCACGCCGAACGCCGCGCCGAGTCGTCTGGCTCGTTGCGTCGACATTCCCGGAGAGTAGGCCGATTTGCGAACCCCGCGCAATCCGCGAACGCGATTCGAGCCGGGCCGCGGAAGGAGCCCCGGGGTGGCGAGCGACGACCGCCATCGTCTAAGGTCGGGTCGGGAGAGCCGCCCTGGAATCGACGATCGAACTAGAGCGCGTCCGTATCCGCTACGTCGACGAGGGCACCGGTCCGGCGGTGGTCTTCCTGCACGGCCTCGCGGCCGACCACGAGACCTTCGCAGCGCAGGCCGAGCACCTGCGCGGCCGATGGCGCTGCATCCGACCCGACATGCGCGGGCACGGCGGATCGGCGACCCCGCCGGGCCCGTGGTCGATCGCCGACCTGGCCGCGGACGTCGCCCGGTTGCTGGCGCACCTCGGGATCGAGCGCGCCCACTTCGTCGGCCACTCGGCGGGCGGCGTGGTCGCGAGCCGCCTCGTGCTCGATCGTCCGGACCTGGTGCGAAGCCTATGCCTGGTCGCCACCGCTCCCGAGTGCAACGAGAAGGCCGCGAACGAGTTCTACCTCCGCTGGGCTGGCGTCGCCGAGGAAGAGGGCATGGCAGCGGCTCTGGCGGCGATGGGCGCGAAGCGCCTGCCCGACCCCGATCGCCTCGGCGATGCGCAGGGCTTCGCGCGCGGCTGTCGAGCGATCGCGACGCTCTTTCCCGAACCGCTCACGCCGCGCCTCGCAGCGGTTCGCGTCCCGGCACTCGTCGTCGTCGGGGAGAAGGACTGGATCGGAGTCGGAGGCTCGGTGAAGGCGCACCGCGCACTTGCCGGGTCCGAACTGGTGATCCTGCCCGGACTCGGACACCAGCCCTTCACCCAGGATCCCCGGGGCTTCAATGCCCGGCTCGACGCCTTCCTCGCACGCGCGGAAGCGGCGGGGTCGAGCGCGGCCTGAAGCACGCTGCGCTCGCGCCTGGGGGCGCGGCGATCCGAGCGGCGAATTCCGCGGGACGCTCGCCGGTCGCGTGAGCCTCGCCCGATCGTCGCGGCGGTTTCCGCACTCCGAGCCGCGACGACCCCCGTGCTTGCGCCGACCTACGGCACCCGCTGAGCAGCCGGCATCGGGCCGAGCGGCTCGGCCATCAGTGTGTGCGCGGTCGCGTCGGCGATCCGCACCCGGAAGAGGCTGCCCGCTTCGGCGCCGGGAGCGGCGAAGATTGCCGTCTTGAAGTCGCGGGTCTTGCCGTGCACGTGGCCGGGCGGTCGTTTCGACGGTCCCTCGACCAGGACCTCGGCCTCGCGACCGACGAGGGCGCGATTCTTCTCGAGCGCGATCGTCTGCTGCAGCGCGATCAGGCGCTCGAGGCGGCGACCCTTCTCCGGCTCGTCGACGGTCTCCTCCAGCTTCCACGCCCGGGTGCCCTCGCGCGGCGAGTACTTGAAGAGATACGCGAAGTCGTAGCGCGTCTCGGCGAGGAAGTGCTCGGTGGCCGCGAAGTCGGCGTCGGTCTCCCCGGGAAAGCCGACGATCACGTCGGTGGACACGGCGATCCCCGGGATTCGTGCGCGAATCGCGTCGAGGAGACGGCGGTAGTCGTCGATCGAATAACCGCGCTCCATCGCCGCCAGCACCGGGTCCGACGCCGACTGCAGCGGCAAGTGGAGATAGGGCATCACCTTCTCCTCCTCGGCCATCGCGTCGATCATCGAACCGCTCACGTCCGACGGGTGCGGCGAGGTGAAGCGGATGCGCTCGACACCCTGCACTCGCGCCGCGCGCCGGAGGAGATCGCCGAAGTCCTCCCCGTCGCTGCGCCAGGCGTTCACCGTCTGCCCGAGGAAAACGATTTCGCGCTTGCCCGCGGCCACCGCGGCACGCACCTGCTCGAGGACCGCCGGCGCGGGCAGGCTGCGCTCGCGGCCCCGGGTGAACGGCACGACGCAGAAGGTGCAGAACTTGTCGCAACCGCGCATCACGGTGAGGAAGGCGCGCGGCCCCGGCGCGAGTGCGGGCTCCAGGTCGGCGTAGGTCTCGTCGCGGTCGAGGCGGACCTCGACCCGCGGATCCGCTCCGCCGCGCAGCAGCGACGGCAGGTCGCGGTAGCCGTCGGGGCCGACGATCACGTCGAGGTAGGGGGCGCGGTCGAGCAGGCGCTCGCGCTGGTGGGTGGCGACGCAGCCGAGCAGCCCGAGCTGTACCTCGGGTCGCGCCTGCTTGTACTGCAGGAGCTGGCTCATGCGGCCGAGCACCCGCTCCTCGGCGTTGTCGCGGATGGCGCAGGTGTTCACGAGGATCGCGTCGGCCTCGGCCGGATCGGACACCGCGAGCCAGCCGTCGCGGGCCAGCACCCCGCGCACCAGCTCCGAGTCGGCGACGTTCATCTGGCAGCCGTAGGTCTCGAGGAAGACCCGGCGCGGGGTGTCTGTCGGGGCCACCCGGTGGGCTATAGCGGCGCCTCCCCGGCTCGCAATGCCCGTCCCGCCGCCGCCGGGGTGAGGCCGGGTGGCTCGATCGACCGACGTCTTGACCGGACCCGGAGCCGCGCGATAGCCGGTGGTGTCGCCACGCGCGCTTCCGGGCCGGGGCGGACGACGACCGCGCTTGCCCGGCCACGGCAGGGGAAGCGGGGTTTCATGCGGCAACTTCCGCGAGGATCGGCGACGATGACGATGCATTCGAAGCAGTCGAACCGGGTCCGCCCCGACCGCCCCGCCGCCGCATCCGGCGCGACTTCGGTCGCGGTGATCGCAGCCGTGGCGGCCGGCCTGCTCCTCGCCGCCTGCGGCGGCGGCTCCGGCGGGGGTGGCAGCGCCGTACCGGTCGATCCAGCCTGCCAGGGCGTGAGCTACTCCGGCACCTGGGACGGCATCCAGAAAACGGTCTTCGCCCGCAACGGTTGCACGGAGAAGCTCTGCCACGGCGGCGCCGGGGCCGGAGGACTCGACCTCTCGCCCGAGGTCGCCTACGCGAACCTCTTCGACGTGGCGTCGACCGAGAGTTCGCTGAAGCGCATACTCCCCGGCGACAAGGACCGCAGTTGGCTCTGGCTCAAGCTCGCGGCGAAGACGCGCCCGGGAAGCGTTTCGATCGTCGGGTCGCCGATGCCGGCGAACCTGCCCGCGATCGGCGAGGACGAACTCGAACTCGTCCGCCGCTGGATCTACGCCGGCGCCCCCGAGACCGGCACGGTCGCCGGAACCGAAGACCTGCTCGGCGCCGGGGCGTGCCTGCCCACGGTCGAGCCGGTCTCGATCAAGCCGCTCGATCCGCCGCCGCCGGGCGAGGGCGTGCAATTCGTCCTGCCGCCGATCGACCTGCCCGCCGCGACCGAGCAGGAGTACTGCTTCGCGACCTACTACGACCTGAGCGACCAGGTACCGGATTCGATGAGCGACCCGAGCGGCAAGCTTTTCCGCTACGACCAGCAGGAACTGCGTCAGGACGCGCTCAGCCACCACCTGGTCCTGCTCTACTCCGACCTCCCGATCGAGAAGATCCACGATCCCGCCTTCGGGGTCTGGAGCTGCGCGGGTGGCGAGCGCGCAGGCGAAACCTGCGAACCGCTCGATCGCACCTCCTGCGGCGCCGAGGGCTTCTGTCGCAGCGAGCCGCAGGTGAAAGTCGGCTGCGTCGGCTTCGGCCCGCCCGGCGGCGGATTCGCCATCATCACCCACCAGATGGGCGGCGCCCAGGCGACCAACGCCTTCCAGCAACTCCGTCCCGGCGTCTACGCCCAGATCCCGAAGAAGGGGATCGCGTTCTGGAACACGCACGCCTTCAACCTCTCGGACAAGCCCCACCTGCTCAACGGACGTATCAACTTCCGCTTCGCGAAGGACCAGCGCCTCCCGCTGCAGTCGTTCTTCGATCCCTCGAACGTGTTCCTGCCCAACGCCGCGCCGTTCACGACCCAGACGGTGTGCGCGAAGTACACGATGCCCCGGGGCTCGCGCCTGTTCGGACTCACCTCGCACAACCACAAGCGCGGCAAGCGCTTCATCGCGAAGCTGCCCGACGGCACGCAGATCTTCGAGAACACCGTCTACAACGACCCGAACAAGGCGCGCTTCGAGCCGCCGCTCGAGTTCGACTCGCCCGACCCGGCCCAGCGCGCGATCGAGTACTGCGGGACCTACAACAACGGCGTCGCGCCCGACGGTTCCCCAGACCCGGAGACGGTGACCCGTGCCTCGCGCATGCCGGCGCCGGACCGCCTCGAACTCATGCGCGGCTGCAAGCCGATCGCCTGCGTCTCCGGCCGGATCGGCGCCGCCTGCAACGGCGTCGGTGACGACCGTACCTGCGACTCCGCCCCTGGCGCGAACGACGGCTCCTGCGACGCCTGTCGCATCACCGGCGGCGAGAGCACTGAGAACGAGATGTTCATCCTGATCGGGCAGGCCTACATCGACGAGAAGTTCCCGCAGCCGCCCGACGACCAGCCGGCCTACGGCGGGCTCGCCTCGCTGCCCTGATCCTCCGCCGACGCCGTGGCCCGGCCCCCTGCGTGGCCGGGCCGGTCGTTCAACCGCCGTATTGCTTGCGGTAGTCGACGGACAGCCAGCGCTGCGGCTTCATGCGCACCAGCATGTTGCCCCCGGCTGTGCCGGCCGAGCCGCTCGTCTCGGCGACGTAGGCGTCGCCCAGTTCGGGCCCCCGCTCGGGGAGACTGCTGCTTGTCTGGCCTCGCACGGGAGCGTACCAAGGGAAAGCCGATGACCCCTCGACCGCGCATCGTCTCGCTCCTGCCGGGCGCGACCGAGATCGTCTGTGCACTCGGACTCCGGGAGAACCTGGTCGGGGTGTCCCACGAGTGCGATTTTCCACCGGACGTGCGTGGCCTGCCGGTGGTCACCGCACCCGAGATCGACCCGGGCTGCACCAGCCGGGAAATCGACCGCGCCCTGCGGGAGCGCCTCGCCGCGGGCCTCTCGATCTACCGCGTCGACGAGCCGCTGCTCGCCTCGCTCGCACCCGACCTAATCGTCACCCAGGACCAATGCGAGGTCTGCGCGGTCTCCCCTCGCCAGGTCCTGGAAGCGATCCGTCGGATCGCCGGCGGCGCGACCGAAATCCTCTCGCTGCGGCCTTCGCGGCTCGCCGACGTCTGGGATGACGTCGAGCGCGTCGCCTGCGCCGCCGGCGTCGCCGGGCGCGGCCACGATCTCGCGGAGGCGCTTCGCGCGCGCGTCGCGGCGCTCGCCGCAGCGACCGCACGGGTCGGTTCGCGACCGCGCCTCGCCTGCATCGAGTGGCTCGATCCCCTCATGGTGGCCGGCAACTGGGTGCCGGAACTCGCGGCGGCCGCCGGTGCGGAATCTCTTCTCGCGACGGCCGGCGCGCACAGCCCGTGGCTCGAGTGGAGCGCCCTCGAGGCGAGTGCCCCCGAGGTGCTCTGTGCGATGCCCTGCGGCTTCGGCCTCGCGCAGACGCGGCGGGAGATCGCGGATCTCGTCGCCGAGCCGCGCTGGCAGTCGCTTCCGGCCATCCGCCGGGGGCGCGTGTACGCGGTCGACGGCAACGCCTACTTCAATCGCCCGGGACCGCGTCTCGTCGAATCCGCGGAGATCCTGGCCGGACTCGTGCACCCAGACGCCTTCGGCCATCTCGTCCCGACGGGTGCGGCCGAAGCGGTTGCCTGCGGACCCCGTGGCGCGCTTTCGCCTGCCGTCGGGGCCGACTGAGACACAGGTACGAGGACACGTCATGGCAAACGGACACGGGCACCACGGCGAACACCGCGCTTCGAGCCAGCGGCAGCCCGGCGACGCCGGGCACCACGGCGGCGACCGGCCGGTGGCGCGCTGCCTCGTCGTCACCGTGAGCGACACTCGCACGCTCGAGGACGATCCGAGCGGCGATCGCGCCTGCGAGCTCCTGCGCGAGGCCGGCCACGAGGTGCGCGAGCGCGAGGTGGTGCGCGACGACCGGCACGCGATCGCCGCGGTCGTGCGGGCCGGTGCGGTCAACCCGGAGATCGACGCGGTCCTCCTGACCGGAGGCACCGGACTCGCGCCGCGCGACGTGACGCCCGAGGCGGTGGCGGAGATCCTCGAACGCCGCCTCGACGGCTTCGGCGAACTCTTCCGGATGCTCTCCTTCGAGGAAATCGGCCCGGCGGCGATGCTGAGCCGCGCGGTTGCCGGTACGATCGGCCGGACGGTGATCTTCGCGCTGCCCGGTTCGACGGCGGCCGTCGACCTGGGCGTGCGACGGCTGATCGTCCCCGAACTCGCCCACATCGCGGGACTGCTCTCGTCATGAGGGTCCGGGTCCTGTTCTTCGCCTCGCTGCGCGAGCGGGTCGGCGACCGGGAGGTCGTGCGCACGGTCGAAGACGGTGCGACCGCAGCGGATCTGGTGGCTCGGCTTCGCGCGGATTTTCCCGCTCTCGACGAGGCGGGGCGCTTCGCGATCGCCGTGAACTCGGAGTACACCGACGGTGGGCACCGCCTCGCCGACGGCGACGAGGTGGCGCTGATCCCGCCGGTGAGCGGTGGCCGGGGTTCTGACCGGGAACTTCGGCGCGACGTGCCGGCGGCGACGGCGGGGGCGGGTGCGGGGACGAGCGGCCTTCGCATACGAGCTGCGCGCACCCGTTAGCGAAGATGGAGTGTTGCGCATGATCCGACTCACCCCCGACCCGATCCTGCTCGACGACCTCCTCGCCGCGGTCAGCGACCCCAAGGCCGGTGCGATGGTCCTCTTCGTCGGCACGACGCGCGACCACAACGAGGGTCGCAACGTCGAACGACTGGAGTACGAGGCCTATCCCGGCATGGCAGAGAGGGAGATGGAGCGGATCGCCGCCGAGGCCCGCGAGCGCTGGTCGATCGCCCGCGTGGCCGTGGTGCACCGCACCGGCGTGGTGCCCGTCGGCCAGGCTAGCGTCGCGATCGCCGTGTCCTCGGCGCATCGTGCCGACGCCTTCGAGGCCGCCCGCTTCACGATCGACCGGCTGAAGGAACTGGTGCCGATCTGGAAGAAGGAGTTCTTCGAGGGGGGTGCGGTCTGGATCGGCGACCAGGCGTGCCGCGTCGGCACCTGGAGCGACTCGGCGGAGGGAGCCGGCGGCGCGACCGGGGGTGCGACGCCCGGTGGCTCCGGCGCGAGCCCCTCGAACAGGCGCGGCGGGGTCTGAGGGAAGCGCCCGGAGTGCGTCCGTCCGACCTCGACACCCTCGAGTTCCCGCGCCTGCTCGCCGCGGTGGCGGACCACGCCGCTTCGTCGGCCGGGCGCGAGGGATGTCTCGCCCTGCGCCCGGCGACCGCCGCGGTTCTCGTGCGCGACGAGCTCGCGCGGGTCGCCGCCTACCGGGCGATCACCGACGACGAGGCCCCGCCACTCGGCGACATCCCCGACGTACGCGCCCTGCTCGCCGAGTCGCGCGCCGGCGGCGCGCGACTCTCCGGCGGCGAACTCAAGGAGATCGAGAGCGTGCTCGTCACGATCGCCGCCATGCGCACCTACCTGCGCATGCGCGCCGCCGGGCAACCGCTCCTGCTCGGCTTCGTCGGCGAACTCCACGCCCTGCCGGAACTCGAGGCATTGCTCGTGGGCGCTCTCGACGAAGAGGGTGGCCTGCGTGACGACGCGAGTCCCAAGCTGCGTGCCTTGCGGCGTGAGTTGCGCGCGCTGCGGGGCGACATCGAGGCGCGCCTTTCGCGCCTCTTCCGGCAGTCGGGCGCCTCCGGTGCGATCGCCGACCAGTACGTCACGGTGCGCAACGGTCGCTACGTCGTCCCGGTCCGCGCCCAGGCGGCGTCCGAGATCGCGGGAATCGTGCAGGACCGGTCCGCCTCCGGGGAGACACTTTTCGTCGAGCCGCTATTCGCGGTCGAGTCGAACAACCGGGTGATGATCGCCCAGCGCGAGGAAGCCCAGGAGGAGGCCCGCATCCTCGCGGAGATCACCGCGGAGATCGGCCGCAACGCCGATGCACTCGCGGAGGCCTTCGCGGCCCTGGTGGCGCTCGACATGCTCGGCGCACGTGCGAAGTTCGCCCGGCGGCACGACGCGACGTGCCCGGAGATGGTCGGAGCGGGGATCGCGCTGCGACTCGCCCGACATCCGCTGCTCGCTCTCACCGGTCGCCCGGTCGTCCCCGTCGACGTCGAACTCGACGAGGAGGTGCGCCTGCTCGTGGTGACGGGCCCCAATACCGGCGGCAAGAGCGTCGCGCTCAAGACGCTGGGGCTCGCCGCCCTGATGGCGCAGTCCGGAATCCCCGTCCTCGCGGCCCCGGGTGCGAGGCTGCCGCTCTTCGACGCGGTGTGGACCGACATCGGCGATCCGCAGAACGTCTCCGGCGACCTCTCGACGTTCTCCGGTCACGTGCGCAATCTCGGCGAGATCGTCGCGGGTGCCACCGCGCACTCGCTCGTACTGCTCGACGAGCCCGGCACCGGCACCGATCCGGAGGACGGCGCCGCACTCGCCAAGGTCCTGCTGCGCGATCTCGCCGGGCGGGGCGCCCGCGTCCTCGCCACCACGCACTTCCAGGGCGTGAAGGCGGCCGCGCTCGCCGCCGCAAACGCTCGGGTTGCCTCGGTCGACTTCGACCCGGAAACCTTCGCACCGCGCTACCGGCTGGTGATGGGGAGCGTCGGGCCGAGTCTCGGCCTGACCATGGCCCGGCGACTGGGTCTTCCCGAGCGCCTGCTCGTCGAGGCGGAGGCCGAGCGCGGCACGGCCACGGCGGACCTCGCGGCGGCCGCTGGTCGGCTCGAGGACGAGCGGCGCCGATACGAGGCGGAGGCCGAGCGGACGCTGGCCGAGCGCGAGGGGCTCCGGGCGGCCCGCCTCGAGCAGGAACGGCTGGCCGCGGAGTTGCGGGCCAAGCGGGAACGCAAGTGGTCCGACGAACTCGGGGAGGCCAAGCGCTTCGCCGACGACCTGAAGCGCGAGGCCCGACGGATCCTCGGCGAGGCGAAGCAGCAGGCGCGCGAGGACGCGCGGGGGGCCTCCCGGCGACTCACCGAGGCGGGCCGCGCCCAGGGTGAAGCGATCTCGGCGAAGGAACGCGAACTCGCCGGCGGCTCGAGCGAACGGGATGGTGCGGCGTCCGTCGGTCGCCCCCTCGCCGTCGGTGACGCGGTCGAGGTGATCGGCAGCGGACTACGCGGGACGATCGGCCGGATCGACGGTGCACGCGCGGGCGTTGCCCGTGGGTCCGTCCGCTTCGACGTCCCGCTCGCCCAACTCCGGCTGGTCGCGGGCACACCCGCCGCGACCGCAACCTCGAGCGGCCGGCGCGCCCCCTCGCCGGGCGCGCTGATGCGTCGCGCCGCGCGCCACGCCGCCGCCGACCCGTTCCGGGAGCGCGCCGCGCCGACCACCGGGGAAGAGCCCGACGACATGGCCGAGGGAGCACCTCGCCCGCTCGTTGCCTTCACCGAGTTGAACCTGATCGGCGAGCGCGTGGCTCCCGCACTGGAGAGGCTCGAGGCCTTCCTCGACCAGTCGCTGCTCGAGGATCGGACAGCCGTGCGTGTCGTCCACGGCTTCGGGACGGGCGCGCTGCGCACCGCGGTGCGTGACTTCCTCTCGCGCTCGCCCTACGTCGCCCGCTTTGCCGAGGCGGATCCGGGGCACGGCGGCGCCGGCGCGACCGTGGTCGAATTGCGCTGATCCGGCGCGCAGGTGGCTCAGCGCAGCTGGATCGAACGCAGGTAGTCGACCAGCACACGGGAGCGGAGCAGGTTCTGGCGAACCGCATGCGGCCGGCCCGTCAGTTCGGCGTCGAATACGTCGCCCCACACCGGCATAGCGCGCGAGCCGTGCGCGGCGACCGCGCGGCGACCGTCGATCACCGCGACGAGTCCACGCTCGTCGAACTTCCCGTGGTTGCGCGCGGCGAGCCGGGTGAGATCCGGAAGGCTAACCCGCATCTCCGCGGCGACCGGACCGTCGCCCCGTCCGGCGATGCCGTGGCACGAAGCGCAATAGCGCAGGTAGAGCACCTCGCCTCCGGTCGCGCCCTGGCGAGGGGCCGGCAGATTTGAGGATCCCGACACCATTTCGGTCCCCGACCCGCCCGACGCAGGCCCGGCGGCCGTCGCGAGGGCCACCGCCGCGGCAAGAGCGCGCGCCATTCGCGCACACGACACGGCCCGAAGGCGGCTCGAAAGGCTCGATCTCAAGCGAGCTCCGCCGCGGACGCCGGCGACACGCCCGGGCGCATGTGCGGCGGCAGCGGGAAGCGCACGTACTCGTCCATGAGCATCTCGGCGAGCTGGCGGTCGGGCGGGGTCTCTCCGGCGAGTCGCCCGCGGCGGCGCAAGTCCTCGGCGAGCATTCCCAGGATGATCTCGTGGCCGAGGTCGTCGGTGTGCTCCTCGACCATGCGACGCTCCTGCTCGTCGGCGAAGCAGTAGGCCTTCCAGGAGATCGACAGGCGGATGTCGTCCCAGTGGTAACGGGCGACGTCGCGGCCATCCGCTTCGATCGCCCAGTCGTCGCCGCCGCGGTGCCGCAGGCGGATGCCCGGCGGGTACTCGGGCACGGCGGCGCCGGGCGCGCCCACGCTGTCGACGCCGTGGAAGACGCTGTCGGTGTCGAGCAGCACGGCGGTGTTGTGCTCGGGGTCGAGCGACACCTCGGGGCCCTCGGGGCCCTCGGGGTAGTAGTAGAAGCCGCCCCCGGTGCACCGTCCGTACCACGAGACGCCGGTCGCGATCGGCATCCGCCAGCGGTCGAAGAGTCCGGAGTGGTGCATCACGACGAGAAGCCATTCCGGCTCGTGCTTGCGGTTCGCGCCGCGAAACTCGGGCACGTCGGTGTGGACGCCGAGTTCCTGGCCGGGCAGGATGATGTTCGCGTAGACGATGTTCGGCACGACGACCGGCTTGCCGAAGAGCCGCTTTGCCGCCGCGACGAAGCTTTCGTTCGCGAGCATCGGCTCGATGCCCGCCACCACCGGTCGGTCGTAGGCGTAGGTTTCGCGCAGCGTGTTGCCGCGGGCGACCAGTTGCTCGAACGTCATCTTCTCCGGCGAGCGACCGCCGGTCTTGAACAGGTAGGTCGCCGCGTCGTGCCGCTGGAGCAGGCCCGCGCCGATCCCCTGCGCAGGCGACGACTGGGGGTAGTTGCCGTAGCCGCCGGGGAACGACTCGCAGAGTCGCAGCATCGCGTCGGCGTCCGCCGACGAAAGGAACGGATCGAACCTCTCGATGAAGACGCCCATGTTCGCCTGCCCTTTCCCGGTCGACCGGGCCTAGAACCCCTGCAGCGTCGCGAACCGATCGCGGTGGAAGGTCGCGTCGCCGAGCGTCTGCTCCGCGGCTCGGGCCCGCTTGAGATAGAAGCCGATGTCGTACTCGTCGGTCATGCCGATCCCGCCGTGCATCTGCACCGCCTCGTTGGCGATCTGGACGTAGCCCTCGGAGAGGCGCGCCTTGACGACCGAGGCGAGCAGGCTCGCGTCCGGGGAGCCGGTATCGATCGCGCGGGCCGCCGCCATCACCGCCGAGCGACCGAGTTCGACCTCGACCAGCATCCGGGCCGCCCGGTGCTTGAGCGCCTGGAAACTGCCGATCTGCACGCCGAACTGCTTGCGCTCCTGGAGGTAGGCGACGGTCGCCTCGAAGGCGCGGGACATGCCGCCGAGCATCTCGGCGCAGAGTCCGACGACCGCGCGATCGAGCACCTGCTCGACGAGAGCGCCGCCCTGACCGGGCTTGCCGACCAGCGCGCTCTCGCCGACCTCGACGCCGTCGAGGACGATCAGTGCCGAAGAGCGATGATCCACGAGCTGCTGGCGCTGCACCGTCACGCCCGGTGCATGGCGGTCGACGAGGAAGAGCGCGATTCCGTCGCGGTCGTCGGCCTCACCCGCGACTCGCGCCGAGACGACCAGGCACTGGGCGCCATGCCCGTCGAAGACCATGTCCTTGTTGCCGGTGAGCCGGAAGCCGCGCGAGGACTTCTCCGCCCGCGTACGCACGCGGAAAGGACGGTGGCGAGCACCCGGCTCGTGGTGGGCGAAGGCGAGCACCGCCTCACCCGCGGCCACGCGGGGCAACCAGGCCTTCTTCTGTTCCGCATCGCCGCCGAGCAGGATGGCGTTGCCGGCGAGAAGGACGGTCGAGAGGAATGGCTCCGGCGCCAGCGCGGCACCGACCTGCTCGAGCACGACCGCGAGTTCCGCGTACCCGAGTCCCAGTCCGCCGAATTCCTCGGGCAGGACGATCCCGGGCCACCCGAGGTCGCCCATCTGCTTCCAGACCTCCGGCGAGAAGCCGAGCGGATCGGCGGCGTCCCGCATCCGCCGCAGGCGCCCCACCGGAAGGTGCGCACGGACGAAGTCGGCGGCGGTCTTACGCAGCAGTTCCTGTTCCTCGGTCAAGACCAGATCGCTCACGTTCACTCCTCGGATGGATGCCTCGACGGCCAGCGGCGCCGACGCCCGGAGGACCTAGCATGGCGTCCGGTCCGCCAGAAACCGCCAACAGCCCGAGGTCGTCGGCCGAGCGAGGATCGGCCTATCGGCCCCGGGGCGGTCCGCCGAAGGCTGCGACCACGTCGTCGCAACGGACGATGGTCGCGAGCAGACGGAGCGTGTTCTCCAGCACCGCCGCGGCGTACTCGCGCGGCGTGCCGGTCACGCCGTCCTCGGGCATCACCACCTGGTAGCCCCGATTCACGGCCTCAATCGTCGTACCGAGGAGCGCGATATTGAGGCTCACCCCGACCAGGACGATCGTGCGGACGCCGAGGCTGCGCAGGATCGAGTCCGTCTCGCCGTCGTGGAACACCGAGACCCCGTGGTGGCGGGGCACCATGTAGTCGGTCTCGGCCGGTCCGAGTTCGGACGCCAGCATCGCCGCGTCGCTGCCGGCGAGCAGCCCCGGGCCGCCGGCCTTGCGCGTCGCCGCGAAGAGCCGGCAGTTGAGCGTCGTGCCGCCACCGTCGGGTCGACGCACGACCGTGCCGTGCAGGACCGGCACCCTCGCTCCGCGCGCCGCCTCGAGCACCCCGCCGATCCGCGGCAGGATGCCGCTCTCCCGTACCGCTTCGGCGAGCGCCGAGAGTGCGCCCGACGTGCCGACGACGCCCCGCTGGCATTCCACCGTGATGACGGCGGTCGTGCGCGGATCGAGAAGGTTGCGCAGATCGATCGGCATACAAGGCCTCCCGTGCCACCCGGATCACCGGGAAGGGTTCGGCGGATCGCATCCGGTTCTAGCCGGGGGTACGGCGCGCAGCCAACGGCGGAGTCTCACGGAGACGCCATGCGGTCGATGTCTCGCTCAGCCGATCAGGACACCCGGGTTCAGGATGCCGCTTGGGTCGAGCGCCTCTTTTGCGGCAAAGAGAGCGCGCGCGAAGAGATCCGGTCGCTGCCCGTCGTACCAGGGCCGGTGATCGCGACCGACTGCGTGGTGGTGGGTGATCGTCCCACCGAGGCGCGACAGCGTCTCGGAGGCGGCGGCCTTGATCTCCGCCCACTGCTCGAGTTGCGCGCCCGGACGCCCGGGCGCGATCACCGAGTAGTAGGGCGCGGGGCCGTCGGGGTAGACGTGCGTGAGACGGCAGGTCACCTGCCCCGCGCCGCAGACCCGGCGCACCGCGTCGCTTGTCGCCGCCACCAGATCGCGGTGGAAGGCCGGGAAGCGGTCCCAGGTGATCGCCGTCTCGAAGGTCTCCGACACCAGCCCGAGCCGGACGAGCAGGTCGCGCAGGTAGGGGCCGCCAAGGAAGGCCTGACGCCAGGCACCGACCGCGCCCTCGCGCGCCGCGGCATCGTCGGTCCGGGTGCGACCGGCTCCTTGCGGAACCACGCCGCCGTGGTCGCGCGCGATCTCGAGCGCGCGCGCCATCGACGGAGCCGGGTCGTGGTCGGCCGACTCGAAGCCGAGCACGAGTACGCTCTCGGCCCCGCTCCCGGCCCCGGAGTTCGCGGCCTCGCCCGCGTCGAGCAGTCGACAATTCGTCGGGTGAAGTCCCGACTGGCTGACCGCGCGCACCGCTTCGGCTGCGGCGAGGAAGTCGGCGAAGCCAACCGAGGCCGAGGCGCGCATCCGCGGCCGGTCCTGGAGACGCATCCAGGCCTCCGTGATCACGCCGAGAATGCCCTCGGAGCCGATGAAGAGCCGGTCGGGGCTGGGCCCCGCACCCGATCCCGGGAGGCGTCGCGATTCGACGACGCCCGAGGGCGTGACCACGCGCAGCGACTCCACGAAGTCGTCGATGTGGGTGTAGAGCGTCGCGAAGTGCCCACCCGAACGCGTCGCGATCCAGCCGCCGAGCGAACTCACCTCGAAGGATTGCGGGAAGTGGCGCAGCGTGAGGCCGTGGACGCGGAGCTGGTCCTCGAGGGCCGGCCCGAGTACGCCGCCCTGGATCCTCGCCGCCCGCGACGTGCGATCGACCTCGAGGACGCGGTCGAGCGCGCCCAGGTCGATCGTCACGACGCCGCGGCGCGGTTCGCGCGGCGGCTCTACACCGCCGACGACGCTCGATCCTCCGCCGTAGGGAATCGCGACTAAATCGCTCGAACCGCACCAGTCGAGCACCGCCGCGACCTCCGACTCGTCGCGCGGACGCGCCACCACGTCGGGCGGGTTCCGGAACTCCCGGCGCAGCGCGCGCACGACGTCGCGAAAGCTCTTGCCGTAGGCGTGCCCGGCGCGCTCGAGCGGCGCGCTGGAACAGATCCCGGCGAGAGCCGCCGGGGGGCGGACGCGCGCCTCCGGCAACTCGATCTCCTCGATCCGCGGCTCGGGCAGGGGAGCCGGCAGCGCCTTGCCGAGGCGCTCGCCGAGCATGCGCGCGATGCCCGCCTGCTGCTCCGGGTTCGGCCCCCCGCCCTCGTAGCCCCAACCCCAGAACTTGCGACGCGCGGCCTTGCCGTCCATTGCGACCTCCCACGAACTCCCGCCGGGGAGCCTCTCGCAGGATGAAGAATCAGATTGGCCCGCCCGTTGCACCTCCCGCGGTCGCTCCCGACCGGGTGCGTCGGTCGAGTTCGAGAAACCGTCAGGCGATGCGGGCCCGCGTCTCCGCTGCGCGCGCACTCGGCGCTCGACTGCGCGGGACGGACCGCCCTCGGCGATCATGGCTGCGCGGAGGCACGGTGGATTGCAAGGACGTCTGGACCCGATAAAGCCGGCGCATGAGGTTCACTGCTCTCCCGGCGGTCGCGCTCGCATCCCTGCTCCTTCCGGCGTGCTCGCGAAGCCGGGTGCCGGCCGCACTCGTCGCGGATGGCGCGACACAGCGCCGAGTCGTCGCGGGCGAGGTCGTGGGCGGCGACGGTCGCTACGGCGCGCACGCCTGGCTCGGGATCCCCTACGCGAAGCCACCGGCCGGCGACCTGCGCTGGCGCGCGCCCCGTGCAGCCGAGGGCTGGACGGGGGTGCGCGACGCGCTGCAACCCGGAGCGCCCTGCGTGCAATACGCGAGTCCCTTCGGCGGTGTCGACAGCGCGCCTGTGAACACGCCGGTCGGCCGCGAGGACTGCCTCACGCTGAGCGTCTGGACACCGCGCTTCACCCGCGATGCGGTGCCGGCCGGCGACCGGCGGCTCCCGGTCATGGTGTGGATCCACGGGGGCGGCAACTCGATCGGACAGACCGCCTTCTATGACGGGGGAAGACTCGCGACAGAGGAGAACGTCGTCGTGGTCGCGGTGCAATACCGGCTCGGCCCCTTCGGTTGGTTCCGCCATGCGGCGTTGCAGGAAGGAGCGGACGAACTCGACGGGTCCGGCAATTTCGGCACGCTCGACCTGATACGCGCTCTGGAATGGGTACGCGACGACGTCTCCGCCTTCGGCGGCGACCCGGGGAACGTGACGATCTTCGGCGAGTCGGCCGGGGCGCAGAACGTCTACTCGCTGCTCCTCTCGCCGCGAGCGCGGGGGCTCTTCCAGCGCGCGATCGTCGAGAGCGGTGGTCTTGCCTTCTACGGCGCCGAGGAGTCCGAGAACCTCGCCGACGCAGCGGTTCCCGGTCATGCCCAGGGTTCGGGCGAGATCGTGTTGCGCCTGCTCGAAAAGCAGGGGCGCGCCACCGACCGTGCCTCGGCGCAGGCGGCCCTCGCCGGCGGGACGGCGGCCGAAACCGCCGCCTGGCTGCGCTCGCTCGACGCAACCGAGATCCTTCGCGCCTACGATCCGACGAAGTCCTCGGGCATGATCGACATGCCGCGCGTCATCGCGGAGGGTTCGGTCGTTCCGACCGGCAAGCCGCTCGACCGCCTGCGCGCGGGCGAATGGGCCCGGGTGCCGGTCCTCGTCGGAACCAACCGGGACGAGAACAAGCTCTTCCTGTTCGCCGATCCGAACCGGATCACCAAACGGCTCTGGCTCCTGCCCCGCTTCGTCGACGAGAACTCGTACCTGGCGACCGCCGACGCGATGTCGCGACAGTGGAAGGCGACCGGCGCCGACGCCCCGGCGCGCGCGATGCAGGCCTCGACCGCCGCGACGGCGGGACCGTCGGTCTTCGTCTACCGCTTCGACTGGGACGAGGAGCCGACGGTGCTTGGCGCGGATCTCTCGAAGATGCTCGGCGCGTCGCATGGTTTCGAGATCCCGTTCGTCTTCGGCCACTTCGACCTGGGGCGCGCCGGAAACGTCGTCTTCGACGGCCGCAACGAACCCGGGCGTGAGGCGCTCGGCCGGGCCTTGCGCAGCTACTGGGCCCAGTTCGCGCGCACCGGCGACCCGGGACGCGGCGGACGCGGCGACCTGCCGGCCTGGACCCCGTGGCAGCCCGAGGGGCCCTCGAAGACGCTCGTCCTCGATACGCCCGCGAGCGGCGGCATCCACATGACCCCGATCGAGGAGACGACCGAGGCGGTGGTCGCCTCGGTGGAGTCCGATCCCAGGCTGCCGAACCAGGCCGACCGCTGCCGGGTCTTCGCGGAGATGGCGCGCTGGGGCCGGTCGTTCTCGCGCGAGGACTACCTGCGCACGGGATGCGGGGCGTTCCCGCTCGAAGCGCCTCGCTGAGCTACGACTTGTCAGCGAGGGGGGCCGCCTCTACCCTCTCGGCTGCCGCATGAGCGACTACGTCGAAACCGGGCCAGACGCCCTGCCGATCGATTCGATCGGACAACTGATCGAGCACATCGAGCGCGGCTGCAAGCCGCGCTCGAATTGGACGATCGGCACCGAGTACGAGAAGGTGGCGGTCGATCGCAAGACGGGCCGGGCGATCCCCTTCGGCGGACGGCGCGGCGTGGAGGCGATCCTGCGCGGACTCGCCGACCGCTTCGGCTGGGAGCCGCAAGAGGAGCGCGGCCGGATCATCGCGCTGTCGCGGCCCGGCGACGGCAGCATCACGCTCGAGCCCGGCGGCCAGATCGAGTTGTCGGGCCGAACCTGCCGGACGCTCCACGAGTCGCACGACGAACTCGCCCGACATGCCTCCGAGATCATCACGGTCGCCGACGGGCTGGACGTCGCCCTCCTCGGACTCGGCATCCAGCCGATCTCCCGGGTGGACGAGATCGAGTGGGTCCCCAAGCCGCGCTACGACATCATGGGTCCCTACATGAAGCGGGTCGGTACGCTCGGCCAGCAGATGATGAAGCAGACCGCGACCGTGCAGGTGAACCTCGACTTCGAGAGCGAATCCGACGCGATGGCCAAGATGCGGGTCGCGATGGGCGTGGGCGCGATCATCAACGCGATCTTCGCCAACTCGCCGATCAGCGACGGTTCGGCCAACGGCTTCCTGTCCTATCGCGGCCACATCTGGACCGACACGGACTCCTCCCGCAGCGGGCTCCTGCCCTTCGTCTTTCGCGCGAGCGCCGGCTTCGAGGACTATGTCGAGTGGGCACTCGACGTCCCCATGTACTTCGTGCGCCGCGACGGGGGATTCCGCGACATGACCGGCACGACCTTCCGACGCTTCTGGAAAGAGGGCCGCGACGGCCTGCGCGCGACCGTTGGCGACTTTGCCCTGCACCTCTCGACGCTGTTCCCCGACGCCCGGCTCAAGACCTACATCGAGATGCGCACCACCGACAGCCAGCCACCGGCTACGATGCTCGGTCTCTCCGCGATCGCCAAGGGCGTGATGTACGAGCCGGACTGCCTCACCGCCGCCTGGGACCTGGTGAAGGACTTCGAGCTGGAGGAGCGGCAGCGCATGGGGCGCGACGTCCACCGGGCCGCGCTCGCCGCCCCGGTACGGCGCTTCCGCGTACGCGACCTCGCAATCGAACTGGTGGAGATCGCCGAGGAGGGCCTGCGCAGGCAGGCGTGCCGGAACGAGCGCGGCGACGACGAACGCGCCTACCTCGAGACCACCCGCGAGATCGTGCGCAGCGGCCGTACGCTCGCGGAATCGGCCCTCGCGCGCTGGCAGGGCGAGTGGAACCGGGAGCCGTCGCGACTGGTCGCCGCGACGGCATGGACCCCGCTGCTCGCCTGAAGGCGCGGCCTCGTCAGTTCGCCGGAGCGACCGGTGCGCTCGGGACGGTGGTCGCCCCGGCCTGCTTGAGGAAGTCGGCAGCCTGCGGCCCGGCGGGCACGACGGTCTTGCCGTCCAGGTCCACGTTGTACTCGGCGCGCTTGTGCTCGCTGCCTTCCATCCAGTTGAGCTTCACCGTGTAGTTCGGCCCCTGGATCTGGCTCGCCGACCATGCGAACTGGCCGACGAAAGTCCCCTTGTCGCGCGCCTGGTTGCTCAGTTCGATCGTCGAGTCGGAGAAGCTGCGCGCCATGCCCGGCAGCTTCAGATCCTTGACCATCGACAGGGCCTGATTTTCCCGACCCTCCCAGCCCGCCCCGAGTTGGTGGCTCACGAACCAGATGAACCCGAGCGTCCCGAGGGCGAGCGCGAGCCAGCCGAGCGCACCGCCGAGGCTCCAGCCCTGGTTCGCTTCCGCTCCGGCCGGTGCGACGACCCTTCCGTCTGCCTTGTCTGCGCGCAGAGTCTGATCCCGATCCGTCCGATCCCGATCCGCCATGATGGTTTTCCCTCGGTTGTTGAATGCTCCCGGACATCCGGTGGAGGCGTCCGCGGTATATCCCACACCCGCGCGCGGGGGAACAGGTCACCCCTCACGAAGTAGGCCACGCCGCATTAGCGCTACTAACGGTGCTAAGTAGACGAATTTGCTTGGTTCAATCGATCGACCCGGGTTAGCAAGGATTCCGTGCTGCATCGTCTTCCACCGCCCCGCAGCACCCGACTCCAGGTCGGTCGAGGGGCGGATTCGCAAGGAGAACGGGGAATTCCATGCAAGATCGATCAGGGGGTCTCTTCGAGCCGGACGTGCTTCTGCCCGACCAGTTCTTTTCCTTCTTCCGCAAGGAGGTCGGTTTCGACCGGGAAAGGCGCCTCATGCTCGCCGTTCTCGAGGACGCGATCGACTGCTTCCAGAAAAACGCCCACGCCGAAGAGGCGCGCAGCAAGCAGCTGTTCGCCGAGTCGCTGGAGTGGATCATGTCCCCGGACCGCCGCTGGCTCTTCTCCTTCGAGAACATCTGCCAGATCGTCGACATGAACCCGGACTACCTCCGGCAGGGCCTCAAGCGCTGGCGCGTCGATCATGCGCCGCGATGTGAGGAACAAGTCACCACAAGCGCTCTGCGGAGCGAGGATTCGGCGGCTGCCGGACTCTGAGCCACCCGACGACGGTCGAGTGAAAAGCGCCCCTCGTCTCCGACGAGGGGCGCTTTTCAGTTGTGGGCCGACTTCGTCGAGGTCGAGGAAGTCGGCCTAGGCTTCGAGGTCGACGAAGTGGTCGAAACGGTCTTGGCCGCACTCGTCTTCGCGGCCGCGGTGGCGGTCGTCTTGACGGTGCTGGTCTTCACCACCGTCGGTGGATTCGCCTTGACGGTCGCGGGGGCTCCGCCTCTTCGACGGGGGTCCGAACTCAGGTTCGTACCCAGCGCGGCGCGAGCCGGCAGCGACTCGCCGCGGGGAGCCGCCGCTTGCGGCCGCGGAGTCGTCGGAGCGTAGACCGCTGGCGGCCGCACCACCGGCGGCGCGACCGCCGCAGGACGGACGGGGGCCGGGCGAGGGGCCGGAGCGCTCGTCTTGGGAGCCGGGGCCGCCGCCGGAATCGGCTCGACATTGCCTCTCGTCTCCACGGGCAGAGTCGATCGATCCGGCGCCACCGCGGCAGGCGCGAGTCGCACGTCCGGCGCGAAGTGCGCGGGGCCTTCGCCCGCGGTCACGTCGGTCGGCACGCCGTTCTCCGCCTGCACGACCGCCATCAGCTTGTCCTGGTCGACGTAGTCGAGCAGCCTGCGCTCGCGCAGCGTGTTCATCGCGATGCGATGGGCACCAGGCTGGATCCCGTAGAGATCCTTGTGAACCTCCGCGAAGATGCGGCCATCGCGCAAGCCGATCTTGACGCGCTGGTAGACGAGTTCGCCCTCGGTTCCGACCGGAACCATCGGGAAGAGCTTGTCGATGTCCTCCGGGTAGAGGCGCACGCAGCCGTGGCTCACAAGCATGCCGACGCCCCACGGAATATTCGTGCCGTGGATGCCGTACATGGGCAGCGTGAGACGCATCCGGTACTTGCCGAGCGGGTTCGCCGGGTCTCCACCGGGAATCATGGTCTCGCTGAAACCCTTGTCGGCGATGCGCTCCTTGCGGATCGAGTCGGGGATCACCCAGGTCGGGTTGACGTTCTTCTCGCGCACTTTGAACTTGCCGGTGGGCGTCTTCCAGTCCTCGCGACCGAGGCCGACCGGGAAAGTCACGAGCGTGTTCGGCCCTTTGGCCCCATAGTAGTAAATGCGCATCTCGGGGATGTTCACGACCAGCCCGCTGTAGCGGCAGCAGGGCAGGACGAACTGGGTCGCCACCACGAGCGGGGTACCCGCACGCGAGGGGATCCACTCGTCGGCTCCCGGATTGGCCTCGGCGAACTCGTTGAAGCCGAGACCGTAGTACCGGGCGAGGTCGAGGAACGTGTCCCCGTGCTCCGGGATGCGGGTCTGCATCTCGCCGATCACGGTGTCGACGCGATCGAGCGGGGCCGAGCCTGGCGGGACGAACGAGTAGACCTTCGGCTCGTCCTGGCCGAAGTCGGATTCCTGCCAGACCTTGGCTTGGGAGGGGCGGGCGGCGAGACAAGCGGCCAGAGCGAGGGCCGCGAGCCGAGTCATTCGTCTGATCGATGGCGACACGGGACTCCTTCCTACCATGACGGAACCGAGCGTCGTTGTAGCGGCAGGATGCCCGGCAGACAACGAGGAAAGACGGACGGGACGAGGTTTTCCTTTCCGTTGGGCTTCATCTTGCGCTATGGTCGGGACGGGTTCGTCGGGAGGTGGTGGTGTCGAGGTGGATGGCATGCTTGCGCGCGTGATTGGCTGGGTCGCGGCCACGACCGCAGTTCTGCACATCGTCGCTGCGGCGAGTCCGGTCGCGGCAATGCCTGAGCCGCCGACGGTCGCGGCGCGGGCCGCCCTGGTCATGGACGCGGCCAACGGCCACGTACTGTGGGAGCGCAACGGCGAAATGGCGCTGCCCCCGGCCAGCACCACTAAGGTGATGACCACCATCCTGGCCCTCGAGAGCGGCCAGATGAAAGAGGACATCGAGGTAAGCGCCTACGCCGCCTCCCAGCCGCCCTCGAAGCTCGGCCTGCGCCCCGGCCAGCAGGTACGGCTGCGCGACCTGACCTATGCGCTCATGCTCAAGTCGGCCAACGATGCCGCGGTGGCCGTGGCCGAGGGGCTCGCGGGCAGCGTTCGGGCCTTCGCACGCCGGATGAACCTCAAGGCCCGCCAGATCGGCGCTCGCAACACCTACTTCACCAACCCGAGCGGGCTGCCCGACGACGACCATCGGACCTCGGCGCACGACCTCGCCCTGATGCTGCGCTACGCGATGACCGTGCCGGGCTTCCGCACCATCGCGGGCACGCGCTCCACCTTCGTCCCGGTCGAGGGCAAATCGGTGCGCATGGTGCCGGTGACGACCCACAACCGGCTGCTCGACAACTACGTCGTCCAGGTGTTCGGCAAGACCGGCTATACGCGCGCGGCGGGCAAGTGCTTCGTCGGGGCCGCCGAGATCGACGGACGCGCCGTGATGGTCGCCGTACTGGGCTCGACGAACGTCTGGGGCGACACCCGCAAGCTCATCGAGTACGGCCTGAATCTGGTCGCCCCGCAATCGGTCGCCGGGCTCGACTTCGGCACGGGCGCGGGCGGTGGTACCTGGAACGACCGCGACGACCGGGACGATCTCGACGTGCCCCCACCACCTCCACCTAGCGGAACGCGCTGGGCCCGGGGCGTCGCCGCCCCGGATCCCGAGCGCCTGGAGCGGGCCTGGGCGGGCACGGGCCGGCGGGTCGTCGACCCCGAGGAGCAACGCCGCCGCGACGAAGCGGAAGCGGAGCGGGCGGCGCTCGCGGCCGAGCGGGCCTCGATGCGAGAGGCGCGCGCCGAGCGTGCGGCG
>CAMBZJ010000021.1 GCA_945872365.1 Klebsiella pneumoniae
CGAGCGACCCGCCTGAAACACCTTGGCCGTCGGAAACGCCAGGTATCTGCTTCAGGACGGGTCCGAGCGACGATCATTCGTCGTAGGTATGACGATGTCGACGCCTCGGGTCATTAGGGGCTTCGCCCGCGCACCGCAGGAAAGCCGGCCTGCGACATCCTCTTGGCGGTCGCCCTTACGGGATCGACGTTCGCATCCGGTTCCCGAATCTGGCAAGGGTGGCGCGGTTTGATTCCCACCTTAAGGTCGCCCCCGGCGGGTGTCGGCTTGGCACCGGGTTTGCTTCTCTTCGGTGGCAGACGGTACTGCGACGCGACGGACGCGGCGTTGGGCCGGGAAGACGAGAAGCCCGCAACCCCACAACCCGGGCTGGAAGGAGCAAACGATGCTGCACAAGGACGAAAAAGGTTTCACCCTGATCGAACTTCTGGTCGTGGTCGCCATCATCGGCATTCTGGCCGCGATCGCGATCCCGCAGTTCTCGGCCTATCGCGCCCAGGGCTTCAACGCCCGCGCGTCGTCGGATTTGCGCAACCTGGCGACGGCCGAGGAGGCCTACTTCGCCGCGAACTCCGGCTACACCCAGACCCTCGGCGAGCTGACCGGCTTTCGGCAGTCGCCCGGCGTGACGGTGACGGTAAGCTCGACCTCGGCCACGGGCTTTGCGGCCAACGCGAGCCACACCAAGGGCGACAAGACCTTCAACTGGGACTCGGTCAACGGCGGCCTGCAGAACGCGCCGTAAGGATGAACCAACCGCGCAGGGGGACGGGCGGTGAGGTCCGTCCCCTGCGGCGGGAGGTCGCCACGGCGTGACGGCAACCCGAGAGCCGGCGCGGTCGGTGCGCCGAAGCGATGGTCAGGGGGAGCGCGGGAGGGTCGCGATGGCGACTCTTCTCGCGCTCCTTCTCGTTTGTTCCTCCGCTGTCCACTTCATGGGCGCGCGCGTCGCCGACCCCGACCTCTGGCAGCACGTGCGCTACGGGCGCATGATCTGCACCGACGGCACCTTCCCGCGCACCGACGACGTCTCGTACACCGCCTTCGGCGCGCCGCTGATGAACCACGAGTGGCTCGCGCAATGCGCGCTCGCTCGTCTCCATGCGGCCGGTGGTGCGCCTCTCCTGGTGGTGGCCAAGCTCCTGCTCGGTGTTGCTGTCCTCGCAGCCCTGGTCTCCGCCACTCGATCCATCGAGGCCGAACTTCTGCCGGGAGCCCGTGTGTCGGCCCCGGCAATGGCCGTCGGCCTGGTGCTGGCCATGGCGATCATCTCGCCCGGCATGATGTTCCGCCCGCAACTCTTCACGATCGCCCTGCTCGCCCTCCAGGGGGCACTGCTCGCGCGCGCCGACCTGCGCCTGCGCGGCGCCGCGCGGCCGGGCGGATGGCCGCGCGTCGGCTGGGAACTCGCGGTGCAGCCGCTGATCATGGTGGTCTGGGCGAATTCCCACGGCGGCTTTCTGATCGGACTCTTCCAACTCGCCTGCCATCTCGCAGCGGTGGTCCTGCGCCACGTCCTCCCGGATCCCGCGTGGCCGCCCGGCGAACGGCCCACACGCGGCGAGACCGTCGGAGTCGCGGCGTGTGCCGCGCTCGCGGCGTTCGCCACGCTGCTCAATCCCCACGGCCCCGCACTCTTCGGCTTTCTCCTGCGTACGCTCTCGGTGCACGGAGAGATCAGCGAGTGGGAGCCGGTGGAGGTCCTCTCCACCCACTTCCTGCGCTTCAAGATCCTGGCCGCAGCTGCCATGCTCGCCCTCGTGGCGCTCTGGAGGGCGCGTCACACGACGCCCGGCGCCCGCCCCGTCGCCGACTGGCGGACGCCGCTGCTCGGAATCGCCGCCTGCGCGGGGTTCCGCCACCAGCGCCACACGGTGCTCTTCGCGATCCTCGCGACACCGCTGGTCGTCGCGACGGGCGAATGGGTGCGTCAGGCCGCGCACTTGCGCTGGCCCCGCACCATGCCGCGCCGGCGGGTGCTGTTCGCTGCCGCCGTCGGTGTCCTCGCGATCGCCCTCGGCCAGTGCTGGCTCTACGGCCGCGGCCTCCTGCGTGACGGACTCGAAATCCGATACAGCCGCGCTGAATTTCCGGTCGATGCGATGGCGTTCCTGCGCCACAACGGCGTCGAGGGCAACGTCGCCGTGCCGTTCGAGTGGGGATCCTACGCGGTCTGGAAGCTCGCTCCGGCGTCGCGGGTGTTCATCGACGGACGTTTCGAGACGGTCTATCCCGAGCAGGTGATCCGCGACTACTTCGCGTTCAGGCACGGGACCGAGGGATGGGCGCGCCTACTCGACGACTATCCAACCGACGTCGTGGTCGCGCGACGATCGACCGGGGAGCACGAACGGCTGTTCGGGCGGCCGGACTTCGAGTACGTCTACTCTGACCCGGCGGCGCTCGTCTTCGTCCGGCGTTCCGAGAAGATGCGGCCCGTTCTCGAGCGCCTCCACGCCGGCGATCGCCTCGCCTTCACCCCGCCCGAGGCGACCTTCCCGTGAGCCAGCAGGGGCCGCGTGGCGGCGACGCGGGCGGAGCCGCGACGACCGCCCTTGCGGTGATCCTCGCGAGCGCCCTTGGCGCCTGGCTGTGGCCAGAGGCCCACCTCGACCCCGACCTGCTCTCCTACCTCGTGTACGGTCGGCAGCTCGCCGGCGGTGCGGCGACGCCCTTCGGGTACACGGTTCCCAAGCTGCTGCCGATCGCGCTCTACGGCCCGCTCGCCGATCCCTGGCGGGCGATGCTGTTGTCGATTGCGGTCGCGGCCGGCGGTGGTGCGATCCTGTGGACGATCGTCGCCCGGCTCTTCGACCGTCCGACGGCGGCGCTCGCCGCCGCCCTCTACGTATGCGACCCGATGCGCAACGTCCTCACGCTGCGCTCGAGCGCCGACCTGCTGATGGGCGTGTCCCTGCTGGCGGCGATCCTCGCCTTGCTCGATCGGCGGGTGTTCGTCGCGGCTGCGGCGATCCTGCTCGCCGCGCTCTGCAAGCCCACCGCCGCGGCTTGCGGACTCGCGATCCTCCTCGTGCCCGGGGTTCCGCTCGCGCGCCGCGCCGCGGCGGCTCTCCTGCCGCTTCTCGCGCTTCCCGCCTCGGCGATCCTCGGGTCGCTGCTCTCCGGTGGGGGCGCCTTCGGAGCGCTCGCGCTTCCCGACCAGCACGAGCGCTTCGTCCGCATCGCACAGGGCTCGCCGTTGGGGCTCGCGCAGACGCTGCACCTGGTCGTCGTCGAGTGGTTCGGCGGGACGCTCTTCGCGCGGTCATGGCCTCTCGTGCTCGCCGGGCTCGCGTTATTCGCCGCCCGGGCCGCGCAGCAGGACGCCTCCGCTCGACGCCGGGACGCCGCCTTCGTCGCCGTGCCGGCACTTCTCGCGGCCGCCTATCTGGGGCTCGCCACCTTGCGACCGATGGTGTTCTTCACCCGCTTCCTCTGGCTGCCGACGGTGGTGCTCGCGGCCCTCGCGGCCCTGGCCGTGGTGTGGATCGCGCGCGCCCTGCCGGCGCCGCCCGCACTCCGGGTGGCGCTGGGCCTGGCGCTCGCCGCGGTGCTGTTGGTCGACCGTTTCGACGACCACCGCTGGCGGGCCGGCCTCATGCTCGAACCCTTCGCGCGCCACGCGCGGGTCGCGAGCGCTGCGATGGAGGCGCTCGCCGGGGGCGAGGCCTGTGCCGGGCCCACGGTGGTGCCGATCGCCTACCTGCCGCTCGCCGCATGGCGTGCACCGGCGCGCCTCGAGCGCGGCGAGCTGTGCGCGGTCGAGGACTGGGCCGAGGGGAGAGGCTGTGCAGCACCCGTCTGCATGCTGTTCATCCCGGAGGCGATCACGCGCGACGCCGCACGCGACGCACTCGTCGCGCGGGTCCGTGGCGGCACGATGGTCGGCGAGGGCAGCGCGACCGAGGCGCTCGTCCGGCTCGCCCCCGCCGCGGCGTCGTCGCCGTGAGAGGCGGGGCCGCGCGCCGCGCGGATCCGGTGCGCAGGGCGTTTGGCCGGAGTTGGCATGGCTCCGGCCGCAGTGACACAGTCCGCGGGCGATCCGGCGGAGCAGGGCTGTCCGCTTTCGCCCGGACCACGAGGAGGTGGTGTTGAATACGATGCTCGACGTGGGCGTGCTGGCGTTCTTCGGTGGACTCCTCGGAGCCTGCGTCGGGAGTTTTTTGAACGTCGTCATCTACCGGCTGCCGATCGGCGAGTCGCTGGTCTCGCCACCGTCGCATTGCCCCGCCTGCGGGTCGGCGATCCGCTGGTACGACAACGTCCCGATCCTCGGCTGGCTCGTGCTGCGCGGGCGCTGTCGGGACTGCGGCGTCGCGATCTCCTCCCGCTACGCGATCGTCGAGGTGATCACGGGCCTGCTCGGTGCGGCGCTCGCGGTGCGTGGTGGTCTCACGCTCGACACGCTCGCCGGCTTCTGGTTCGGCGCGAGCCTGGTCGCGCTCACATACATCGACCTCGACCACCGGCTGCTGCCCGACCGCATCACGCTGCCCGGCACCGCCGTCGGACTCGGGCTCGCAGCCTTCGCGACGGCGACCCGCGGCAACGCCGCCGTGTGGAACTCGCTGCTCGGCGTTCTCCTCGGCGGCGGCCTCCTTTGGTTCGTCGCCTGGGCCTACCATGCGGCGACCGGGCGCGAGGGCATGGGTGGCGGCGATATCAAGCTCCTCGCGATGATCGGCGCGTTCCTCGGCTGGCGCGGCGTGCTGCTCACGCTCCTGCTCGCCTCGTTCGTCGGCTCGGCGGTCGGCCTCGCGCTCATGATCCGCGATCGCAGCGACTCGAAGCTCGCGATTCCCTTCGGCCCGTTCCTCGCGATCGGCGCCCTGATCGCGCTCTTCTGGGGCGACCGTATCGTCGCTTGGTACATGGTCTCGGCCGGCTTCGCGCCGGGTTGATCGACTTGCATGGCGCGGCTGTCGGGGTGGCGTTAACCCGACGCCCACCCCGATCGTCCGCCCCGTGGGGCGGCGGTTTCCCGCGACCATGACTCCGGGCGGAGCGGCCCGTGCGCCGCCACCGCCCGCAGGCGTCGGCGACCCTGGCGGTCGCCGCGGGGGATGACGTTGCGCCAACGATCTTCTCGGACCGCGTGGCCACTGCGCCGCGCGGAGGGTTTCACGCTCCTCGAGCTCCTCGCGGCGCTCTCGGTGCTGGCGGCGACGCTGGCCGCCGCAGTGCTCGCCGCGAGCGCAGCGCTGGCCGGAGTGCGACTGCGCTCGGCGAGCGTGCAGCTGTTCTCGGCGATGGTGCGCGCGCGCGAAGCCGCGCTCACCGAGGGCCGCACCTGGGAGGTGCGCCGCGTGAGCGAACGGGTGCTCGCGGTCGGGCCGGTCGGCGGGACCTCCGCGGAGGAGACCCTGCCCGACGGGACGCGGGTCGCGAGCGCGACGGCGGGCGGACGGGTCCGCTTCGCGCTGAACGGCGTTGCGGACAACGCGACCTTCGTGCTCGAGAACAAGGTCGCCGAGCAGCGGCGGGTGATCGTGAACCAGCGCGGACGGGTGACCCTTGAGTGACCGGCGGCCGCGCATCCCGGCCGGGTCCCCGGTGGTCGCGGCCCGGTCCACGGCGGGATTCACGCTCCTCGAGGTCCTGGTCGCCCTCGGACTCGTCGCCTCGGTCGGCACCGTCGCCTCCGGAGCCGCTGCGGCGATGCTCGAATTCGCGCGTGCGGCACGCTCCGAGGCGGCGGGGCTCGCGGCCGGGGTCGACAAGCTGGAAGAACTCGTGGCGATGCCCGCCGCCGCCCGGGTCTCGGGCAATGACGAGACGGTCGTCGACGGACTCGCGATCGTGCGTGTCTGGCGGGTGCTGCGTGACGACCCCGTCGCGGGCCTTGCGCGTCTCGAGGTCACGACGCGCTGGATGCGGCCCCGGACGACGCTGCTCACGCTCGTCGCGGTGGCGCCGTGAGACCGCTCCCACGTCGCACTTGCCGGGGCGGCCGTCGCGGCACCCGGCGCGGAGTCGTTTACCTGCGCTGTGCGGCGGGATTCACGCTGGTCGAGGTGCTCGTCGCGGCCTTGCTCGCGATCCTCGTCTGCGGCTCGGCCGTAGCCCTCCTCGGCCTGCATGCGTCGCTCGCGCGCGCCCTCCAGTCCGAACTCGGTGCCGGGTCGGCCTGCGCCTGGGCGCTGGAGGTCGCCCTGCGTGACGTCCAGGCTGCCGGCAACGATCCCGCACGCATCGGCGTCGCGGCGCTGCGCTCGGGCTCGCGCGAAGCGCTGGAGATCGATGCCGACCTCGACGGCGACGGCCGCCTGGACACCGCGTCGATGGAGCGCTTGGCGCTCTACTGGGGGGCCGCGTCCGGCGGGCGGGTGCTGCGCCGGCTCGGTGCGCAGTCCGTGGGGTTCGCGGCGCCCGTCGCCGCCGGAGGCTTCGTCCTGCGCTACCGCGGCGTCGATGGCGCGGAACTCGGAGCCGGTGCCGGCGGCGCCCTCGCTTCGTCCGACCTTGCGCGCGTCCGGCGCGTCGACGTCGAGATCGCGGTGCGCACCGACGATGCCACCCGCGAAGTGCGACTGCGCTCCTCGGCGGCGATCCGCGCGCGCCTGCCGGTGCGGGGCGTGCCTTGACCGCCGGGCGGCGTCCGGCGCGTCGGGCAAAGTCGAGCGGCAGTGCGCTCGTCGCCGTGATCGTGATCCTCGCCCTGCTGCTCGCCTCGACCGGCGCGACGCTCGTCTCGGTGCGCAGCCACCTCTGGGCCGCGGGACGTGCGCGGGCGGTCTGGCAGGCGCGCGCGTCGGCCGAGGCCGGTGCCTGGCATGCGCTCTCGCTCGTCGGCCCGGGTACGTCGTTCGCCGAGGTGGTCGCCGGCACCGGCGGGCTCGCCCGGCCCTCTGTCGCGGGTCCGCTGCCGGCGGCCGGCGGCTGGTCCTGGTTTCCCGGGCCGCCCTTCGGCTATGCCGCGGTGCCGGTCGCGCTCCCGGCGAGCGCGTCGGGTGCCGAGCGCATGGCGATCGACGTCGAGGCGACGGCCGTGCGCAGCGCGCGCCGCCGGCTGCGCGCGACCATCGGCCGCGCGACGCTCCCCTATCTCCCGGCGGTACTGGTGCTGGTCGACGGCGGCTTCGGGATCGAACCCGGCGCGCGGCTCTCGGTCGATGCACGGCTCACCTCGGGCAGCGCACCCGCGGCGCTCGCGACGGCCGACCGGTCGTCGAGCGGTGCACTGCTCGCGCGCCTGCTCGCCGCGGGTGCCGTCGTGCGCGGCGATCGTACGACGGCGGTCGCCGACCCGGTCGACGTCGCGGCCTGGCTGCGCGCGGGCTCGCCCGCGCCGGTCGACGCGGCGTCGCTCGGCGCCGCTTTCGGGGCGACGGCCCCGCCCGCCGCACGTGTCACCACCGGCGGGATTGCCGGTGCGTTGGCTGGCCGCGGGGTGGTGGTCTCGAGCGGCGATCTTGAGATCCGCGGTCGCGTGGACTTCGCGGGCGTCATCCTGGTGGCCGGCGAACTCCGGCTCTCGTCGCCGGACTGCGCGATCGCGGGCATGGTCTGGGCGCGCAGCCTGCGGACCGCGGGCTGCGCGCTGCGTGCCGACGGTGCCGCCGTCACGTCGGCGGATGCGCTCCTGCACCTGCCGCGCGAGGCGATCCTGCTCGGTCTCGGGGAGAGTTGAGCGCGTCGTCGTCGCCGGCCTCGTCCGCGCCGACCGAGGGGCGCGGCGCCAGCCCGAGGTTCGGGCGCAGCCGGCGCGCGATGACTGCGTGGCCACGCTGGTTCAGGTGGCGCCACTGGCGCAGGAAGACATGCGGTCCGCCGTCCGCCGAGGTGCGCGCGGCCCGCACGAGCGCGGGCAGGGCGTCGACCACCGCGACACCCTCGGCGCGCAGCGCCTCGCGCAGGACGCGCTGCGGCCGCCGCCAGTCCGCCCCCTGCGCGGTGAGTTCGGCGCGCCAGCGCGGCATCGCCGAGACGTCGATCTGCCAGAGTTCGGGGACGAGCAGGACCAGCGGCCGGGCCCCGGCCGCCCGCACGTGCCGCGCGAGTTCGACGAGCAGGCGCGCGGTGGTGTCGAGGCCTCGCCGGGCCGCCGCGTCGGGCTCGGCGGCGTACATCGAGTTGTAGATCGTCGGGTGCTCCGGCAGCCGTGCGCCGGGCGGCGGGGCCGTGCCGTTGGTCGCCTCGGCGATCGCGTTCACGAGTGCCGAGCGGCGCATGATCGCGCGGTAGACGGCGATCGTCCCCTGCACGAGCGGCCGCGGTTCGATCGGCACGCCGCGCAACCGCAGGGCGTCGTCGGGTCCGAACTCGAAGAAGGGCTTGGGATACTGCCAGTTGCCCTCGCTCAGGTTGTCCTTGGGGTCGTTGCCGACGAAGGCCGCGACGACCACCACGTCGGGTCGCCAGCGGACCGCCTCCTCGTCGAAGAGCAGGAGTTCCTGGTCGGTGCCGTAGCCGGGGCAGGCGAAGTCGAGCACCTCGACCGCGCCTCCGGACTCCCGATCGAGGAGCGCGGCGAAGGTCTCGTCGTCGCCCACCCCGTCGCCCCAGGCCTGCGAGTCGCCGAGCACGGCGATGCGGTGCACGCCCGGCGTGCGGCCGAGCGGGTGGCTCGGCCCGCGCTGGCCGTCGGCGTTGATCGTGACCCAGGTCTCGAACTCGTTGCCGCCGTAGGGCCCGCTCGCGCCTGGCCGATTGCGCCAGCCGAGCCGACGGTCGGGCTCGGCGAAGTAGATCCGGTTGCGCATGTGCGGGTGGAACTCGAAGCCGAAGACCCGCGCCCCGATCTCGCCGGCGGCGACGCCGACGACGAGACCGAGCGCCACCAGCACGGCGCGCGCGCTTCGTCCCGCGCGCCGAGGACCGCGAAACTCGTCCGGCAAATCTGCCGCCACCCGCGGTTCTTAGCGTGATCCCGCTCGTCGGTGCACGCGACACCGGAGCCGGTGGTCGCGCCCGGGGTCGGGGTGGCCCCGAGGGTGGGGCGTCGCGCTGCAACCCCTGCTCCTCCCCCAGATGGCCGACAACGCGGGCGAGGTGCCCCGGCGCAAGTCCTGATGATTCCGTGCAGCCTGCACCGCCGCCGATCAACTTGTGCAAGCGCTGCCCACCAGGGGCCGCCCCGTCCCCGCTTTCGACACTAGGGGCACCCCTTAAGGAGTGACGCCGTCGCCCCGGTGCCGTCGGGTCGCGAGCGAATCTCGAACTGCGCGCGAGCGTTGGAGAAGTTCGCGACGGGACGGTCCAGCGGGCTCCACACGCGCATCGCCGACGCCTCGCGCGGCCGTCGCGGCGGCGCGCGACGCATTCGTTCCTAGGTCGATCCCTGAACGAAAAATGCGTCGCCCCGAGCGGCTCTCCCCTATAGCCCGGAAGATGTCCGTGGCCTTACAACAACTCAGGAACGGAGATGAACACCATCGACTGCAAAGTGCGCCGAAGCGGGACGGAACGAGTCTTCGGATTTGCCGTTCGCGCTCTTGCGCGTGTAGGTGAACGGGCCGTCGGCGCGGTGCGTACGCACCGCCTCGGCTCGCAGGCCGGTCTCTCGGTCGTCGAACTGGTGGCGGGATTGACGCTGGTCTCGATCATCGCCGGCACCGCCGTCCCGACGATCAGCCGCTGGTACGGCCAGAACGAGCTGCTGCGCGGCGCCGACGCGGTGAAGATGGACGTCTCCCGCGCGCGGATGAAGGCCGTCTCGATGAACCGCTACACGCGGATCCGGATCCTCTCGAGCAAGACCGCCTACGCCCTCGAGACCAGCACCGACGGCAACACCTGGATCGGGACGACCACGATCAACCTTCCCCCCGGCGTCACGATCAACACCACCACGGCCGAGGCGTGTGGTGTCCCGTCCCCCGTTTGCGCGCCTCGACCCCCGCGATCGCGGCGAAATCCTGCCGCTTGCGGACCCGACCGTCAGGATCTCGACGCACACCCGCGCGATACGGGGTCGATTCAGGGGGCGGGTCGCAGAAAATGCACGGTACGCCCTTTGCTCGGTAAGACGGCGACCTAGACTAGGGGAAGGAGCCGGATCTCATGTTGAGCGATCGACCGACAGGGAGACCAACAACGAGCGGAAGGCGGCCGTCGTCCGGCGGGCCGGCCCAGGGTGGCTGGACGCTCCTCGAACTCATGGTGGTCTGCTCCCTGTTCTCGATCTTCGGTGCGATCGCCGTGCCCCAGTATGGGGTGATGGCCATGCAGATGCGCACCACCACCGCCTCGACGCAGCTCCTCGCCGACCTGGGCTGGGCGCGCGAGATGGCGATGCGCACCGGCGTGTCCCACTACGTCGACGTCGACAACTCGCTCTCCGGCGTGAACTACCGGGTCCGGCGCGCCGCGAACCCCGCGGCGATCCAGCCCGCGAGCGACCCGGTCGTGCGCAGCTCGCTGCTCGGCGCGCGCATCAAGGGCGTCCGGTTCACGCTCAACGGGGCGACGGCCGACCCTTACGGAGGCGCCGTCTCCGCGGCGACCCCGGGGCGGGTCGTCTTCGACGCACGCGGTCTTCCGTCGACCTCGGGGGCGTTCTTCCTCGCCTCGGACGACGGCAAGGTGGCGCGCGCGGTGTCGGTGACCGGTGCCGGCCGCGTCCGGGTGTGGAGCCGCATCGGGAGCACCTGGCAGTGAGCACGACGGTCCGACCCTCGCGCGCCCTCGACGATTCGGGCTTCAGCATCGTCGAGACGCTCTTCGCCATCGTCATCATGGCGATCGCCTTCCTCGGCATGGCCGGAGTGCAGGCGGTATCGAGCAAGGCCCAGACCCTCGGCCGCAACCATGACGTGGCGACCGCCTTGGTCGCGCAGGCGCTCGAACAGGCCCACCGCACGTCCTTCCCGGCGATCACGTCGGGTTCCTCCACCACCGACGCCGACGGCACCCGCTTCAGCCTCGCGCGGACGGTGTCCACCCTCGGTGCCGCCAAGCGGGTCGAGGCGGTCGCTTCCTGGACCGATCGTTTCGGACTGCGCACGCTCCGCATGGCGACCATCGTGAGCCAGGTGACCAACCCGTGAGCGGCGTGGCGCGAAGGGCGGCTGCGGCCGCGGGTGTCGGCCGGCGTCGCGGCTCGGTCGGAATGCACGGCGGCGGTCTCGGACTCGGCCTCGGCGAGGACGGCAACACGATCGCCGAACTTCTCGCGGCCTCGTTCCTCGGCCTGCTCGTCCTCTCCGTCGTCTTCGCAGCGGTGCGCGCGCAGGGGCGGGCGGCGGCGATCCAGTCGGGCGTCGCCGACGCGCACCTCACGATCCGCGGCGCCCAGGAGATCCTGCTCTCCGACCTCCGCATGGCCGGCTACGGGATGCTCTCGGTGCCTTCGGGCTCCGGAACCGCACCGATCGAGGCGACGACCTCGGGCGGCACCACCACGCTCACGCTGCGCGGCAACTTCTCGAACGCCTTGGCCGGTCTCGCCGTGGCGGCCCCCGCCGGCAGCCGCCAACTCACCGTGACCCCGGTCGCGGGCAGCGGAGCTTTCAAGCCGGGCAGTCTCGTCGTCATCGACAGCGGCCTCGCCTCCGAGTTGAAGACGATCAGCGGGGTGGCCGCCAGCGGTGCGAACGTCGTGCTCGCCCTCGATACGGCCCTCGGCCGGGCCTACCCGATCGGACCCGACGTCGGGCAGGTCGAGACCCTGACCTACGCCTGGACGGGCGGCGTGCTGCGCCGCAGCGGCCAGGTTCTCGCCGACGACATGACCGCGTTCCAGGTGCGTTTCATCGACCAGAACGGCACGGTCTCCACGACCCCGGGCGCCGAGCCGCGCTCCGTGCAGTTGACGCTCGGCGCGAGGCAGGCGGCTCCTTCTCCCGAGGTGGCGAAAGCCGCCTCCTCCCTCTCGACCGAGGCGCATCTCCGCAACGCGGCGATGCGCTACGACGCGGGCTGACGACCATGCCTCCATCCGCCACGAGACTTCGCAACCAGGACGGCCTCATCATGGTGGTCGCGCTCGGCATCGTCGCCGTGCTCGCGGCTCTCACGCTCGCGGTCGCGACCAGCGGCCAGATGTCGACCGCCACGAGCGCGCTCTCGACGCACAGCGGCTCGGCCTTCCATGTCGCGGACGGTGCCGCCCAGTTCTCACTTTCCGAGGGCGCGAACTTCGTGCCCTACATGGCGCCGCGTACGGTCGACCTGAAGGAAACCACGGCCAACCTCGACGGTTCGGTCACCTCGACCTATGCGGAGTACCGGGCGCTCCCGGGCAACGTCCTCGTCCGCACGACCGACGGCAGCGTGCGTGCGGCGCAGTTCGGGCAAGCCGAGGGGCTCGGCAAGATGTACATCTTCCGGATCGATGCGCGGAAGAACACCAAGGTGAGCGGCGTCGATCCGGCGGGCACCGTCTCGATGCGGGTGGCGAGGGTGGCACCGTGTCCGGACTGCGGCTGAGCAACCGGGCGACCGACGGGCGCCTGTGCGGCGCCGCCGTCGCGGCGATCGCCCTCGCCGCGGTCGCGATCGGATTGCCGGTTCGCCCGGTCGCCGCGCTGGACATCGACATCTTCACCATCGGCCAGGTGAAGCCGAACGTGCTCATCGTGTTCGATAATTCGGGCAGCATGAGTTCGCAGGCCTACAATACTTATCCGAACACGCTCTACCCCGGTGCCTACGTGCCGGGCACCGTCTACACCCGCTGCAAGACGGTGAATACCAACTGCACCTGCAAGACCACCCAGACCACCTGGGCCGTCGACACGAACGCCTGCGCGGCGAGCTTCGCCGATCTCCAGCCGCCGCCTTCCGGGGACGATACCGACGACCGCGAGTCGCGTCGCCAGCGCGGCAACCGCCTCAATTTCGCCGCGAGTCCGCCGAAGAACTGCACGCTGTCGCCCTTCCAGGCCTGCAGCGCCGCCGCCGACTGCACGGGTACCGGCAACACCTGCGCTGCGCAGTCCAAGATCGCGGTGGCCAAGTCGGTCGTGACCTCGGTCGTGAACGACCCGCTGAACGACGTCCGCTTCGGCCTCGAGGTGTTCAACCCGCCGGGGATCGACTACGGGCTCGCGAACTACGCGAGTTCCACCTGGGTGACCGGCTGGCAGGCCAACAACGGCGTCTACCAGTTCCCGATCCAGGACATGACGACGACCAGCCGGGCCTCCCTAGCGAGTGTCATCAACGGCCTCTCGGCCGGCGGCGCGACGCCCAGCGCCCACCGGCTGATCGACGCGTGGAAGTACTTCAACGGGCAGGCGACGGCGACCGGGTTCTCCACCTCGCCGGTGCAGCAGGTCTGCCAGCGCAACTTCGTCCTCATGGTCACCGACGGCATCCCGGAGATCGAGGCCGACTACAACACCTCGTCGCAGAGCGCGTGCAGGTTTACGCGCCTGCGGTCGTTCGTCGGCAACCCGGGCGACGTGAACCGCGACGGCAAGGAGGACCCGTCGAGTCCCAACTGGATCGCAGCGACCGGCGAGGCCTTCAACTGCGGCTCGGACTACCTCGACGACGCGATGCAGAAGGTCCGCGGGCTCTATCCGCTCGGCAACGCGCTGAACCAGCCGCTCGCCCTGTTCGCCGTGTCCTTCGGGCTCGACTATTGTCAGGTGCCGGCGGCGGGCGACGCGAGCCCGGGTGGCGGCTCGCTCCTGTGGCGGGCCTCGGAGCGCTACGGCGGCGGCAAGTGCCTCTCGGCGACGCAACCCGACGAACTCGACGCGGCCCTGCGGGCGGCGCTCAACATGATCAAGGCCGAAGCCCAGTCGTTCGTCGCACCGGTCGTCCCGGTGAGCCCGACGAGCCGCACCGAGTCCGGCGACCGGGTCTACCTGACGCTCTTCAGCCCGCGCGACGGCCAGCAGGCATGGGCGGGCAACATCAAGAAGTACGGTCTCGATCACGACCACGGCACGATCTGCAACGCGTCGAGCGCGGCGAGCTGCACGTCGACCGCCGGCGCGGCCACGGCGGCCGACGGCTCGCTCCTCGACGGCGCGGAGTCCTTCTGGGACGGTGCCTCGACGCCCTCGGGCAAGACGGTCACCAACGGCGGGCTGGGCGGCCTGCTCGTGTCCCGCACGACGGCGCGCAGCATCTTCACCTACGCCGGCACCGCCACCGGGAATCTCGGCGGCCTCGCGCTCACCGCCGCCGCCCAGGCGTTCTCGAAGAGCAACGCGGCGATCACCCCTGCCATGCTCGGCCTGACCGGAACCGATGCCACGACCGCCCGCCGCGACGAACTCGTCGATTACGTGCAGGGGCTCGACTCCTTCGACGAGGACAAGGACGGCAACGTCACCGAGAAGCGCAGCTGGATTCTCGGCGACGTCATCCACTCGGCCCCGCTCGTCGTGAACTATGGCACCGGCGACTCGCTGATCGTCGCCGGCGCCAACGACGGCATGCTGCACGCCTTCGACGACGCGACCGGGGCGGAACTCTGGGCCTTCGTGCCGCCGGACCTTCTCCCGAAGCTCAACCTGCTCCGTCCCGGGCAGTCGGCGAGTCATGCGTTCTTCGTCGACGGGGCTGCGAAGTTGCGCGTGATGGCCGACGGTCGCAAGGTGATCGTCTTCGGGCTGGGCCGCGGCGGACGCGCCTACTACGGCCTCGACGTCACGACGAAGGCCGCGCCGAAGCTGCTCTGGCGGGTGAACTCGTCGACCACCGGCTTCGGCGAACTGGGCTACACGACCTCCACGCCGACCCTCGCCAAGTTCGCCAACGGTGGTGCGCCGATCGAGGTCGCGGTGTTCGGCGGCGGTACCGACTTCTACTTCGACGGCCCCACGGTCGTGACCGCGAACCCGGCCGGGATCGGCCGCGCGGTCTTCGCGGTGAATCTCCTCACCGGGGCCCGGGCCGCTTTCGCCCAGCCCGCAGGCATGTACTTCCCGCTCGCCGGCGACGCGATGGTGTTCGACGTGAACGGCGACGGCGTCTTCGATCGCGGTTACGTCGGCGACCTCGGCGGCAACCTCTGGCGGATCGGCGACGACTTCTCCGCAACCCGTCTCTTCGTCGCCCCGGCGGGCCACCGCATCTTCTACGCGCCCGATGCGGTCGTGACCTCGGGCTCCGTGATTGTCTACTTCGGTACCGGCGACCGCAACAATCCCCTCTCCACCGGCGTGACCGACCGCTTCTACGCGGTGCGCGACGAGGGTGTGAACGACCTGACCGAGACGAACCTCGTCAACGTGACCTCCGAGGTCGTTCAGCCCGCGAGCAGCGCGGCGCTCGCTTTGACCCGCCGGATCCAGGCGGCGAAGGGCTGGTTCCTCACGCTGTCGGGCACAGGGGAGAAGGTCCTCGCCCCCCCGACGGTCTTCTTCAACCTTGCCTTTTCGACCTTCACGCCCTCGAACGCGCCCTGCGAGGGCGGCAGCACGGCCCGCCTCTACATGCTCGACCCGCTCACCGGCAGCCCGACCCGGGAGCTGCCCGGGACGAGCGGCTCGACTTTGGGCGGCGGAAGCGGGGTCGGCGGCGGCACCGGATCCGGCGGGGGCGGGGCGCTCACGGTCGCCGATCGCTCCGCCGTGATCGGCAACAGCCTGCCGACGGGCCTTCGCGTGACCTTCGGCGCGAACGGGACCAAGGCGTATCTCGGCGTTTCGAAGAACGGTGGCGTGGCGATCCAGCCCCTGCTCCTGCCCCAGTTGAGCCAGAACGTGATCCCGGTCTCCTGGCGACAGGCCTGGTGACGGTCCCACCCCGCTCGGGGCCATGCGCCTGCAGACAGGAGGCGGCCGACCCGTCAGAATGAGGGGAGAAAGAAGAGAACCGATGCTCGACCAAAGGCCATTTCCCCTGTGGGCGGCCCTGCTTCTGGCCCTGGCCCTGCTCCTCGGGAGCGGCGGGCCGGTGGCCGCCGAGGATTCCCCCCGTGTCGTGGTCGGTCGGGTCACCCGGATCGACGCCGACTCCGTCATGGTGGGCGACCAGATCGGCTTCCTGCGCACCGGAAGCGACATCCGCAGCGACGGACGGGCCGTGGCGCCGACGTCCATTCGGGTCGGGATGCCGGCCGAGATGGAAATCGACGTGACCGGGCGGATCTTGGAGGTCCGCATCGGAAGCGTCGCCGAATGATCGAAATAACCCTTGAGTCCGGCGCCCGGAAGTCGAATATGGAGGTGAGCGGCCACGTCGAAGACGGCGGGTGCGGAAGGAACGGTCCGGAAAGGGCAAACGCCACCCCCTCCGACAGTTCGAAACGTACCTGGTCTTCGTAGCAACGGGGCCGCTCGCGTCGGCGGGTGCGTCGGTGGGGTTCCTCCTCTCCCCCACCGACGCGCCCGCCGGCAGTTTCAAGCCGAGCGTGCGGCCCTGAACCTGACGACGCCGTCGCGCTCCTCCGGGGCGATCGCCCCGCGTGCGGCGAGCAATTCGAGGTGCGCGAGCGTTTCCATGACCGCGGCTCCCATGTGGAAGCGATCGGCGCCGTCCTCGAAAACCCAGCGGAAGGATCGTCGCGCCACCTCGTAGGCGGTCGCGGGGCCGGCCTGGACGGTGTCGAGCATCTCGCGCATGCGGTACTCGTGGTGGGCGATCAACTGCCGCGCGCGGTGCCGGTGGTCGGTGTAGACGCCGCCGTGTGCGGGGCAGACCAGGGCGACGTCGAGCCGGGCGACCTTTTCCTGGGAGTCGAGGAAGTCGCCGAGCGGGTTGCGCGGACCGGTGGCATAGACCCCGACGTGCGGGGTGATCCGCGGCAGCAGGTGGTCCCCGACGAAGAAGACCCGCTGCTCCCGGTCGAGAATGCAACAGTGCCCGGGCGTGTGCCCCGGCGTCCAGACGATCTCGAGCCGTCGCGTTCCGAGCTCGAGCACTTCGCCGTCTTCCAGGAAGCGGTCGACCTCGCGGGTCGGCCGGAAGACCCGCGCCCAGACGTCCGAGGGCTTCGGCGCGTCGACCGCCCCGGCCGGGATCGGGACCCCGTGGCGGCGCGAGTGCCGCACCATGTCCTCGGCCCCGGCCGAGAGCGCATAGTCGATGCGCTCGAGCTCCGCCGGGTGGAGGAAGAACCGGGCGGCTCCCGCCGCCCGCAGGTCCTCGGACGCACCGAAGTGGTCGGGGTGGTGGTGGGTTCCGATGACGGTGCCGACGTCGCCGGGTACGAGCCCGAGTCCGCGCAGGGCTGCCTCGAATGCTGTGCGACTCGCCTCGAGTGCGACGCCGGTGTCGATCAGCACCCACTGGTCCCCGCAATCGAGCAGCCAGACGTTGACGATCGAGGGCTTCGAGGGGAGCGGCAGGAAGACCTCGTGGACGCCGGGCGCGACCTCGCGCGTCCTGGCCGCGGGGGCCTCGTCGTGCGCGCCGTGCGCGCCGCCGCCCGGCGCATCGCGCGCCCCGCCGCCGGACGCATCGTGCGCGCCGCCGCCCGACGCATCGCGCGCCGGAGCCGTGCGCGCCGCGCGGCGCTGCGGGGGGAGATCGCTCATTCGTGCAGCGAGTCCTTGATCTCGAAGGTCACCCGCAAATCGACCTTCCATGCGGTGATGCGCCCGTTCTCGATGATCGCCTGCGTGTCGACGATGCGCGCACGGTGCAGTCCCGAGATCGTCACCGCGGCGCGTGACACGGCGATCGCGACCGCGTCCTCGATCGAGTTGGCCGAGGTCCCCGTCAGATCGATCGTCTTCTCCACCATGTTGCGGCCCTCCCCGGGCGAGCGGTCACGTTCCTCGCCCGCACCTGCCTAGCGCGATCGCCCGGCTGCGGCGAGCAGGCGATGCGTCGGCGTCCCTCGCACTTGACATCGACGGCCGGCGGTGCGGCTCTGGAGCGTATGCTCGAACCTCGCGGCACGGCTCCCGGCAGCGGTGGCATGCCCGGGGGCGATCGCCCTGCGGGCCGCCTTCCCGGCGCCCTGCCGAACCTGGTCGTCGTCGGTGCAATGAAGTGCGGGACGAGTTCCCTGCACTACTACCTCGACCTCCACCCCGAGGTCGCCATGTCGAGTCCGAAGGAACTCGACTTCTTCCTCGGGTCGCCGGAGCCGCGCGCCTCCGACGCGACCGACCCGGTGCGCGGCGGCGAAGGCAACTTCGCGCGCGGACTCGCCTGGTACAGCGCCCACTTCGACCCGGCGGCGCGGATCCGCGGCGAGAGCTCGCCCAATTACGCCGACCCGCTCAACACCGAGACTCCGCGCCGGATGGCCGCAGTCGTCCCCGAGGCGAAACTCGTCTTCCTCGCCCGCCATCCCGTCGACCGCATCGTCTCGAACTACCTCCACCTCTTCGCGGGCGGTCGGGAGACCGCCTCGCTGGAAGACGTGCTCGCGCGGCCCGGGAACATCCTCTTGCGCAGGTCGCGCTACGCCGCGATGGCCGGGCTCTTCCTCGGCTCGTTTCCGCGCGAGCAGATCCTCTTCCTGCGCGACGACGAGTTGCTCCGGCACCGTCGCGAGACGATGCGGCGCACCTTCGCCTTCCTCGGCGTGGACGATTCGTTCTGGAGCGGGAAGATGGAGCGGTTGCGCCACGAGACGGCCGGCAGGGGCCGCCTGCGGCGGTACGCGGAGCGCCTCGGTGCGCACCGCCTGGCGGCGGGTCTCGCGCTCGGGCCGGAGACGAAGTGGCGCATCGAGCGGCTGGTGAGCCGGCCCCGGGCGGCCGAGCGCCCGGCGTTGTCGGACGACCTGCGCCGCGCGGTCCTCGCCGACCTCGAGCCGGAGATCGCGGGCCTGGAGCGTCTGACCGGGTGGGATCTCGCGGGGTGGCGGCGATGAGCGCGCCGCTGCGCGGTGCGCGCGCCCGCTTCGCGCTGCTCAACCTGGTGGGCGGAAGCGCCGTGCTCGGCAGCTACCTCGTGTGGCTCTCGAATCGCCCCGCGGAGGCGGGCCGCCTCTGGGGTTCGATCGGCGGCCCCGGGCGCGCCCTCTACTTCGTCTCGATGCTGCTCGCGACCGCCGGCTACTTTGCGTTCGCGCCGGCGCTGCTGCGGGCCGATCCCGAGCGCATCGAACTCGACCGGGTGAACGTCGCGCTCGCGCTGGTGCTCTTCCCTTCGGCCCTCTGGATGCCGCTTGCGTTCGAGTTCCTGTCGTTTCCACGGCCGGCCACCTGGTGGGCGATGCGCGCCGTGCTGGCCACGGTGGGGCTTGCCTCTCTCTGGATCCTGGTCGCCGTCGGCCGCCGGGTCGAGGATCTGCCCGCCGGGCGGCTCGCCCTGGCGGGTGCGGCTGCATTCACCTTTCAGACCCTTTGCCTCGACGCGCTGGTCTGGCCGGAGTTCTTCCCGTGAGCGAGCCGCCGGAGGGGCGGGCGGCGGTCGCGCGGGAGGGCGCGGGCGAGCGCTGGGCGCGGCGCGCGATCACCATCCCGGCCTGCCTGCTGGGCCTGGCGATCGCCGTGCCGCTCTTGCCGGTGCTCCTCGCCGGCGCCCTCCTGCTCGACCTGTTCCGCGACCTTCGCCTACCGACGGTACGCCTCGTGCTCTTCGCCCTGGTGTATCTCGGATGCGAGAGCGCGGGCCTGCTCGCGAGTCTCGTCCTCTGGCTCGGTTCGATCGGCGACCGCGAGCGCCGCCTGCGCTGGTTCTACGCACTGCAGAGCGCATGGGCCTCCTCGATCTTCGCCGCCGCTTGCCGGATCTTCGGCATCGAGGTCGACGTCGTGGGCGACGAGTCGATCGGTCGCGGACCGCTCCTGCTCTTCTCGCGTCACACGAGCCTCGCCGACACGATGCTGCCGGCCGTGTATGTCGCGCGTCGCCACGGCCTCCGCCTGCGCTGGGTGCTCAAGCGCGAGTTGCTCTGGGATCCCTGCCTCGACGTGGTCGGGCGGGTGCTGCCGAACGTCTTCGTGCGGCGCGGCTCGTACGATTCCGCGCGCGAGATCGCCGCGGTACGCAGCCTCGCGCGCGATCTCGGCGAGAACGAGGGCGTGCTCGTCTATCCCGAGGGGACACGATTCACGCCGGCGGTTCGCGATCGCGTCGCCGCGGCGCTGGCGGTGGCCGACCCGGCGCGCGCGCAGCGACTCGCCGGGCTGCGCCACGTCCTGCCGCCACGCACGGGCGGGCCGCTCGCCCTGCTCGACGTCTGTCCTCCCGCGGAGGTGGTCTTCCTCGCTCACGTCGGGCTCGACGGCGCTGCGCGCCTCGGCGACGTCTGGCGGGGATCGCTCATCGGGCGCCGGGTCCGCCTCTGGTTCCGGCGCGTGCAGTCGCGGGAGATTCCCGTGGCGGCGGCCGACCGGCTCGCCTGGCTCGACGCGCAGTGGAGTGCCCTCGACGACTGGATCGACAGTTGCCTCGCGGAGCGCGACGGTGCGTCGCCGGCGCCCGCGTCCGCCGGGGGGGCCGCGTGAGACGGGCGGCGATCGGCCTCGGGCTCCTCGGCGGACTCGTCGCCTGGGCGGTGGAGATCGCGGGACAGGCGCCGGCACCGATCGTCGCGCTCGCCGTGCTGCCGATCGGCGGCTGGGCGATCCTCGAGGTCTGGCTCGCGCGCCGCGCGCGCGTACCGGTCGCAGCACTGCTTGCGGCCTTCCTCTGGGGCGCTGCGGTCGCGGCGCCGCTTTCCTCGCACCTGAACGAATTCTTCCGGGCGGCGATCGGCGAAGCGCTCGACCTCGGGGGGCGGTGGAACGGCGTCGCGACGCTCGTCGGACCCCTCGTCGAGGAGTTCGCCAAGGCCATTCCCCTGCTGGCCCTGCCGCTCGTGCGGCGCCGGCCGGGCGCGCAGCCGGTCCTGTGGGGCATGGCGCTCGGCGCGGCGAGCGGACTCGGCTTCGCCACGACCGAGAACGTGGTCTACCTGACGATCGCGGCTTTCCAGGGCGGGATGCCCGGGTTGATGCAGGCGGTGTGGGCGCGTGGCATCCTCTCGGGGTTCAAGCATGCCCTGTTCACCGCGACGCTCGGTGCCGGGCTCGGACTCGCCACGCTCGAGACGAGCAGTGCGCGCCGCTGGCTCGCGGGTCTCGCGGGCCTGCTCGGCGCGCTAGTGCAGCACGCCGCCTGGAACGGACTCGCTTCGCCTCTCGTCCAGGACATCCTCTGCGATCGACCTTCGCCGGCGGAGGCGTGTGCGACCAGTGCCGGGCCGCAGCCCTTGTTCTTGTGGACGCCCGTCGTCGTGGCACTCGCGCTCGTGCCGGGGATCATGGCGCTGCGCTGGCTGCTGCGGGAGCCCGGGGCCGCGCGGTCGTCGACCTCGATCCGCCGGGGCTGACCAGTCGCCGCCGCGGCCCGGCACGCGCGCATCGACGCATCGACGCAATTCGACGGGCGGCGTCGCCGAGGGCCTTCAGGGCTCGTCGGGCACGCAGGTGGGGCAGGACTTGCGCAGTTCCGAGATGAACTTGTCGCAAGTCGCGATCTTCTCGGTGCGGTGCTCCGCAATCGCCACGGCGCGCGCGTCCGTCGCGATGCGCCCGGCGTCGCCGTCGCGGCCGATCGCCCGGTAGGCCTCGGCGAGTTCCAGCCGCTTGCCGACCGCCGTCTTGTCGAGCGAGACCGCGCGCTCGAGATAGGCGACGCCCTTCGACTTGTCGCCGCCGAGGAGGCGCGGCAGTTTCATGTACATGCCGCCGCGGGCGGCGAGTGCGTTGGCGTGGTCGGGATCGATCTCGAGCACCTGGTCGAGTTCGGCGTTGAGCGAGACCATCTGGAGCGCGAGCGTGCTGATGCCCTTCATCTGGGCGAGCCTGCCGACCGCAGCGAAGTGGACGAAGTGCGCGTCGGCATTGCGCGGCATGGCGGCGACCGCCCGCCCGGCATGGTCGCGCGCCGCCTCGTACTTGGCACGCCTGACCGATTCGTCGTTCGTCTCCTCGCCCTCGTCGAGCAGTTTCTGGGCCTCGTCGAGTTCGTGGCGTACGCCCGAATCCGACGACACGATCTCGTCGGGGTGGCTGGCGCGGATCTCGGCCTCCGGCGCGGCGCCGGCGGGTCTTGCGGGATCCGCGCCCGGCGCGGGTTTCGCGCTTGCGGCCGGAGCGGTGCACGCCCGAACTCCGCCGTCGTTCGCATCCGGCGGGCAGTCGGCCGCCGCACCGCGGCCGCGCGCCAAGGCGAGTCCGACGGCGGTGATGGCGATCGCCCGGGTGAGCCGATGTCCTGCTGCTTGCACGTCCGGATCCCTTGCGAGCCTGCCCGGACCGGGCCTCCGGCTCGACCCGGGACCCTAACCGAGTTCGCGACTCCGGGAAACCCGTGGCCACGCCGATTGCGGCTGGCGGCGGCTTGGTGCCATAGGGTGCGGATTCGCCGGGGAGACCGAGGGCCATGATCGATCGTGCGCACGAAGACACCGGGTCGCCACCGCCGGAGTCGGACGTGGTGGTGAGGGCCCGCGGCGCAGGCGACGCCTCGTCGCCTCCGCTCGCAGGCCTGCGGATCCTCGCCGCGAGCCAACTCGGGGCCGGCCCCTGGGCGCTCACCCTGCTCTCGGACCTCGGTGCCGAGGTCGTGAAGATCGAGATGCCGGGCCAGGGCGACGAGGCGCGCAACGTGCCGCCCTTCGCGGGCGACGGCGACTCGATCTATTTCCAGTCGCTCAATCGCGGTGCACGCGGCCTGACGCTCGACCTGCGCACCGCCGAGGGTCGGGCCGTGTTGCACCGGCTGGCTGCGTCCTGCGACGCGATCTTCGACAACCTGCGCGGCGGCGAGTCGGCGCGGCTCGGGCTCGACTACGCCTCGCTGCGCGATGCGAACCCGCTACTGGTCTGCTGCTCGCTCTCCGGCTTCGGCCGTACCGGACCGCGTGCGGCCGACCCCGGCTACGACTTCCTGGTCCAGGCGCTCGCCGGTTTCATGTCGATCACCGGGGAGCCCGGCGGCCCGCCGATGCGCTCGGGCGTGTCGGTGGTCGACTTCTCGGCCGGTCTCATGGCCATGCTGGCGCTGATGATCGGCTTGCACCGGGCGCGCGAGACCGGGGTCGGCGGCGACGTCGACGTGAGCCTCTTCGAGACCGCGCTCTCGATGCTGAACTACCTCGCCGCCTGGAGCCTGAACCGCGGCTTCGAGCCGGTACGGACGCGGGACTCGGCCCACCAGACGATCGTCCCGGCCCAGAGCTTTGCGACGCTCGACGGCCATCTCGTCGTCATGTGCATGAAGGAGAAGTTCTGGCGCCGCCTGTGCGACACGCTGGATCGGAATGACCTCGCCGACGACCCGCGCTTCGCCGACTTCGCCTCCCGCCATGAGCATCGCGACGCGCTGCTCGACGCGCTCCGCCCGGTCTTCGCCGCGCGTTCGACCGCGCAATGGGTCGGGCTTCTCGGCGGCGTCGTACCGTGCGCGCCGGTCCGCTCGGTGGCCGAGGCACTCGCGGATCCGCACGTCGTCGCGCGTGGACTGTTGATCGACGTCGAGCACCCGGTATACGGACGCCTGCGCCAGGTGGGGACGCCAATCCGCATGGACGGGGGCCGCGAGCCGCCGCGGCGTGCGCCGCGACTCGGCGAGGACACCGACGACGTGCTCGCTCGACTGGGCGGGTATTCGAGCGAGGAGATCGACGCGCTTCGCCGGCGCGGCATCGTCTGAGATACGAGGGCGCCGCCGGGCGGGCGGCGCCCGTGCGAAAGGAAGGGGAGAAGACATGGCTTTGCCGCAGTGGTTCCACGAAGTCGCCCGACGGGTCAGCAATCGCGGCCGGTGGGGTGCGGAGGACGAGATCGGCACGCTCAACCTGATCGGGCCGGAGGCGACCCTGCGCGGCATCCGCTGCGTGCGTCACGGACGATCGTTCTCCCTCGCGCTGCCGCTGCACCACGATGGCCCGCAGACCGGGCGGATCCAGGGGCGCATCAACCCGCTCCACACGATGGTCGGGATCAACACGCCCTTCACGGGCGACCCGGCGAACGTCTGCCTGAGCGACGACGTGGTCGTCATGGGAATGCAGGCGGCGACGCACTGGGACGGTCTCGCGCACGCGAGCTACGAGGGCCGCATCTACAACGGCTTCCCCGCGTCGAGCGTCACGGCGGAGTCCGGTGCGAGCAAGTGCTCGATCCATAAGCAGCGCCCGATCGTGACACGCGGTCTCCTGCTCGACGTTGCGCGCCTGCACGGCGTCGCGAGACTCGACGCCGGCTACCCGATCGCGCCCGCGGACCTCGACGGCGCTCTCGCCCGCGCCTCGCTCTCGGTGGAGCCCGGGGACGTGGTGCTCGTGCGCACCGGACAGATGGAGCACCTCCGCTCCGGCGACAAGGAAGCCTACCGCCTGCCGAGCCCCGGGCTCACGGTCGGCACCGCCGAATGGTTCCGGGAGCGCGACGTCGCCGCGGTCGCGACCGACACGATGCCGTTCGAGGTCTGGCCCGGGGAGCGCCCGGAGGCGCTGCTGCCGGTTCACCTGCTGCACCTCGTCGAGATGGGCATGACGCAGGGCCAGAACTGGGTGCTCGACGAACTCGCCGAGGATTGCGCGGCCGACGGCGTCCACGAGTTTCTGCTGCACGCGACCGCGGAGCCCTTCGTCGGCGCGGTGGGCAGTCCGGTGCACCCGGTCGCGACGAAGTGACGCGCGTGGCGAACCACCACGCGGGTTGATAGGGCGACCCCGATGGATCTCTCGTACACCGCCGACGAGGAGAAGTTCCGGCTCGACCTGCGCTCGCACCTCGAGAAGAGCGTGCCGCGCGACGAACCGCCGGAGGACCTCGACGCCGAGTTCGAGTGGATGTGCGCCTTCCAGCGACGCATGCACGAGGGCGGCTGGGTCGGCATCCATTGGCCGCGCGCCTACGGCGGCCGCGACGCCACCCCGATGCAGCAGGCGATCTTCGCCGAGGAGATGGCGCGGGCGCGCGCGCCGCAGTTCCCGAACCGGGTCGGGATCAACAACGTCGGCCCCACGCTCATGCACTTCGGGACCGAGGAGCAGCGCCGTCGTTTCATGCCCGGCATCCTGTCGGCCGAGGAGATCTGGTGCCAGCTCTACTCGGAGCCCGGCGCCGGATCGGACCTGGCGGCGCTGCGCACCCACGCGGTGCTCGACGGCGACGACTGGGTGGTCACCGGGCAGAAGGTCTGGACCAGCTACGCGCAGCACGCCCGCTGGGCGATCCTGCTCGCGCGCACCGACCCCGCGGCGCGCAAGCACCGCGGCATCTCCTACTTCATCGTCGACATGAAGTCGCCGGGCATCGAGATCCGGCCGCTGCGGCAGTTGAACGGCGCCTCCGAGTTCAACGAGGTATTCCTCGAGAACGTCCGCGTCCCGCGCTCGAACCTGATCGGCAAGCCCAACGAGGGCTGGCAGCTGACCCAGGTCACGCTCGCCCATGAGCGCGGTACCAACTACGCGATCAAGGAGCAGGTGCTGATGCGGATCGAGGTGGACGAGCTCCTCGAGCAGATCCGCCGCAGCGGCGCCTCGGACGACTCGCGGGTCCGCCAGCGTGCGGCGCAGCTCTTCCTCGAGACCGAGATCATGCGCTGCATGAACCTGCAGATGCTGACGCGGCTGGGCCGCGGCGTGACGCCGGGTGCCGAGACGTCGATCGTCAAGAACTTCTTCGCCGACCTCTCGCAGTCGATCGGCGACTTCGGCACGGAGATCCTCGGCCCGCATGCGCAGCTCATGCGGGGATCGCCGCACGCCGTCGCCGGGGGGCGTTTCGTCCTGCACCAGTTGTTCTCGCGCGCCGCCTCGATCGCGGGCGGCACGAACGAGATCCAGAAGAACATCATCGCGCAGCGCATGCTCGGGCTTCCCCGCGACTGAGGTCGCGGGTCCGATCGGCGCCCGGCGGAAACGAAGGGAAGGACCTCCATGGGCCATGGCAAGGGGAGCATCGGAAACTTCTTCGAGGACTTCGAGGTCGGACGGGAGTCCGTTTGTGCCACACCGCGCGTACTGACGTCGGCCGAGACCGCCTGGCACATCGCGACGACCAACGACCGGACGCCGCGCTTCTGCAACGCCGAGGGGCGCGTCCATCCGCTCATCGTGTTCCACACGGTGATCGCGCAGACCGTGCGCGATGTTTCACTCAACGCGCGCGCCAACCTCGGCTACGCCGGCATGGTCTGGCGCGCACCCGTGTTCCACGGCGACGAGATCACCACCGGTATCCGCGTCGTCGGTCTCAAGGAGAACTCGAACAAGGAAACCGGCAACGTCTGGGTCGAGACGACCGGGCGCAACCAGCGCGGCGAAACCGTCCTCGAGTACACGCGCTGGGTCATGGTGCGCAAGCGCGACTCGTCGAAGGCGACGCCCTACCTGGAGGCGGCCGTCGTTCCCAGGCTGCCCGCCCAGGTGTCCGTCGCCGATCTGCCGAAGTTTCCGGGTCCGCTGCCGACGACCGTCCAGACCGGCGGTCGCTGGTTCTTCGAGGATTACGTCGTCGGCGAGCGGGTCTTCCACCACGACGGCATGACCGTGAACCACTCGGACCACATGTCGTACACCCGGCTGTTCCAGAACTCGGCGAAGGTGCACTTCGATGCGTTGCGTACGGATGGGAATCCGCTCGTCTACGGCGGCTTCCCGCTTTCGGTCGCCTACGCCCAGGCCTTCAACGGCTTCGAGAACCGCTCGGGCATCGTCGCGATGAACAGCGGTGCGCACGCCAACCCCTGCTACGCGGGCACGACGATCTACTCCTTCAGCGAGGTTCTCGAAGCCCACCCGACCGACGATGCGCGAGTCGGTGCGCTGCGGTTGCGGCTCGTCGGCGTGAAGGATCTCGACCCGGCGGAGAAGCCCGATTTCTCGATCCGGACCGAGGACGGCAAGCGCTATGACCCGCGCGTACTGCTCGACATGGATCTCTGGGAACTCGTGCCCCGGCGCGGCCGCTGAGAGTGGCCCGGTCGCGCATCGGCGCGGCCGCCGGCAAACCGCAACGCAGAAGGGGCGCGCCCGCGGGCGCGCCCCTTTGCTTCTTCCGGCCGGGGCGACGTCGGCGTCGCCCGCGGGCTCACTCGCGGCAGGTGATCCGCTGGTTCGGGCTCACCCGGCACGGCGTCACGCCGTCGCTCGACGAGTAGGACGTGCTCTCGATCGAGACGATGAGCGGCGTGTCGCCCGAGGTCGGGTTCGGCCGCACGAAGCCCTGGTGCTTCACCCGCGCCGTCATCCGGACGTACTCGGTGCCGTCGGCCTTCGTGCGGCTGCGCAGGATGAGAACGCTGCCGGCCGGGTTCTTGCACCGCACGCCGTTGTTCGACGTGTCGGCATTCTTGCCGAGCGGCGAGCACTCGCCACCGTCGAATACCTCTTCGTCACCCGTCCACGCCCCGGCGGTGGCCGCGACGCCCACGGTCGCGCCGTCGCGGTCGACCTCGCGGATGAAGGCCGAGGTGGGGCTGCTGCTCGTGATCTCGCCGATCGAGAGCCAGCTGTCGAGTCCATTGCCGACGCAGTCGGTGGGAAAGGCGCAGTCGGCGCTCGAGGTGCAGTCGATGCGGGTGTCGGCGCAGACCGCGTCCTTGCGCGGCCAGACGGTGACGGAGTTGGCCTGCAGCGCGATCGTCTGCGCGCCGGCCACGCGCACGGCGCCGGGCAGGAACGTCGAGGCGATGACGACGACTGCGGCGAGAAGGCCGCGCAATGTTCTCTTGTTGTCCATGGGTTCCTCGTCGGGAGTGCGGCGTCGGCGCGGGGCCGTCGCGGATCGGGGAGGCTGGACGCTAGCGGGAGCGGTTGCCTCGCGTCAACGAATTTCGCCGCCCAAAAACGCCCCGACGCGCCCTGGGCGGGTTTTTCGACTCCGGCCGGACCTCGCCCCGGCGGGACCGACTCAGGCGTCGCCCCGGCCGGGGCCCGCCAAGCGGTTCGAGGCAAAGAGGAAGAGGAGCCCGACGGCGACTTCGATCGCGATGAAGGTCCCGGCGAAGCCCGCGCCCTGGAGCGCCCAGGCGAGGGTGCGGGTGATCGCCGCGCCGCCGATGAGCGCGGCGGGAACCTGGAGCAGGCGTTCCCGGCCCGGCGCGGCGCCCAGCCAGGCCGTCAGGCCTGCGACCAGGAAGAATGACGCGAAGTCGCCGACCTGGGTGCTGCGCCCGATCCCGTCGAGGAGCGGCATCCCGAGCGACTCCGCCGCGCGGCCCGGTGCGAGGAGCCAGCCGAGTCCCTGGATCGCGAAAAAGGCGCCCACGATCCGGACGATCGTGCGCAGCGTGTCGTTGGTCATCGGGACTCCTCCTGTTTGCCGCTCCGCCGTCGCGGACCCGGTCCGCTCGTCATCTCGGCCGCCGGTCGTGGCTTCCGCCGCCCGGCCGCATCGTGGACCGGACCGCGCGGCCCCGCAAGGGCGGGCGCCCGCGGCGGTTCAGCGGGCCACACGGATCGCGTCGAGTGCCGCGGGGTTGTCGAGCGCCGAGACGTCGCCGAGGGGCCGGCCGGGCGGTGCGGCGCCCGCGCCGGCACCGGTGTTCCCTTCGAGGTGTACCGCGCGGATCAGTCGACGCATGATTTTCGCGTTGCGCGTCTTGGGCAGTTCCGTCGCGAAGCGGATCGCCTCGGGCTTCATCGCCTTGCCGAGCCCGTCGACGACGCGGGCGATGAGCGTCGTGCGCAGCGCCTCGTCGGCGATCGCATCGCGCCGCGGCACGACGTAGCAAACGAGGGCGCCGCCCTTGACCGCGTGCGGCACCTCGATCGCCGCCGCCTCGACCACGTCGGGGTGCGCGACGAGCAGCGACTCGACCTCCGCCGGACCGAGCCGCTTGCCGGCGATCTTGATCGTGTCGTCGGAGCGTCCCTCGATCGTCCATGGACCGTCCTCGTCGAGCCGCGCCCAGTCGCCGTGCACCCACAGTCCGGGCCAGCGCGACCAGTAGGTCTCCTCGTAGCGCGCGGGGTCGTTCCAGAAGCCGCGCGTCATGCCTGGCCAGGGGCGCCGCACGACGAGTTCGCCGACCGCTCCGCGCAGGGCCCGCCCGTTCTCGTCGAGCACGTCAGCGTCGATGCCGAGGATCGGGACCGAGAAGCTGCACGACTTGAGAGGGTGGAGCATCGTGCAGCCGAGGATGCCGCCGCCGATCTCGGTGCCGCCGCTGTAGTTCACGATCGGGCAACGGCCGCCGCCGACCACCCGGGCGAACCAGGCGTAGGGGGCGGGATTCCAGGCTTCCCCGCTCGAGCCCAGCACGCGCAGCGACGACAGGTCGTGGCGCCGTACGTGGTCGTCGCCCTTGTCCTCGAGCGCACGCACCACCGTCGGCGCGATGCCGAGGTGGGTCACACGGTGGCGCTCGACCATCGCCCACAGCCGGTCGGGGGCCGGGTGGTCGGGGACGCCTTCGAAGAGCACCATGCTCGCGCCGAGCAGAAGTGTACCGAGGATCTCCCACGGTCCCATGACCCAGCCGAGGTCGGTGACCCAGAGCATGCGATCGCCGGCCTCGACGTCGAAGCAGGTTGCCATGTCGGTCGCGATCTTGAGCGGGAAGCCGACCTGGGTCGCGACGACCCCCTTCGGGCGCCCGGTCGTCCCCGACGTGTACATCAGGAGCGCCGGGTCGTCGGCCGCGGTTTCGACCAGCGGCGGGCAGTCCCGGGTGGCGTCGGACGAGGGCCACCAGCGATCGCGTCCCTCGTTCCAGGGCAGTGCGTGTCCGCCCGCACCGTCGCGCAGGCGCGGCACGACGAGCACCGTCCGGACGCGGGCGCCGGCCATCTCGATCGCGCGGTCGGCGATCGCCTTCATCGGCACCGCGCCGCCGCGCCGCAGGAAGCCGTCGGCGGTGACCAGCAGTTTCGCCCCGGAGTCCTCCAGGCGCGTCGCGACTGCGTCGGCCCCGTAGCCGGAGAAGCACGGCACGGCGACCGCACCGAGGTGCAGTGCTGCGAGCAGCGCCGCCACCGCTTCGGGCACCATCGGCAGGAAGAGGGCGACGCGGTCGCCGTGGCCGACGCCGGCGGCGGCCATGGCGGCTGCGGCGCGGCGGGTCTCGTCGGCGAGTTCGCCGAGGGTCCAGGCGCGCGCGCTGCCGTCGTCGCCTTCCCAGATGATCGCCACGGCGTCGCGCCGCGCCGGCAACCAGGCGGTGAGGCAGGCCCGCGCGGCATTGAAGCGGCCGCCCGGAAACCAGTCGGGCCAGGCGGGGCCACGCGAGTCGTCGAGCACGCGGTGCGGTGCGACGAGCCACTCGAATCGCAGTTCACGCAGCAGCGCCGGCCAGAAATGCTCAGGGTCGCGCACCGAGATCGCGTGCAGCACCGCGTATCCCTCGGGCGTCGGCGGCAGGTCGAAGGACCGGAGCAGGCGCCCGAGCCGGCTCGTCGCCGCGGCCCCCGGGGCGGGTCGCCAGGTCCAGTCGCCTTCCGCCATCGCCTCGGCTCGTAGTACGTCCGGGCGCGCCGCGGCAAACGCCGGCGTTTGCCGCGGCTTTGCGAACGTCGTAGCCCGGAGTGTCGATGGTCGCTCCCCCCCGGGGCGACGCCCGGAGGAGGAGACGAATGAAGGTCGGAGTCTTCGTGCCGCTCGTCGGCGACCCCGCAAGCCTGCCCGAAACGCTCGCGGTGGCTGCGACCACCGCCGAGGCCGCCGGCTTCCACTCGCTGTGGTTCGCCGAGCATGTCGTGCTCTTCGATGCGCATCGCTCGCGCTACCCCTACTCGGAGGACGGCGCCTTTCCGATCGCGGGCGAGGACGGGCTTCTCGAACCCTTCGTCGCGATCGCCTACGCGGCGGCGATCACGAGCCGGATCCGTCTCGGCACCGGCGTCTGCCTCGTCCCGCAGCGCTCGGCCATCTACACGGCGAAGCAGGTCGCCGATTGCGACGTACTGTCGCGCGGGCGGGTCGACTTCGGCGTCGGCATCGGCTGGTTGCGCGAGGAATTCGAGGCACTCGACATGGACTTCGACGATCGCGCGGAGCGCTGCCGCGACGCGATCGGCGCGATGCGCTCGCTGTGGACCGACGCGCTGTCGAGCCACGACGGCGCGCTCATCCGTTTTCCCGAGTTGCGCATGTTCCCCAAGCCGGTGCAGCAGCCGCACCCGCCGATCATCTTCGGCGGCGACAGCGACCCGGCGCTGCGGCGCACCGCGGACCTCGGCCAGGGCTGGTACGGCTTCAACCTGGCTCCCGACGCCGCGGCCGAGCGGGTGGAGCGCCTGACCGGGATGCTCGAGCGCCGCGGACGGCGCCGCTTGGACGTCGAGGTGAGCATCTGCCCCTACCTCCAGCCGAACCTGCGCGACGTCGCGGCTCTGCACGCCTACGCCGACGCCGGCGTCGACCAGGTGATCCACCTGGCCGCGGGGCCCGACCCCGCCGCCATCCGGGCCGAGATCGAGCGCCTCGGCGCCGACCTCGTCGCGGCCGCCGAGGGGATCGCGACCCGTCGCCGGCTCCACGGCCACGGCCCGGGCCACGATTAGCGGGTTTCGCGGCCCGGCCCGGCCCGGCCCGGCCCGCCCCGCCCGAGGGGACCGGTGGGACACCCCCCTCCGCGCCCGGCAAGCGCTTTTGCATCCTTTCCACGCCCGGGCGCTTGGCGTAAGCTCAGGGGTCCGTGGGGTGTCGATCACCGGCGCTCCCCCGAATCGAAAGGACGATCGACGTGAGACGTCTTGCCAGCATCGCCTTTGCCTTGGCGCTCCCCGCCCTGGCCGCGCTCGCACCCGGTTGCGGCGGCGGCGGCCCGACCAGCCTCCTCAGCCAGGGGGGCAAGGACTACGGGGCCATCCGCTTCATCAACGCCTCGCCGAACGCTCCGGGACTCGACGCCTACTTGCGGGGCAACGAGTATGCGCACGACATCGTCTACGCGCAGGCGTCCGAGTACGTGCCGGTGAAGACCGGACAGCCCTACGCCGAGTTCAAGGTCACCGGGACCGACCAGACGGTGGCCGAGGCCGGGATCGGCATTGCGAAGAAGGGCAACTTCACCCTGATCGCGGTGAATCCGGCCTCCGAGATGGGAACGCTCTTCGTCTCGGACGACTACGAGGCTCCGGCGAAGGGCAACGCGCGCTTGCGACTGCTCCACGTCGCGCCCGGTGCGGGCACCGTCGACGTCTACATCACGGCGCCCGGCGCGAGCATCGCGGGGATCGAGCCGACCGTGGCCGACCTGGCCTACCTCGGCTCCTCGGGCTACCTCGAAGCGCCGGCCGCCACCTACCAGTTGCGCATCTGTCCCGCGGGTACCAAGACGGTCGCGATCGACAGCGGTCCGGTCGCCTTGGCCGCCGGGCAGGTGCTCTCCGGGCTCGCGCTCGGGGATCCGCAGCGCGGCGTGCCCTTCTCGGCGCTCGTGCTCCAGGACCGCATCTGAAGCAAAGCGGGCGAGGGCGCCGGGCCGTGGCCCGGCGCCTCAGCGCCTGATCGGTCCCCGCGTCCAGTCGGGGCCGTGGCCCCAGTCGAGTCGGGTCGCCCGCTTCGGGTGATCCGGGTCGTGGCGCAGGCAGGCGTCTGCGTATTCCTTCATCGCGCGCTCGCGCCCGGCGAGCGAGTAGAAGTCCTCCTCCTGCCGCCACTTTCCCGACCCGGCGTAGTCGAGGATGGTCACCCCGGGGAAGTCGCAGGTCCCCCGTCCGCTCGGGTGATCGCGGCGGTTCTGCATGTAGACGACCACGCGGCCCTGCGCCGGGTCCACCATGTGCCACTCGTAGGCTGTGTAGACCTCGGGGAAACGGCCCATGACGGGCACGATCCAGCGCCGGATGTTCTCGCGGCCCGTCATGTTCCCGTACATGTGCTCGACGTAGATCGCGTCCTCGGCGAAGAGGTCGACCCAGTCGTCCCAGCGCTCCTCGATCGCCCCGGTGCGCCAGTAGACGCGGAAGGCCTGCTCCAGTTCGTCGTGCGTCCATTCGCCCATCGCGAAGCCTCCCGCCGGATTCAGCGTCCCGGAGCGATCAGGACCTTGATCGCGTCGCTCTGCGTCTCGAAGCGATCGAACACCGCCTGCGTGTCCGCGAGCCCGCTCACGTCGGTCACCAGTCGGCGTCCGTCGATGCGGCGGGTCGCGAGCAGCTCGAGAGCGGTCTCGAAGTCCTCCGGCCCGTAGGCGATCGAGGGCTGCAGCGAGATGCCGCGGGTGAGCCAGCGTCCCGGCTTGATCTCGGCTGGTGCGTGGTAGGACGACACCAGGATGACCCGGCCCCCGACCCGCGCGAGGGTCGCCGCGCGCTCGATCGACTCCGGTCGGCCGCTCGCCTCGATCACCACGTCGGGGCCGCCGTTGGTAAGGTCGCGGATCCGCTCATCGGCGAGGTCGTCGGCGGCGAAGGCGCCGAGTCCGAAGGAGTGCGCGAATGACACGCGCGAAGGGCGATGGTCGAGCCCAAAGGACAGCCCGCCGTACTGCCGCGCGACCAGCCCGGAGAACAGGCCGAGCGGCCCGAGACCGATGATCCCGACCCGGGTTCCCGGCTTCACCTCGCCGAGTCTCACCGCGTGGAGCGCGACGGCGAGCGGCTCGACGAGGGCCGCGAGTTCCGTGTCCATCGCGGCCGGAAGCCGTCGCAGGGAGGCCGCGGGGACGGCCGCGTACTCCGCGAGGCCGCCGGGGTCGCCGCCACAGCCGACCATGAGTTGCAGGCCGAGCCGGCACAGGCTGCGCTTGTCGCCGAGGCACAATTCGCAAGCCCCGCAGTAGGGGATCGGCAACACGGCGGCCCGGTCGCCCTCCTGCCAGTCCGAGACGCCGGGGCCGACCTCTACGACGGTACCGGCGAACTCGTGTCCGAGGATCGTGCCGTCGGGCAGGAGCCGATCGCGCCAGATGCCGTGGTCGGTGCCGCAGATCCCGCATGCGGCGACCTTCACGACGACGCCGCCCGGGGCCGGCTTCGGGTCGGGTACGGTCTCGACCGAGAACCGGCCGTCGCTCAGGGTGGCTGCTCGCATCTCCGGTCCGCTCCGGTACATAATCCCGACCGAGTGGCCCCGTCAAAATCGTCGGGGCATCCGTCCGAGACGAGTCCCCCCGAGCGATGAACGAATCTCCCCCGCCCGACGATCAGGCGCCCCCCGCGCCCGCCTGGAAACGCTACCCCCACGTCATCCCGGGGACCGACGAGCGCTGGTTCACCTTCCCCGCGGCCGAGGGCGACGCGGACTGGGGTGCGACGACCTGGTTCATCGAGGGCCGGCTGCGCGGTCGCGAGAGCGGCCGCGAGTTCGCGGTCATGGCGATCTTCGCGCTCAACCGGATCACCGCCCCCTTCGGCCGCATCCTGCCCGCGGGCTTCCACGTCTTCTCGCTCTTCGACCTCGACAACGGCGGCTACGGCACCACGACCGAGTTCGACCTGCCACGGCCGCCGAGGATCCGGCGTCGCTTCAAGTTCGCCGCGGAGCGCGGCCTACTCGACGTGAGCTTCGAGTCGAGCGCCGGTCGGTCCCGCTGGACGGTGCGACGCGACGGCGGCGGTACCCCGGTGCCCTTCGGCTACGCGCTCGACCTCGTGGGACGCGACCAGCACGGGCGCGCGATGGCAGCCCGGCTCGACGTCGAGACCGGCAAGCCGCCGGCGCCGGTCGGGGGCGACCGACTGCGCGGGGTGAAGACCTGCTGCGCGCAACTCGAGACGTTCTCCTACTTCCAGACCGGCCTCGCTCTGCGCGGCCGGCTGCGCTGGGGCGACTTCGAGGAGGAAGTCGACGGCGACGTCGGCTGGATCGACCGGCAGTTCGCGCACGAGCACTTCGGCGCCTACACCGACCTGCGCAACTCCCGCCATCGCCACGAGTGGCGCGTGATGCATCTCGACAACGGCTGGGATCTGAGCGCCTGGCAGCAATTCGACGCGCAGCGCGGCGACCGGCTGATCCCGTTCAGCGGCGTCACCGCGCAGGGGCCCGCCGGCGAGGTCCGCGCGACCACCGACTTCCGGATCGAGCGCCTTTCCTTCGTGCGCGACCCGGGTGCGATCCGGGCGATGGCGCCACTCGCCCGCGGGCCGGCCTGGCTCACCGACCGCTTTCACCTGTCGGTGCGCGATTGGGAGTTGTCGGTCACCGCGGAGCCGCTCGTGCCGACGCCGGCCCACGGCATGCCGATCGAGTACTGGAACGGGCCGGTTCGCCTCGTCGGGACGATGGCGGGCCGCCCGGTGTCGGGGGTGGGCTTCCACGAGCGCTCGAAGCTCTGGCACACGCCGCATGACCTCGTCTTCGTGCTGCGCGAGACGCTCGACCACCTGCCGACGAACGGTCCGTCGGGCGACGAGGCGAGGCGCATTGCCGACCGGGTCTGGAACTGCGACGTGCTGCTCGCGCGCGGCGACCGCGCGGGGGCGCGCCGGCTGCTGGTCGAGCAGGTCGTGCCGAGGATGTCGCTGCTTGCCCCGCCCGGACGCGAGGCAGCGCAAAACGTCCTCGACGACCTGCTCTCGATCCTCGGGTGAGCGGGATGGGGCACCGTGCGCGGATCGTCCTGTTCGGGCTCGCGATCGCGGCCGTCTTCGGCGCGGTGCATGCACTCGATCTCGACCGCTGGGCGGACCTCGATCGAGTGAGGGCGTTCATCGAGTCGCACGGGACTCTGGCGCCCCTCGTCTTCGTCGGCGTGTGCGTGGCCGGGATCGTGCTCCATCTTCCCGAGATCGTCCTGCTCGCGGCGGGCGGCGTGGTCTTCGGCGCGGTGCGCGGCTTCGCCTACGGCTGGGTCGGCGCGGTGGTCGGATCGACACTCGTCTTCCTCGCCGCTCGCCACGGCGCGGGCCACGCCGTGTCGGGCCTGCTCGGTTCGCGCTTCGAGCGGTTCCGGCGCCTCGACGCGCGTTTCGTCACCCACGGCTTCGAGATGGTCGTCGTGCTGCGGCTGATGCTGTTCCTCTCGCCTCCGCTCAACTGGGCGATCGGCGCGACCCGTGTGAGCCTGCGCAACTACGTCGCCGGCACGGCCGTCGGCATCGTGCCCGGACTCGCGGGGACCGTGCTGCTCGCCGACTCCTTCGCCGAGGCCGAGTCGTGGAGCGACCTGCTGACGCCCGACGTCCTGCTCACGGCGGCCCTGCTGCTCGGCGTCGTCGTCGCCGCCGCGACGGTCGCCCGCCGCACCCTGGCGGCGGCTGAGGTCGACGCAGTGTCTGTGTCCTCTCAGGGGCCGAGCGGCTCGTAGCCTTCTTCGCGCAGGCCGGCGAAGGCGGTGTCGAGCGCCCCGCGATCTCCGCCGAGGAAGGCGTCGAAGAAGCCGATCGACGCGCGCTCGGTCGGATCGAGGAACGGCGACGGGTCGCCGGAGTTCTCGATCAGGTCGCCGTGGTGCGCGCCGGGAACGGCGAGAAACGCGGCCGGCGACTCGAGCGTCGCCCACCAGACCCGCGAAACCTCGACCGGGATCGCCGTGTCGAGGGTTCCGTTCACGACGAGCGTGGCCGGCCCCGCGGTCGAGAGCGTCGTCTCGAAAACCGACTCGACCAGCCCGACCGCGGGCGCGACGAGAACGTCGGCCGCGATCCGGGCGTCGGTGCAGCAGGCGCTGCGCGTCGCTGCGGCGGCGGTAGCCCCGCCGAGCGAGTGGCCGACGAGTCCGATGGCACGCCGCCGGTCGAGCCGTCCGTGGAGCGGGTCGGCGGGATCGCCCGCGGCAGCGAGCAATTCGTCGACGGTGAACGAAAGGTCGCCGGGTTGCTGCGTCACGTCGGACAGGCCCTTCACGATGCCGCCCGGCGCGCGTTCGTTGGTGAGCGGGAAGGTCGGCGCAGCGACGACGTAACCGGCAAGCGCGAGCGCCCGCGCATAGGCGTCGAAGCGGGCCGTGCTGCCGCCGAAACCGTGCGCCAGCAAGACGAGAGAGCAGCCGCCGCGACCGCAGGCCGGCGCGTCGGACGGCGCGTCGAGCCGGTACCAGAGTCGCGTCGGAATCATGCGCGTCGGTGCCCCGGCGTAGTCGCCGTTGGGTCGCGTGGGGCGGGCCTCGTCGACGAGCACGCGCTCCTCGGCGAGAATCTCCTCCGAGAACGGCTGCGCCGGACCCGAGGCGGAGTCGCCGCAGGCGGCGAGCCCGAGCGCAAGGATCAGCAGGGGGAGCGCGATGGCGGCTCCCTGGTCCCGATGGGTCCTCGGTGAGGAATCCAGTTCACTGGCCGCTGGCTCGGCTCTCACGACTCCCTCAGCGCTTCTTCTTGGCGCTTGCCGCAGCCTTGATCGCTTCGCGCTTGCGATCCCGAAGACGTTCTTCACGCCGCTTGCGGCGCCGCTTGATCTCTTTACGTCGTTCCGAAGCCATGGCGGGACCCTAGGCGAAGGTGGACGGGGCGGCAAGGGCGGCTCGGCGATCGGCCCGGGGGGCGCCGCCGGTCTGGCCCGGAGTTTCGTTCGACCGGCCACGGCGCGGCCCCGGTCAGAAATCTGACCGCACCCGCCCCGGGCCAGAATTCCGTCATGCCAAGACGGCTTCCACCCTCTTCATCGGCATCCGCGCGGCAAAGCTTTAGCCGCGTCGTTGCTGGCTTTTTTCCGATCCGCCGGCCTCGGCCGCGCTTGGCCCGCTTCTCGCTGAACAGCGCCTCGGACTCCCGACGCGCGGTGCCGCCCGCGTCGGGAACCCGAGGCGGGTGGACGGGCGGCGAGACGGGCGGAGAGCCCGGAGGAGGATGCGATGAGCGCGACGGGAGCACGCAGGGCGCTGGTGGATGCGGGCCGCGGCAAGCGGCAAGTGGAGGAGCGGGAGCAGGGCGCGAAGATGCCCGTCGAGTCGTATGCCGGCCTGAGCGACGCCGACGTCCGGGAACATCTCCCGCTCGTCCGCCAGGTGGTGCAGCGAATGCTCGCCCGCAAGCCTCCCGAGATTTCGACCGAGGATCTCATCAGCTGGGGCACGATGGGCCTGCTCGACGCGATCCAGAAGTACGACCAGGCGCGCGAAGCCTCGTTCTCGACCTATGCGCAGTACCGTATCCGCGGCTCGATCCTCGACTACCTGCGCCGCTGCGACTGGGTGCCGCGCAGCGTCCGTCAGCGCGCCAACGACATCGAGGCGGCCACCGCGGACCTCGAGAACCGCCTGGGGCGCCGCCCGCGCTCCGACGAGGTCGCCGATGCCCTCGGGCTCAGCCTGCAGGAATACTCGGAGACGCTCGCCGACTGCGTGTCGGCCTCGCTCGTGTCGGCGGCCGAGTTCGGCCACGGACGGGGCGAAGAGGCGTTGAGTCTGGACCACGTGTTCGCCGACGAGCGCGCGACCGGCCCGACCAGCATCGTGCTGCGCAAGCAGCGCCTCTCGCTGCTCGCCCGCGCGATCGAGCGCCTCCCGGAGAAAGAACGCATCGCCGTCTCGCTCTACTACTTCGAGGGGCTGACGATGCGCGAGGTCGCCGACGCTCTCGACCTGACCGAGGGTCGCATATCGCAGCTGCATGGTCAGGCGATGTCGCGCCTGCGCGTCGCGCTCACCGAATCGCACGGCAACGGCGATCTCTTCGACTGAAACGTACGCCGCCCGCTAAAGGGCGGCGTCGCGACAGCCGCTGAAGCCTCTCGATGGGCGAAACGAAACGAACCCGGAGGCCCGCGCGGCCGGGGGTGGCCGGGCGGGAGCGCCGGCACCCCGACGCGGCGAACGAGGCTTGCCCCGCCGCGCGACGGCGCCGGGCGAGCGGTGAGGAGGCCGCGCGCATCGAGCGGCTCGAACGCGCGGCGACGACGGAGCGGCGGCGCCTGGTGGAACGCCTGCGCGACGAGATCCTGCGCGGCGTCTACCACGCCGACCCCGAGAAGGTCGCCGAGGCGATCCTCGCAAAGGTGCCCAAGCTCATCCTGCAGTGAGCCGGCGCAGCTCCCGCCCGGCCGCGCGGGGCATGAGCATCCTGAAGTGCCACTTCAGGATGCTCCAAGCGTGCGGCACCTCCGCCGGGTTGCGGGGCTCGAACGAGCGGGATAGCCCGGTCGCATGTCGGCGCACCGCGAGTCCTTCCTCGCCGCCTGCGTGCAGATGCGGGCGGGCGCCGACAAGCGCGCGAACCTCGCGCTCGCCGAGGCGCTCGTCGACGAGGCCGCCCGTCGCGGCGCGCGGCTCATCGTGTTGCCCGAGAACTTCTCCTGGCGCGGGCGGGGCGAGGACGACGCCACGGCGTGGGAGCCGCTCGACGGGCCGACTGTCGCGCTGCTGGCGACGCTCGCGCGCCGGCACCGCCTGACGATCGTCGGCGGCTCGATCCTCGAACGCCCCGTCATCGACGGAGAATTGCCCGGCAACACGAGCGTCGTCCTCGGCGTGGACGGCGCGCTGCTCGCCTCCTACCGCAAGATCCACCTCTTCGACGTCTCGATCCCCGGTCGCGTCGAGTCGCGCGAGTCGGAGCGGCGCATCGCCGGCGACGAGGTCGTGTGCGTGGACGCCGAGGTCGCGAGACTCGGTCTGAGCGTCTGCTACGACCTGCGCTTCCCGGAGCTCTACCGGGCGCTCGGGCGCGCCGGGGCGCAGGTGCTGTGCATCCCCTCGGCCTTCACGTTCCCGACCGGTGCCGCCCACTGGGAGGTCCTGCTGCGTGCTCGCGCGATCGAGAACCAGTGCTACGTGCTCGCGCCGAACCAGTGGGGACCGACGCCGCACGGCCACCTCGACTACGGGCACTCCGCGATCGTCGACCCCTGGGGTACGATGCTCGCGTGCGCGCCCGACGGCAACGGCGTGATCGTCGCCGAGGTCGACCTCGCGCGGCTCGCGCGCGTGCGCGCCGAGCTGCCGTGCCTCGACCACGCGCGGATCGGTGCCTGAGCGGGTGGGACCGGGACGCGCCGGCAACCCGGGCCTCGCCCGTCGCTCGATCGCGGAGGCGGTCGCGGCGCTCGTCGCTGCGGTCGAGCCGCTCGACGAGGAGTCGGTCGAGGTCGAGGACGCCTGCGGGCGGACGACGGCGACGCCGGTCGTGGCGCGCGCGTCCGTGCCCGACGTCCACCTGGCCGCGATGGACGGCATCGCGGTGCGCGCATCGGATCTCCTCGCGGCGAGTCCCGACGCGCCGGTCTTGCTGCGCGCGGACCGCCGTCCGGGCGAGGGCGGTTTCGCGTGGATCGACACCGGGCAGGCACTGGCGGCCGGGGCCGACGCGGTCGTCATGGTCGAACGTGTCGAACCGGTAGCAGGCGACGGCGCGGCGGCTTCCGGCGACGGCTCGGCGGGCGAGCGCGGCGAGCCCGCAGCGGCAGTGCGGGTGCGCGAGGCTCCCGCGCCATGGTCGAACGTGCGCGTGGTCGGTGAGGACGTCGTCGCCGGCGAGCGACTGCTGCCCGCGGGCCACCGCCTTTCGCCCGCCGATCTCGGCCTGTTGCTCGCCTCGGGCGTCGACCGGGTGGCGGTGCGGCGCAGGCCGGTCGTCGCGATCCTGCCGACCGGCGACGAACTCGTCGAGCCGGGCGCGCCGCGGCCGGCGGGGACGACGATCGAGTCGAACTCGCGCATGCTGGCCGCGACGCTGCGCGCGCAGGGGGTCGAAGTGCAGCGCCTGCCGCGCGTCGGCGACGACTCCGACGCGCTCGTACGCGCGGTCGTCGACGCCGCCGGCCGCGCCGACGTCGTCTGCACGATCGCGGGTTCGTCGGCGGGCTCGCGCGACTGGACGGCGACCGCATTCGGCGCGGTCGGCCGGGTGTTCGCAACCGGCATCGGTCTCGTCCCGGGTCGTCCGACGATCCTCGCGTCGCTCGACCCGCAGCCCGGGCGCCGCGCGCGCGTCGCGATCGGGCTGCCCGGCTACCCGATCGCCGCGGCGATGGTCGCACGCGAGGTGCTCGCCCCGCTGGTCGCGCGACTGCTCGGCGAGCCCGCCGCGGTGCCCGCGACGCGGGAAGCGTTCGCCACCGAGGCGATCCCGACCCGGTCCGATCTCGAGGAACTCGTGCGCGTGGACCTGGCCCGCGTCGCGGGGCGGACGGTCGTCCGCCCGCTCGCGCGCGGCGCAGGCGCCCTCTCGAGCCTCGCCCGCGCGGGCGGGCTCGTGCGCCTGCGCCCCGGGGCGAGTGCGATCGGGCCGGGCTCCGCGGTCGCGGTCGAGGACGTCGACGGCGCCCCAGCGCCGTTCACGCTGCTGTTCGCCGGTCTCGCCGACCCCGCGCTCGACGCGTTCGAGGACGCGTTGCGCGCGCATGGCTTGGCGATCCGCATCGCGCTGCGACCCTGCAGCGACGCCGCCGCAGCGGGGCTGGTCGCGGCGGGCGCGGTCCACGGGTGCGTGCGGGTGCGGGCCGCGCGTGGCGACGCGACCGCCGGGCCGGACGCCTCGGCCGCAGCCGACGCGAGCGGTGCGGTTGCAAGCCCCGGCTCGGCGATCGTGCTCGACCGACGCGCGAGCGGCCTCGTCGTGGCGCGGGGCAACCCGCTTGGCCTCGCCGCGGTGGCGGATGCGGCGAGGGAAGGTGTGCGACGTCTCCCGTCGCTCAAGCGCGGCGGCGCGGTGGCGGGCGAGCGCGCCCTTGCGAGTCTCGAGGCCGACCCGGCGCGGCCCGGTGGCGACGGGTGTGCGGGGGCGGAAGCGGACGAGATTCCGCCGCTCGCTGCGGCGGTCCTGGTCGCAGCCGGTGTCGCCGACGTGGCACTCGGCACTGCGCGCACGGCGGAGCAGGCCGGTGCGGACTTCGTGCCGGTGCGCGACGACGAGGTCGTGCTGGAGATCGAGAGCGCGAGCCTCGAGCCTGCCGTGTGGCGTGCGATCGCGGAGATCGGCGCGAGCGGGGAGCTTCGCCGGAAGACGAGTCGGCCCCCGGCCCGCGGCTGAACCCGCGGGGCCCTGCCGCCGAGGTACCGATCTCCGGGCCGAGGCCCGTGGTTCCCGAGTGAACCAGCCTGCCTCCGTGCCGGATTCATCCCGCTAAATGCCGGATTCGTCACATTTTCCCCTGAAGGCCCAGGGTGTTTCTGGATCAGCAGGCTGGACCGTCATATGCCCCCCCCCCCGCGAACGGCGATGCAGCCGCACGGACTCCGTGCTGGTTTTCGAGCACGGAAACGAGAGGACCTGACGATGAGAATGACGACTAGAGTTTGAACTGCCAAGGTGCCTACACCAGCGGCTGCACGCCGTGGCTCGGGCACACCGATTGGCGCCTGCCGACCAGCGTCGAGTTGAGCGGGACGGAGGATAATGTCTACGCCACCGGCGGAATCGTCGATTTTACGGCGCCTGCCTGTAAGGGCGGTGCGCCCTGCATCAACGCGATCTTCGGGCCGACGGGTTCCGACATCTACTGGTCGTCGTCTACGAACCTAAACAATCCGGCCAGCGCGTGGGGATTGAGCTTCGGCAACGGCTACAACTACGGCGCCGGTAAGACGGATGTCCGCTACGTGCGTGCCGTCCGCGGTGCCTCGTGACTTGACCCTTTGGTCATTGGACCTTTGACCCTTTGACTCCGGCCTCCGGCACCGCTGGCGCTGCCAGCGGTGCCGGAGGCTTCGCCTGCCTCGTCGATCGCGACGACGACCGTGCCGGGGTCGATCGAGGACGGATCCTTAGCGGCACTCTCAGGTGTGCATGAGTGCCAGCGGCGGCGCGGCGGCGATCACGGCCGCTTCATGCAGCGCCAACTCCCGCAGCCTCGAGCGCACCTCGTTCGCCGGGGCCACCGCCAGCGCCAGGTCGAGATACGCCTGGTGGTGTCGGGCCTCGCTCGCGAGCAGCCCGCGGTAGAGCGCCGCGAGCGCGGGATCGCCGAGCGAGTCGGCGAGCAGCTTCATGCGCTCGCAACTGCGCGCCTCGATGAGCGCCAGGCAGAGCAGGGTGTCGATCAGGCGCGCCGGTTCGCGCTCGCGCACGACGGCGAGCAACTCTCCCGCGTAGGGGCTCGGCGGCACCTGGCGTGCGGTCGCGCCGCGCGCCGCGATCGCGTCGAGCACCTGCTCGTAGTGCGCGAGTTCTTCTCGCGCGAGGCGTGCGAGGGGGCGGAGCAGCTCCTCCCGGCCGGGATAGCGGAAGAGCAGGCTCACGGCCGTCGAAGCCGCTTTCTTCTCGCAATTCGCGTGGTCGACGAGCAGCAGATCGACGTCGGCGATCGCGCGCTCGACCCAGCGGGGATCGGTCTCGGAGGCCAGATTCAGCATCAGCATCGCAGGGCGTGGCGGCCGCGCGCATTGCGAGCGGTCGGCCGGCCCCCGCCCGCCCGGTGTCCGGGCAGGCGGGGGCCGCGATTCAGCCGATCACTTCTTCTCGGCGTCGCCGGCGGAAGCCGCCGGAGTCGCCGCAGCCGCCTTCGGCGACGGCGGGGGCTCGATGCCGAGCAGCTGCACGTCGAACATCAGGGTCGAGCCGGGCTTGATTTTGGGCGGGGCACCGCGGTCGCCGTAGGCGAGTTCGGACGGGCAGACGAGTTTCGCCTTGCCGCCGACCTTCATCTTCTGCACGCCCTCGGTCCAGCACTTGATGACGCCGTTCAGCGGGAAGGTGACGGGTTCGCCGCGATCGACCGAGCTGTCGAAGACCGTGCCGTCGGCGAGCGTACCGTGGTAGTGCACCTTTACGCGGTCGGTCGCCTTGGGCGCCTCGCCCGTGCCGGCCGTCTCCTCGACGTACACCATGCCGGAGTCGAGCTTGGTGGCGCCCTTCTCCTTGCTCATCTTGTCGATGAGGCCGGTGCCGGCCTTCTTCTCCTGGGCCGCAATCACCGCGGCGCGCTCCTTGGCGAGCTGCTGGAACTTCGGACCCATCTTGGTCAGGTCGACGTCCTTCGACTCCTTGCCGACCGCCCCGTCGGCGAGTCCCTGCTTGACGATCTCGACCTCGGCCGGCGTCAGGTTGAAGCCCGCGAGGTTCTTGCTGAGCGCAACGCCGAGCGCGTAGAGCGCCTTCTTCACCTCGGCCGCGTCCATCGGTGCAGCCGGGGACGCGTTCGCGGCGGGAGCCGCAGCGGCACCGCCACCATGGGGATTGGCCTGGATGGCCTTCTCGTCAGCCCGCGCGTCGGTCGCGCAGGCCAGGGTCGCCGCCATCAAGCCGGCGGCCGCGCCGATGAGAATCCTCTGCATGAGCTTTCGATCCTTTCGTTTCCCCGATCATCCGCGCGGAGCGGAATCGCCCCGTGCCGTGCGACGCTCGGAGCCGGGGAGGACTCGGCCGCACGTGCCCCGGCCGAGGGGCCGGAGCGCTGGTTCTCGAATGTCACTGGACTCGGACTGTTCAGGCTCCCCCGTCCACCCCCCGCGGGCGGATGGCGAGCCGCGTCTGCAAGGATTCCACACGGTGCGGGCGGTCCGCAAACCGGGACCCAAGAGGCCCGGTCCGGGGTGCCGCCACCAGGCACCGGGAGCCTCAGCAGCCGGTGAACCGGGGTCGGCGCTTCTCGCGCAGCGCGGCCAGAGCCTCGCGGTGGTCCTCGCTGCGGAAGGTGACCAGCTCGAGCGCCGTCGAGGCGTCGAACGCCACGTTGAGCGCGTCCTTCACCAGCTTGTTCACGGCGATCTTCGTGTAGCGGACGGCGAGCGGGGCCCCGCCCGCGAGCCGTCGCGCGAAGGCGAGCGCGGCCGTCTCGAGTTCGGCGGGCGGGACGACGAAGTTCACGAGGCCGATGCGCTCGGCCTCTCGCGCGTCGACCGGGTCGCCGGTGAGCAGGTATTGCTTGGCGCGCGCCGGCCCGATCGCGAGCGGCCAGATCGCCACGCCGCCGTCCCCGGCGACGATGCCGACGCGCACGTGCGGATCGGCGATGGTCGCACCTTCGGCGGCGAAGATCACATCGCAGAGCAACGCGATCGAGGCCCCGAGGCCGACCGCGGGTCCGTTGAGGGCGGCGACGATCGGCAGCTCGACGTCGAGCAGGTCCCAGATCATCTGCTTCGCGTCGCGGCGCAGCGCATCGAGGCGGCCCGGCTCCTGAAGTTCCGGGAACCAGGCGAAGTCGCCGCCGGCGCTGAAGGCGCGACCTTCGCCGGTCAGCAGGACGGCGCGGGCCGAGTCCTCGCGGCGCAACCCGCGGAACAGTGCCGCGAGTTCGCCGTGCAGCAGGTCGTCGACCGCGTTCACCGGACTCGTCGGGTGCGCGATCGCCACCCGCAGCACGTCGTCGATGCGCTCGATGCGCAGCGCCGAGAAGCGCGCGGGATCGAGGTCGGGGTTGACCGTCGCGGAGGAACTCACAGCAGTTCGCTGCCGGCGTCGAGTCCGAGCAGTACCCGTCCGGCGACCTCGTAGGTCGGCTTCGCCACCATGACGTGCTGGGTCGCGACGTGGACGTCGCGGAAGCGGCGCGACAGCGTGCTCGAGTCGTGGATCGCGCTGCCGCCGGCCGCCTCGTAGGAGAGGTCCACCGCCTCGGCGGCGCGGCGGACGGCGTCGGTTGCGGCCAGGCGCAGGAGCGCCCGGGTGCGCAGGTCGAGGTCCTCGCCGCGCCGGGCGCGCACCCAGGCCTCGTCGATCGTCGCGTGCACATGGGCGCGGGCACCGGCGAGAAGCGCCTCGGCGCGCGCCACGTCGGCCTGCACCGCGGAGCGCTCGGCGAGCCTGCGTCGCCCGCCCGTCGGCACCTTCTGCACGGCGAGCGCCGACAGGTCGTCGATCGCGCCGCGGGCAATTCCGAGTGCGACGCCGGCGATGCCGAGGGCGAGCAGACCGAAGACCGGGAACCGGTAGAGCGGATCCTTGTGAAGCGCCGGATCGCCGAGCCAGGCCGCGTGTCCGTCGGGGATGAACAGGTCGCACACCTCGATGTCGTGGCTGCCGGTCCCGCGCAGCCCGGAGGTGGACCAGGTGTCGATGATGCGCGCACAGTCGGCGGGAAAGAGGAAGAGCTTCAGGTCGGGCGAGCCGTCGTCGCGCAGGCGCGGTCGCGCGTCCTCGGGCGAGGCGAAGACGGGGGCCCCGCCGAGCAGCCAGGTACAATGCTGGCAGCCGCTCGCGAACGTCCAGCGACCGTTGAGGCGGTAGCCGCCATCGGCGACGACGGCGCGGCCGCGCGGGTGGAACACGCCGCCGCTGATCGCCTCGGGGTCCCCGAAGATCGCGCGCGCGCGCTCGGGCGGCAGCCAGGCGGAGAGGATGCCGGTGGTCGCCGCGATCATCGCGCACCAGCCGGCCGACCCGTCCGCGCGTGCGATCTCCGCGATCGCGTCGACCATCGCGCCGGGCGCGCACTGCGCACCGCCGAGGTCGCGCGGCACGAGCATGCGGAAGATTCCCGCACGCGCCATGTCCGCCGCGAGGCCGGGCGCCAGGCGCCGTCCGCGCTCGGTCGCCTCGGCCGCCGCGGCGACGGCGGGAGCGAGCGCGCGTGCCGCGACGACCGGGTCGAAGACCTCGGCCGCGATCCCCGAAGCGCGGCTCGGCGGGGGCTGGCCGTGGCCGTTGGACGGGACTGCGTCGGCTTCGCGGGGCACGGCGCGATCCTGATCGCGACCGAGGGCGACTGCAAGACCGCGATCCGCGACTCGCTCCCCCGGGGTCGGCCGGTACCCCGGGGGCACCGCCCGGAGCCCCGGGGGCACCGCCCGGAGCCGGTGACCGGGGATGTTGCGGACCGGGCGGGGCCTCGTCTTCCCGCGACTTTGCCCGCGTGGTAGGCGCCGCAGGTGTGGTTGGTCGGAGAAGGAGGGTGCCGATGATCCCGACGTCGATTCGCCGGAGCTTCCGGGTCGCAGCACTCGGATGCCTGCTCGTGGCTCCGCGGCAGGCGGACGCGGCGCGGGGCAAGCCGCTCCTCACCGGGCAGACGACGACCTACGGCGCGGTCGGCGACACGACGGCCGGCATCCGCCGGTCCTACGTGGACAACGGCTACGGCTTCGTGAAGGACCAGCGCACCGGCTTGTACTGGGAAAAGAAGGACGATTCGGGCGGCATCCACGACAAGGACGACACCTACACCTGGTCGGCGCCCAGCAGCCTCGTCGCCGACGGCACGGCCTTCAGCGAGTTTCTCGCGGCCCTCAACACGGTCCCCTGCTTCGCCGGCTTCTGCGACTGGCGCCTGCCGACCAAGTTCGAACTCGAGACGATCGAAGATGTCGGGAGGATCGACCCGGCCGTGAAGCACGCCTTCAGCTTCGTCTGCACGGCCGGCTGCGTCAGCACGTTCTGTAGCTGCACAGCGTCCAACCAGTACTGGACGGCCTCGACCTATTTCAGCAAGCCCAGCGACGCTTGGTACCTGAGCTTCTACGACGGCACGACGGGCTTCCTGAACAAGTCCGCCGCGTTCCGGGTGCGCGCGGTCCGCGGACGGATCCCCGAGCCGACGCCCATACCCACACCCACGCCCGCACCTACACCGACACCGACACCCACACCCACGCCGACGCCCACGCCCACGCCCACGCCGACACTCACGCCCGCACCTACACCTACACCTACACCGACACCCACGCCCGCACCTACACCTACACCTACACCGACACCCACGCCCGCACCTACACCGACACCCACGCCCGCACCTACACCGACACCCTGACGCCGACGCTTGTCGCGGCCGGGCCTTTCCCCCTATCCTCGGCTCCCGGAGGGCGGTGCGTATGGATGCGAAGGCCGCGGCACGTGAAACGATCGAGGACCGGCGCGCGGCGCTGGTGGACCTGAGCCACCGGATCCACGCACATCCCGAACTCGCGTTCGAGGAGGAGAAGGCGTCCGCCTGGTGCGCCGGGTTCCTGGCTGACGCAGGCTTCGCGATCGAGAAGCCCTTCTGCGGGCTGGACACCGCGTTCCGGGCCCGTAAAGGAAACGGCCCGCTCCATGTCGCGTTCTGCGCCGAGTATGATGCGCTGCCAAGCATCGGCCACGCCTGCGGCCACAACGTGATCGCGACGATGTCGCTCGGCGCCGCGCTGGCTGCGGCGCGGGTCGCCGATGAGGTCGGTCTCACCGTCACCGTCGTCGGGACGCCGGCCGAGGAGCACGGCGGCGGGAAGATCCTGCTGCTCGAGCGCGGCGGATTCGCCGACGAGCACCTCGCGATGATGGCGCACCCGGCGCCGATCGACGCCGAGGAGTTCCCGTCGCTCGCCTGCGCCAACCTGGAGGTGAGCTACACCGGAAAGGCCGCGCACGCCGCCGCCTTTCCGCAACTCGGGGTGAACGCGCTCGACGCGCTCACGGTCGCACAGACCGCCCTCGGCCTGCTGCGCCAGCACATCGACCCCACCGACCGCCTGCACGGCATCGTGACCCACGGCGGCGATGCTCCCAACGTCGTGCCGGCGCGGACCGCCGCGCGCTACCTCGTGCGCTCCCAGACGCTCGGACGTCTCGAGCGACTCGTGCCGCGGGTGCGCAACTGCTTCGAGGCCGGCGCCCTCGCGACCGGGGCGAAACTCGGCTTCGAGGCCTCGAAACCCTATGCCGACATGCGCCAGGACGGCACCCTTGGCGCTCTCTACCGCCGCAACGCCTCCGAACTCGGACGGTCGTTTCCCGATCTCGGACGGTCGAGCGCCTTCTCCGGCTCGACCGACATGGGCAACGTCTCCCACGCCCTGCCCTCGATCCACCCGCTGATCGGCCTCGATTCCCTGCCGGCCGTGCCGCACCAGCCGGAGTTCGCGGACTGCGCCCGCACCGAGGTCGCCGATCGCGCGGTCTTCGACGGGGGACTCGCGATGGCCTGGACGGCGATCGACGTCGCCTGCGACGATGCCTTGCGCGAGCGCCTGCTCCTGCGCCCGCGCTGAAACTCCCGGGGAACGTTCAGCGCCCCCGCCAGGCGGAACCCGGTCTGCCCCGACGGGGCTCGTTTGCACTCGGGCGATCGGGTTGGTGCCCCATGGGGAGAAGGAACAAGCCATGCAGGTGGAGTCCCGGATCAGTTTCAGGAACATGGAGCCCTCGCCGGCGATCGAGGCCAAGGTGGAGGAGCGCATCGAGCGGCTCGAGCGCCGCTTCGACGGCATGACGACCTGCCAGGTCGTGATCGAGTCGCCGCATCGCCACCAGCAGCACGGGCGCATCCACCACGTCCGGTTGCACGTCGTCGTGCCGGGCGGCGACATCGTCGTCGGCCGCGACCCGGCCGAGCACCATGAGCACGAGGACGTCTACGTCGCGATCCGCGACGCCTTCGACGCGGCGGAGCGCCGCATCGAGGACCATGCGCGCCGCAGCCGCGGCGACGTGAAGACGCACGCGGGCTGAACGCTCCGGGGGCGGGGTGGCCTAGGCAGCGCGCCCGAGGAAGCCGAGCAGGACCCGCGCGGTTTCCTCGGGGCGCTCGAGGTGGGGGTGGTGTCCGGTGCCCTCGATCCTCGCGCGGCCGGCGCGGGTCACGTGCACCCGCTCGTCGATCTCGATCGGCGCCGCGCTGATGTAGCTGCGCGTCCCCTCGACGTAGAGCACCGGGCAGGCGATCCGCTCCCAGAACGAGCGCGCCTGGGCGACGTAATAGGGTTGCGGCGAGCGGGTCCGGTGCAGCGGGTCGAAGCGCCACTCGCGCGCGCCGTCGCGGTCGCCCGCGATCGCGCGCGTCCCGTGCAGCGCCATGTGCCGGGCGACGCCGGGGGGCCAGAGCGGGAACCGCTCCGCGAGCCGCCGCGTCGCCGTCTCGAGCGTGAGCCTCGGGCGCGCCGGGTCCAGCGGTCGCGGCCGCGCCGCGGCTTCGAGTTCGCCGATCCAGCCCGCGTAGCGCCCGGCGGCGACCGACGGTGGGGAATCCGGCGGACCGAGTCCCTCGACGCAGGCGAGCACCGACACCCGCTCGGGCTCCGTCCCCGCGAAGAGCAGCGCCACACTGCCGCCCATCGAGTGCCCGACGAGCGCCACGCGCCCGCCGAGCGCCCTTACGAGGAACGCGAGGTCGGCCACGTAGTCGGCGAAGTGGTAGTAGCCGCCGCGCCCGATGCGCTCGGACTCGCCGTGGCCGCGCCAGTCGAGCGCGAGGACGCGCCGGCCGCTCTCCGCCAGGCGCGGTGCGACGAAGTCCCATGCGCGCGCATGCTCCTGCAATCCGTGGAGCAGCAGCAGCGGAGCACCGGCCGCGCCCGGGAGAGACCAGTCGACGAGGTGGTGTCGCAGGCGGTTCGCCTCGACGAAGAGGGGCCTCGGCTCGGTCACGTTGCGCAGAGCGGTCGCCGAGGGGCGTTCAGATCGGGTCGCCCGCGAACCAGCGCGCCGGGTTCACGTCGGTCATGGCGGCGATGTCCGCCTCGGGGATGCCCGCCTCGCGCATCATCGGGATCACCCGCTCGAAGAGGTGGGTCGCCGTCCACTGCGGCATCATCTGCGGGATGAGCGCTGCGTCGATCACCTGCCCGGGGCCGAAGATCGGCCGCCCCAGCCAGGCGCCGCAATTCGAGTCGTGCGACAGGCAGACGTGCTTGCCGAGCCCGTCGCGCACCAGGCTCGCGATGTTCTTCACCCGCACCTCGTCGGGGAGGATTACCGTGATGCCGAGCCGGTCGAAGCCGAGGTAGGCGCCTTCGCCCGCGATGCGCCGGTGGTAGGCGGGATCGTCGATGCCGTCGGAGTGGCCGACCAGGATGCGGTGCGCCGGCACGCCCTCGGCCTTCACGATCTCGATCTGCTCGAGACCGCAACTGCCTTCCTGAGTGTGGGAGATGAGCGGGACGTCGCAGCGCTTCGCCGCACGCGCCGCGGCGACCAGCAGCTTGCGCTCGTAGTCCGACACGTGGTGCGCACCGGTCGCGATCTTGATCAGCCCGGCGCGGATGCCGGTCTCGCCGATTCCCTCGGTCAACTCCTTCTCGTAGATCGCGGCGATGTCGTCGAGCGGCAGGTTGCGGAAGGTGTAGGTGAGGCCCTGCTCTTCGAAGTAGGCGCCGGTCGTGCAGATGATGCGCATGCCCGAGGCCTGTGCGACCTCGGCCATGAACTCGACGTCGCGCCCGAGATCCATCGGGCAGGGGTCGAGGAAGGTGCACACGCCGAAGGAGCGCAGGCGGTGCATCTCGTCGATCGCCCGCCGCAGGGCCTCGCCGCGCTCGAAGCGCGGGGCGAGCGCGTCCATCTGCCAGCCCGGGTAGCCGATGAGCAGGTGCTCGTGCACGAGCGTGCGGCCGAGTTGGTCGGGGCGGCAGGTGCCGGTCACCGTCTGGATGGTCTGCATGGGGGCCTTCAACCCCGGTCGCCGGCCCTTGTCCAGCCCTCCCCGGGGTGACAGGGAGGAGCGGGCGGTGCCGTGGACGGTCGCACCCCGGGGAGGAATCGCGATGCCGTTGCCGCTCGAAGGAATCCGCGTTCTCGACTGGACGATCTGGCAGCAGGGGCCGGTGTGTTCGCTCATGCTCTCGGACCTTGGCGCCGACGTGATCAAGATCGAGTCGCTCGAGGGCGGCGACCCGGGCCGCGGCGTGCTGCGCGCCCAGGGGCTCGACCTCGGCGACCGCCCGAACTTCTATTTCGAGGCGAACAACCGCGGAAAGCGCAGCATCGCGCTCGACCTGAAGACCGCGGAGGGCCGCGAGATCGTCCTGCGTCTCGCCGAGAAGTCCGACGTCTTCGTGCAGAACTTCCGCCCCGGCGCGGCGGTGCGCATGGGGCTCGGCTACGCCGACCTGCAGGCTCGCAACCCGCTCATCGTCTACGCGAACGGCAGCGGCTTCGGTCGCCTGGGCCCCGACGCCGAGCGCCCGTGCATGGACTATCTCGGGCTCGCGCGCTCGGGGATCATGATGGCCGCGGGCGAGCCGGGCTCGCCGCCGCTCGCGATCCAGGGTGCGATCGCCGATCAGGTCGGCGGCACGATGCTCGCCTTCGGGGTGCTGACCGCGCTGCTCGCGCGCGAGCGCTTCGGCATCGGCCAGGAGGTCGACGCCTCGCTGCTCGGCGCGATGAGCTGGCTCCAGGGGCTGTCGGTGAGTTCACGCCTGATGCTCGGCGGCGAGATGCCGCGCTTCTCGCGACAGTTCGCGTTCAACCCGCTGTGGAACCACTACCGCTGCGCCGATGACCGCTGGATCGCCTTCGCTATGGCGCAGGCCGACCGCTGGTGGAAGGACTTCGCCGTCGCGATCGGCCGACCCGACCTCGTCGACGACCCGCGCTTCGCCGGCATGATGGACCGCGGCATGAACGCCTCGACGCTGATCGCGATCCTCGACGAGACCTTCGCGACGAAGCCCTCGGCCGAGTGGAAGCGCCTGCTCGACGCGGGCGGCGACTTCATCTTCACGCACGTGAACTCGGTGAACGACCTGCCCGACGACCCGCAGGTGCGGGCCAACGGCCTGGTCGCGAGCGTCGCGCACCCGACGCACGGCCCGACCGAGATGCTGAACCTGCCGATCGGGCTTTCCGCGACGCCGCCGCGCATCGCGGGCGTGGCACCCGAGTTCGGCCAGCACACGGAGCAGGTGCTGGTCGACGAACTCGGCCACTCCTGGGAGGAGGTCGCGGCGTTGCGCGAGCGCGGCGTGATCTAGGAGCCACTGCGGCGTAGCCGCTTCAGGAGAGGCCGTGCTCCGAGCGCAGGCGCGCCCAGCGGCGCAGCACGCGCCGCACGTAGTCGGTGCGGCGGGCACGGTCGGGCCGCATACCGGCGACGCGCTCGGGGCCGAGATTGTACGCGGCCACCGCGAGTCGCACGTCGCCGAAGCGGGCTTCGAGCTTGCGCAGGTAGGCGATGCCGAGACGCAGGTTCGCGTCGGGGTCGAGTAGCGTGCGCGCACCGCGCCACGGCAGACCGTTCTCCTCGGCGATCGCGCGGCCGGTCCCAGGGCGCACCTGTGCGAGGCCGAGTGCACCCGCACGACTTCTTGCATGCGGCGCGCAGGTGCTCTCGATCTCGACGAGCGCCTGGACGAAGAGCGGATCGTAGCCGTGGCGTGTCGCCTCGCGATTCACGGCGCGCGCGATGCGCGTACGCTCGACGTCGGCGAGTTGCGTACGGCACTTCGAGAGGGCGAGTTCGACGTCGTGGGTAGCACGACTTGGCAGGCCGAGGTCCGCCGCATCCAGAATGTCCGCTTGACCCCGCGCCGCCCACTCCCGGTCGAGCGCCCGCGCACCCGTCGGCAGGGTGACCGCGAGCAAGAACAGGGCGGCCGGGATCGCGCTCCAGCCGAAGTTCGCCCCCCGCCGTCGAGCGCGCAATGCGTCGGGTCGCTCGTGCGGCGCGCGCCTGTGACGATGGGCACTCGCGGAGGCCGGGAGCGCCACGCACACGCGACCTGCCGCAATGATGTGCCTCGGGGGCCTCATTGCCGGTCTGCGGGGGGAGTCGGAGCCGGGCTCCGTCTGCCCCCCGTCGTAAACGGACGCCACAGCCGGGGCAAGCCTTCAGGCCCGACAGGTACCCCCGGGCTCTCTCGGGCGCCGGAAAAAGCAAAGGATTTCGGGGGCCGGGGCGAATCCGGCCCGGCGGGCGGCCTCGTGACGGTGGGGCGGGGAGGACGGCCCGCAGGCCG
>CAMBZJ010000022.1 GCA_945872365.1 Klebsiella pneumoniae
GCCGGCGCCCGCGCGTGCGCACGCCAGCGAGGCAGGCGGCCTTACATCATGCCGCCCATGCCACCCATGCCGCCCATGCCGCCACCCGGCATCGACGGAGCCGAACCCTTCTCGTCGGGCTTCTCCGCGATCATCGCTTCGGTCGTGAGCAGGAGACCCGCGACCGACGAAGCGTTGAGCAGCGCCGTGCGCACGACCTTGGTCGGGTCGATGATGCCGGCCTTGATCAGGTCCTCGTACTCCTCGCTCGCTGCGTTGAAGCCGAAGCTGCCCTTGCCGTTGCGGACGCGGTCGAGCACGATCGAGGGCTCCTGTCCCGCGTTCGACGCAATCCAGCGCATCGGGTCCTCGCAGGCGCGGCGCACGATCTGGGCGCCGAAGCGCTCCTCGTCGGGCAACGAGAGCTTGTCGAGGGTCGACGAGGTGCGGAGCAGGGCCACGCCGCCGCCGGGCACGATGCCCTCCTCGACGGCCGCGCGGGTCGCGTGCAGCGCGTCCTCCACGCGGGCCTTCTTCTCCTTCATCTCGACCTCGGTCGCCGCACCGACGCGGATGACCGCGACGCCGCCGATCAGCTTCGCGAGGCGCTCCTGAAGCTTCTCGCGATCGTAGTCGGAGGTCGTCTCCTCGACCTGGGCGCGGATCTGCTGAACTCGGCCCTGGATCTCGGCCTTCTTGCCCGCGCCGTCGATGATCGTCGTGTTGTCCTTGTCGACCACGACGCGCTTGGCCTTGCCAAGGTCACCCAGAGTGATGCTCTCGAGCTTGATGCCGAGTTCCTCGGCGATCACGCGACCGCCGGTGAGGATCGCAATGTCCTCGAGCATCGCCTTGCGGCGATCGCCGAAGCCCGGCGCCTTCACCGCGGCGCAGTGCAGCGTGCCGCGGATCTTGTTGACCACGAGCGTCGCGAGCGCCTCGCCGTCGACGTCCTCGGCGATCAGGATGAAGGGCTTGCCGGTCTTCGCGATCTGCTCGAGGATCGGCAGGAGGTCCTTCATGTTGCTGATCTTCTTCTCGTGGATCAGCAGGTAGGCGTCCTCGAGCGCGCACTCCATGCGGTCGGGATCGGTGACGAAGTAGGGCGACAGGTAGCCACGGTCGAACTGCATGCCCTCGACGACCTCGAGGGTCGTCTCGAGGCCCTTGGCCTCCTCGACTGTGATCACGCCGTCCTTGCCGACCTTGTCCATCGCCTCGGCGATGATGCCGCCGATCGTGGGGTCGTTGTTCGCCGAGATCGTACCGACCTGGGCGATTTCCTTCTGGTCCTTCGTCGGCTTGGAGAGGGTCTTCAACTCGCTGATGACGTGCTGCACGGCCTTGTCGATGCCGCGCTTGATGGACATCGGGTCGTGACCCGCCGCCACCATCTTCGCGCCCTCGACGAAGATCGCGCGCGCCAGGACGGTCGCGGTGGTGGTACCATCACCGGCGACGTCCGAGGTCTTGGACGCGACTTCCTTCACCATCTGCGCGCCCATGTTCTCGAACTTGTCCTCGAGCTCGACTTCCTTCGCCACCGTCACGCCGTCCTTGGTGATGTTGGGCGGGCCGAAGGACTTCTCCAGGACGACGTTGCGTCCTTTGGGGCCGAGGGTGACTGTCACCGCATCGGCGAGGATGTTGACGCCGTGGAGAACCTTCTCGCGGGCGTCGGAACCGAATCGGACGATCTTCGCTGCCATCGTTCACTTTCCTCCGAAGAATGATCTTTGGGAGACTCAGGCCTCGATGATGCCGAGGATATCGTCTTCCCGCAGGATGAGATGCTCCTCGCCGTCGAGCTTGATCTCGCTGCCTGAGTATTTGCCGAAGAGGATGCGGTCGCCGGCCTTCACGTCGAGGGGACGCAGCTTGCCGTTGTCGTCGACCTTGCCCTTGCCGACCGCGATGACTTTGCCCTCTTGGGGCTTTTCCTTCGCTGTGTCGGGGATGATGATGCCGCCCTTGGATTTTTCTTCCTCCTGGACGCGCTTGACGATCACTCGATCCTGCAGTGGACGAATCTTCATCGACCTTTTCTCTCCTTTCGACCCCGAGCGGGGGTCAGAACTGCTTGGAATTGCCGGCGCTGGGCCTAGTCCGCCGCGGACGGACGCCTGCGCCGAGCCGTGCGCGGATTTAACCACGGCCCCGGAGGTGTCAAGGGAGATCTCGGGGCGATGGCGGGATTTCCCGGCCCGGGGCCGGGTCAGGGACGGTGTTTGCGGGTTTCCTGCTCGTAGTACTGGCGGTAGAGCACCTCGTACTCGTTGCTGCCCGGCGGGACCGGGCGTTGCAGGGAGGCGATCCGGCGGCGGACCGCCTCGTCGATCCGGGGGTCCTGGTCGAGTTGCCGGCCGAGGGTCTTCTTGATCTCGGCAAGCGCCAGGCGGTCGTTGCGGACCTCGGCCCCCGAGCGCCGGATGGCCTCGAGGGCGATGTGCGCGAGGTGGGAGGAGAGCGATTCGCTGAGCCGCATGGTTTCCCCGGTCAGACCGGGATCCCCTTGTCCTTCGCCAGCTTTTCGCGGATCATCTGGACGACCCGGTGGCGGTCGAGCCCGGCGGCAGCCTGCCGGCCGAGCGTTCGGATCTGGTCGTCGGCCATGCGCTCCGCCTCGGCCTCGAGCGCACTCGCCGACTTGAAGTAGGTCTCGAAGCGTTCGACGACCGCGTTGATCGCGGCAGCATGGCTGCCGGGAACGGTCGCGAGATCGGCGCGCACGAGATCCTCCACGATCGCTCGCGCGAGGGACTGGAGCTGTTGCGGGGAGAGACGCACGGATCGCCGTTGTTGCGGCCGAAGGAGCCCGGTCGGGCGCGCTCGACGCTACCCGCGGCTACCACGGTGGTCGGGCTTTGCCAACGACGGCCGGCGGCGGGCGAGGCCCCCCGGCCTCGCCCGCCGGATTGACTGTCGGGGTTGCTTGGGCGAAAGCCCAGTCGGAGGCGGTGTGTGCGCCGGATCGCCCGGCGGGGCGCGGCGCGACGGCGAGCGGGGGGGGCGAGTGGCGCAGGCGGTGTCGCGTTGACGGCAGGCGGGGCGGAGGCGCGCTTGCTGCGCCCGGCAGCGTTGCGTCCGGGCGACCGCATCGCGGTCGTCGCCGGCTCGGGGCTCCTCGACCCCGGACAGGTCGACGCCGGACTCGCCCTGCTGCGCGCGCGCGGCTTCGACGTCGTCGCCGCCCCGTTGCGCGAGCCCAACCGATACATGGCGGCGCCCGACCGCGAGCGCCTCGAGGATCTCGTCGCGGCCTTCGCCGATCCGTCGGTGCGCGCCGTCTGGTGCGCGCGTGGCGGCTACGGGATGGTGCGGCTGCTCCCGGGGCTCGACCCGGCGTGGCTGCGCGAACGGCGCAAGCTGGTCATCGGCTACAGCGACGCGACCGCGCTGCTCGCGCACATGGTCCAAGGCGCGGGCGTCGCGGCGCTCCACGGCCCGATGGTGGCGAGCGACCTGCAGCGCCAGGCCGATTGCGGTGCGCTCGACCACCTGCTCGCGATCGCCGCGGGGACGACCGACTGGTCGATCCCGGTGCCCTTCGGCATCGCGACCGGCGAGGTCGAGGCGCCGCTGCGCGGCGGCTGCCTCGCGGTGCTCGTCTCGCTCGCCGGGACGCCGTATGCGCCGCGCTTCGCGGACTCGATCGCGCTGCTCGAGGACGTCGGCGAGCGACCCCAGCGACGCATCGACCGGATGCTCGTCCAGCTCCGCCAGTCGGGACTGCTCGATGGCGTGCGCGGCATCGTCTTCGGGGCGATGCCCGACTGCGGGGATGCGGACGAGATCCGTGCGACAATCGCCGACTGCCTGGGCGACCTGGACGTCCCGGTGGGCTACGGCGCCAAGATCGGGCACGGGGTCGCGAATTTCGCGGTACCGCTCGGTGTGCGCGTCCGGCTTCGCGTCGACTCGCTTGGCGAGACCTTCGTCGCTCCCGCCGGGCGCGTCGAGGGCCTCGATCCGCTGGTCGCCTGAGCATGGGGGCGGGCTTCGGCGAGGCAGCGCGCTTGCTCGACGAGGCGGTCGCGCGCGGAGACTTTCCCGGCGGCGTGCTGCGCGTGAGCCGCTCCGGCGAGACCCTCTTCGAGCACGCCGCCGGCTGGCGCTCGCTCGAACCGTCGCGCGCGGCGATGCACGCCGACGTCGTCTTCGACCTCTCCTCGCTCACCAAGCCGCTCGCGACGACGCTCGCCCTCTTCGCGCTCTTGCGCGACGGCGCCGTCGGGCTCGACCACCCGGCGGCGCGCTGGCTGCCCGGCTTCGCGGGTCGCGAGCGTGGTGGTGTGCTGGTGCGCCACCTGCTCGAGCACTCCTCGGGATTGCCCGCGCACCGGCCATTCTCGACGGGTGTCGGCGCGATCGAGGAGGCGGGACGCCCGGGCTTCGCCGCGAGCGGCGCCGCGCGTCGCTGGGTGCTCGACGTCGCCCAGCGCGAGCCGCTCGAAGCACCCCCCGGGGTGCGCGCCGTCTACAGCGACCTCGGTTTCATCGCGCTCGGCGAGATCGTCGAGCGCGCGGCCGGCGACCGGCTCGACCGCGTCTGCACGGCGCGCGTCTTCGGTCCGCTCGGCCTCGACGGACTCTTCTTCGTCGACCTCGACGACGGCCGCCACGGCCCCGGACGGCCGGTCGCGCCCGGCGCGGGCGCTCCCGACGGCGTGGAGTTCGCGAGCACCGCGTACTGCCCGTGGCGAGGACGCGTGCTCTGCGGCGAGGTCGACGACGACAACGCCTACGCGATGGGCGGGATCGCGGGCCACGCCGGGCTCTTCGGTCGCGCCCGCGACGTCGACCGGCTCGCCGGCATCCTCGAGCGCGCCGGGCGCGGCGAGCACGACTTCCTGCCTCGCGCGATCGTCGAGGCGATGTGGCGGCCCGACGCTGCCGTGCCGGGGTCGACCCGGACGGCGGGATGGGACACGCCCTCGCCGCAGCGCTCGTCCGCCGGAACGCGGACGTCGAAGCGCACCGTCGGGCACCTCGGCTTCACCGGTACGTCCCTCTGGATCGACCTCGAGCGTCGCGTCTCGATCGTGCTGCTCACCAACCGCGTGCATCCTTCGCGCGAAAACGACAAGCTGGTGGCGTTTCGCCCCCGCATCCACGATCTCGTCATGGAGGCCCTGTGAACGCAGCACCCGATCGCCCGCTCCGCATTCACCTGACCGCGATCGGCGGTGTCGGCATGGTCGCGCTCGCAGGGCTCCTGCGCGAACTCGGCCACGAGGTGCGCGGCTCCGACCTCGAGGTCTACCCGCCGGCGAGCGACGAACTCGAGCGCCTCGGCGTGCCGGTGGCGCGCGGCTATCGCGCCGAGAACCTGGAGCCGCGCCCCGACCTCGTCGTCATCGGCAACGCGATCACGGCGACCAACCCCGAGTCGGTCGCGGCGCGGATCGGTGGCCTTCCGACGCTGTCGATGCCCGAGGCGCTCGCGCGCTTCTGCCTCGACGGGCGGGCGCCGCTCGTCGTCGCCGGTACGCATGGCAAGACGACCTCGACCACGTTCCTCGCCTGGACGCTGCGGGCGGCGGGCCGCGACCCGGGCTGGTGGATCGGCGGCGCGCCGATCGACCTGCCGCGCGGCTACGCGCTGGGATCCGGCCGCGAGTTCGCGATCGAGGGCGACGAGTACGACACCGCGTATTTCGACAAGGGACCGAAGTTCCTCCACTACCGTCCGCGCGGCGTCATCCTGACGGCGGTCGAGTTCGACCACGCCGACATCTACCGCGACCTCGTCCACGTGCAGTCGAGCTTCGCGGCCCTCCTTGGGATCCTGGCGGCCGACGCACCGCTGGTCGCGTGCGCCGACTTCCCGTCCGCGATGGAGGTTGTGCGTGCGAGCGGTCATGCGCACGTCACCTTCTCCGACCGTGCCGACGGCGACGCCGACTGGCGCATCGAGGGGGTCTCCGACGGCCCCGGCGGGCTCCGCTTCACGGCGGCCGGCCCCGGCGAGCGCATCGAGCTCGCGACCCCGGTGCTGGGCCTGATGAACGCGCGTAACCTCCTCGGCGTGACCGCACTCGTGCGCGCTCTCGGCGTGCCGGTCGAGGCGATCCGCGAGGCGGCCGCGACCTTCCACGGCGTGCGCCGCCGCCAGCAGGTCGTCGCGGCCGGCAAGGCGACGCTCATCGACGACTTCGCCCACCACCCGACCGCGATCGTCGCGTCGATCGCGGCGGTGCGCAGTCGCTACCCGAACGGTCGCCTTTGGGCGCTCTTCGACCCGCGCTCGAACACGACGCGGCGCAAGGTCTTCCAGGACGCGATCGCCGACGCGCTCGGCGGCGCCGACCGCGTGATCGTCGGCCCCGTGCACGACCCCGGCAAGCTCGCGGAGTCGGAGCGATTCTCGCCCGAGGAGGCAACCGCGCGGGCGGGTGCGAAGGGGGCAGTCGCGGAGGCGGCGGCGGATCACGCCGCGATCGTCGCAGCGGTGGAGGGCGGGGCGCGCGAAGGCGACGTCGTGGTCGCGCTGTCGAACGGGGCTTTCGGGGGGGTGGTGGAGAAGCTGCGGGGGCTCGCGATCTTCGGGTGACTCAGCCCCGCCCGGTCCACTTCCGCAGCAGTCCTTCGACCGCGTCCTCGAGCGCGAACGCGACCCGTGCCGGCCAGAGCTTCCAGCGTGCGAACTCGATCCGCCGCTCGACCGGCTCGCCCGTCGGCGCCAGCGCGTCGCCTACGATCGCGCGGTGCAGCGACTCGAGGCTTCGCGGCAGGGCGCCCGCCTCGAACCAGCGCAGCGCCGTCGTCTCGAGTCCAAGCCCGCGCGGCTTGCCGCCGACGATGTGGCAGCGGAACGCGGTGGTCAGGTGGTCGCCGACGACGTGTACGCTGGGGTGCAGGTAGCGCCCGACCTCGCGTTCGATCGCGACCTCGTAGCCGGTCTCCTCGCGGCACTCGCGCACCGCCGCCTCGCGAGGCGTCTCGCCGGGTTCTAGGCCGCCGCCGGGCAGGTCCCAAAGGAACGGGATCGCGCGGCGCAGCAGGAGCACACGCCGACCGTCTTCGGAGACGACGACGGTCATCGCCCCGCGTCGCCGGACGCGAGCCTCGGCCGTCGCGTGCGGAGGATGTCCCGGGGCCTCAGGCACGGGCTCCCGCTCACCAGAGCTTCGGCGTCGCCGCCGCGCCCTGTCCCGCGATCGCGCGGTAGTTGCGGTAGTTGCGCAGCACCGCCTTCACGTAGCCCTTGGTCTCGCGGTAGCTGACGAGCTCGACGAACTCGTCGCCCCCCCGGTTGCCGGCGCGCGCCTTCCAGCGTGCGACCGCGCCCGGGCCCGCGTTGTAGGCGGCGATCGCCGGGATGAGCCGTCCGCCGTTCTCGTCGACCAGCTGGCGCAGGTAGCGGCTGCCGATCGCGATATTCGTCGCCGGGTCCGACAGCGCCGCGTCGTCGACGCCCGGCCCGGCGACGCGCGCCGCGGTCGTCGGCATGAGCTGCATGACCCCGCGCGCGCCGACCGGCGATCGCGCGTTCGCGTCGAAGAGGCTCTCCTGGCGCGAGAGCGACATGAGCAGCAGCGGGTCGAGCCCGGTCTCGCGCGCGGCGCGTTCATACTCGGCGGCGTAGGGCTCGGGATACGAGTAGCCGGGGTGCACCGGCGTGCCCGACTCCTCGATCTTGCGCGCGAGCCGGATGGTCGCCATCCACGAGTCGCTGTCGCGGTAGAGGTCGAGCAGGAAAGGCTGCGGCCCCGCGATCGACTCGACCGCCGCGTACTCGCGCGCGGCGTCGCGGCGCTCGCCGATCGAGCGCAATACCTCGCCGCGGGTGTAGTGCGCGGCGGCCGCGGAGCCGAGCGGCGGCGGCGCACTCGAGAGCGGCGCCGGCGGCTCGGGAAGCGGTGCGACCGGTGGCTTCGCCCGCGGCCGCGTGCCGAGTTCGCGGTCGACCCACCAGGAGAGGTAGCCCTCGTTGCGCGCGCGCAGCCCCTCGAAAAGTTCCCGCGCGCGCGCCCGGTCGCCCGCCGCGCCGAGCGAACGCGCGCGCCAATAGACGGCCTCGTCGCGGTCGTCGCCGAGGCGGGCGAAGCTCTTTGCGGCCCCCGCCGGATCGCCCCCGAGCCAGCGCGCGAAGCCGGCACGGAACCCGGTGTCGGCGGCGTTGACGTCGGACGGGAAGGCAGCGACCGCTCGATCGTAGCGCCCGGCGGCCGCCAGGTAGTCGCCGCGGCTCTCGGCGATGCGGCCGAGCGCGGTGAGCGCCTCGGGTGCCTTGTCGTGCCGCGGAAAGCGCTCGACGAGAGCCGTGAAGCCGGCCTCCGCCTCCGGATCGCGGTCCTTGTTCCAGAGCAGCTTTGCGCGCTCGAACGACGCGGTGCCACCGATCTCGGGCGAGGGCGCGGCGGCGGCGATCGCGTAGGCAGCGAGGGCCGCGTCCACCGAGCCTTGCCGGCTTCGTGCGCGCGCGCTGCCGAGCGCGAGTTCCTCGCGGCCGGGCGCACCCGGCGCGGGCAGCGGGCCAAGCAGCGCGAGCGCCTCGTCGGCGTGCCCTTCCTTCACGCGCGCCGCGGCGCCGCGCAGTTTCAGGTCGAGCGGCGACAGGCCGAGTTCCGCCGGGCCGAGTCTCTCGAGCGACTCGCCGAGGCTGCGTGCGCCCTCGCCGACCGCGCCGGGTTTGCCGCGCAGTCCGTCGGCGATCGCGTAAGCCTGGCGATGCTTGCCGAGCGCCGCGAGGGCGCGGGCCTCGCCGAGCCGCGCTTCGTCGGCGATCGCGGGATCCCCGCTCGCGAGTGAGCGTGCGAAGTAGGACCGCGCCTGCGACGGCTGGTGCTCGTCGAGGGCGATGCGGCCGCGCTCGAGCGCCGCGGCCCCGGCGTAGATGCTGTCCCCGTGTCGTTCGAGGATCGCGTCGTAGCGCGTCCGGGCCCCGGCGCGGTCGCGCTCCCGCGCCGCGAGCTTCGCCGCGCGCCAGAGGGCGTGGTCGCCGATCTCCGGAACGATCCGGGCCGCGCCGTCGTAGCCGGCCCGGGCCTCTACGCTCCGGCCCTCGCGCTCGTCGCGCAGCGCGCCGGCATAGACCTGCGCCCGGCGCCCGAGGGGATCGGACGCGGTGATCGCGCCGATCCCGGCCGGGGCGACGAGCCCGCCCGGGGTGCGGGTCGGGCGCGGCGTGGGCGGTGTGGCGCAGGCGGCGAGCAGGGCGGCGAAGATCGCGCAGGCCAGCCCGGCCGGTGCGGGGCCGGGCGTCCGGTGCGGGCGTCCGGAGACCGCCGAGTGGGCGAGCCTCGATTCACGCCTGCACCCTGTTCCGCGGTCCCGCCTCGGCATGTCGGCGCGCTACCACCGCGCCCCGGCAGCGGCAATGCGCGGCGATGCTAAAGCGCAGTCGACATGCGTGTCATCCTAGCCTCCGGCTCCCCGCGACGTCGCGAACTGCTCGCCCGGATCGCCTGGCCCTACGAGGTGCAGCCCGCCGACGTCGACGAGTCGCGCCTGCCGGGCGAGGCCCCGGAGGCCTACGTCCGCAGGCTCGCCGACGAGAAGGCGCTGCGCGTCGCACGGCAGGCGCGCGATGCGGCCGTGCTCGCTGCGGACACCGCGGTGGTCGTCGACGGCGACGTGCTCGGCAAGCCCGTCGACGATCGCGAGGCGGCGGCGATGCTCGCACGACTCGCCGGGCGCGAGCACGTCGTCCTGACGGGCCTCGCCTGGGCATGCGACGGCGAGGTTCGCGCCCGGGAGACCACCGCGAGCCGGGTGCGCTTTCGGCCGCTCTCGGACCGCGAGATTGCGGCCTACGTCGCGACCGGAGAACCCCACGACAAGGCCGGGGCCTATGGCATCCAGGCGGGCGCTTCCGCGTTCGTGACCGGAGTCTCCGGCTCCGTGACCGGCGTGATCGGACTCCCCGTCGAGGAGACCGCGCGCGCCGCACGCCGGGTCGGCGTACCCGAGCCCGCTGCACCCCTGCCCGCCGAGGCGATCGCGCTGCGCTGGCGCGCGTTGCGAGCCGAGGTCGCGGGCGTGGCCGTCGGCGCCGGCCGCCAGGCCCCCGAAGTGCGCGTCGTCGCGGTCACCAAGGGGCACGACCCGGTCGCGGTCCTCGCGGCGCTCGCGGCGGGTGCGGGTGACGTCGGCGAGAACTACGTGCAGGAGGCGCGCACCAAGCGCGACGCGGTCGAGGCGGCGCTCGCCGAAGCGGTCGCCGGCGACGCGGCGGGTGTCGCCGCAGGCGCAGCTGCGCAATGGCACCTGATCGGTCCGCTCCAGCGCAACAAGGCCGCCGTCGCGGCGCGTACCTTCGACCTGGTGCACACGATCTCCCGACCCGACGTCGCCCGCGCGCTGATCGCACGCGCCGGCCACCCGGTGCGAGGCCTGCTCCAGGTGAACGTGACGCGCGACCCCGCGAAGGCGGGCGTCGCCCCCGAGCAGGCGGCCGCGATGCTCGCCGAACTCGCCGCGGTCGAGGGACTCTCGATCGAGGGCCTCATGACGATCGGGCCGATGGACGGAGACGCCGCCGCCTGTCGCGCCGCCTTCGAGGAGACGCGGGCGTTGTTGGACGGACTTCGGCGCATGGGCTACGAGCGCCTCGGCGAGCTTTCGATGGGCATGAGCGGCGACTACGAGGCGGCCATCGCGGCGGGTGCGACGCTGCTCCGGATCGGCACGGCGATCTTCGGTCCGCGTCCGCAGGCCGCCGGGCGAGGGGCCGCGACGTGACGACGATCGGTTTCGTCGGTGCGGGCAACATGGCCTGCGCGCTCGGTGGCGGGCTGAAGCTCACGGACTCGTCGGCCGGGCCGACGCGGCTCGTCGCTACGGACGTCGAGGAGAAGGCGCTCGCCCGCTTCGCGGCCGAGACCGGCGGCGCGGTGTTCGAACGCGCGAGCGACGTGATGCGCGAGGCCGACGTGGTCATCCTTGCGGTGAAGCCGCAGGTGCTTCCGGCGCTGCTCGCGGAACTCGTGCCGCTCGTCGAGCCGCGCCACCTGGTGATCTCGATCGCGGCCGGCATCACGCTCGCGGCCCTCTCACGCGGGCTCGGCGAGCGGACGCGGATCGTCCGCGCGATGCCCAACACGCCGGCGCTCATCCGCGAGGGCATGACCGTGCTGGTCGCGGGAGCCGCCGCGGCTCCGGGCGACCTGGAACTGGCCGAGCGCATCTTCCGCGCCGCGGGTGCCGTCGCGACGGTCGCCGAGGAGTCGCTGCTCGATCCGGTGACCGCGCTCAGCGGCAGCGGCCCCGGGTTCCTGTTCGCCTATGCGGAGGCGATGCTGCGCGCCGGCGAGCGCGCGGGGCTGCCGCCGGATCTCGCCCTGCGCCTCCTGCAGCAGACGCTTATCGGGTCGGCGCTTCTGTGGCGCGAGTCGGGGGACCCGGTCGAGAAGCTCCGCGCGATGGTGACTTCGCCCGGGGGCACCACCCAGGCGGGGCTCGAGGCGCTCGCCGCGGGCGGGTTCGAGCGTGCGATCGGCGACGCGATCGAGTCGGCCACCAGGCGCTCCCGCGAGTTGTCGGGCGCCGGGAAGGCCTGAGAGGAGAGAATGATGTACGTGATCGGCAATCTGCTGAGAGCCCTTGCCGGGTTGGTTCAGGGCGTGCTCGGGGTCTACTGGTGGATCGTCGTCGCCTCGGCGGTCCTCTCCTGGGTGAACCCCGACCCCTACAACCCGATCGTGCGGTTCCTGCGGTCGGCCACCGAACCGGTCTACCAGCGACTGCGGCGGGCCCTGCCGATCTCCATGAACGGGGTCGACTTCTCCCCGCTCCTCGTCCTGCTCGCCATCCAGTTCCTGCAGGCCTTCCTGGTGCCGACGCTCTACCAGTTGGCGGGTCAGCTCGACGGATCGCTGGGCGCAGCGGCGGGTGGACAAGCCGGAGCGCCGCTCTTACGCTAGCGGAGTCTTTGCCGGCGGCGTCGCACTCCGCGACCGCCGGGGGATCCTTCAGAAACGGGTGACGGCATGCCGATCTACGAATACCGCTGCGCGAAGTGCGGCGACTTCGACGTGACCCAGAAGATCACCGAGAAGCCGCTCAAGAAGTGCCCGACCTGCAAGGGCAAGGTCGCGAAACTCATCTCGAGTCCGGCGTTCCACTTGAAGGGGAGCGGCTGGTACGTGACCGATTACGCCGGCAAGAAGGGCGGCGGCGGCGATTCCAAGGACTCGGACGGCGCGCCCTCCTCGGGCTCCGCGACAGAATCGACCAAGACCGAGCCGCCGAAGCCCGCCGAGAAGGCTTCCGCTCCGACCACGTCCTGAAGCGGGACGCGCCTCCGCGATGCCTGGTCGCGGTCGCCCAGGGCGTCTATGTGCACCCGGCCGCGCGTGGCCCGCGCCCCGGCGCCTGAGCAACGGAAATCCGGAAATCCCCGCCGCGGCTGCCGGGGCGTCGCGCGTGACTGGGGGCTCCCAGCCCCGCCGCCCGGGGCGGCGGTCACCGGGAGTCGCGCCGGCTCTGACGATCAGGCGGCCTTACGGCCCTCGATGCGCTTCTCCAGTTCGTCGAGACGCTTCTCGAGATCGACCACGTGGCTGTGCACGGCGAGGTTCAAGCCCTGGAGGAGCGAGTCGACGCGCTTGCGCGCCTGGCCCCGGTACGGCTCGACCCGCGCCCGGACTTCCGCGACGCGCTTGCCCAGCCCGGCGACCACGTCGACGACCTCGATCGCGCCCACCTTTTCGAGAGCGCTGCGTGCGGAGCCGATCGCGAGTTTCACCACCGGCTCCGAGGCCTCGGTGGCCAGGTTGACGGCGCGCGTGCGCGCGTCCTGCACCGCGGCGAAGGCGAGCTTGCGCGCCTGGCCGTTCAATTCCTTCGCCCGCTCGCCGGCCTGCTCGACCGCTTCGCGGAGCGGACCCCAAACGTTGTTGTTCGCATGATCAGCCATGACGATGACCTCCCTTGACGCCATGAGTAGACACGATGCGTCATGCGCGCAAGGGTCGGCTTCGGGATTTTCACCGAAGATCGGCGGCGCCGAGCAAATCCCCGCCTTTTGCGGCTGCCGCTCCCGCTCTGGTACGAACCGAGACGGATGCTCCCGTACGCCCGCCCGTCGATCACCGACGCCGAGATCGCGGAGGTGGAAGCCTGCCTGCGCTCGGGCTGGCTCGCGACCGGACCCCGGGCCGGACGGTTCGAGCAATTGCTCGCCACCCGGCTCGGCGTGCGCCATGCGCTCGGCGCGAGCACCGGGACTGCGGCGCTCCACCTCGCGGTGCTGGCCTGCGGGGTGAAGCCGGGCGACGAGGTGATCACGACGCCCATGACCTGGGTCTCGACGGCGAACGTGCTCCTCCACGCCGGCGCCGTGCCGGTGTTCGCCGACATCGATCCGGCGACCCTCAACCTGGATCCGGCGCGCGTCGCCGAGATGATCGGCCCACGCACGAAGGCGATCCTGCCCGTCCACTTTGCCGGGCTTCCCTGCGACGAGGACCCGCTGCTAGAACTGGCGCGCACCCACCATCTCGCGCTGGTGGAGGACGCGGCGCATGCGCTCGGCGCGACGTACAAGGGCCGCGCCATCGGGGTCATCGCCGACGCGACGATGTTCAGCTTCCACCCGGCGAAGAACCTGACGACGGGCGAGGGCGGCGCGGTGAGCACCGACTCCGACGAGATCGCCGAGCGCGTGAAGCTGCTGCGCTTTCACGGCATCGCGCAGACCCCGGAGAGTCGCTTCGGTGGCCGCGGACCGGTGGCCTACGACGTCGTCGAGGCGGGCTTCAAATACAACTTCAGCGACATTCAGGCGGCGCTCGGCATCCACCAGCTCGCACGCCTCGACGCGATGAACGATCGCCGCGCGGCGCTTGCCGCCGCCTACCGCGAGCGCCTCGCCCCGGTGCCGCACGTCGCGGCGCTCGGCGATGCCCCCTACGAATACCGGCACGCCTGGCACATCCTCGTCGTGTCGATCGAGCCCGACGCGCTCACGATCGGTCGCGACGAGGTGATCGGGCTCCTGCGAGCAGCGGGGATCGGCGCCGGGCTGCACTTCGTGCCGCTGCACCTGCAGACGCTCTATCGCCCGATGGCCGAGGCCTCCCGCCTGCCGGTCGCGACCGAGGCCGATCGGCGCATCCTCACGCTCCCGCTCTTCCCCGAGATGGAGAACGCCGATGTCGACCGGGTCGTCGATGCGCTGGCCGGCATCCTGCGCGACCATGCACGCAGCGGTGCGGGCCGCCCGGCGCAGGGCGCGGCGGCCCGCCCGTGAGCCTGCCGGCGCCGACGATCTCGTCGCTGCCGCCGGGAGCGCCCGAAGACTCCCCGGCGTCCGGTCCGGAGATCTCGGTGGTCGTCCCGATCTTCAACGAGGAGGGCACCCTGCGCGACCTGCATGCGCGTGTCTCGGCCGCACTCGCGGGGGAGAGCTTCGAGATGGTGCTCGTCGACGACGGCTCGCGCGACCGCTCGCGGCCGATCCTCGAGGAACTCGCCGCGTCGCATCCCGAGGTCGTCGTCGTCGAACTCGTGCGCAACTTCGGGCAGCACCCGGCGGTACTCGCGGGCTTCTCGGTGGCCCGCGGCCGCTGCGTCGTCACGCTCGACGCCGACCTCCAGAATCCTCCGGACGAGATCCCGCGCATCGTCTCCCTGCTGCGCGCCGGGCACGACTACGTCGGCTCGATCCGCGCCCGACGCCGCGACCCGTGGCTGCGCCGTCAGATCTCGGCCGCGGTGAACAAGCTCACGACCGCCAGCATCGGCGTCGGCATGACCGACTACGGCTGCATGCTGCGCGGCTATTCGCAAGGGGTCGCGCGCGAGATCGTCGAACTCGGCGAGCAGTCGGCCTTCATCCCCGCACTGGCGACGATGATCGCGCGCAACCCGGTCGAAATCGACGTGGCGCACGTCGAGCGCGAGATGGGCAGATCGAAGTACTCGCCGCTCCGGCTCCTGCGCCTCGGTTTCGACCTGATCACCGGCTTCTCGCTGGTGCCGATCCAGTTGGTGAGCGTCTCGGGCATTTTGGTGGCTCTCGCCGGCGTCTCCTTCGCGCTCTTCCTCTTCGTTCGGCGCCTGGTCGTCGGGCCGGAGAGCGAGGGCGTGTTCACGCTCTTCGCGATCCTCTTCGCCTTCGTCGGCGTCCTGCTCTTCGCGGTCGGCCTCGTCGGCGAGTACGTCGGCCGGATCTACGCCGAGGTGCGCCGTCGGCCGATCTTCCGCATCCGCGAGGTCGTCCGGCATCCCGGGTCGGGCGCCGGCCGGGACACGTGAGGGGGCGGTGCGGATCGTCGTCTGCGCCTATAGCGAGGTGGGCTTCGCCTGCCTCGACGAATTGCTGCGGATGGGCGCCGACGTCCGCCTGGTCGTCACGCACCGCGACACGCCAGGCGAGGCGATCTGGTTCGGCTCGGTCGCCGAGCGGGCCCGCGCGGCCCGCGTCCCGGTGATCGAGCCCGACGACGTGAATGCGCCCGAGTCGGTCGCGGCGATCGGGGCCGCACGGCCCGACCTGCTGTTCTCCTTCTACTTCCGGCAGATGATGCGCCGGCAGGTCCTCGAACTGCCCGCGCGGGGGGCGCTCAATCTCCACGGCTCGCTGCTTCCCGCCTACCGCGGGCGCGCGCCCGTCAACTGGGTGCTGGTGCACGGCGAGACCGAGACCGGGGTCACCCTGCACTACATGGACGAGAAGCCCGACCACGGCGAGATCGTCGCGCAACGGCGGGTGGCGATCGGCCGCGACGACACTGCACTCGTGCTCACGCGCAAGCTCGCCGCGGCCGGTCGCGACGTCCTGCGCGAGACCCTCCCGCTGCTCGAGGCGGGCCGCGCCCCGAGGATCGTGCAGGACCATGCGCGCTCTAGCTACTTCGGGGGCCGCGGCCCGGCCGACGGCGCGATCGACTGGAACTGGCCGGCCGAGCGTGTGCGCAACCTGGTGCGCGCGGTCACCGAGCCCTGGCCGGGTGCGTTCGCGCGACTCGACGGCGAGACCCTCGTCGTGTGGCGAGCCGAGACGGCCCCGGCGGTGGCGGGACTCGCACCGGGCGAGATCGCACCCGGGCCGGGCGCCGAAGGGGCGCCGCGGGTGGCGTGCGGCGAAGGCTCGCTCGACCTCCTGGCGGTGGGATGGCGGGGCGAGACACTCGACGGTGCGCGCTGGCGCGCCGTCGAAGGACGAGGGGCGGGGGCCCGTTTCGAGGCGCAGCAGGCGGCGCAGGTCGCCGGGGAGTCGGGTCGCACGGGCGCAACCGTCGCGGCGGAGAAGGAGACCAAGTGAAGATCCTCATCACCGGGGGCGGCGGATTCGTCGGCTCCCACCTCTCGGAGGCGCTCCTCGCGCGCGGCGACGAGGTCTACATCCTCGAGCCTGGCGGCACGCAGAAGGTGCGCCACCTGCTGGGGCACCCGCGCTTTCGCATCGTGCGCGACAGCGTCATGAGCCACGACATCCTCGACTCGCTGATCGCGCAGGTGGACCTGGTCTACCACCTCGCCGCCGTCGTCGGCGTCGAGCACTACGTGGGCGATCCCTACGAGGTGCTCAACGTCAACGTGAACGGCACGCAGAACGTGCTCAAGGTCGCCTACAAGTACGGTCGCAAGGTGGTCTTCAGCTCGACCTCCGAGGTCTACGGCCGCAACCCCAAGCTGCCGTGGTCCGAGGACGACGACCGCGTGCTCGGCTCCACGCGCATCGACCGCTGGTGCTACTCGACCTCGAAGGCGGTCGGCGAGCACTTCTGCTTGGCCTACCACAAGCTCGGGCTGCCGGTGACGATCACGCGCTACTTCAACGTCTACGGCCCGCGCCTCGACAAGATCGACGTCGGTCGCATCATCACGATTTTCATGGGCCAGCTCCTGCGCGGTGAACCGCTCACGGTCATCGGCGACGGCCTGCAGACCCGCTGCTTCACCTACGTGGACGACGCCGTCGCGGCGACGATCGCGGCCGGCGTCGGGGAGGGTACCGACGGCCAGGTCTTCAACATCGGGACCGACGCCGAGACGTCCATCCTCGAGCTCGCGAAGCTGATGATCGACATCTCGGGCAGCAAGAGCACCATCAGCTTCGTCCGCAAGGAGGACGTCTACGGCAACAGCTACGAGGACATCGCGCGCCGGGTGCCGGACAACCGGCGGATGCGCGAGACTCTGGGCGTCGAGGCCGACACGGCGCTGCGCGACGGGCTGGCCCGCACGATCGAGTGGTTCCGCACGCAGTGAGCGACGAAGCTTCGGCCGAGGGCGCTGCGCTCGACCCACGCGGCGTCCTCGCACTCAAGGTCGACGTCGACACCGAGATCGGTTTACGCGACGGTGCGCCGCGACTGCTCGAACTCTTCGAGCGGCTCGGCGTTCGCGCGAGCTGGTACGTGACGATGGGGCCGGATCGCACCGGGCTCTCCGCGCTGCGCGTCTTCCGCCAGCGCGGCTTCCTCGGCAAGATGCTGCGTTCGCGCGCGACCCGGATCTACCCCTGGCAGACGATGCTGCGGGGCACGCTGCTGCCCCCCGTACCGATTGCCGCGGGCCATCCCGACCGCCTGCGCGAGATCGCCGCAGCCGGCCACGAACTCGGCGTGCACGGCTGGGACCACGTCCGCTGGCACGACCATCTCGGCCGCCTCGCGGACGCGGAGGTCGACGCGGAGGTGCGCCAGGCGACGGAACTGTTCGGGGCGATCCTGTCGCGCCCGCCCGAGGGTTTCGCGGCGCCCGGTTGGCAGTGCACCGGGGCGAGCCTGCGGGTCGTCGACGCGGCGGGCTTCCGATACCGCAGCGACACCCGCGGTGCCTTTCCCTACCGGCCGCAGGCCGACGGCTACGCCTCCTCGATCCCCGAGATCCCGACGACCTTGCCGACGCTCGACGAGGTGCTCGGCTCCGGTCGCGGGTCGGCCGTGTCCGAGATCAGCGCCGCCTACCTGCGCGAAATACGCGACGGGAGCCTGAACGTGCACACGATCCACACCGAGATCGAGGGCGGGCCCTGCCTCGAGCACCTCGAGGACCTGTTGCGCAGGGTGCGCGATCGCCTGGCGATCGCGACGCTCGGCGAGGTCGCGGCGAACCTTCCGCCGATCGCCGAATTGCCCCTCTGCCGGGTCGTGCCCGGGCGACTGCCGGGCCGCGGCGGGACGGTCGCGACGCAGGTGCGGCCGTGAGCTTCGACCGGGAAGCCGCGGCCGCGGACCGGGAGGCGTCGGGCGTGGACTCGCGCGCGGCCGACCCGCGGGGACCGTCGCTGCGCTGGCTCGCCTGGGTCGGCCTGGTCGCGCTGCTCGCGCTCTACCTTGGCCGGATCGGCGGCTTCGCGCTGCAGGATCCCGACGAGGGGCGCTACGCCGAGATCCCGCGCGAGATGATCGAACTGAACGACTGGGTGACGCCGCGACTCGACTACGTCCGCTACTTCGAAAAGCCGCCGCTCCTCTACTGGCTCGTCGGGATATCCTACCAGGCCTTCGGCATGACCGAGGCGTCGGCGCGGCTCGCGCCGGCGCTCGCGGGAATCGCAACCGTCGTCGCCACCTGGGCGCTCGGCCGGGCGATGTTCGGCCCGCGGCAGGGCCTGCTCGCCGCGGCCATGCTCGCGACCAGTCCCCTGTTCTTCGTGATTTCCCAGACGGTCCTGATCGACATGCTGCTCACCGCCTGCCTGACGGCGGCGCTGGCCGCGCTGTGGGGCGCCTACGTCTCGGAGCGCAAGGATTCCTTCGCGGTGGCGGCGGCGGTCGCGACCGCCGCCGCGGTGCTCGCCAAAGGGCCGGTCGCGCTGGTCCTCGGCGGGTCGATCGCGCTCGCGTTCCTCGCCGTGCGGCGCGACGGCGCGACGTTTCGCGCGCTGCTGCGGCCGGCGCCCCTGCTGGCATTCGTGCTCGTCGCGGTTCCCTGGTTCGTCGTCGTCTCGATGCGCAATCCGGAGTTCGTGCACGCCTTCTTCGTGCGCGAGCACTTCGAGCGCTTCACCTCCGACACGGTTGGCCACCCCGAGAGTCCGCTGTTCTACGTCCCGGTGCTGGCGTGGGGGCCGCTTCCGTGGACGCTGCTGTTCGCCTTTGCCGGCTTGGGCGCGCACGGCCGTCGCGCGCTGTCCGCGGCACGCGGCGACGCACGCCTGTTCTGCGGGCTGTGGGCCGGGGTCGTCGTGTTCTTCTTCTCGGCGGCGCGCTCGAAGCTGCCGACCTACGTGTTGCCGGCCTTCCCACCGCTCGCTTTGCTCGGGGCGGCCGCACTCGACGGAGCGCTCGCGGACCCGGCCTCCCTGCGCCGCGGTCTCGGCTGGACGGCTCTCCTCCTGCTCGCGGTCGGTACCGTGCTCGCGCTCGCGGGCGTGCTCGGCCTGCCGTTCGCGTTTCGCATCGCCGGGCGGTTGTCGGTCGAGCCGGGCCTGGTCCGGGGCGTCGGCTTCTCGGTGTTCGCCTGCGGTGCGGCGCTCGCCGGCACCGGTCTCTGGGTGCGCGACCGGGCGTCGCGCGGGCTGACCCCGACGGCGCTCGTCGCGGGACTCGCGCTCGGCATCGGTCTCGCCCTCGCCGGTGCGATCGGGGCGCGCGCGCTCGCGCGAAGCGGCCGGGAGATGGCCCGCGTGATCCACCGCGAGTCCCGCCCGGGCGAGGCGCCCTTGGTCGCCAGCTACCGCCGGGTCATCCAGAGCCTGTCGTTCTACCTTCCCGGCAAGGTCGTCCTCGTCGACCCCTTCGACGGCTACAGCGAGATCGGCGAGCAGGCCCGCGAGACCGGCGAACGCGCCCGGGCCGATCACCTCTGGATCGAGATCGATCGACTGCAGGTCGAATGGGGTTCGGGACGGCGGGTGTTCGTGGCGACCGAGACCGACCGGGAACAGGATCTCACGGTCCTGCGTCCCGCGCCGCGGGTCCTCGCGCGGGACGGCAAACGTGTGCTACTCGGCAATTTTCCTCCCGGCGGATGATCGCTCGGGGCGGCCCGGCGCCTCGGCGTCGCTCCGGCCTTCGCCGACTCCACCGGGCTCACCGACCGGGGATCCCGATGGCGAATCTCACCTGTCCCAAGTGCGGCTGTCCGATCGCGGTCGATCGAGGTGTGCGGCGCGGCAGCGTCGTCTTCTGCTGCCAGGGCTGCGTCGACGGCGAGCGCTGCGAGCACGGCTGCACCGCCGAGATGGACCCGGCCAAGGGGGCCGGTGGGCCGGGGGTGGTGAAGCACTGGTCGCCCAACGCGGGGTTGAGGGTTTGAAATACGGAACATCAGGCGGGCTGTCCTGCCCGGGGGCTGGTGCCCGGGTCCGGCCGACGCTAGGCTAGGCGCGATGAGCAAGTCCCAGACGGAGCAATTCCTGCACCCCGACGGACGCCCGGGTGCGACCGACCAGCGGGATTCCTTTTTCACCTCCCGCTTCGACGACGCGCTGGCGTGGGCCCGGAAGTACGCCTTCTTCCAGTACCCGTTCGTCACCGCCTGCTGCGGCATGGAGTACATGTCGGTCACCGGACCCCGGTTCGACGCCGACCGCTTCGGCATGACCCTGCCGCGCTTTACGCCGCGCCAGGCGGACCTGCTGCTGGTCGTCGGCACGATCACGCATCGCCAGGCGCCGGTCCTGCGCCGCGTCTGGGAGCAGATGTCGGATCCGAAGTGGGTCATGTCCTTCGGCAACTGCACGAACACCGGCGGGCCCTACAACAACTACGCCGTCGTCCAGGGGATCGACACGATCATCCCGGTCGACATCTACATCCCCGGGTGTCCGCCGCGCCCCGAGGCGGTCATCGACGGCCTCCTGAAACTCCAGGAGCGGCTCGCCCGCGAGCGCCCCGGGCGCCCGGTCGAGAACATCCACGGCAAGCTGACCGCCGGCGAGTTCGCGCGCGGCGTCGAAGGGCGGATCGTGCCCGGCACGGTCCCCATCCATCGCGACCATGACTGAGTCCAACGAGAACCGGGATCGATTCGTGAAGCCGGTGCGCGTCGTCATCGACGGTCGCGAGATCACGGCCGAGGCGGGAGCGCCGCTCCTGCAGGTCGCGCTCGACAACGGCGTCGAGATTCCGCACTACTGCTACCATCCGAAGCTCTCGATCGACGGCAGTTGCCGCATGTGCCAGGTCAAGATCGAGAAGGCTCCCAAGCTCGCGATCGCCTGCAACACCCCGGTCGCCGACGGCATGGTGGTGGACACGAAGGCGGCCGAGGTGGTCGATGCGCGCAAGGGCGTGATGGAGCTGCTGCTCGTCAACCATCCGCTCGACTGTCCGATCTGCGACCAGGCCGGCGAGTGCTACCTGCAGGACTACTCGTTCGGCCACGGCCGGACCGAGTCGCGCTCGACGAGCCCGCGCCGCAAGGGCGTGAAGCGCTTCTCGATCGGGCCGCGCGTGGTCTTCGACCAGGAGCGCTGCATCCTCTGCCGTCGCTGTGTCCGGTTCACCAAGGAGATCAGCAGGACCGACGAGCTGCGGGTCTTTGGTGCCGGCGACCGCTCGCGCATCGCGACCTCGGCCGACCGCCCGCTCGACAACGCCTACTCGATCAACACCGCCGACATCTGCCCGGTTGGCGCGCTGCTCTCGGCCGACTTCCACCACAAGCGCCGTGTCTGGTTTCTCGAGGAGACCGAGAGCGTCTGTCCGACGTGCTCGAACGGCTGCAACGTCAAGATCGGCGCGTTCAAGAACGAGATCCAGCGTCTGGTCCCGCGTCGCAACGACGAGGTGAACGACACCTGGATGTGCGACCACGGCCGCCTGAACTACGCCTTCGTGCAGGACGACACCCGGCTGCGCGGCGCGATCATCGCGGGGCGCGAGGCGAAGGCTGCGGTTCGTCCGGCAGGGCTGATCGACTACACTCGCGACGCCGACGGACGCGTGGCTACGCCGTCCGGGCCGAGCGTCGACGAGGCGATCGCCGCGGCGGCCGCTTCCCTGCGGGCCGCGATCGCGACCTACGGCGCATCGAGCGTCGCGGTCGTGCTCTCGCCGACGCTGACCAACGAGGAGACCCTGCTGCTCGGACGCCTGGTGCGCGACGAGATCAAGACCCCGCACCTGGCGCTCGCCATCCCGCTCGGACTCTCCGACGACTTCCTGATCAAGCCGGAGAAGGTCGCCAATGCGCGCGGTGCGCGCGACGTCGGCATCGCTCCGGGCGAGGGAGGTCTCGACCTGCCCGGCATTCTCGCCGCCTGCGTGTCGGGCGACATCAAGGTGCTCTGGGTGATCGGCAGCGGTGACCTGCTCGCGGTGGCCGGCCTCGACGCGGTCGAGCCGGCGGTCGGGAAGCTCGAAGCGCTTCTGCTGCAGGACACGAATCTGTCGTCGCTCACCGACCGCGCCACCGTCGTGATCCCCGGCTGCGCATGGGCGGAGAAGGACGGCAGCATGACGAACCACGCTGGTCGCGTGCAGCGCATCCGTCCGGCGCTGCGTCCGCCCGCGGGGCTGGTCGCCGACGGGGAGATCTTCGCGCGCCTCGCCTCGGCGCTGCGCGGCGAATCCGCGAACGCGACCCTCGAGCCGCGCGCGGCCTTCGCGGAACTCGCCAAGGCGGTGCCGTCCTACGGCGGACTCGAGTGGAGCAGTCTGGGCAGCCGCGGCCTCGCGGCCGGGCAGGGGGCCTGAACGCCATGGCCACGCGCGTCGTCAAGGTCGATCGCGAATCGCTGCGCCGCCAGGGTGGCGCCTTCGGCAGCCGCGCCTTCGCCAAGGGACTGTCGGTCACCTGGCGCCACTTCTCCCGCAACCTCGTCGGCTGGATGCGCGGCAAGCCCACGGTCGCGACCGTCATGTTCCCCGAGGAGGACGTCGTGAAGCCGGCGTCGTTCCGCGGCATGCCGGTGCTCGTCCAGATGGACGACGGCAAGGAGCGCTGCGTCGCCTGCGGTCTCTGCGAGTGGGCGTGTCCGGTCGACTGCATCAGCATCGACCCCGCGGAGACGAACGACGCGATCGAGCGTTATCCCGAGCGGTTCGACATCGACATGGGCCGCTGCATGTACTGCGGACTCTGCGAGGAGGCGTGCCCCGAGGAGGCGATCGTCATGAGCGATCGCATCGAGATCAGCTCGTTCTCCCGCGCCGGTACGCTGTGGAACAAGCAGGATCTCCTCGTCCCGTCCGATCAACTTGCGCGGCGCCTGGAGTACATCCGCCGCGGCTACAACCGATAGGGGCCGGCCGTGTCCGAAGCCGAGAACGCAACCGAACCAGCCGACGCCGTGCTCCAGCCGGCGAGCCCGGTCCTGCGCGACCTGCTCGCGCGCTTTGCCGGCCACGTCCTGGCGGTGAACGAGTACCGCGGCGAGGCGACCGCGATCGTCGATCGCGCGGGGCTGCTCGACGTCTGCCGCCACCTGCGCGACGACCCGGCCTGCGCCTTCGACATGCTCGTCGACCTGACGGCGGTCGACTACCTCGGGCGTCGACCGCGTTTCGAGACCGTCTGCCACCTGCTCTCGCTCGACCGGAACGACCGGATCCGCATCAAGGTGCCGCTCGAGGAGGACGATCTGGTCGTGCCGTCGCTCGTGCCCCTGTGGAGCGGCGCCAACTGGCTCGAGCGCGAGGCCTTCGACATGTACGGCGTACGCTTCGAAGGCCACCCGCAGCTGAAGCGGATCTACCTCTACGAGCAGTTCGAGGGACACCCGCTGCGCAAGGACTACCCCAAGGAGAAGCGCCAACCGCTCATCGGTCCCGGAGCCGTCCATCGCGACCCGATGAACGACGACCTGACCCGGTGACGAGCGCGGCGAAGGCGGGAGAGCGATCGTGAGCGACACGCACGTCCATACACTCGTCGAGGAACCGAAGCCGGTGCTTCGCGAGCGCCCGGTCGAGCCGACCGAGGACTCGCTCGACCTGCCCTTCGAGCCGATGGAACTGAAGATGGGCCCGTCGCACCCGGCGACGCACGGCACCGTCCGGATCCTGCTCAAGCTCGACGGGGAGCGCATCGTCGAGGCCGAGGTCGAGGTCGGCTACCTCCACCGAGGCTTCGAGAAGGAGTGCGAGAGCGGGCTCTACTACCAGGCCTTCCCGTACACCGACCGGCTCAACTACGTCTCGCCGATCATCAACAACGTCGGCTACGCGCTCGCCTGCGAGAAGCTCTTCGGCATCGACGTCCCCGAGCGCTGCAAGTGGCTGCGTGTCATCGCGAGCGAGGTCTCGCGCATGTCGGACCACTTCACGTGCCTCGGCGCGTGCTCGCTCGAGATCGGCGCCTTCACGGCGTTTCTCTACGGCGTGGAGGCCCGCGAGCACCTGTGGGATCTCCATGACGCGCTCTGCGGTGCGCGCGTCACCACCAACTACGTCCGGATCGGCGGCGTCTCGATGGACGTGGGCCCGGAGTTCCGGGCGTTGGCGAAGGAGAAGCTCGCCGCCGCCGGGAAGCTGCAGCAGGACATGGAGGACCTCCTCCTATCCAACCCGATCTTTCTCGGCCGGATGGAGGGGACGGGGCTCATGGGCAGGAGCGAACTCGTGGCGCTCGGCGTGACGGGACCGCTGTTGCGCGCGGCCGGCATCCCCTACGACGTGCGGCGTGCGCAGCCCTACCTGACCTACGATCGAGTCGACTTCGACATCCCGGTCGGCGAGGCAGGCGACAATCTCGACCGCTTCCTGGTGCGCATCGAGGAGTTGAAGCAGAGCCGCCGGATCATCGAGCAGTGCGTCGACGCAATGCCGACGGGTCCGGTCGACGTGAATGACCCGCACATCCGGCTGGCCGGCAAGGGCCGGGTCTTCAACCGGATGGAGGAGATGATCACGCAGTTCAAGCTCGTCACCGAGGGCCCCAAGCCGCCGGTCGGCGAGGTGTACCAGGCGGTCGAGGGCGGCAACGGAGAACTCGGCTTCTACCTGGTGAGCGACGGGACCGGGAAGCCGTACAAGTGCCGGCCCCGCTCGCCGAGCTTCGCCAATACCCAGGCGCTGTCGCCAATGATCAAGGGCTCGATGCTCGCCGACGTCATCCCGACCTTCGACATGATCAACATGATCGGCGGAGAGTGCGACCGCTGAGCGCGGCCGCACCGTACGCCCGTCCGAAACGCAGGACCCGAGGAATTGTCGATGCCGCTGTCCGAGGAGCTGAAGGCGCGAATCGCCGCCGAGTTCCCGAAATACCCGGAGAAGCGCGCGGTGCTGCTCACCGCCCTGCATTTCATTCAGGCGGAGTGCGGCGGCTGGGTGCCGCCGGACACCGTGCCCGACCTCGCGACCCTCCTCGGGATCCTGCCGATCGACGTGGAGGAGGTCGTCTCCTTCTACCCGATGTACCACTCCGACCCGGTCGGGAAGTGGCACCTCCAGATCTGCACGAATCTCCCTTGCTGCGTCGCGGGTGCGCGCGGCCTCGCCCAAGCGCTTGAGGAGCGGCTCGACATCCTGAGCGGCGAGATCACGCCGGACGGCCTCTTCTCGATCGGCGAGAGCGAGTGCCTCGGCTCGTGCGGCACCGCCCCGGTGCTGCAGGTCAACAACGAGCCGTTCGTCGAGAACCTGAAGCCCGCCGACCTCCCGGCGCTGCTCGAGCGCCTGCGTGCGCGCGCCGCCGCCAGCGGCTCGAACGGCTCGAACGGCTCGGGCGGAGGTCGCTGAGATGGCTTGCGTCGGATACCTGTTGCCTCCCGAGGGTCGGAACTGGTCGGCGCTCGCGGACTACAAGGCCAACGGCGGCTACGAGGGGGCCGAGAAGGCCGTCCGCCAGATGAAGCCCGCCGACGTGCTCACCGAGGTGAAGAACTCCGGGCTGCGCGGTCGCGGCGGCGCCGGCTTCGCCGCCGGTATGAAGTGGTCGTTCCTGCCTGCCGACGGCGTGCATCCACGCTACATCGCCTGCAACGCCGACGAGAGCGAGCCCGGCACCTTCAAGGACCGCCAGATCCTCGAGCGCAACCCGCACCAGTTGATCGAGGGCCTGCTCATCGCCGCCTGGGCGAACTCGATCGACGCGGCCTACGTCTACATGCGCGGCGAGTATCGTGGCGCATTCGACAACCTGAACGCCGCGGTCGCCGAGGCGCGCGCCGCCGGCTACCTCGGCAGGAACATCCTCGGCAGCGGACTCGACTTCGAGATTTACGTGCACCGCGGGGCGGGCGCCTACATCTGTGGCGAGGAGACCGGCCTCATGGAGTCCCTCGAGGGCCGCAAGGGGCAGCCGCGCAAGCGCCCGCCCTTCCCGGCCATCGCGGGTCTCTGGAAGCGCCCGACGGTCATCAACAACGTCGAGACGATGAGCCACGTGCCGCACGTGATCCGCAAAGGCGCCGACTGGTTCAAGACAATCGGCACCGAGAAGAGCACGGGCAGCACGATCTTCGGCGTGAGCGGCCAGGTCATGCGCCCCGGCACCTACGAGTTGCCCTTCGGCACGCCGCTGCGCGAGATCATCCACGAGTACGCCGGCGGGCTGCGCCCGGGCCGCACGCTCAAGGCCGTCATCCCGGGTGGCGTCTCGATGCCGGTGCTGACCGCCGAGACCGCGATGCAGGTCACGATGGATCACGACACGCTGCAGAAGAACGGCTCCCTGCTCGGGACCGGTGCCGTCATCGTCTTCGACGACACTTCCTGCATGGTGCGTGCCGCGATCGTGATCGCGCGCTTCTTCCGTCACGAGTCCTGCGGCCAGTGCACGCAGTGCCGCGAGGGCACGGGCTGGCTGCACAAGCTCATGATGCAGATCGAGGCCGGCAAGGCCCGCAAGAGCGATCTCGACACGGTCGACGAGATCACCCGGCAGATGGAGGGCAAGACGATCTGCGCGCTCTCCGATGCCGCGGCCTGGGGATCGGGCTGGTTCCTGCGCCGCTTCCGGCCGGAGTTCGAGGCCCACATCGAGCGCGGCGGCTGTCCGCTCGCCGGCGTCTCCTTCGAGGTCTGAACATGTCTGCAGCGCCCCCGTCGTCGATCGAGCCGCACGGTCCCGCGGATCGCCTGCCCACCCGCAACGAGATCGTGCGGCTCTTCGGCACGCCGACCGAGACGGTGGGCAGCGTCAACGAGTCGCGGCTCTCCACCGAGCACGGCGTCGAGTACAACGAGAAGTGGGTCTACGACCGGCCGCTCCACGATCCGAGCCGCCCGCGGTCGCGGGTGATCTACTGGCGGCGCTACGACTTCGTCGCCTCCGCGCGGATCGAGCGCTCCGGGCAGTGGGTGGGCGAGTCGCCGGCCGAGATCCTCGCCCGGGAGCCGGCCGGGGCGCATTGAAAGCTGCCCCCGAGGGCAGGCGGGTCCCGGGGCGGAAACGAGAATTTTCCCCTTGCCACGGCTTTCCCTCCCGACCTAGTCTCGGCCCCATGCAGAGCCTGCATCCTTTTTCGATCCGATCGCGCGGCACTGCCTGCGCCGTCCTTCTGTCCGCTCTGTCCGCTCTCGTCGTCGCTTGCGGAGGTGGAAGCGGGGGCGGTGGCGGCGGCGGCACGCCGGACACCGGTCCGAAGGTCCTGCTGCAGGACGGTGCCGAACTGCCGGGTGGCTTCGTGGTCAACACGATCGAGTCGGCGGCACTCTCCAACGATCGCTCGATCGCGCTGATCGCCTCGGAGTCCGGTACGCCGCCGCTCAACGGCATCTTCCTGCGCCGTCCGGCCGGCGAGATCCAGCCCATCCTGACCCCATCCTCGACGCTTCCCGAGGGCCTGACGCTCGTCGTCGCACGCAACCTCGTCATGTCGGGAGCGGGCGACTTCAGCTTCGAACTCGGTGGCCAACTCGACGACGACGCCGTCTACCTCTACTCGGGCGGGCGGCTCTCGCTCGTCGCGCGGACGGCGCCCGATGCGACCCCCGCCGGTTTTCAGTTGCTCGGCGACCGCCAGATCGCCGACGGCGGCAAGATCGCCTTTTGCGGCGGAATGAGCCCCTGCAAGGTCGACTCCTCCGGCGATCGCGAGCGCATCACCTGCGACCTCGAGATGTTCTCGGGCCGGGGTGCGGACGTCGCGCGCGTCGAGTTGCCGATCGATCTCGTCGATCAGGCGACGTCGGCTGTCACGGTCACGATGGATGACCCCGGAAGGCTGCTCGTCGGGCTGCCCTCGCGCAGCCGACAATCGGTCGTCGGCGAGGTCGTCGACGGGCAGTACCGCAGCCTTCTCGTCCGAGGCCAGCAGATCCCCGGCATCGGCACGCTCATCTCGGCGAAGCCGCGCGCCATCAACGCCGCGGGTGCGATGGTGATCGACGCCCGCTTGGACACCGACGGCGATAACGTGATCGACCAGGATCGCGTGCTCCGCTACACGAACGGCGAATTTGCGAGCGTTGCGCAGACCGGTGAGCCGATCGGCAGCCTCGTGGCGGTGCAGGTGCGCGGCAACGCGATCGACGATCGCGGCCGGGTCTTCTTCACCGTGACCTCCGGCGAGCCGGGCGCCACGACGGGTGGCCAGAGCTACCGCGTGTGGGACGCCGGCCAGACGACCCAGATCGTCTATGAGGGCGAGAGCGCCGGAAAGGACGACCAGAACCACGAACTGGAGGTCCTCGAACTCGACCAGTTGCGGATCAACGCGGGCGGGTTGACCGTCTATCGCGCTGCGATCGGGTACTTCGAGAACGGCACGCGCAAGACCACCGAGACGCACCTCGACCAGTGGGTGGACGGCACCCGCACGACCTTGCTCTCGACGGGTTGGAAGGCCCCGACCGGGAGCCGCATCGTCGAGGTTTCGATCTCCGGCCTGAACGACGGCGGCGACCTGCTCACGATCTGCGGGCTCGACACCCGGAACAATCGCGGCCTGTTGTTTCTGCCGAGGACCTGAGCGTCGCGCGAAGACCCGGGCGTCGCGCGACGGCAGTTCAGCGCAGGACGCCCTCGCGTGCCAGGGACGCGATTTCGTCGTCGCCGAGTCCGAGGATCTCGCGGTAGACGAAGTCCCCGTGCTCGCCGAGACGAGGCCCGGGGCGGTCGATCGAGGCCGGAGTGTCGGAGAGTTCGTAGCCCAGTTTCTCGACCGGATGCTCGCCGAGGACCGCGTGCCGCAGCCACCGGAAGTGCCCGCGGTGGCGGAGTTGCGCATCCTCGTGCAGGTCGGCGCAGGTCTCGACGAGGCCGGCGTCGATGCCCGACGCCTGGAGGCGACGGAAGACGTCCAGGGCGTCGAGGCCGCGCGTCCATGCCGCGAGGCCTGCTTCGATGGCGTCCTCGTCCGCCTTGCGGCCGGCGAGCGTCGCGAACCCGGGTTCCGTCGCCCAGGAGGGCGATCCCATCGCCTCGACGAGACGCTGCCAGTCGGCGTCGTCATGGCAGGCGATCGTGCACCAGCGGTCCTCGCCACGGCAGGGGAAGGCCCCGTGCGGCACGGCGAAGCGCGAACGGTTGCCATCGCGACCGACCACCTCGCCACCGGCCGTCCACTCCAGCAGCCAGCCCGAGAGCGCATAGGCTGCCGTCTCGGTCTGGGCGACATCGATGTGCGCGCCGCATCCGGTCCGCTTGCGCCGCAGCAGCGCGGCCACGACCGCCGCCGCTGCGAAGCGGGGCGCGAGCGAGTCGGTGATCGTGCCGTGCTGGCCGATCGCCTCTCGGTCGGGCCAGCCGGTCAGGAAGTTGAAGCCGGAGATCGCCGAGCCTTGTCCGCCGAAGCCCGGGTAGTCCTTGCGCGGGCCGGTCTGGCCCATCAGGCAGGTGCTCACCATGACGAGGTCGGGGCGCGTGGCCGAGAGGCTCTCCCAGTCGAGTCCCCACTTGCGCATCGCGCGGGGCGCGAAGTTCTCGGCGAGCACGTCGCACCAGTCGACGAGACGGCGCGCCAGGGCGAGCCCGCGCAGATGGTTCAGGTTCAGCGCGACCGAGAGCTTGTTGCAGTTGAGCATCGTGAAGAAGGGGGCGTTGTCGAGGTCGCGATTGTGCGCCGACTGGGCGAGGAGCCGCAGGAAGTCCGGCCGCTCGCGCGACTCGACCCGGATCACCGTCGCGCCGTGGTCGGCGAGGTGGCGCACCGCGATCGGCCCTGCCGCGCCGCCGCCGAACTCCAGGACCTTCAGGCCCTCGAAGGCACGGTCGGTGCTCACGCGATTCCCTCGGCCGCGAGGGCCGCGAGTTCCGAGCCGTCGATGCCGATCCCGGCGTAGACCTCGCGGTTGTGCTCCCCGATGCGCGGCGCCGGCCCGCGCACGTCGGTGTCCACCCCCGGGATGCGCGCGAAGCGCGCGGGCATGCGCAGGTCGATGCCGCGGCCGGCGTCGTGCACGTCGGCGAAGAAGCCGCGTGCAGCGAGCTGTTCGCTCTCCGCGATCTCGCGACTGTCGTTCACGGGCGCAAGCATGATGTTGCGGACCACGGCGCCGTCGAAGAGGTCGCGCATCGTCTTGCCGCAGAAGAAGTGCTGCAGCGGCTCGGAAAGCGCGTCCACCTCGGCCTGCGACAGGTCGTTGTGATTGTACGTCTTCCAGTCGCGCTGCCAGGCCGGGGCGTCGATGCCCTCCTCCGCCATCCACCGCGCGATCGCGACGAGTCCCGGCAGGCGGGCGGGACCGCCGCGCAGCGCATAGGAGACGAAACCGTCGCGACAGGGCCAGACCTCGCGCTGGCGGGTGGTTCCCACGACGTAGAGCGCCCCGCTGCGCGAGCGGTTGCGGCGGTCGAGCCCCCACTGGCTCGCACCCGTCATGATCGTGCAGACCATCGCGGCCTGCAGGGAGACGTCGACGTGCTGCCCGCGCCCGGTAGCCTCGCGCGCGTGGAGCGCGACGAGCAGTCCGGTCGCCGCCTCGGCACCGCCGTGGAAGTGGCTGCTCGGCATGGTGCAGCGCAGAGGAGGGCGGTCGGCGTCGCCAGTCAGCGCCATGTTCCCGCCCATGGCGGTGACCGTGAGGTCGCTGCCGCGCAGGCCGGCGAACGGGCCGCTGCGACCGAAGGGCGAGATCGAGCAGACGACGAGGCGCGGATGGCGCGCGGCGAGCCGGGCGTAGTCGAGGCAGGCGGCCTGAAGGAAGTCGGGATCGCAGGATTCGACGAGCGCGTCCGCACCCTCGCAGAGGCGGTCGAGGATCCCGCGTCCTCGGGGATGGGTCACGTCGAGGGTGATGCCCCGGGTTCCCGCGGCGCAGGCGAGCCAGTCGACGGAGAGTTCGGGATCCTCGCCCGCGCCGAGGTGGGCGCCGCGGCGACGCAAGTCGCTCCCCCCCGGCGGCTCGATCCGGATCACGTCCGCGCCGAGATCGGCGAGCATGCGTCCGCAGAGGAGGCCGCGCTCGTCGCAAATGTCGAGGACGCGGAAGCCTTCGAGGAGCCCTTCCACGACCGCGAGCCTAGCAGAAGCGCTTCGGCCGCTTCGACCGCGCCCCGGGCGCGGGGGCCGCGTCGCGCGCGTCGCCTGGCCGTCCGGGCTTCAACGCGCGGGCTGGCCCGATGCGGGAACGGCGATGCGAAGGTCGGGCCAGGTGCCGACCAGGCTGAACGGCACCGCGAGACGGCCCTCGTGCACGCCGAGCGATGCGGCGGCGGGGACCGCTGCCAGAAGGATCCGGGTGAGATCCGGTGCGAGCAGGGCGTCGCCGGTTGCGCGCACCTCTCCGTCGCGCCCGATGGTCCCGGTCGCGACCGCGTCGAGAAGCGTCGAGGCGATCTCGATGTCCTTGAATCCGAGCGTCCGCTGTCCGATCTCGACCGGGCCCTTGACGGTGCCGAACGGTGTCTCGGTGGCGGCAAGCCCCTCGCGAAGACCGGGAACTCCGGCCGCCGCGGTCTCGAGCAGGGCATTCAACTGCCCCGAACCGATCGCTCCCTCGGCGGCCAACCGCGCGTCGAGGCCGGCGACGAGAAGCCGCGCGAGGTTCGCGCCTGCGACGCCGCCGTTCGAGAGGAGGACGTCGCCGCGGCCGGCGAGGTTGTCGAGGATCGGTCCGGCCCGCTTGCCGGCGCTCGTGAGTTTGCCGTGCCAGGAGAGATCGCCCCGCAGGGCGGCGGGAAACATCGGCACGGCGCCGACCGGAATCCGGTCGAGGTCGAAGCTCTTGAGGTCGTAGCTCGCGGGAACACCGCGCAGGAAGGGGCCCGCCGTGCCGGTGATGGAGACTCGGCCGGCCCCACCGGTGCGGTTGCCCACCGATCCGGTGAGCTCGATCGACGCGCTTTTCGCGGCGTCGGGGCTGTTGGCGGCGAACTTCAGGCGGTCCACGACGAGTTCGGTGCCGCGCCCCCGGTCCTCGATGATCAACTTGCCGTTGGCGACGTTCGCCGAGGTGAGGTGCAGGGGACCATTGCCCGCACGGGCGGGGATCGCGCCACTGGCGGTGCTCGGGTTTGCACCGGAGTTCGCCCCGTCGCTGCCGCCCTCGGGCCGGCCCGACGCGAGACGCTCGCCGCCCAGGGTCTCGACATTCCAGACGCCGTCCTGGTTGCGTACCAGGCGCAGCACGAGGTCGGAGACCGACACGGCGCCGCGCAGGTGGCCGCGCAGCAACTCCGCGGGATCGACGTTCAGCGTGGCCTGCGAGGCCTCGGCGAAGTTGCCGCTCGAGAAGCGCGGGTCGTCGGCGATGCGGGGCTCGTCGATGTGCAGGCCCGGCCCGCCCGAGACCGCGACCGAGAGGCCGTCGCTGGACACCTTGCGTTCGAGGGCGCGCGACGACTTCTCGGAGACGACCGGCCCGGCCCAGCGCAGGGCGAACCAGCCGGCGGTGGCGACTCCGCCTGCGAGCAACAGCAGCGCGATCGAGGCAGCGGCCCGGAAGCGGTGCCATCCCGATCGCGCGGGGCGCGCGGTCGGCCGCGCTACCCGGCCCGTCCGGGTTTCGTTCACCGCGGGTGAAGCGCCCCGGTCAGGCGCAGCCGTCATCGGGCCCGGTATTTCCATGCCCGCACCCGCGGACCGGGTGCGGGACGTGACCGCCGAGAGCCGGCGCTCGATCCCCGAGGCTGCGCCGTCCGCATGGGCGGGGCGCGCGACCGACCGTGGCGGCTGCCCGGATGTTGCTTTGCGCCCGCTCGCGGCCGCGAGCACGACGACCTCGGTGCACTCGCCGCAGCCGGCCAGGTGGGCTTCGATGCGGTCCGAGGCCTGGGGCGGGAGTTCGCGGGAGAGGTAGAGCGCGAGCCCGTTCTCGTCGGGATGGACGTCGCTCGCGGCGAGCCGCGCTCCGTCGCCCGGGAGCATGCCGGCGGACTGCGTTTCGAGCGCCAACCGCAGCATCTCGCGCGCCGGGGTCCGGTCGTTGCGGGGGTTATTCATCGTCGAAGTACTCCGTCCCCACGAGGTCTCTGAGTTTCGACTTCACGCGGGACTTCAGGACGTGGACGGCATTGTCGCTGATGCCGAGGACGGCCGCGACCTCGGGGGCATCCCGGCCTTCCACGAAGGCGAGACGCACCACCAATTGTTCGCGCGGCGAGAGTTCGGCGACGGCGCGCCGCAACCGGTCCATCCGCTCCGCCACCTGGGCCTGCTCTTCGGGGCCGGGGCCCGGTTCGACCGCGTCGGTGAGCCGGCCCTCCTCGCGCTCGTCGCGTGGATCGTCGGCCGCGATGCGCGGGCGGCGGCGCAGGGCGCGCAGGTGGTCGAGGGTCTGCCGGGTGGCGCAGATCCGAACGAAGGTCGCGAAGGAGGCCTGGTTGCGACCTTCGTACATCTTGAGGCGTCGGCAGTCGCGTTCGAAGAAGGAAAGGAGAACCGCCTGCACGATGTCGTCGAGGTCGGTCGCGAGAAGCGCCGGTTCCTTCGCGCGCAGCACGCGGGCCACGGCGTAGCGGACCAGCGCGCCGTATTCCGCGACGAAGCGCTCCCGCGTGCCGCCGACCCCCGCGATGCAGTCGGCGATGAACTCCTGGCCGCGCAGGTAGGCTTCCGACGGCAGCGTCGGCGGATCGTCGTCCTCGCCGGCGAGATCGCCGGCCGAGAGGTCCTCCCCCGACTCGGCGTCGAAGTCGCTCCCGAGCGCCTCGTCGGACGCTTCGTCGGCGGCCTCCCAGTCCTCCCCCGTTTCGAGTTCGGTGCCGGGAATGCGGCCGAGGCCGGTCGGGGAACCCTTCACCGATGGGCTTTCCCAAGAAAGTCCAGCCTTTGCAACCCTGGCCAGGGGGGGGCGGACCGGCCCCGGGAGTCGCTTGGCGAGTGCGCTGGCCATCGTCCCCCAATCGACGCCGAAGACGGCCCGAACTTGCCCGGGGTGCCCGAGTCGCGCCCCCGGCCGGCCCCTGAGCCCTCCCGGCGCCGTCGGCGAGAGTTGGAGGCGGGGTCGTCGGGGCGTGGACGCGTCCGGCCGCGGGTGGGGGTCCTTGGAGCCGCGGGCCGGCCTCGACCAGGCCTCGCCGGGATCAACGGGCGGAGATGCTGACCTTGATCGAGCCGCTCGACTTGTCGTTCGCGGCTGCGAAACCCTCCTGGATCCGGTCGAGGGGGAAGCGGTGGGTGATCATGTGGCGCCGCAGCGTCTCGCCCTCGCGCGCGAGGATGTCGAGGGCGATCTCGAAGTCGGCGCGCCCGTCGCGCCGCCCGTAGCACATCGACCCGATCAGGCGGACTTCCTTCATCATCAGGAAGAGTGCGTTCAGCACGGGCGCCTGGGTGAAGACGCCCAGCACGGCGACGGTCCCGCCCGGCCGGACGCAGGCGATCGCGTCGTTCAGGCTCGAGTTCGCGTCGCCGACCGTCTCGATCACGACGTCGACCGGGTGATCGAAGCAATACGACATGAGTTCGCCGCCGTCGGCGGGATCGAAGACCTTCGTGGCGCCGAGCGCGCTTGCCGCCGCGCGCTGCTGGGGGCGTCGCGCCGTGACCAGGATCTCGCCCGCTCCGCCGTGCCGCGCGGCCGTGATCGCCGTGAGCCCGATCGTCCCCGCGCCGAGGACGAGCACACGCTGCCCGATCGAGACCCCGGCGAGTCGCGCGGCATGCACCGAGACGGCGAGCGGCTCGGTGAGTTGGGCCACTTCGTCGTCCACGGCCCATGGAATCGGGAACAGGTGGCGTTCGGTCGTGAGCAGGTAGTCGGCGAACCCGCCCGGGATCGTCATGCCGATCATCCCGAGGTTGCGGCAGAGCTCGTAGTCGCTGCTGCGGCAGTACTCGCAGCGCCCGCAGGTGCGGATGCCCTCGAGCGTGACGCGGTCGCCGGCCTTCACGCCCGACACGCCGCGACCGGCCTCGGCGACGGTCGCGGCAATCTCGTGCCCCGGACAGACGTTGGGGACGGGAATCCCGCCGTGGAACCAGTGCAGGTCGGAGCCGCAGATGCCGCAGTGGTTCACGCGCAGCAGCACCTCCCCCTCCCCCGGGGTCGGGACGGGAACTTCCTCCAGCTCGATCCGCCCGGGCTCTCGTCCGCGGGCCGCGCGCATCGTCTTCGCCACGGCGCTCCTCTAGCTCCGGTCGGTGCGATTCGCCTCCGGGCGCGCCCCGGTCCTGGCCATGGCGCGCCGCGCCCGCGCCCGCACGGGAGTTGCGCCGCTAAGCGACTTGCGGGCTTCGACCTTCGCACGGGTGGTCCGTGTCGGCGTCGCGGCGCCCGTGGACGGCGCCCCGGCAGACGAGGCCTCTCCCGTCGCGTTGCCACCGGGCTTCCGGGTCCGTAGACGAGCGACGCCCGCTGTTCCCTTTACCGCGACGTCTCCGACCACGGTCCGGTCGAGGCCGCCCACGTTGTAGCGACCCCGCACCCTCGGGATGTAGCGCAGGCGCATCGAGATCTTGTGCAGCTCGTAGTGCTTGCGGCAGCGCCAGCCCTTGAAGGCTGGCTCGCTGCACAGGACGCACAAGCCGAGCGCGCGCTGCTTGCGCTGCCACCGTGCCTGTCGGCTGATCTGCGAATCGTCCTTGGCCATATCCGCTTCCCTTCCGCCGACGCTCTCACCCGCAATCATCCCCGGCGCGGACTCCCGGGAAGCCGGTCGGCTATCGAATCGATGCCGGGGTGTCAAGCAACTCGGGCGGTGCACCGACCGCGTCGAAGCCGTCGCCGAAGCTCGCACCGAGGTGTTGCGCGACGCGTTGCGGCGCTTTCGGGGCGCGGCTAAGTTCCGCGCATGAAGCGATTCGGGTTCGCGTTCGCTCTCGCGCTTCTCCTGCCGGCACTCGTCGGCCTGCGCGGCTTGCGCCAGCAGGTGCAACTCCGGGTCGAGGGCTTCCTCGACGCGAACCCCGCCGAGGTCCATCCCTGGGCGACCGTCGACGTGAAGATCGGCAGCGAGCGCCAGACCCACAAGTTCGCGCTGGTCAACATCGTCTCGCTCTCGGTGGGAGGCCCGACCGGTGCCGACATCATCGAGCAGGTGATGCCGATCCACCCGAACTTCATCTGGAACGGCGACCAGAAACTCCTCGACCAGATCGCGGCTGCGAAACCGAACCAGTACGTCAAGATCGTCGGTTACACGGCCTTCGGGGTGCAACGGCTGCTCATCCAGACGGTCGAGATCTCGGAGCCGATCACCGGACCGACGCCGACGCCGAGCCTGCGCCACAAGATCCTCGGGTTCTGAGCGCCGTGTCGGACGTCGCGGCGGCCGTGCCCACGCTCGAGCGCGGGTTCATCCTCCAGCCGACCTCGCGCATCGACGACGGCCGCACGATCGTCCGCCTGTTCGGCCGCCTGGAGTCGGGCAAGGCCTTTTTGGTCGAGGACGACCGGCTTCGGCCCTTTCTCTACGTCCGCGTCTCCGAGGTAGGCCGGCTCACCGGCGAGGCCGGCCTGTCCATCGAGGCCGACGGCCGGCGCGATCTCGCCGGCCTGCCGGTCGCCCGGGTGCGGGTCGCCGAACCCGGTGCGCTGCCGCGCGTCCGCAGGCGCTTCGAGGAGGCCGGCATCGTCACCTACGAGGCCGACCTCCGCCATCCCTACCGCTTTCTCGTCGAGAGCGGCCTGCGCGCGGGCGTCGCGATCGAGGGCGTCTCGACCGTGTCGCCGCACGACCCCGACCTGCTCGTGTTCCGCAATCCGAAACTCGCCCCGGCCGACGTCCGCGTCGACCTGCGCACGCTCTCGCTGGACATCGAGACCACGGCCGATGCCGGCGAGGTCTTCGCGATCGCTCTGGTCGGCTGCGGCGTCGAGGAGGTCCACCTGCTCTCGGAGCTGCCGGTCGAGGGTGCGATCGTCCATGCCGACGAGCGGGCGCTCCTGCGCGCCCTCGTGGTGCGCATCCGCGCGCTCGACCCCGACCTGATCGTCGGCTGGAACGTGATCGACTTCGACCTGCGGGTGCTCGCGCGCCGGGCCGCGCAACTCCGGGTGCGGCTCGACCTGGGTCGCGAGACGACGCGGCTGCGCTTCGAGCAGGACTCGAGTTTCACCCGGACCTCGCGCGTCGAGATCCCCGGCCGCATGGTGCTCGACGGCATCGGGCTCGTCCGCGACGCGATGCGGCTGCCCGACTACCGTCTCGACACGGTCGCCCGCTCCGTGCTGGGCCGCGGCAAGCGCATCGAGCAGGACGTTCCCGACGCGGCCGCGGAGATCCAGCGACTGCGCCGCGAGGATCCCCGCGCGCTCGTCGAATACAACCTGGAGGACGCGCGCCTGGTGGTCGAGATCCTCGCCAAGGAAGGGCTCCTCGAACTTGCGATCGAGCGCAGCCGGCTCTCCGGCATGCAACTCGACCGCGTCGGGGCGAGCATCGCGTCGTTCGATCTCCTCTACCTGCCGGAGTTGCACCGCCGTGGCGTCGTCGCACCCAACGTCTGGGCCGACCGGCCGGACGCGGTGGTTTTCGGCGGTGCCGTGCTCGAGCCCGAACCCGGCCTGTTCCGCAACGTCGCGGTCTTCGACTTCAAGAGCCTCTACCCGAGTCTGATCCGGACCTTCCAGCTCGATCCGCTGGCGCATGCACGCGCCGCCGCGTCGGCCGAGGCGGCGACTGCCGCGATCGAGGCGCCCAACGGCGCTCGCTTCGCGCGCGAAGGCGGGATCCTGCCGGGCATCGTCGAGCGCTTTCTGGCGAGCCGCGAGGAGGCGCGGGCGCGTGGCGACCGGCACGCCGACCAGGCGATCAAGATCATGATGAACGCGCTCTTCGGCGTGCTCGGCGCGACGTCTTGTCGTTTCTTCGACCCGGAGATCGCCAACGCGATCACCGGCTTCGGCCAGCGGACGCTCGGCTGGACGCGCGAGGCGCTGGAGGCCGAGGGCTACCGGGTGCTCTACGGCGACACCGACTCGGTCTTCGTGCACCTTCGCGGGGCGGAGCCGGGTCCGGCCGCGATCGCCGAGGCGGAGGCGCTGCGCGGTCGCGTCGAGTCGGCGATCGTCGAGCGGATCCGCGAGGAGTACCGGGTCGAACCTCGACTCGTGCTCGAACTCGAGTACGTCCTCGAACGGTTCTTCCTGCCGCGGGTGCGCGGCGGGGTGGGTGGAAGCAAGAAGCGCTACGCCGGCTGGGCGGACGGTCGCCTGATCGTCGTCGGACTGGAGTCGGTACGGCGCGACTGGCCGGCGGTCGCGCGCCGGCTCCAGGAGGGGATGCTCGAGCGGCTCTTCACCGACCGCGACGTCGCGCCGTTCGTGGCGGAGGTGACCTCGCGGGTGCGCTCGGGCGAACTCGACGGTGAACTCGTCTACGTGAAGCGGGTGCGCAAGGGGTCGCTCGACGGCTACGCGGCGGCGCCGCCGCACGTCCAGGCCGCACGCAAGCTCGGCACCGCGGCGGGCGGGATCGTGCGTTACGTCGTCACGCGCGGCGGCCCGGAGCCGGTGCTGCCGGGGCGGCCGCTGCCGGCGCGGATCGACCGCGAGCACTACGTCGAGCGGGTGCTGGAGCCGGTCGCGGACGCGATCTTCGCAGAGGCCGGCGGCTCGTTCGGCGAGGCGATCGGGCGGCCGAAGCAGCTCTCGCTCCTCTGAGCGGCTGCGGCCGCCGGTGCGCGCCGCGCCGCCGCCGCCTCCGCGCGCCGTACCGAGCCCCCGCCGTCTCCGGAGGCGCCGCCGCCGGAGGCGACACGGCCGGCGGCCTCAGGCCGTGCCGCCGGGTACGCCCGGCTTCGCGGCCATGCCCGGTCGGAAGATCACCTTGCGGTCCTTGACCAGCAACTGGTCGGTGACGAAGAGCTGCACCGCCTTCGACAGGACCTCGCCCTCGAGCGCCATGCCGTGGCGCTTCACGTCGACGAGCGTATCTTCGCCGACGCGGATCGTGAAGACGTCCTGCAGGATCACCGGTCCCTGGTCGAGCTGCTCGGTGACGAAGTGTGCGGTGCAGCCCGACACCCGCACGCCCTCCTCCCACGCCTGCCGGTAGGCGTTCGCGCCCGGGTGGTAGGGCAGAAGCGAGGGGTGGATGTTCATGATGCGGCTCGGCCAGCGCGCGACGATCTCCGGCGGCAGGACCTGCATGTAGCGGGCGAGCACCACGAGATCGGGCTGGAGCGCATCGAGTTCCGAGCGCATGAAGGCGAAGTGCGCGGCCTTGTCGGTCGAGGGATGCCAGCGGAACTCGAGCCCGTTGCGCTCGGCGAGATCGCGCAGCACTTCGTGGTTCGAGAGGACCGCCAGGTAGTCGGCGGGGATGAGTCCACGGTCGCGGTCGCGCAGCAGGGTTTCGAGGCAGTGCGGCTCCTTGCTCACCAGGAGGGCGACCCGTCGACGCGGCCGCTCGGAGAGCAGCCGCAGCGAGGTCTCCATGCCGAGTTCCTCGCCGATGCGCTTGAGGCCAAGCACGAGTTCATCGAGGGAGACCGTCATCTCGCCGACGTCGATCTTCATCGTCATGACGAAGAGTCCCTCGACCACCCGCTGGACGATGTCCTCGATGTTGATCGACTGGCCCGCGAGGTGGGTGGAGATGCGCGCGACCACGCCCTTCTGGTCTCGCCCGATGACCGAGAGCACCGCGAGATTGGATCCTTGCGCCATGGCCGCCAGACTTGCGCAGGGGCGGCCGAAGGGCAAGAAGGTGGTTTCACCCGAAACGATTCCCGAAGGAGCGCAGACATGCCGATCGACACCAGTTACGTGGGCAAGACACTCGACGTGGGCCGGGCCGAGTGGTCCGAGAAGGACATCATGCTGTACGCGCTCGGCGTCGGCGAGACGTCGTTGCCCTTCTGCTACGAGGGCGCCGACCTCAAGGTCCTGCCGACCTTCGCCGTCATCCCGGCCTTCTCGTCGATGTTCTCGATGGGTTCGGTGATGCAGGTGAACCCGATGATGATCGTCCACGGCGAGCAGCGCATCGAGGTGCCCGGCCCGATCCCGACGCGCGGCAAGATCACGAGTACGCCGAAGATCTCCGCGATCTACGACAAGGGCTCGGGCGCGGTCATGGTCATCGACGTCGATTCGCACGACGAGAAGGGCAACCTCGTCTTCCGCAACGTCTTCACGACCTTCGTGAAGGGCGAGGGCGGCTTCGGCGGCGACCGTGGCCCGTCGGGCAAGAAGAACGTCCCGCCCGACCGCAAGCCCGATGCCGTCGTCGAGATGCCGACCCAGGACTGGCAGGCGCTGCTCTACCGCCTCTCGGGCGACATGAACCCGCTGCACGCCGACCCGCAGATGGCGGCGATCGGCGGCTACTCCAAGCCGATCCTGCACGGCCTGTGCACGTTCGGCCACGCCGGCCGCGCAGTCATCCACACCTTCTGCGGCGGCGACCCGACGAAGCTCAAGGACTTCGAGGTGCGCTTCTCCGGCGAGGTCTATCCCGGGGAGACGATCGTCACCGAGATGTGGAAGGAGAGCCCGACCCGCATCGTCCTGCAGGCGAAGGCGAAGGAGCGCGACAAGGTCGTGCTCTCCAACGCCGCGGCGACGATCGCGGCCTGAGCGAATTCCGGGCGCTGCGGCGGCTCGCCTGCCGCGGCGCCCCCACTCGCACGCCGGCCTGCTCGGCTGACGCGAAGTCCCGCGAGCTAGGGGCGCGCCTCGCTTTCGAGGGACCCCGGGCGCAGGCGCCCCAACGGGTCGGGGCGCAGCGGGAAGCGCTTGGCGTGCCGCCAGTCCCACGGTGGCACCGGGGCGCGATCCACCCAGAGTCCCCTGTGCGCCGCGCGGGCCTCGCGCTCCGCGGCCGCGTAGGCGAGCCGGTCGTCGGGTGACTGCTCCTTCTCGTAGCGCTTGTAGTGCCAGCCGAGTCCGCGCTCGATCTGCACGAGTCCGACGTCGCGGCCGTTGACGCGCACCGTGCAGACGAGTCGATGGTAGCGGTCGGTCTTGGCGCAGAGGGCCTGCGCCGTCCTGCCGAAGGCGAGCCCGGAGAGACTCGACTTCGCGACGTTGCCGAAGGGCTGTGCGCGCTCCGGCGTGTCGACCGCCCCGAGCCGGATCCGGTGCTGCTCGAAGGAGTCGTCGAGCAGGGTCAGGGTGTCGCCGTCGGCAACGGCGACGATCCGGCCGGAGAGCGAGACCGGTGCCCGGGGGGCCGCCGTGGCGGGCGGCGCAACCGAGGCGAGGGCGAGGACGGCGGCGAGAGAGACGGTGGCGGCGAGGCGAGTGCCCGTGCTCGAGGCACACGCCACCGAAGTCTTTGCAAAGTCTGCCATCGCCCCCGCGACGATAGCGCAACGGCAGGCCCTGCACGACTGAGAACCCGCGGGGGGCTCGGTGGCGGCCAAGCCGCGCGCGACCAGCCAGGCCAACCCGCGGCCGGACGTTCCGCCGCTCTGGGTTTCGATGGGAGGCGCGGGTCCGAGCTGGAAGCTACGACCCGCGCAACTCCGCCGCAGTGCCGCCGGGCAGGGCGTCCGTCCTCCGGGCGCCGTCGCCGTTCAGCGAAGGTCGCGTACCAGGGTCGCCGAGGGTTCGGTTTGGCCGGCTGCCGGCACCGAGAGTTCCTCGACGAATCGGGTGCGGCGCCCCTCGAAGAGGCGCAGGCGCCGGGTCGCCGTCGCCAGGGAGTTGCGCAGCGAGTCGAGGCGCGCCTCGGTTTCACGGAGGGCGATCTCGCATTCGGTCGCCGAGGTGGCGGTGTCGGGGGCCGGGAGGGCGGGGATGCCCGGGGCCTCCGTGAACTCGAGGTGCGCATGTGACGTCGTCGCCCGCTCGGGGACGAACGCCCGCCAGCGCGCGGTCGTACGCCGTGCGCGCTCGCGGCGCGCGGCGGCTTCGGGCGTGCGCCCGGCGTCGTCCGCGGCGAGGCGCGCTCGCAGTTCGGTCCGCCGCTCTTCGAGCTTGCGCCGTGCGCTCTCCATGGAGTCGTCCTCGAGGCCGAGCCGGCGCAGGTCCTCGTCGAGATCGCCGGCCGCCATCGCGAGGACGACGAGCGCGGTCGAAGCGACGTCGGCGTTGCCGAGCAGCGGGTAGGCGGATGCGACCTCGCGCTGTGCGCGCTCGCGCAGCAGCGGGAAGGTGAACCCGGCCGCGATGCCGGCGGGCAGGGGGCCTCCCAGCCGGCCGAGCCGCGCCAGGCTCGCGCTGGAAAGGCTGCGTCGCGCCCAGTCGAGTCGATCCGAAACCGCTCGCGGGAGCGGGACCGGGGTGGGCGTCGGTGCGGCCCCCGGCGCATCGGGTGCGATCGCAGTCCCGTGGACCGTCATCTCTCCGGTCCACGCCGGACCTGCGAAGGCGAGCATCGCCGCGAGCGGGAGCAATCTTGCGAGCAGGCGTTTCATGCGCGTCGGATTTGCGCGAAGTCGCCGCCGGGCCTGGGTGATGCGGCGCTCAAAGGCTCGCGTAGACCGCGTCGACGAGTGCGGTCGCGCGCGGGTCCATCAGGATGTGCGGGCCCATGCGGTTCATCACGTAGGCGAAGCCGATGCGCCGCTCGGGATCGGCGAATGCGAGCGAGCCGCCCGCGCCCGGGTGGCCGAAGGTGCGTGCACTCGGTCCCATGGTCGCGCCCTTCACGCCGCGCTGCGAAAGCATGAAGCCCTGCCCGAAGCGCGTCGGAACGCGCAGGACGAGGTCCTCTCCCTGCGACTGCTCGGCGTGGCAGCGGGCGATCGCGTCGTCCGAGAGCAGGTGCACGCCGTCCTGGCTGCCGCCGCGCGCGAGCACGCCGTAGAGGCGCGCGAGTGCGCGCGCCGTGCCGTGGCCGTTCGCGCCGGGGATCTCCGCGCGCCGCCATTCGGCGTGGTTCACGCCGAGCGCGAGCGACGACGGATTCAGGAAGGCCATCGCGGTGACGCCCTTGGGATCCGAGAGGATCACCTCCATCAGGCTCGCGCCGTCGGGCGAAGGTTCGGCCGAGAGCTGGCTCATCTCGGCGATCCGGCCGTGCTCGTGGTCGTCGGTGCCGATGTGGAAGTCGACGCCGAGCGGCTTGCCGATCTCGTCGTGGAAGTACCGGCCGACGCTCTTGCCCGAGACCCGGCGGATCACCTCACCGACCAGCCAGCCGAAGGTGACCGCCTGGTAGCCGTGGCGTGTGCCGGGCGTCCACCACGGCTCCTGCGCCGCGAGTGCGGCGGTCATCGCGCCCCAGGAGTACAGCGCCTCGCCGGGCAGCGGCTCGCGCACGGCGGGCAGTCCGGAGCGGTGCGACAGCAGCCAGCGCACCGGTATCTCCGCCTTGCCCGCCTGCGCGAACTCCGGCCAGTAGCGTGCCACCGGTGCATCGAGTTCGAGGCGGCCTTCGTCGACCAGGCGGTGCGCACAGATCGCCGTCACGCCCTTGGTGGTCGAGTAGACGTTCACCATCGTGTCGCGATCCCACGGGGTCGTTCGCGCCTGGTCGGCAAAGCCGCCCCAGAGGTCGACGATCGGGTCGCCGTCGAGGGTCACGGCGACCGCGGCGCCGACCTCGCGCCCCGAGGCGACTTGCTCCTCGAAGACGCGCCGGACGGCATCGAAGCGTGGTTCGCAGGCGCCTTGCGCGCCGGGGTTCGCGGTGGTGTTCATGGTCGCTTCCTTTCGCGGATCGGTGACACGGGTGCGCCGGGTCGCACCGGCGTCGGTTCAGCCTTCAGCAGAAGTCCGGGCCGCCGTCCATGTCGAAGTGGTCGGCTGCGCCGGTCCGGCCCCGGTCCGGTGCCGCGCCGCGACCGGACATCGGAAGCCCCTGAAGCCAGAGTGCGAGGAAGGCCCAGAGGAGGGGCTCGACCGTGAACTTGAAGCGCTGGTTCTCGCCCAGGTCGGCCGAGTTCGAGATGACGGCGACATAGAGCAGGTTCGCAGCGGCGAACAGCAGGGTCGCGTCCGAAGGCCGCGCGGTTCCCCCGAGCGACCGCCGCGCCGCTCCGATGCTGCACGCCGGCAGCGCTACGAAGAAGGCGAGCAGGAAGAGCAGGCTCGTCCGGCCAAGTCCCTCGGGCAGTGTCCAGAGCACGAACCGATCGTAGATGCGACGCCACGCCTCCATGGCGGGGACCTTCCAGGCCGCGAAGAGCGGGTAGTTCTCGGTCGGTTCGAAGAAGAGCGTCCAGCCGTGGCGCCACGCCGAGAGCAGCGCGCGCGGGTGGTGCCAGGCGAGGACGACGGAGTCGCGTCGCAACTGTCGCGCGATCGCGACGTAGGCGGCGTTGTTGAAATTGTTCATGCCGAAGATCTTCTGCTTGGCGTCCACCGCGGGGTGGCCCCGTGCCGGGAGGTCCGTCCACTCCGCGGGATACTCCGACAATTCGCCGAACGGCCGCACCAGCACGAGTGGCGAGACGACGCCCTCGCGCACGAGCGCGAGCTTCTCGTCCGTGGTCACCTCGACGCCGGCGACGCGCATGACGTGCATCCCGGCCCAGGAACTCGTGCCGAAGAAGCCGAAGACCATGGCGTTCTTGGCGCACCAGGCGACCGGCATGAGCAGCATGGCCATGAGCACGGCCCAGGCCGCACCCCTGCCTCGCAGTTCGTGCGATGCGGCCATCGGAAGCAGCGCGATCGCGACGAGCCAGGCCGGCTGGAAGGTGGACCGCAAGAGGCAGAGCAGCGTCGGCCACAGGAGCGCGACCGCGAAGCGCCCCGGGGTCGGTCGCTCGAGCAGCTGAGAGAAGCCGAGACACGCGAGGACCAGGAGGAGCGCCTCGAAGAGCGTGTAGTAGAGCCAGCACTCGCAGTAGAGCAGGGCCGGGCTCGCGAGGAAGAGGATGCTCGTCGCGAGCGCCCATCCCCGGCGCACGCCGAGCCGTCGCAGGAGCGCGTGGAGGGCGAGTACCAGGGCGAGGCTCGCCGCCCGGAACACGAGCCCGAATCCGAGGCCGAAGTCGGTGAAGGACTTCAGGCCGACACCGAGGAAGAAGTTGAAGAGAGGCGGTTGCGCATGGAGCCACCAGAGGCTCCGCAGCAGGTCGTCGCGCAGTAGCACGGGGTCGACGAACTGTACGCACCAGCTGAGCGCGGAAGGGTCGAAGTGCAGTCCGACGACCCGGTCCACGAAGAGGCGCGAGGCGACGAAGAGAGCGGCAAGCAGGGCTGCGTCGAATCTTTCTGCGGGTTCGTGGCGCATCTCGTCTTCGTCCGGGGCCCGGCAACGGGAGCGTCGCTCCGCCCCCGGCCCCGGGTCAAGCGCCGGGCGCGGTCAGTCCCGGTCGCGGACCAGCGCCGCGACGATCGCGTCGAGCGCCGCGTCGGCCCGGGCACGCATCTCGTCGTCGTTCGCGTCCTGGATCGGATGCGGCACGAAGACGCGCGCGACCGACGGGAAGCCGAGCGCGCGCGACTGGATCTCCGCCGCATCGACGAACACGCTCGATGCGACGAAAACCGCCGGCACGCCGCTGGACTCCAAAGCTAGGCAGTCGTGCACACTGCACGACACACAGGACCCTCAATCGGCGAGCGCTTCGATGACCGCGGCGCAGCTGCGCGCGATCTCGAGGCGCAAGTCCTCCGGGGCGGGCTTCGTGAAGGTCGGCTTGCGGAAGCGCAGGACCTCGATCGACGGGAATCGCTCGCGCATGCGCTCTTCGAGGTGGGCGAGGAAGACGTCACCGCGCGGCTTGGCGATGTCGAGTAGCCCGATCGGGCCCTGCAGCTCGCGGGGCCGCGGTGCGCGTGCGCGCTCGAGCGGCACGCGCTCGTCGGTCGGGTCGAGGAGCCTCGTTGGCATGGCCGAAGTCGTGCCACCGCGCGCGCCGCATGGCAAGGCCCTGCGCTGGCATCCCGGATTGCCGGGGATGGTGTGCCCGGATACCGTGCGAGCGGCGGCGCCGGTCCGCCTTCGGTCTCCCATCATCCCATCATCGGACCGTGTAGTCCTCCCAGCGCACCTCGCGGGTCGCATCCGCGTAGTCGCGGGTGTGCGATCCCCAGTTCTGGGTGATCTCGCCGCGCTCGTTCTTGTACCAGGATCGGCAATGCGGATCGGCCCAGGTGGTCCTGGCGAGCGCCGCCTGGAGTTCGGCGTGGAAGCGCGCCTGCGCTGCGTCGGTGGGTTCGATCGCGTCGAGCCCTCGGTCGCGCATCGCCCGCAGAGCTTGCACCGCGTACTCGACCTGGCGCTCGAGCATGAAGGTGATCGAGTTGTGCCCGAGGTTCGTGTTCGGGCCGTAGAGGACGAAGAGGTTCGGAAAATGCGCGACCGTGATGCCGAGGTAGGCGCTCGGCGACTCCGCCCAGGCGTCGCGCAGCCGGAGCCCGCCCCGACCCACGACGTCGATCGACCACTGCCAGCCGGTCGTCTCGAAGCCGGTCGCCCAGACGATCACGTCGAAGGGCTGCCGCGCGCCGTCGGCGGTCTCGATTCCTCCGGGCAGGATGCGGGCGATGCGCTCGGTGATCAACTCGACGTTCGGGCGCAGGAGTGCGGGGAAGTAGTCGTCGGAGATGAGGATGCGCTTGCAGCCCACCGGGTAGTCCGGCGTCAGCTTTGCGCGAAGCGCGGGGTCGGGCACCTGTTCCGCGAGGTGATTCAGCGCGATGCGGGTGTAGGCGGCGCGTCCCTCGTCCGTCCAGCTGAACGCCTGCCAGAACAGGTGGTCCGCGTTCTGGTAGACGAGGTCGCGGGCCATCATCGCGACGTGCGGCGCGGTGAGGGCGAGCGACTTCTCCTCGTCGGTGATCGGGCGGTCGAGCCGCGGGATCACCCAGTTGGGCGTGCGCTGGAAGACCGCGACGCGAGCGGCGACCTTCGCGACCTCCGGGATGATCTGGACCGCGCTCGCGGCCGACCCGACCAACGCCACGCGCTTGCCGGCGAGATCGACCGAGTGGGCCCAGCGCGCAGAGTGGAACGACGGCCCGGTGAAGTCTCCATGGCCGGGGATGTCGGGAACCTGCGGGCGGTTCAACTGGCCGAGCGCGGCGACGAGCGCGTTCGCCTCGATCGTCCGTCCCGCGCTCGTCTCGATCCTCCAGGTCGCACGGGTGTCGTCCCAGGTCGCCCGCGTCGTCTCCTCGCTCAGGTGCAGGTGAGGGCGCAGGCCGAAGCGATCGGTGACGTCCTCGGCGTAGCGCCGGATCTCGTCGTGGCGCGGGTAGACGTGGCTCCAGGCAAGGCTCGGCGCGAACGAGAACTGGTAGAGCGACACCGGTACGTCGCAGCAGCAGCCCGGGTAGGTGTTGTCGCGCCAGGTGCCGCCGACGCTGGCCGCCTTCTCGAGGATGGTCAGGTCCTCGAAGCCGGCTTCGAGCAGCTTCGCCCCCGCGCAGAGGCCGCCGAGTCCGGCGCCGACGACGGCGACCGATCGCTTGTCCGACATGATCGCTTCCTCCCCGCGTAGACCGGTGCCGCGACGGCGGCGACGGCCGCGGATCTTGGCGCGTCGTGGCGTACCCGGCAAGCCGGCGCGGGTCCGCGCCCGCCGGGGCGCCTCAGTCGATCCGCCGGGTCACGATCTCCGAGCCCATCGGCCCCTGTACCCAGCCGCCGATGACCGCTGCGAACTTCCCCGCCGGGCCACCCGCGACGACGACGTGGATCTTTGCGGGATCGCGGAACTTGGACACCCGGACCTCGGACGGGTCACGCCCGCCGGCGAGCTTCGCCGGGAGGCCTTCGCGGCAGTCGTCGTCGGCGAGCAACTCGGAGAGCGGCCGCGCGGTCACTTCCTGGATGCGGCGCCGCAGGTCGTCCTTCGTCCAGCCGTCGCGCGCGATGGTGTCGACGTGTTCCGGCGGCAGCACGAGGAATACGTCGCCGTAGCCGCCCCAGCGCGGGTGGGCGACGCTCTGCATGGCGAGTCCGAGCGACGTCGCGAGACCCGAGGCGGTGCGGCTCGCCTGGTCGACGATCGCGCGCGGCGCCTCGGCCGCAAACAGGGTGACGGTGGAATCCTCGCGGACGAAGCCGCGCTCGACGTGCAGCGGCTCCCAGGGACTCGCCTCCTCGTTCTCTGCGATGCAGTAGGTGAACTTGCCGGGCTGGCCGAGCGTCGCCCGGTCCACCTCGCCCGGCCGCCCGCCGCCGACGTTGCGCACGACGAGGTTCAAGGCGCGCCCGATCGTCGCATTCGCCCGGTGGCCCTGCCCGAAGACGTTGATGCCGGAGTTGAGACCGATCCGCGCGCGGATCGGGCCGTTCACGACGAGCAGGGGGGCGGCGAAGTAGGTCGTCGCGAGCACGCCGTGCATGTTGAAGGCGTCGCTGCAGGCGGCCTCGACCGCCGCGAGCACGACCGGCAGGTAGTCGGGCCGGCAGCCGGCCATGACCGCGTTGATTGCGACCTTCTCGACGGTCGCGGGTGCGAGGTTCGGCGGCACGAGTGCCACGACCTCCCGCGGATCGCGCCGGGTGCCGCCGAGCATGCGCAGGACACGCTCCTCGGTCGGGTGCACGACCGGCAGCCCGTCGGTCACGCCGCGCGCGAAGAGCGCCTCGTCGGGATCCTCGTCGTCGCCGATTTCGATCGCACGCGCCTCGAGCCGCGCGCGTCCCTCCTCGACCTCGCGTGCACGCACGACCGACGGGTCGAGCGTGCGCGAGGCACAGCCGGGCCGGAACTCCGGCAGGCGGAAGGCGCCGATGGCTCGTTCGACCTCGGTCGTGTCCGCGCCGCAGAGCTCCGCCGCGCGCCGGGCGAGGGCCGCGAACTCGCCGAGATGCAGGGCCTCGGTGCGGCAGACGATCGCGCCCGAGGCGTCGGCCAGAACGAGTGTGGGCACGATCTCGACTCCGAGCGCGAACGAGACCGCCAGGTCGCGGTCGAGCGCCTGCGGGAAGCACAGCCCGTACTCGCCGATCGCGTCGAGCGTGTCGTCGTCGCCGCTCTGCGAAACGCCGATCGTCTCGAGCCCGCGCGCGTGCAGCGAGCGCGACAACCGCTCGACCGCCGGCAGGACGAGGGCGCAGGTCTCGCAGTCGCGCTTCCAGACCACGACGAGCCGCGGCGCGGGCGTCCCCGGTCGCAACTCGACCGCCTCGCCCTGGAGGGTCCCGAGTGCGACCGCCGGCAGCGAGGTCGGTGTCATCGTGTCACGCCAGGCGTCGCCGCGGCGGGCGCCCGGCCCGGGATCGACGGAAGCACCCCGGGGTTCACTTCGGAAGCCCGAGCACCCTGTCGGCGACGATGTTGCGCTGCACCTCCGAGGTGCCGGCCGCGATCGTGCGGCCACGCGAATACAGCATCAGGTGCGGCCAGCGACCGTCGTCCACCGCGTGCGGCGAACCGGGCATGAGCAGGCCGGCCGGGCCGAGTGCCTCGAGCATGACCTCGAACTGGCGCTGGTACATCTCGCTCCAGAAGAGCTTCTCGATCGAGCCCTCGGGCCCGGGCGCATGGCCGCGCAGCTGGCGCGTGAGGCCCCGGTAGGCGGTGAGCCGGATGATCTCGCCTTCGAGGTGGAGCTGGGCGAGTTTCTGGCGCAGGACCGGGTCGGACGCCGCGCGCTCCCGGATCCGCGGCAGCATGTCGGCGAAGGCGACGCGCGACTGCAGCTGGCGCTGGAAGGTGAGCGTCGCGCGCTCGTGCATGAGGCAGGTGATCGCGATGTTCCAGCCGCCGTCGATCTCGCCCACCACGTTGCGGCGCGGAATGCGGACGTTCTCGAAGAAGACCTCGTTGAAGTCGTCGTCGCCGCTGATCTGCCGCAGCGGTCGCACGGTGACGCCGGGGGCCTGCATGTCGGCGACGAGGAAGGTGATGCCGCGGTGCTTGGGCGCCGTCGGGTTCGTGCGCACGAGCAGCATGCACCAGCGGGCATAGTGCCCCCAGCTGGTCCAGACCTTCTGGCCGTTCACGACGAAGTCGTCGCCGTCGAGCACCGCGGTGGTGCGCAGCGCTGCGAGATCGGAACCCGCTCCCGGCTCCGAGAATCCCTGGCACCAGATCTCCTCGGAGGTGAGGATCGGGCGCAGGTGGCGCGCCTTCTGCTCCTCGGTGCCGTGCCGGATGAGCACGGGGCCCGCCATCGTGAGCCCGGCGAGGTTCACCGGCAGCGGCGCCTTCGCCCGGGCGGTCTCCTCGATGTAGATGATCTGCTCGATCAGGCTCGCACCGCGGCCGCCATACTCCTTCGGCCAGGACAGGCCGGCGTAGCCGGCCTCGACCAGCTTGCCCTGAAAGTCGCGGTCGAGCGCGAGCATCTCCGCGTCGGCTCCGGGCTGTGGACAGGCGGGGGTACCCCAGCCCGGAGGCAGGGCGCGCGCGAGGAAGTCGCGCAGTTCGGCGCGGAAGCGCTCCTGTTCCGGCGTGTAGGAGAAGTCCATGGCGGCGACCTCGAGGGCGAGCGGCGCAGCGATCGCGCCGGCCCTGCCTCTAATCCACGGCGGGTCCGGGGGCGAGAGCCGGCCCGGGCACCCCTGTCTCCGCCCGGGGATGAGGGGTTCATGCCGGGGCATCCGGCCAAGGCGAGGAGGGCCGGTGCGAGCGGCGGCAGAGTCGCTCGCACCGCCGAGCCGGAGCCGGGTGCTCCCGCCACGCGCCGATCGCCTTCCACGCGAGCGCGCGCCGCCGGTACGCGGCCTCCGCTCTTTGACCCCTTCGCGGGCGGTTGTTATCGGTGGGGCGTTTCAGGTCGCATAGCTCAGTTGGTTAGAGCGCTTGCCTCACACGCAAGAGGTCCGGTGTTCGAGTCACCGTGCGACCACTTTCGCTTCCCGCGGCTTCGTGGCCGCGACGCCGGTCCTGCGAGTGCCGGGTTGCCGCCCGGCGCGCCGGCCGGTGGATCAGTCCCCCGAGCCGGCGACTCCTTCGGGTCGCGGCGCGTCCTCGTGATCCCCTTCGGCGGATGCAATTGCGGCGCGGTCGGTCACGCCCGGGGTTCCGAGTTCGACGCCGGCCGGCAGCGCGACATGCAGGTCGTCGCAGTGGTCGACGGCCACCCTGCCGTTGCGCAGGGCGAGCGAGAGCACATGCCCGCCCGTCCTGCGGTCGTCACTCAGGAAGTGCAGGTGATAGCCCGGAACCTCCAAGCCCGCCGTCGCATCCGGGAATCGGAATCCCAGCAGTGTTCCGCGTGCCTGCGGCACGTGCCAGGTCGTCTGGTGAGCAACCACCTCGACGAGGGGCGGGTAGGGTGGCGTCTGGCGAGCGACGCTCCGCAGGCCGATGTCGTCGAATTCGCCGTCGACGCGAACGGCGATCACGGTCGTATCCGGCGCCACGAGTTCGTCGATCAGCGCGGTCAGCTCCTTCCAGGCCAGGGGCCGGTCGATCTCCCGGGTCACGCTCGGCGCGAACTTGCAGACCACGGCAAAGGGTGTGCGCGTAGCCGGCGATACCTCGCGCAGCACGGTGTCATGGCCGGCGACCCACGCCTGCCCGTCGAGGATCATCAGCTCGCCGTCGAGCTGCTGGACGGTGCCGACACCCAGATCGCCCAACTGCATGAAATCCGCGAGCGCGATCTCCGAGTCGTAGTTCCCTCGCAGGAGCGCATCGATCGTGCCCGCTTGCACGAGCTGGTGCTCGCGCACCGGATCGTGCGCGAGGCCGGCCCGCGTCAACACACGGAGGTGCAGGGCCCCGATGAGCCGATCGTCGATGATGTCGCGTGCCACCGGCGACGGGCCCTAGCAGCCGGGCGGATGGGCGGCGAGCCGGGCCGGGCGATCGCATTGGCGCCTGGGAGAACCTGAAGGAGAAAAAGCGATGAGTGACGCTCCGCGAACTGATCTCACACCCGCCGAGCGCGTGGATGACATCCCGCGCACAGTGCGTGCCCTGAGAGAGGCCGTCCAGGAGGCGCTCCGGCGCCACAAGCTCGCCGGCAATCCCGTCGCGGTCTGGCGGAACGCTCGTGTGGAGTGGATCCAGCCGGAGGACATCCCCGATCAGCCCGAATCGCCGGGAAGGGCGTAGTCCATGGCCATCACCAACCAGGATCGCGTCGGCAAGGCGATGGAGCTGCTCCGCGCCGGGCTCGCGCCCTTCGTCGAGCGCGAGTTCAAGAGCCAGCACAAGGCGCAGGCCGCCTAGGCGGCGCGCCGCTACTTCGGCGACGACCGCACCGTCGGCAAGAAGCCGGTCGCCGAGTGGGACGTGGCGGCGCTACTCAAGCTGATGTGGGAGGCGTGGAACGAGATGTTCGGCAAGACGCTCGGCCGCGCGCCCACCTGGTCGGATTGTCCGACGCGAAGGTGGTGGTCACCCTTGAGATCGAGGCGCACCTCCCGAGCGGAGCGAGCGAGCAGACGGTGCGCGTCGTGACCGAGAACGGCAAGACCCTGAAGTTCAAGACACAAGCCTTCGAGAGCG
>CAMBZJ010000023.1 GCA_945872365.1 Klebsiella pneumoniae
TCGCCGGAGTCGATCGCCACCCCCTGCTGGTCTGGTCTTCAAGGACGGTGCCGCCTCCCCGGCCCGGCTCGCGCCCGGTGACCGTCGTATCGCCGGGGCGCACGCGCGGCGCCGTCGACCCCTCGCCGCGCGATATGCTCGACCGCGGGCGACGCCTAGCACGATCGGCTTCGCGCGGGAACGCCTTCGGCATGCGGCCAAGGCAAGTCGCGCGGGGCCGCCGGTCGCCCCTGCCGAGCCGCCGCCTCCCCGGCCGGCTTGAGGGGGCGGGCAGGGGCGGGTAGCGTCGACCCGTGGCGAGCCGGCGCGCATTCCTGCAGATCGCGACGGCGGCGTTGAGCGCGCTGCTCCTGCCGCAGCGCGCGAACGCGGCCGAACTTCCGCCGGACGTCGCATCTCGGCTCCGCGAGTCGTCGCTCATTTACGTCGCGACGCGGCGCAAGAGCGGCACGCGCAGCACGATCGCGCCGATCTGGTTCTACTACGAGGGCGGCGACGAACTCTTCTTCACCACGTCCCCGAAGAGCTGGAAGGCGCGCCGCCTGCGCCGCGGCAGCCCGCTCTACGTCTGGGTCGGGGACGAGCAGGGACCGTTTCTCCTCGGCGAGGCCCGGCCGGAGACCGACCCCGCCGTCACCGCTCGCATGGGGGAGGCCTACGCGAAGAAGTACTGGATCGCGTGGCTCGGCTTCTTTCGGCCCCGGCCTGAGCGGGTCGCCGACGGGCGCACCGTCGCCTACTCGGTCCGGCTCACACCGGGCGCGGCGCCGCCACCGCCTCCGGTCCCCTGAATCCGCCGGGTCGCCGAAGCCTCAGCGGCCGGTGAAGCGCGGCGCGCGCTTGGCCGCGAACGCCGCCTGGCCTTCTGCGAAGTCGGCGCTCGCGAGAGCCTCGTTGCGCGCCTCGGTGAATCGCTCGATCTCGGCTGCGTCGAAGGCGCCGCGCCGCGCGACGAGCGAGAGCATCTCCTTGGTCGTGCGCAGCGTGCGCGGTGCCAGCGCCGCGATCTCCCCGGCGAGTCCCAGGACCGCGGCTTCGAGCTCCTCGGCTGGGTGGAGTCCGTTCAGGAGGCCCAGGTCGTGCGCTCGTTCCGCGGAGACGGTGCGAGCCGTGAAGAGCAGCTCGGCGACCAGTGTTCGGCTCGTGCGCGAGGCGAGGCGCGCCACGCCCTCGGCGTCGTAGACGACCGAGAGCTTCGCCGCCGGTACGGCGAAGCGCGCCCGCGTCTCGGCGAAGCGGAGATCGCAGGCGGAGAGCAGTTCGACCGCCGCTCCCCAGGCCCCTCCGAACACCATGCCCAGCACCGGGTAGGGAAAGTTCTCGATCGCACGCATCGCGCGGCCGAGCGGGTGTCGCGAGGCCTCTTCGCCCTTGCCGCCACGGATCGCGCCGATGTCGTAGCCGGAGGAGAAGATCGCATGCCCGCTGCCGCGCAGGACGACCGCGCGAACACCTGCGCGTGCGGCGCGTTCGAGCGCCGCCTCGAGCGCGAAGAGCAGGTCGGGGTGGAGGGCGTTGCGCTTGGTCGGGTTCGAGATCGAGAGCACGGTGACGCCGTCGCGCTCGTCCTCGAGCAGGCGCGGCGCGTCGGTCGGATCCGGCCCGTCCGGCCCGGTGGGGCGCGTCCCGCTCATGACCAGCCGAGCGTCGCGGTGCCGATCACCAGGCGATCGCCCTCGGCGCTCTCCATCCACAGGTCGCACTCGACGCTGCGGCGCTCCTCGTCGCGTTCGGTCACCGCGGCGTGGACGGTCGCGGTCGTGCCGGCCAGCGCGATGCCGCGGAAGGTCGTGCCGAGGCGGAGCAGCCGGGCACCGTGGGCCCAGGCGAGCAGCTCCCGGGCGAGCAGCGCGAGCGACATGTTGCCGGGCGTGATCTGCCCAGGGAGCCCCTCGCGCCGAGCCCCCTCGTCGTCGGAGAAACGCGGGAAGGGCATGCCGAGGAAGCCGGCGTGGCCGGCGACGAAGGCGCGCTCGAGCGGGATCTCCGCGGGCGGCATCTCGTCCCCGACGTCGAGGGCGTCGAAGCCGGTGGCGCTCAACGGCCGCTCCCTTCGCCGGGGCCTTGCCCGCGCTGCATCATCCGGGAGTCGACGTTCGCGACGAGTTTCCCGCGCTGGTTGCGCAACTCCTGCCGGTAGACGACGAACCACATCGAGCCGCTGCGGCCCGTCTTCTCGTAGAGGTCGACGATCGAGGATCGCGCGACGATCGCGTCTCCCGGTCGGATCGGAGCATGGAAGTCGATGTCCTTGCCGGCGTCGAAGCCGCCCGCCGTCATCGCGCGCGCGACGATGTCGGGCATGTGCTTGCCGCCGCGCAGCTTCACGACGTAGGTCGGAAACGCAACGAGGCCGCCCCACGGGCCGCTGCGCGCCGCCTCCTCGTCGAGGTAGATCGGGTTGGTGACGCCAAGGCTGCGGGCGTAGCCGACGAGCTCCTCGGCGGCGACCGGCGGGTACTCGTGGTGGTCGTACTCCTGGCCGAGGACCGAGCGCGGGATGTCTGCGAACGACATGGGCCCCGGCTTTAACGACCCGCCCCGGGTCGTGCACGGGCCTCTTGAAGGCGCTCGGACGGCGCAGGCGTCGCGAGAGCCACCCTGCCGTCGAGCCGTCCGTCCATCGCCTTCACCTCCGCCCCGTAGTCTCGAGGCTCTCGCGCAGCAGCCGCTTGTTCACCTTGCCGCTCGGGGTGCGCGGAAACGCTGCGACGATCTCGAGACGCTCGGGCAGCTTCTGCGCCGCGAGCCGCGCGCCGCGCAGGAATGCGACGACCTGCCCGAGGGTCGGCGCGGGCACGCCCGCGCGCATCTGCAGGCAGGCGCAGGCGCGTTCGCCGGTCGCCGGATCGGAGACCGGTACGACCGCGGCCTCGACGAGCCCGGGCCAGGCCGCGAGCAGGTCCTCGATCTCCCGCGCGCTGATCTTCTCGCCCTTGCGCACGACGATGTCCTTGATCCGGCCGGTGACGCGCAGGTAGCCGGCATCGTCGAGTACGCCGAGATCGCCGGTGCACAGGAAGTCCTCGGCGTCGAAGGTGCCGGTGTCGAGCGCAGGATCTGCATACCCGACGAAGCAGTCCGGGCCGCGCGCACGGATCTCGCCCTCGGCCCCCGCGGGCAGCGAATGGCCGCTCTCGTCGCAGACGCGGAGTTCGACGCCCTCGAGGGCGCGTCCCTCGGTGTCGCGGCCGCGTGCGAGCGCGTCCTTGGCGGTGGTCGTCGCGATCGTCGGGAACTCCGACGACCCGTAGGCGCGCTTGGCGACCATCGCGGGAAGGCGCGTCGCGGCCGCGCGCAGCAATTCGGGCGGAACGCTCGCCCCGCCGCAGGAGAACAGTCGCAGGCTCGACAGGTCACGCGCGGGCAGGTCGGGATGCGCCAGCATCTCCTGCAGGAATGTCGGCGCACCGACCATGTACGTCACCCGGTGGCGTTCGATCGCGGAGAGCCCGGCGCCCGGCTCCCAGCGGTCCATGAGGACGGCGCTCGTGCCGAGCAGCGCCGGCCCGAGGATGCCGTGGACGATTCCCGAGACGTGGGTGAGCGGCGACGGCATCAGGACGCGGTCCATGGTGCCGAGTCCGTGCGCCACGACGAGGCTCGCGAGCTCTGCGACGAGCGTTTCGTGCAGGTGGAGCGCCCCCTTGGGCGCCGCTGTCGATCCGGAGGTGTAGACGATCGCGGCGAGGCTCTCGGGCTCGACCCGGGGTGGAGACGTGATCCCGGGGGTGGCGAACAGGTCGCGCGCATCGAGCACGCCGTCGTCGAGGGGGCCGTCGCCGCGCACCGCGACGATCCGCGGCGCAGCGACGCCCGCCGCCTCGGCCGCCGCCCGCACCAGCGCGACGTGGTCGACGCCGCGCAGCGACGCGGGGACGAACACGATCCGCGGCCGGGCCTCGCGCAGGATGAAGCCCACCTCGCGCTCGCGCAGGATCGGGACGATCGGGACCGCGTGTCCGCCGACGAGCGTGGTGGCGAGGAAGACCGCGGCCGCCTCCCACCAGTTCGGGAGCTGGTAGGCGACGCCGTCGCCCGGCCCGATCCCCAGCGACGCCAGCGCGCCGGCGAGGCGCAGCGTGTGGTCGCCGAGCCGTTCGAAGTCGATCGCACGGTCGGCGTCGAAGAGCGCCGTCGCGTCGCCGAGCGCGGCGCTTGTTTCGAGCCAGGCCTCCCCGATCGTCCGCCCGCGCCAGAGGCCGGCGGCGCGCAGTCGGGCGGAGCGGGCCGCCACCCGCTCGGGATCCGGTGCCACGCGCCGCGTCATCACGGATCTTCGGTGGCGCGCCGGGGCAGGCGGCATGCAGTAGCTTCGCGTCGCGGCGTCATCGGCGTTCCCAGAGGAGTGGACTTCGCGTCGAGGCGAGGCTCATTAGGTCGCTCCGGGAAGCAAGATCAAGCCGCCCTTCGCCCACCATCGAGGTTGACACCCTTTTCCGGGCGACCCTATAACCGGCGCCTCACGCAGCGAAACCTCCCCCATCCCGGATCGAGCGACTCTCCATGCAGCTTCACCAAGTTCCACCCTCTCGACGGGCTTCCTCGGCGCGCCCGACCGGGCGGTTCCGGGCCGCCGCCTCGGCCGGGGCCCTCGTCCTGTCGCTTCTCCTCGGCCCTGCCTTGTCCCGCGCGCTCGACGCCGGCTCGCCGTCGGCGGAAGCGAACGCCCACGTCGTCGAGAACCTCTACGGCGCCAAGTTGCTCGATGCCGACCACGGCTACGCCGTGGGAGCCTTCGGCGCCGTCTTCCGCACCTCGGACGGCGGCCGCACCTGGCAGGCGCAGGAGGCGCCCACCCGGGAATACCTCTTCTCGGTCGACTTCGATTCCCCGCAGTCGGGGATCGCCGTCGGCAAGGCGGGGGCCGTCGTCACCACGACGGACGGTGGCGTCACCTGGACGAAGCGCGACGCCGGCACCGACCGCAACCTCTTCTCGGTCGCCTTCGCGGAGCCCCGCCATGCGTGGGCGATCGGCGACTGGGGCACCGTCCTCGAATCGACCGATGGCGGCGCGACCTGGACCAACCGCTCGCTGAAGGACGACGTCGTGCTGACGTCGCAGAGCTGGCCCGACGGGAAGCACGGCTTTCTCGCCGGTGAGTTCGGCATGGTGCAGAAGACCGAGGACGGCGGTGCGACCTGGAAAAAGCACGCAACCGGCACCGACAAGACCCTCTTCGGCGTCGCCTTCACCTCGGCGCAGGACGGCTGGGTGGTCGGCATCGACGGACTCGTGCTGCGCAGCCGCGACGGCGGCGAGAACTGGACCCTCCAGCGCGGCCGCATGGGCATCGAGTCGCTCGAAGCTCTGGGCTTCATGGAGGCGCTGCGCAACCCGAGCCTCTACGACGTCCGCTTCTCCTCGGGCCGCGGCTACATCGTCGGCGACATCGGCACCATCCTTCTAAGCGAGGACGGTGGCGACACCTGGAAGGAGACCAGGCTCGCTTCGGGCCAGAACATGAACTGGCTGCGCGGCCTCGCGGTCGCGCCGGGTGGACGGGCGCTGGTCGTGGGCTCGAACGGGTTCATCGCGGTCGGGCAGGACGGCGACTTCCGGGCTGGCGCCGCGACGGACGTCGCGAAGGCCCGCGGCGGGGAGAGTGCGCATCCATGATTCCGAGGAGATGGATCGAGGCTTATCTCTTCTTCCTGCTGCGCCACAAGCACGCGGTCTCGGCGATCATCACGCTTCTCACCGGTTTCTTCGTTTACTACATGTATGCGCACATGTCGGTGACGACGAACTTCTTCGACCTCTACCCCCCGAATCATCCCTACATCCAGCTCTACACCAAGTACCGCTCGATGTTCGGAACGGCGAACGTCCTGCAGATGGTGGTCGAGAAGCCCAACGGCACCATCTTCGACGACCCCTCCACGCTGCAGAAGGTGGACAGGATCACCGTCAAGCTGCTGCACGACGTCCCCGGCGTGAACGGCGAGCAGGTGCTCTCGCTCACCCACCCCAAGCTCAAGACGACGCTCACGGCCGGCACCGGGATCAAGGTGGTGCCGCTCACGTACCCGCGATTGCCGGAGAACGCCGAAGACCTCGAATTCATGAAGATGAAGGTCTCGACGACCGAGGGCGTGCGCGGGCTCTTCGTCTCCCCGGACGACAAGGCGACGATGATCGTCGCCGGCTTTTGGGAGGAGTACTTCGACCTCGAAGGCATGCTGAAGCAGCTCGAGGAGATCGTCTCGAAGGAGCAGGTGGTCGACGCCAACGGGGGCTGCGAGGGGCTCGCGAATCCCAAGGACTGCACGAAAATCTATGTGACCGGCTTCCCCGTCCTCTACGGCTACTTCCTGTCGATGAAGAAGCCGATGCTGTGGGTGCTCTTCGCCAGCATCGGCACGATGATCGCGATTCTCTGGTTCGAGTTCCGCAGCTGGCAGGGTGTGGTCATCCCGATCATCTCAGGCGCGCTGAGCGCGATCTGGGGTCTCGGCTTCGGCGGGCTCTGGGGCTACCACCTCGACCCCCTCGTGCTGGTGGTGCCGCTGCTGCTCTCTGCGCGCGCGCACTCGCACTCCGTCCAGTCGATGGAGCGCTTCCACGAGGAATACGAGAGGCTCGGCGACAAGCGCGCGGCGATCGTCAAGTCGTACACCGAGATCTATGCGCCTGCGATGGTGTCGATCGCCGCCGACTCGCTCGCGATCCTGACGCTCATCGTCGCGCGGATCCCGCTGATCCAAAACCTGGCAGTTCTCTGCACCTTCTGGATCCTGAGCATCTTCGTCTCGGTGGTGACGCTCCACCCGATCATCCTCGACTTCATCCCGCCGCCCAAGCATCTCGCGACACACCACGAAAAGGGTATCTTCGCCCGCGGCTACGACCGGTTCGAGCGCCTGCTCATCTGGCTGTCGACCGGGAACCGGCGCATCGGCATGGCGATCTCGCTGGTCTTCATGCTGACTTTCGGCCTGTATTTCTCGCGGCTCGTGAAGCCCGGGGATGCGACCCCGGGCGCGGCGCTCCTTTACGAAGACCATCCGCACAACGTCGCCTTCCGCAAGGTCAACGAGAACTTCATCGGTGCCTCGCAACTCGTCATTATCGCCGAGGGCAAGAAGCCGGAGGCCCTCAAGGACGCCAAGACGCTCAACCAGCTCGACGAGTTCGCCCGCTACATGAAGCAGACTGACGAGACGGGGGCGATCGGCGGGACGGTCTCGGCGACGACGATGCTCAAGCGCATCTTCCGGACCTTCCACGAGGGCGACCCCAAGTGGGAGATCCTGCCGGCCTCCACCGAACACGTCGGCCAGCTCTTCTTCCTCCTCACCTCGAATACGGCCCGCGGCGAGATGGACCGGTTCTTCGACATGGGGATGACGAACGCGACGTTGACCATCTTCTACAAGGACTACAACCACGAGGTGATCCGAAACTCGATCGCCAAGGCGAAGGAGTTCATCGCGACCCGCACCTCGCCGGACGACTCGGTCCGCTACCTCCTCGCCGGCGGCCTGCTCGGCATCCTCGCGGCCACGAACGAGGAGGTCGAGTGGTCCTACAGGGTCAACCTGATCCTCATCCTCATCACGATCTTCCTGCTCTCCTACCTGACCTACGTGTCGGTCATGGGAGCCTTCATCGTGATGCTGCCGTCGCTCATCGCCCAGCCGCTCTCGGAGGCGATGATGTACTTCCTCGACATCGACTTCAACATCAATTCGCTGCCGGTCGCCGCGGTCGGCATCGGCATCGGCATCGACTACGGCTACTACGTCCTGAGCCGCATCATCGAGGAGTATCCCAAGGACCGCGACTTCGACGCCTCGATCATGCGGGCCTTCAACACGACCGGCAAGACGGTTCTCTTTACCGGGCTCTCGCTCACGGCGAGCGTCATCTACTGGTGCTTCTTCCCGATGAAGTTCCAGGCGCAGATGGCCATCCTGCTCGTCTTCCTGCTCGCCTTCCACCTGATCGGCGCGCTCATGTTCATTCCGCCCCTAGTCTCCTTGCTGAAGCCCAAGTTCGCGATCCAGTACGCCGACGAGCGTGAGCGACGCATCCTCGAGCAGGGGATCCATGGTGACGAGGAGCCCTCGGGGGCATGAGCGGGGGTCGCGGCACGCTCCGCGACCCGGCACGGCTGAGTGCCGAGCAGTGACCATGGATTTCACCCGAACGCCCGAAGAGGAATCGTTCCGCGCGACCGTGCGCGGCTGGCTCTGCGCGAACCTGCCGCCGGGCTGGGGCACCGATAGCTCGGTCCGGCCTGGGACGGTGCCCGAGCGGATCGCGTTCGCCCGGACCTGGCAGCGCAAGCTCCACGAGGGTGGCTGGGCGGGGATTTCCTGGCCGCGGGCCTACGGTGGCCGGGATCTCGACGCGCTCCAGCAACTCGCCTTCAACGAGGAATACGTCGCCGCAGGCGCTCCCGACATGATCGACATCGGGGTCGGCCCGGGGCTCACCGGTCCGACCCTGATCCACCACGGCACGCCCTGGCAGAAGGAGCGCTTCCTCGAGCCGATCCTGCGCGGCGACGAGGTCTGGTGCCAGGGCTTCAGCGAGCCCGGTTCGGGTTCCGACCTGGCCTCGTTGCGCACCCGCGGTGAGCTGGACGGCGACGACGTCGTCATCAACGGCCAGAAGGTCTGGACGAGCTACGCGCGCTTCGCCGACTGGTGCATCCTGATCGTCCGGACGAATCCGACGGCACCCAAGCACAAGGGCCTGACGTTCCTGCTCCTCGACATGAAGACGCCGGGAATCACGATCCGGCCGCTCGTCGAGATGACCGGCGTCGCCTGGTTCAACGAGGTGTTCTTCGAGAACGTGCGCGTGCCCCGCGCCATGGTCGTCGGGGAGATCGACCGTGGCTGGGACATCACGATGACGACCCTCTCGCACGAGCGGGTCGGTTCGGTGCCCTACCAGCGTCTCCGCCAGCAACTCGAGGGTGCGATCGGGCTCGCGCGGCGGGCCGAGGGGCTAGCGACCGGGACGCAGGACGCGACGACCCGCCAGCAACTCGCGCAGATCGCGATCGAGATCGAGGCGCTGCGCCTCTCGGCCTACCGCAGCGTCTCGGCGATCATGCGCAAGGGCCAGCCGGGCCCGGAAGGCTCCATGCTCAAGCTCGTCTGGAGCGAACTCGAACAGAAGCTCATGGAGACGGCGGCGCGCCTCGAAGGGCCGTGGGCGACGCTCGCCGAGGAGGCGCCGCAGGCGCTCGACGCGGGTCGCTGGCGCTACGGGCTGCTCTGGTCGCGCGCCGCGACGATCTACGCGGGCACCTCGGAGGTGCAGCGCAACATCATCTCGCAGCGCGTGCTCGGGTTGCCCCGTGGCTGAGCCCGCGCGAGAACCGCCCCGCCGGGGCGCGTGCCGGGTACCCGCCCGGCGCGCAGGAGGGTGATCCGCGATGGCGGACTACGGCATCATCGATGTCTGGACGCAGTTCATCTCGCCGACCCCGCCGGGGACGAACCCCGCCGGCGAGAACGTCTTCCGCAACTACGGGATGCTCGACGTCTACCGCGACGGAACCGACGTGGACCGGATGATCGAGGCCATGGACCAGGCGGGCGTCGAGATCGCGCTCATGGCGGGCGACAACGAGTCCGTCGCCCGCGCTGCATCCCGGCATCCCGGGCGGATCTTCGGCGAATACCATGCCGATCCGACCGACATCATGGCGGCGGTTCGTGGCCTCGAACGCTATGTGAAGGAGCACGGCTTCAAGGCGCTGCGCATCGAGCCGTTCCTGTGGCGCAAGCCGCCGACCGACCGGGTCTACTACCCGCTCTACGCGAAGTGCGTCGAACTCGACGTCGCTTTCCAGACCCAGGTCGGGCACACCGGACCGCTCTTCCCCTCGGAGACTGGGCGGCCACTCTACATCGACGAGGTCGCGCTCGACTTCCCCGAATTGCGCATCGTCTGCGGCCACATCGGCTGGCCCTGGACCGAGGAGATGATCGCGGTCGCCTGGAAGCACCGCAACGTCTTCATCGACACCTCGGCCCACCTGCCCAAGCACTTCCCGGAGCGCTTCGTGTACTGGATGCAGCGCAACCTGCAGGACAAGGTTCTCTACGCCTCGGACTACCCGCTCGTGCCCTTCCAGCGGATTCTCGGCCAGGTCGACGAGCACCTCGGACTCGCTCCGGAGATCAAGCGCAAGTTCCTGCGCGAGAATGCGCGACGCGCCTTCAAACTCTGAAACCCCCGCGGAGGGCTCCATGGCCGACGTCGAATTCCAGCTCGAGAATGCCGTCCTCTGGATCACGCTGAACCGTCCCGAGGCGATGAACGCGATGACCGCCGCCATGCGCGACGCGATCATCGATCGCCTGACCGCGGCGCGTAGCGACCTTGGCATCCGGGCCGTCGTGCTCACCGCGACGGGCAAGGGTTTCTGCACCGGGGCGGACCTCTCCCGTCCCCCCGGGGCGGCGGCGCCGACCGAGCCGCCGCCGGTCGGCGCGACCCGGGAAGTCCTGCGCAGCGGATCGCAGCGCCTGCTGCGCGCGATCTGGGAACTCGAGAAGCCGGTCGTCGCTGCGGTGAACGGCACGGCCGCGGGACTCGGTGCGCACCTGGCACTCGCGAGCGACCTGATCCTGGCCGCCGAATCGGCGCGCTTCATCGAGGTCTTCGTGCGCCGCGGCATCGCGATCGACGCGGTCGGGGGATTCCTCGTCCCGCGCTCGATGCCTCTTTGCCGGGCCAAGGAGATGGTGTTCTTCGGCGACAACGTTTCCGCCGCGGACGCGTTCGCGATGGGCATGATCAACCGGGTGGTGCCCGACGCCGAGTTGCCGGCCCTGGCGCGCGAGTGGGCGGAGCGCCTCGCGCAGGGGCCGACGTTCGCTATCGGGGTCTCCAAGCGCCTGTTGAACCGCGGTACCGAGGTCGGCCTCGAGACGAGCCTCGAGGAGGAGGCCTGGGCGCAGACCCTGGTCGCGCAGTCCGACGACGCGAAGGAGGGCCTTGCCGCTTTCCGGGAGAAGCGCAAGCCGGCCTTCCGCGGCCGCTGAGTCGCGCGGTGCGCGCGCGGGGGATCGTGCAGCGGAGTCGCCGGTGAGCGGGCGGCCCGACGCAAGCGGCGCGCGGCTCCTCGCGCTCGCCCTCGCCGTCGCGGCGCTGCTCGTGGCGTTGCGCGGTCTCGAACGGCGCAACACTTGGTACCTCGCGAGCGACCAGTTCGCGTTTCTGACGCTTGCCTCGGACATGGCGCATGGCCGGGTCTTGCACTCGCCCGACGCGCTCGGGCGTCTCGGCGCCGCGCGTCCGGCTGGCGGCGTCCGCGACGCCCTCTACCAGACCTACTTCTGGACGGGCGAGCGCCTGTACTCACGCTACCCCCCGGGGTTTCCGGCGCTGCTCGCGCTCGCCTCGCGGTTGGGCGGCGCGCGCGCGCAGCACCTGCTCAACCCGGCACTCTTCGTGGCCCTGCTCGCCCTGCTCGCGACGCTGCTCTGGCGCTTGCTGCGGGCCGGGGATCGCCGGCTGGCTGCGGGTACGGCCCTCGCCGCGACCTGGCTCGCCCTCGTGCTGCCGACCCAGATCCACCTGTGGGGGATCACGGTGGCGCGCGACCTGCCCGCGCACCTCCTCGGACTCGCCAGCGTACTCGCCGCGACCGACGGCACCGCGGCCGCCGCCGGCGGACTTCTCGGACTTGCCTGCCTCGTCCGGCCCGACGCGGTGCTGTGGGGCGCGTCGGCCGCGACCCTCCTTCTGCTCCGCCGCGTCGGGCCGGGCGGGTTCCTGCGTTTTGGTGCGATGCTCGCGCTCGGTCTCGTTCCGCTCCTGGTCTACAACCGGGCGACCCGTGGATCGCCGTTCGCCTTTGGCCAGGGTGGCGAGTTCGACCGCCTGCTCTCGTCGTGGGGGGGGGCGCGCTTCGTCGTTCTCGCCCAGGCGATTCCGCTTCCGTCGGGCGGCGGCTTCCGGCTCGGGCACTTCGCCGAAACCTTCCCGGGCAATCTGCGACTGCTCGCGCGGGCCTTTTCTTGGACCGCGCTCGCCTCGGCCTTCGGTCTCGCCTGGTCGGCGCGCGAACGGCCGCGCCTGCTGGCCGCCTTCGCGCCCTATGCTTTGCTCGCGACCGGGTTCTACGGGTTCTGGTCGCATCCCGACGCGCGCTATCTCGCGGGCATCTGCCTCGTCGGCATCGCGTTTGCCGCAATCGGGGCGGCGGTCGCGTGTCGCTGGGCGAGCCGGACGCAGGCCAGCGCCGCGCGCGCGGTCGCGGTCGCGCTCGCTGCGATCGTTGCAACGGCAGTCGCCTGGTCGGCGCGCGCGGGCATCGCACGCAGCGCCGCCTGCCCGGGTGCTCCCGAGGCCGCTCTCGCCGCGGCCCTCGTCGCAGCCGCCATGATCCCGCGCCGCGGGCGCGGCGGGCGCGGCGGGCGCGGCGACCGCGGCGACCGCGGCGGGGAGGCGCGTGCGCGCGTCGCGAGCTCCGCGACGCTCGCCCCCCTGTTCCCGGCCATCGCGCTCTCCGGCCTGGTGTGTGTGCGCCTGCTCGGCAGCCCGGGCGAGCGCGACCCCTTCCAGCAGGAGCAGGTCGAGCGTGCCCGCGCGACGATCGAAGCGGTCGTCCCGGCGGGCGCCCTCGTGCTCGTCGGCGACGGACTGGGGCGTCCGTCGGAGAACATCGCCCACTACACGCACGCCGAGTCCCAGTACGCGTCCGAACTCGCACTTCTCCGGACGCATCCGGCGCGGTCGGCGCTCGGTTACGCGCTCGAAGGGCGATCCGTGTTCGCGCTCGTCGGCGACCCGGACGGCAGCCTCGTCGACGCCCTCGGTGCGGTCGGGAAGCTGCGAACGGTCGAACACCGCGCCGGCCCGTCCCTCCTTTCCTGGTTCGTCGATCCGGCGGCTGCACCGCGCGGCGCCACGCTCTACGAGGTCTCGGTTTCGGCTCCGGTTCTCGACCTCGCCCGGCGACTGCGCGCTAAGGCGGGCCAGGGCGCGCAGGACGGTGCGCCACCCGGTCGGTGAGCCGCCGCATCGAGCCGGATCAGCGACCGGGCGGCCGTCGCGCCTCCGCCATCGCCTGGGCCGGCGTCACGATGAGCGACGAGCGCGACTCCTCGCTGGCGCGTTTCGCGCGTGCCTCGAGCGCGAAGGCGAGGCTCAGCCGCGTCATCTCGTCGACGGCCGGGATCGACGACACGGGCCTTCCCGCCTCCAAGGCGAGCGCGCAGGCCCAGAGCGAGCGCGCCCGGCTCTCCTGTCCGCGTCGCGACGCGATCCAGGCCGATTCGGAGAAGCGTCGCGCAAAGAGCGCGCGTCGTTCGGGCACGGTGAAGATCTCTTCGCGCGCGTTCTCGAGCGCCGTGCGCACGCGCTCCTCCTGCTGCGCCGGACTCACGACGACGAGCGATTCGCGCGCCGCGGCGACGGCGTCGGCGGCGGCTTCCAGCCACTCGAAGGGGACGAGCCAGCCCGGCCCTTGGCCCTCGTGCCGGACGGCCGGTGATTGCACCAGGGCATCGAGGTCTGCCAAGATCGCGGCGCGATCGAGGATCGCACCGATCGGCGGGTCGATCGCGCCGCGCTCGCCGGGGGGCAGGATGGCCTCGCGCGCGCGGGCGACATCGGCGTTGCGAGTTTCGTCGGGCGAAAGCGCGAGCGCCGCTTCGAGTACTCCGTCGACGTGCCGCCACGGCGCCTCGACCAGCGCGAGGCCGGTCTTGGCGGTGAGGCTCCTGTGCGCGTCGCGGATCGCCTTGCGCCGGGTTTCGCCCGCGTTGAGTTCGAGGACGCCGCGCAGGTCGTTGACGACGGCCGACAGGCTCGCCACGGCCTCGCCCCTGCGTCGGGCGAGCCACAGCAACCGGGTGCCGCCCGGGTCGATCTCGGTCAGCCAGGCTTCGGGTTCGCCTTCGGAAGCGCCGAGGAGCGCGCTCGTCTTCGGGGGAGCGGGCGTGGCCGGGCGGTTCCAGGTGCCGCGTTGCTCGAGTCGGTAGAGCGCACGGCGGACCTCCCGCCGGACGGCCTTGTCCACCGTCACCGCTTCGAGTTCGAGCAGTCGCGTCGCCGCCTGCGCGTCGGTCGCCTCGGCCCCGACCCAGGCAGCGACGCCGGCGGCGAGTTCGGGATCGGCGGCCGGGCGCCCGAGGACGATCGCGAGCGCGACGAGGGGGTCGACCGTACCGAGGCGCTCCGCGAGCGCTCGCCACCCGGGCGTGTCCTCGCGCCGACTCACGGCGCGGCCGCCGGCTTCGCCTCGCCGCAGCCCGCGGGCGTGCTTGCGGCGGGGTCGGGGTCGCTCGCGTCGGGCAGCGCGCCGCCCGCCACCGGCGCTGCCGCGAGTTGCGGGGCGATCCGATCGCGGAACCACTTCCCGTCCCACCATTCGACCGGGTCGACGTGGATGCCGTCGATCATGGTGCTGTAGTGGAGGTGGTCGCCACCGGCGAGTCCGGTCTGTCCCGAGCGTCCGACCACCGCCCCGCGCGCGACCATCTGGCCCGGGGTGACCGCGGTGTCGGTGAGGTGCGCGTAGAGGCTCTCTAGACCGAGCCCGTGGTCGAGCACCACCGCGTTGCCGTAGATCCCGAGGTCGCCGGCCCAGAGCACGCGGCCGGCGTTCGACGCGATCACCGGTGCCAGCCGTGTCGAGGCGAGGTCGGTGCCGAGGTGCGTCTGCTCGTCGATCGGGCGGCCGCCGAAGGAATAGTGGCGCCGCTCGGCGAAGCGCGATCCCACCGCCGTGTTCGGCTGCTGCACGAAGGCGCCGTCGAAGAGCAGGCGCGGCGTGGAAACCTGGGCGATCTCGCGGAGCTTCTCCTCGGTGCGCTTGCGCAGGTCGCGGTTCACCATGAGGTACGCCTCGACCGGGTCGGTCGGCGGCTTCATGCCATTGCGCTCGAGGAGCTCGGGGATCTTCACGTTGAGGAAGGTGCTGGTGACCTCGATCTGCTCCGAGGGAAACTTGCGCTCCTTGATCGGCATGGCGATCGCGGCCCGGGCGCGATTCCCCGCCGCATCCTCCGCGTAGACCTGCGGCTGGATCGGAGCCTCGGCGTCCTGCGGGATCGCGAACAGCGCGACCGCGAGCGTCGGGTCGGCGAAGAAACCGGTCCGGCCGGGGAAACGCTTGCCGCCGACCTCGACGCCGGAGCGGACGGCCTCGGCCGCGACCCGGTAGACCACGACCGCGCTCCCGCCGCGCTGCGCCATCGACGTGCTCACGACGGGGGTCGCCGCGGGCGCCGTCAGGTCGACCGTCACCGGCACCGAGAGGATCTCGCTCGGGCCGCGCAGGCGACCGAGTGGCGACCAGTCCGAGGCGAGGACGACGATGCGGGCGTCCCCCTCGGCGACGCCCGCGGTCGATCCGTCGAGGACCATGTCGAGGCATTCGCTGCGCACGCCGCTTCCGAGGAACCCGTCGGCCGGGATCTCCTTCTCGAAGAGTCGCCCTGCTCCCGCCGCACCTTCGAGGCGCACGATGATCGAGCGCAGGCCGGCGCGACCACCGTCGATGCGCACCGAGAACGGCGTCTGGCGTCCGATCACGGTCGCCGGGCGCACCACCTCGGCGCGCGGCTTGCCCGATCCGGCCCATGCCGCGAAGGCGAGCGACCCGAGGCCGACGGCGCCGAGCAGGAGGGCGAGCGCCCGTCCCGGCGAACTGCCCCCGCCGCCGGGGCGGGCGCTACCGGCCAGACCGGAGAAACGGTCGCGGCGGGCGCGGCTCACGGCCGGCTCCGACCGGGGACGAAGGGCCCGTCGGCGCCAAGGGGCCGCGTGGAGCGTCCCGACCCATTCCTTCGACGACAGCAGCCCATCACCCGGTCCCCCCTCGCGCCGCGGGCCGCCGGTGGGCGGAAGGCGGAACGCGCGGATCGGCTTGTATCATCCCCGTCGGCGCGTGTCCCGATCCCCGTTGCGACCCTTCGATCCGCGGCCGCCGGTCGCCGACTCCGCGTTGGGTGGCGCTGCGGCAGGCCCGCCCGCAGGCCGCGCGCCGTCGGCGCCCTCGCTGCGAACCTCGGGCTCGGAGCGCGGCGCCGCGGGCCCGGCGATGATTCGCACCCGCTGCACCACGTCGCGGCCGAGTGCGCGATTGATTTTCATCTTGATTTCGGGTGCGAGCAGCGCCAGTTCCTGGCGCCATACGGCGTCGGGCGCCGCCACCAGGAGTTCCCCGCGGACCAGCCCGGCCGGGGCCGCATGCGCGGCGACGGTCGGACCCACCGCGGCCTCCCAGGCGTCCCCGACCTTCCAGGCATCGCCCGTGGCCTCGAGTCCGGCGCTCTGGAGGGCCTTTCCGAGCAGGTCGCGCAGGGACTCGATCATGCCCGGACCCCGGACCGCAGGCTGCCCTTGACAGCACTACAGGTGGTGTGGCAGATGCGGCGCCCACCCAAGATGCTGGACCCGACGCGGGGGCGCGCCGGGGACGACCGGAACCGGGTGGCGGCGGCCGGGGAGGCCGACGCGGGCGAAACGAAGACGAAGGGGGGGCGAGGCGTGGAAAGGTCTATGCAGGCAAAGGTTTCCGACGAGGTGGAGGGGGTGGCGACGACTCCCGCGACCGGCGCGAAGGGGCTGCACGTGCAGCGACGCTTCACGCTGCCCGACGAGGCCGCGCTGCGCGCCGGCCGGGATCGGATCGACCCGATCGAGAGCGAGACCTGGGAGCGCCGCAGCGCCGTGATCAGCGGCGAGGGCGGCGAGGTCGTCTTCGAGCAGAACGACATCGAGGTGCCCGCCGCATGGTCACAACTGGCCACCAACGTGGTCGCTTCGAAGTACTTCCGCGGCTCGCCGGGCACCCCGGAGCGCGAGACCAGCGTGAAGCAGCTGGTCGGTCGGGTCGTCCGCTCGATCAGGTGCTGGGGCGAGGAGCAGGGATACTTCGCGACGCCGGGAGACGCGGACGTGTTTGCGGACGAGCTCACGCATCTCCTCGTCAAGCAGAAGGCCTCGTTCAACTCCCCGGTCTGGTTCAACGTCGGCGTCGAGGAGAAGCCGCAGTGCTCCGCCTGCTTCATCCTCTCCGTCAACGACACGATGGACTCGATCCTCGACTGGTATCGTCGCGAGGGGGTCATCTTCAAGGGCGGGTCCGGCTCCGGGGTGAACCTCTCGGGTATCCGCTCCTCGAAGGAGCGCCTCGGCGGCGGCGGCACGGCCTCCGGGCCGGTGTCGTTCATGCGCGCGGCCGACGCCTCGGCCGGAGTCATCAAGTCGGGCGGCAAGACGCGGCGCGCGGCCAAGATGGTCGTCCTTAACATCGACCATCCCGACGTGACCGACTTCATCCAGTGCAAGGCGGAAGAGGAGCGCAAGGCCTGGGCTCTGATCGACGCGGGCTACGACGGTTCGCTCGACGGCCCGGCCTACAGCTCGATTTTCTTCCAGAACGCGAACAACTCGGTGCGCGTGACCGACGAGTTCATGCGGGCGGTCGAGGCCGACGCCGAGTGGCAGACCCGCTACGTCACCTCGGGCGAGACCGCGCAGACCTTCAAGGCCCGCGAACTCATGCGCATGATCGCCGGCGCCGCGCACTTCTGCGGCGATCCGGGCATGCAGTTCGACACGACGATCAACGCCTGGCACACCTGCCCGAACAGCGGTCGGATCAACGCGTCGAACCCCTGCAGCGAGTACATGCACCTCGACGACTCAGCCTGCAATCTCGCGTCGATCAACCTCATGAAGTTCGTGTCGGAAGCGGGCGAGTTCGACACGGCGGGCTTCCGTCACGCCGTCGACGTCCTCATCACCGCGCAGGACATCGTCGTGGACGCCTCGAGCTACCCGACGCCGGAGATCGGGCGCAACGCCCACGCCTTCCGCGAACTCGGCCTCGGGTTCGCGAACCTCGGTGCCCTGCTCATGGAACTCGGCATGCCGTACGATTCCGAGGCGGGCCGCCAGTACGCGGGAGCGGTCACGGCGCTGCTCTGCGGCCAAGCGTATCAGCAGTCCGCCCGCCTCGCCACGGTGCTCGGACCCTACGAGGGCTACGAGAAGAACCGCGAGCCGATGCTCGGCGTGGTCGAGAAGCACCGCAACCAGGCGATGAAACTCTCGCCGACGCTGGTGCCGCTCGACCTGCTCCACGCGGCGCGCTCCTCTTGGGACCAGGCGCTCTCGCTCGGGCGCGAGGCCGGGTTCCGCAACTCGCAGGCCACGGTGCTCGCGCCGACCGGCACGATCGCCTTCATGATGGATTGCGACACGACCGGGGTCGAGCCCGACATCGCGCTGGTGAAGTACAAGAAGCTGGTCGGCGGCGGCATGCTCAAGATGGTGAACCGCACCGTGCCGGGCGCGTTGCGTCGGCTCGGCTACAACGAGCGCGAGGTCGAGGCGATCGTCGACTACATCGACCAAGAGGACACGATCGAGGGTGCGCCCGCCCTGCGCGACGAGGATCTCCCGGTCTTCGACTGCGCCTTCAAGGCGGCCAAGGGTTCGCGCACGATCTCGCCCTCCGGGCACCTTCGCATGATGGGTGCGGTGCAGCCCTTCCTGTCGGGCGCGATCTCGAAGACGATCAACATGCCCGCGACCACGACGGTCGAGGACGTCGAGAACGCCTTCCTGCTCGCCTGGAAGCTCGGACTGAAGGCGGTCGCCATCTACCGCGACGGCTGCAAGCGCATCCAGCCGCTCAACACCTCCAGGGGGGAGACCAAGACCAAGGCCGTCGAGGCGCAGGCTCCCGCCGAGGCGCCGGTCGCCGAGTTCCGCCCGGTGCGCCGTCGCCTGCCGGCGGATTGCCGCTCGATCCGCCACAAGTTCGACGTCGCAGGCCACGAGGGATACATCCACGTCGGCTTCTACGACGACGGCACGCCCGGCGAGATCTTCATCAAGATGGCCAAGGAGGGCAGCACCATCTCCGGCTTGATGGACACGATCGCCACGCTGACCTCGATGTCGTTGCAGTACGGCGTCCCGCTCGACGCGCTGGTTGCCAAGTTCGGCCACGTGCGGTTCGAGCCGTCCGGGTTCACCAAGAACCCGGAGGTTCCCTTCGCCAAGTCGCTCACCGACTACATCTTCCGCTTCCTCGGTGTGCGCTTCCTGACCGCCGAGAGGCGCAGCCTGGTCGGCCTTTCCTCGGACGACGGCGGTGCTGCGCAGGAGGAGCCCTTCCCGGGCGCGGAGGTGGTGTCGGGGGCCGCTTCGCGCCGCACGACGGGTGCCACGATCACCTTCAGCCCGCAGGCGGACGCTCCGAGTTGTCCCGACTGCGGCTCCATCATGATCCGCAACGGGTCCTGCTACCGATGCTCGAATTGCGGGGCGACCAGCGGCTGCTCCTGAGCGCGGGCCCGGGGGCGCAGCGTCGCGCCCCCGGGCTGCCCTCGCCGAGGATGCGCGCCGTCGTCGATCCGACGACGCGCGTCGCACACGATCAGGATCCGCCGCGCCCAGCGTCCGGGGGCGCGGCGAACCGGGGAGGAGAAGCGGGGGCCGTGTGGTGTGGGGGCTTCTCCTCGGCGGGTGGGGTGGTGGCAGGGCCGGACGGTCCAACGGGGCGGGGTGACCATGTCTCGGGGCGCCCCGCCCCGGAGGACATCGGCCTCCGTGGTTCGAAAAGATGCCGATGGCTGGCTTGACTAGCCGAGCGCTCGATCTTAGGACCCCTCGAAAGTTGCGGCGAGGGTGTTGCTGCGAGGGTGCTTCATGGCCGACAAGACGAAATACTCCGATGAGCATCTCTGGGTGCGGATCGACGGCGAGTCCGCCTACATCGGGCTGACGGACTTCCTGCAGGAGAAGCTCGGCGAGCTGGTTTCGGTCAACCTGCCGGAGGCCGGCGAGGAGATCGAACGCGGCGAGCCGCTCGGCGAGGTGGAGTCGGCCGGAGAGTTGCGCGAGCTGATCGCCCCGGTGACCGGCATCGTGCTCGCGACGAATCCCGACGTGGAGGATCAGCCCTCGCTGATCAACGAGGATCCGATGCGCGAAGGCTGGCTGCTCGAGATCGAGTTGCGCGACGAGGAAGAACTCGGCGAACTCATGGATCTCGAAGAGTACAACGAACTCACCGCGGGAGAGCAGGACGAAGACTGAGCCGCGGGCAGGTTCCTTTGCCGCGGAACTCGCGGGTCAGCGGTGCTTCGTGTCGGCGCGAGCCCGTCGCTGCGCGGCATCGGCGAGCTGGTAGAGCGTTTCGCCGTCGCGCACCAGCAGTTGCTTGCGCGCGAGTCGCTCGAGTTCGGCGTCCGTCTCGAGTCGATCGAGTTGCGACTGCAGCCGGTTCGCCGACTGCATGAGGTCGAAGTTGTGCCCGTCGACTTCCCGCAGTTCCTCGCGCAGGGCATGGATGCGCACGAGTCCGCGGTCGCCGGTGATCGCCGACGCGAGCATGAAGAGCGCCACCGCGACGAGCCCGCGCGCGATCCAGCGCCCCCGCCGAATCGGGAGCCGTTCCCAGGCCTCGCCCGCCCAGCTCCGAACCTTGTTCCCCCACCACCCCACGGTCGAGGAATAGCGCGTCTGCCAGCGCGCCTGCAAGCGCACCTGCAAGCGCACCCGGTTCGCAGCCGAGAGCATAACGAGGTTCTCGGGTCTGCCGCCCATACTCGGAAACGTCATTATGAGTGGGGAAAGCCATCGGAGTTTTCGAGGGTCGATTTTAAAAAGTCATTCTCAAGCTATTGACATGAGCCCCGTCTTCGGCGTACAAGCCTGTCATTGGTTGTGGGGTGGGGTGGTGGTTGAGGACTCGCCTGAGAAGGAATGACGAAGGAGGCACTCATGCCAGTTGCGAAGAAGAAGACGACTGCGTCGAAGGCTAAGAAGAAGGCTCCGGCCAAGAAGGCTCCGGCCAAGAAGGCTCCGGCCAAAAAGGCTCCGGCCAAAAAGAAGTAATTCCGTCCCGTAGTATCTGCAGTACCCGGGCCGGCAGAGAGGCCGTCCCGGAATCAGTCAAGACCGTTTCGAACGACCTTTCGTCAGGCGAGTGGGTCGCAAGGCCCAAACCAAGAGAAGAGCCCTCGGTCTCAGGACACGGGGGCTCTTTTCGTTGCGGGAGGGCACGAGTCGGTGACGGAGACCCCTCACCTCTCTTCGATCGAGCCCGAGAGCCCGCGCTACGCGACCGATCTGGTCTTCGTGCATGGGCTCTGGGCCGACCCCGGGCTCTGGGCACGCGTCGCCGGTGCCATGGCCCACCGCGGGTGGCGATGCCATCTGCTCGACGTCCGCGCTGCGGCCGCCGCCGGGGAGGCGACCCGGGGATCGGGCCGCAACCGGGGGCTGTCGGGTTGGAGCGCCGCCGTGGCGGGAGTCCTGCGCGGACTGCCGGCGCCGGCGATCCTGGTCGGCCATGACGTGGGTGGGCTCGTGGCCCTGGCCCTCGCTGCGGGCGGTGGCCTCCGGGCCGCGGTTGCGGTGGCGCCGCTCGTGGATGGCGCCCGCGCGGTCGCCCCGCCTGTCGAGCGACTTCGGCTGCGACTCTTCGGGGGCGTGCTTCCCCCGCCGGCTCCGGGGCACCCCAGCTTCGCTGGTCTCTCGACCGAGGCCGTGGCGCGGTTGGGCGCATCCCTGCGACCGGAGCCCGCGAGGCTACTCGCGTCGCTGCGCGGCGCCATGCTCGCCCCCGGGGAGCCGGTCGTGCCGACGCTGGTCGTCGCCCAGCAGGCCGATGCGCTGGTGGCTCCGTTCGCGGCCGAGGTTCTGGCGCGCGGGATCGGCGCGGATTTCCTCCTCCTAGAGGGCGGCCACTGGCCGATGGCGGGGGAGCGCAGCGACGCCTGGGCTTCCCGCATCCACCGCTGGATCATCCAGCGGGTCGGTGGGCTGCTCCTTCTCTCCGGCGACGAGGACCTGCGCGAGGAGTGACTTCAGGGGGACGGGCCGGTATCTTGCCAGCGCGCCACCCTTGCTCGCTTCGCCGGGGATTCGACCGGTGGTCACGCGGCGCGGGCGCGCCGGTCGTCGGTCACTCCTCGGGTTCGGACTCGGCTTCGGACTCAGGATCGAGAAAGGTGTGGAGCCCGCACTCGACCTTGCCGCGGCCCGCCCAACGGCCGGCCCGCTCGTCCTCGCCGGCGAGTACCGGGCGCGTGCAGGGGGCGCAGCCGATCGAGGTGTAGCCCTGCTCGAAGAGAGGGTGGGTCGGGATCTCGTGGAGCGACATGTAGCGCCACGTGTCGCGCGAGTTCCAGTTGGCGAGCGGGTTCACCTTGACGATCCCGCCGCCCAGACGTTCGACGATCGGCATCCGGGTGCGGGTCGACGCCTGATCGCGTCGCCGCCCGTTGATCCAGGCGCGCACCCCGACGAGCGCGAGTTGCATCGGTTCGACCTTGTTGATCTTGCAGCAGAGGTCGGGGTCGCGGTCGTAAAGGTCGTCGCCGTGCCGGGCGACGAACTCCTCGCGCGGCATCGCCGAGCGGAGGTTGCGCACCGGGAACCCGAAGCGCGCAACGAGGCCGTCGCGGTACGCCAGCGTCTCAGGGAAGTGGTAGCCGGTGTCGATGAACAGGATCGGCGTGCCCGGGGCGACCTCGCGCAGCATGTGCGCGATGACGACCCCCTCGTGCTGGAAGGACATCGTCAGTACCGCGTCGGGCGCGAAGGACCCCACGGTCCAACGGAGGATGTCCTCCGGGGATGCGGTCTCGAATCGATCGTTCAGGCCTGACAGGTCGATGGATTCCGGCACGGCGTCCGGCGGATTCATGCTTCCACGGCGCTAGCACGGTGGGTTCGGCTCGGCAATTCGCCGACCGTCCACCTGCCGGTGCCGGGGCAACCTCGCCCCGGAGGCCGGGCCCGGTTCAGCCGGTTGCGGGAGCCGTCCCTCGCCCCATGTAGGAGGGTAGTCCGCGGCCGAGCGCCGCCGAGGTCGCGGCGAGATCGGCCGCGGTGTCGGCCGTGTACCAGGGGCCGCGGTAGACGAAGCCCTCGAAGCGGCCGCCCTCGCGGAAGAGGGTGGGGTAGAGGTCGCGCATGGTGCCGAAGGCCACGCCGGCCGGCATCCGGTCGATCACCGAGGGGTCGATCACGTGGAGCGATGCGAACATCATCTCGCGCAGCGACGGGTCGTCGGATCCCTCGCCGAGGAAGCGCCGGATGCGGCCGGCCTCGTCGATGCCGAAGAGGCCGTAGCCCGCGGCTCGCGGATCCGGCCGCAGCACCATCGTCACGAGCGCGCCGCGCTCGCGGTGCATCCGGACGACGTCGGAGACCGGGATTTCGGAGATGACGTCGCTGTTCGCGATGACGATCGGGCCGCGCGGATCGCCGCGCTCGCGGCCGATCTGCTCGAAGAGCGGGGCCGCCTGGCGGATGCCGCCACCGGTGTCGAGCAGTTCGGTCTCGAGCGAGTAGTGCAGCCGGACGCCGAGCGACGCGCCATCCCCGAGCGCGCGAACGACCTGCTCGCCGAGGTGGTGCAGGTTCACGACGACGTCCTCGATGCCGTGGCTGCGCAGGAGCCCGATGCCGTAGGCGATGAGCGGGTGGCCGGCGACCTCGACGAGCGGCTTCGGCGTCCGCACGGTGAGCGGGCGCAGCCGCGTGCCGAGACCAGCTGCGAGGATCATCGCGCGCGGCGGCGGAGGCGTCGGCATCCGTGCATTCCTCAGGCGAAGGCCGGCTGGCGCGCTGCGACCAGGTCGAGCAGTTCGCGGCGTCCCGTCGCGAGCAGGGCGCGCCGGGTCTGGCGGGCCATCGGCTCGAGGAAGCGCAGGTAGCCCGGCTTGTCGCGCTCGATGGCGAGGAAGCCGAAGCGGCCGATTACGCGCAGGGTGCGGTAGGCGACCGCGGTGAAGTAGGCGTCGCGCAGGACCGGCCCGGTGCCGAGGTCCGGGCCGCCGAGTTCGCGCAGGCGCTGCGCGTAGCGCTCGACGAGTTCCGCCTCGACCGCGGGAGCGACGAAGCGATGGCTGTCGCGGTCGGTGAAGAGACTCGCGAGGTCGTAGAGCGCCGGCCCGAGCGTCGCGTCCTGGAAGTCGATGACGACGAGCCGGTCGCCGGGCGCGAGATGCAGGTTCCAGGCGTGGAAGTCGCGGTGCATCAGCACGCTCGGCAAGGCTGCGACCGCGTCGCCGAGCCGGGAGAGTTCGGACTCCAGTGTCGGGTCGTCGCCGGGTCGTCGCGGCGGTCCGCCGGGCAACGGCGCGAAGCCGTGCGTGTGGACCACCTCGAGTTCGCGGCCGATGAGCGCCCGGTCGTAGCTCGTCCGGAAGGCACGACAGGCTGGATCGGGGGACGAGCCGAGTGCCGAAAGTCGCGCGAGCAGGTCGACCGCCCGGCGCAGCGGCACCGGATCGTCGCCGAGCCCCTCGGCAAGCGGCAGGTCGCCGATGTCCTCGAGCAGCAGGACGCCCTCGTCGACTGCGGCTGCGTGGATCGCGGGTACGGGCAGGCCGCGCGACTCGAGAAAGCGTCCGACGTCGACGAACGGCAGATCCGCCGGCGCCTCGTCCGCCCCCGAGAGTTCCTCGGAAGCGTGCGACTCTCCGGGCGGCAGGAGCATCGCGACGGTCGTCTCGGGCCCCGCGCCCTCGAGCCGGAGCCGGACGTAGCGGCGAGCCGAGGCATCGCCGGCGAGCGGCTCGACCGCGACGACGCGCGCCCCGGGCCAGGTGCGGCCGACCAGGGCGCCAAGCCGGTCGGACGTCGCGTCGCGGGAGGCGGACGGCGTCGTCATGCCGCGCGCCTATCAGCGGCGGCGTTCGTTCGCCAGAGTCCGACCGCCGGCAGCGGCCGATGGGAAGTTTGACACCGGGGGGCGCTTTCCCTAGCTATTCGCGAGTTGCGGCGGACGCGTGCGGCGCCCGCCCGAGCTCGCGGGGCCGGCCTGGTGGAAGACTCATACCTTGCGGTGCTGATCAGCGCCGGACTCTGCGCCTTGGTCGTCGCGATCATGGTGGGGGCCAGCTGGGTCCTCGGCCGTCGCTCTCCCAACCGCGCCAAGGCGGCGGTTTTCGAGGCGGGCAACCGGGCGGTCGGCGAGGTGAAGACGCACCGCTTCCCGGTCAAGTTCTACCTCACGGCGATCCTTTTCATCGTCTTCGACGTGGAGGTGGTGTTCATGTACCCGTGGGCTGTCGTCTTCCGGCGCCTGGGGTGGTTCGGGCTCGCTGAGATGGCGGCCTTCGTCCTCGTCCTCGCCGTGGGCCTCGCCTACGTCTGGAAGGTCGGGGCCCTGGAATGGGACTGAGCGCCCCGACGCGCGACCTGGAACCCCCCCGATGGACCTGCTGATCATCTTCACCAAGTGCCTGGTGGCCCTCCTGCTCGTTCTCCAGGTGGGCATTCTCCTGCTCTGGGTCGAGCGCAAGGGCTCGGCGCTCATCCAGGACCGGGTCGGGGCCAACCGCGCCAACCTTTTCGGCGGGATCCTCCCGTTCAATCTCGGCATCGTCAACACGCTGATGGCCGATCCCCTGAAGCTCTTCACGAAGGAAGACATCGTGCCCGAAGGCGCGGACCACTTCCTGCACTGGCTCGCCCCCTTCCTCGCGCTCTTTCCGCTCTTCCTCACCTTCGCGGTGATCCCGTTCGGCGACGTCCTCGAAGTCGGCGGCCGGACGATCAACCTGCAGGCGGTCGACCTGAACGTCGGCATCCTCTTCGTGCTCGCGCTGGTCTCTATGGGCGTCTACGGCGTCGTGCTCGGCGGCTGGGCCTCCAACTCGCGCTACGCGCTGCTCGGGGGAATCCGCGGCTCCGCGCAGATGATCTCCTACGAGATCGCGATGGGCCTCGCGCTGGTCGCCGTCGTGCTCACCTTCGGCACGCTCGACCTGCAGCAGATCGTGCGCGCACAAGGGCAACTCATGTGGGGTGTGATCCCCGCCTGGGGGGTCTTCTACCAGCCGGTCGCGCTCGTCATCCTCTTCATCGCCGGCATGGCGGAGTCCAAGCGGGCGCCCTTCGACCTGCCCGAAGCCGAGTCGGAACTGATCGCCGGCTTCTTCACCGAGTACTCCGGCTCGAAGCAGTCGGTCTTCATGTTGGCCGATTTCGTCGAGGTCGCGATTGTCGCGGCCCTGGTGACGACGCTCTTCTTCGGCGGCTGGCAGGTGCCGTGGCTGCAGCGCGACGGGTTCCACTTTCCGGGTGGTCTCTCGCTGGCACTTCCCTCTCTGCTCGTGACCCTGCTGCAGGTACTCTCGTTCCTGCTGAAGCTCTTCCTGTTCTGCTGGCTGCAGATCCTGATCCGCTGGTCGCTGCCGCGCCTGCGCTACGACCAGCTGATGAATCTCGGCTGGAAGCGTCTCCTGCCGATCGCTCTGGTGAACGTGGCGATCAGTGCCGTGCTCGCCCTCGCCCTGCAAGGATGGACCGTGCGATGATCGCCTTCTGGCTGCTCGCCATCCTGTCGGTCGTCTCCGCGCTCGTGGTGATCCTGCACCGCAGCCCCGTCTACTGTGCGCTCGCGCTGGTGAACACCCTGTTCCTGATCGCGGCGATGTTCGTGATGCTCGACGCGCACCTGGTCGCCTTCCTGCAGGTCATCGTCTACGCGGGCGCGATCATGGTGTTGTTTCTTTTCGTCATCATGCTGCTCTCGGCCGGCGACGAGGCGCGCCTCGAGGGGCGCGGGGGCCTCCGGCTCGCCGCGACCCTGACCGCGGCTGTGCTCGCCTTCGAACTCGGCGCACTCGTCGTCGCCAAGCGCGGCGAGAACGTCGCGCTCCCGGCCTCCTTCGGCTCGACCGAAGCGCTCGCCGAGCGGCTTTTCACCCGGCACGTCCTGCCGTTCGAGATCACGAGCCTCCTGCTCATGGTCGCGGTCGTCGGAGCGGTCGTACTCGCGCGGCGGAAAGCCTGAGAGCGATGGGCGTCCCGGTCGGCCACTACCTCGCACTGTCGGCGGTCCTCTTCTCGATCGGGGCCCTCGGCGTGCTCCTGCGCCGCAACCTGATCGTCGTCTTCATGGCGATCGAACTCATGCTGAACGCGGTCAACCTCACGTTTGTCGCACTCGCCCGCCAGCAGCAGTCGATGGACGGGCAGGTAATCGTCTTCTTCGTGATGACGGTCGCCGCGGCGGAGGCGGCCGTGGGGCTCGCGATCATCCTGGCGAATTTCGCGCAGCGGCGGACGCTCGACGCGGACGAGATCGACGACCTTCGGGGCTGAACCCCGCGGCTGTCGAAGAGGAAAGACCGGGTCGATCCCCATGACCGAGTTCGAAACCCCGCTGCTCCGCCTGATCCCGCTGCTGCCGCTGCTCGGCGCGGCGATCTGCATATTTGCGGCGAGCACCGACCGGCGCCCGCTCGCGAAGATCGTCGGCCCTGGCTCCGTGCTGGTCGCCTTCCTGCTCGTGCTCTTCGCCATCGCCCGTTTCTGGCAACTCGAGGAGGGGCATTCGCTGGTCGACCTGGTGTCGACCTGGATCGACGTCTCGCCTTTGCGGGTGGACCTGGCCTTTCGTCTCGACGCCCTGACCAGTGTCATGCTCCTCGTGGTCGCCGGCGTGGGGTTCCTGATCCATCTCTACTCGCTCGGGTACATGCACGACGACCCGGATCTGCCGCGCTTCTTCGCCTACCTGAACCTCTTCACCGCGGCGATGCTCGTGCTGGTGCTCGCCGACTCCCTGCCGGTGCTCTTCATCGGCTGGGAGGGCGTCGGCCTCTGTTCCTACCTCCTCATCGGCTTCTGGTACTCCGATCCCGCGAACGCCGACGCCGGCCGCAAGGCCTTCGTCGCGAACCGGGTCGGCGACGCCGCGTTCCTGACCGGCCTGTTCCTGCTGTTCTGGAGTCTCGCCGCGGCGGGTTCGCCGACGCTCGCGTTCACGGACGTGAACCGGCTCGCGCCGGAACTCGCGCTGCGCTCGCCCGGGATCGTGACGGCGATCTGCCTGCTGCTGCTCGTCGGCGCCACCGGCAAGTCGGCCCAGATCCCCCTCTACGTATGGCTCCCCGACGCGATGGCGGGTCCGACTCCGGTCTCCGCGCTGATCCATGCGGCGACCATGGTCACCGCCGGCGTGTACATGATGGCGCGGCTCTCGCCCCTGTTCGTCGAGTCGCCGACCGCCATGCAGGTGGTGGCGACGATCGGCGCGGTCACGGCGGTCTTCGCCGCGTCGATCGCGCTCGTGCAGCGCGACCTCAAAAAGATCCTCGCCTACTCGACGATCTCCCAGATCGGCTACATGGTCCTCGGCGTCGGCGTCGGGGCCTTCGCCGCGGGTGTCTTCCACCTGATGACGCACGCGTTCTTCAAGGCGCTGCTCTTCCTCGGTGCGGGCAGCGTCATGCATGCGCTCCACGGCGAACTCGACGTCTTCAAGATGGGCGGATTGAAGCGCCACCTGCCGATCACGTCGAAGACGTTCCTGGTCGGAACGCTCGCGATCGCCGGGGTCCCGCCGCTCGCCGCCTTCTTCTCGAAGGACATGGTCCTCGAGGCGGCCTTCATGCACGGCCACCCGGTCCTCTGGCTGCTCGGGGTGATCGCGGCCGGTCTCACCGCGTTCTACATGTTCCGCGCCTACTTCCTCGCCTTCGAGGGCGAGAGCCGCATGGACCACGAGGTCGAGGCGCACGTCCACGAGTCGCCGTCGACGATGACGATCCCGCTCGTGATCCTCTCGGTCCTCTCGATCGTGGGCGGCTGGGTCGGTCTTCCGCACGGATTTCTGTGGGGCGATCGCTTCGGGCGCTACCTCGAGCCGGTACTGGCGCAGGCCGCGCACGGGGCGCACGCCGAGGGCCATGCGGTAGAGGCCGGCGGCGCGACCCCGCTCCTGCTCATGCTCGTGACCACGGCGGTCGCATTCGGCGCGATCTTCGCAGCATGGAAGATGTACGCCCGGCCTTCGACCGTTCCCGACGAGATGCAGGCGCGGTTTCCCAGGATCTACGATCTCCTGTGGGGCAAGTACTGGGTGGACGAGATCTACGACACCTTCATCCTGCAGCCCTACGCCGCGGCCTCGCGCTTCTTCTGGAAGGTCATCGACGCCTCGGTCATCGACGGGACGGTCAACGGAGTGGCCAGCTTTTTCGGTGGAGCAGCGAGCGCCGGCCGCCGGCTGCAGACCGGGAACGTCCAGCACTACGCCTTTGCGATGCTGCTCGGCGCAGTATTCACAGCCGGCGTCTACTGGCTGTGGCGGTGAGCGGGGAACGGTGATGGAACACTCGATCCTCTCCGCCATCGTCTGGACGCCGCTGCTCGCGGCCCTCGTCGTGCTGGCGATGCCGACCCGCAGCGAGAACGTCCTGCGCTCGGTCTCATTCGCGCTGTCGCTGGTGCCCTTTCTCCTGTCCCTGCGGATGCTGCAGCTCTTCGACCCGACGGTCGGCACCCTGCAGCTGAACGAGCACGCCTCGTGGATGCCGAGCCTCGGCGTCTCCTACTCGCTCGGCGTAGACGGCTTCTCGCTCTGGCTGATCGTGCTGACGACCTTCCTCACGCCGATCATCCTGCTCGCTGGCTGGCACGACATCGAAAAGCGCCTGAAGGAGTTCCTCTTCTTCATGCTGCTCCTCGAGTGGGGCATGCTCGGCGCCCTCGCCTCGACCGATCTGTTCCTGTTCTTCATGTTCTGGGAACTCATGCTCTTCCCGATGGCCTTCGTGATCGGCATCTGGGGCGGGCCGCGCCGCCGCTACGCGGCGATCAAGTTCGTCCTCTACACGATGGCCGGCAGCGCCCTGATGATGGTCGCGATGGTCTACGTCGTGCTTCGGCAGGCCGCGGCGACCGGCAGGATGAGCTTCGACATCCTCTCGCTCTACGGCACGCCGCTCACCTACACCGAGCAACTCGCCTGCTTCGCGGCCTTTGCGGTCGCCTTCATGATCAAGGTGCCGATGGTGCCGCTGCACACCTGGCTGCCCGACGCGCACACCGAGGCTCCGACCGGCGGCTCGGTCGATCTCGCGGGCGTGCTGCTGAAAATGGGCGCCTACGGATTCCTGCGCTTCGCGCTCCCGATGTTCCCGGTCGCGGCACAGGATGCGTTTCCCTACATCATCCTGCTCGCGGTCATCGGCATCATCTACGGCGCCATGGTCGCCTTCCCGCAGCCCGACATGAAGCGGCTCGTCGCCTACTCCTCGGTGAGCCACCTCGGGTTCATCATGCTCGGGCTCTACACCTTCAACACGATCGGGATCACCGGCAGCGTCCTGCAGATGGTGAACCACGGACTTTCGACCGGCGCGCTCTTCATCCTTGTCGGCTACATCTACCACCGCCGCCACACCCGCCAGATCGCCGAGTACGGCGGGTTGTGGAGCCTGATCCCGGTATTCTCGGCGCTGTTCCTGGTCGTGACCCTGTCGTCGATCAGCCTGCCGGGGACCAACGGCTTCGTCGGCGAGTTCCTGATCCTGCTCGGGGCCTTCCGCGCTCATCCCTGGGCCGGCTCGATCGCGACGATCGGCGTCGTGCTCGGCGCCGGCTACATGCTGACCATGTACCAGCAGGTTGTTTTCGGTCCGGTCACCAACGAGGCGAACCGTTCGCTCCACGACCTGGACCTGCGTGAGGTCGGGGCGCTCCTGCCGATCCTGGTGCTCATCTTCTGGATCGGGCTCTACCCCAAGCCGTTCCTGCGTCGGATCGAGCCTACCGTGCACGTCCTGCTCGATCGGCTCCACCGGGCGGGCGCCAGCCGCTACATGGCGGGCGAGGACTCGCACCCGTCGCAGTCGCTCGGGATCGAGGCCCCCGTCGGGCCGCGGGCGGCCGACGCGGCCGGGACGGTGCACCCATGATCCAGGTTCCGTTCGGCGCGGCCGAGTGGCAGTCGATCGCACCCTTCGCGATCGTGGCGCTCGGCGGGATGGTCGCGCTGCTCTACGCGGTGTTCGCCGAGGAGCGGCCCGACACGACGTCTGTCATGTGGATGTCGCAGGCCGGTGTCTTTGCGGGGCTGGTTGCGACGCTGATGCTGTGGGGCAGCGACCGGTCGTCCTTCGGGGCGACCTTCGCGCTCGACGGCCTCGCGCTCTTCTCGAACCTGGTCTTCCTGCTAGCCGCCTCGATGTCGATGTTCATGGCGCAGGGCTATCTCGAGATGATCGGGGTGCGCGCCCGCGAGTTCTACCCGCTGGTTCTCTTTGCGACCGCGGGCATGATGATCATGGCCGCCTCGCGCGACCTGGTCCTGCTGTTCCTCGGCATCGAGGTCATGTCGCTCTCAGCCTACGTGCTGGCGGGCATCCATCGACGCGACCGTGCGTCGGGCGAGGCCGCTCTCAAGTACTTCATCTTGGGGGCATTCGCGACCTGCTTCCTGCTCTACGGTATCGCCGCTTTCTACGGCGCGACGGGGGCCACGAGCTACGACGGCATCCGCGCCGGGCTCGGTACCGCACCGCGGGTCGCGGTCCTCGGCGGCCTCGCGTTGCTCATCGTCGCACTCGGCTTCAAGGCGGCGATCGTTCCGTTCCAGTTCTGGACGCCCGACGTCTACCAGGGGGCGCCGTCGGCGGTCACCGCCTTCATGGCGGTCGGCGTGAAGGCGGCGGCCTTCGCCGGGATCGCCCGTCTCTTCCTCACCGCACTCGCGCCGCTCCACCTCGACTGGCAGAAGGTCCTCTGGGTACTCGCGATCGCAACGATGACCGTGGGCAACGTGCTCGCCCTCGTGCAGTCGAACGTGAAGCGTATGCTCGCGTACTCGAGCATCGCGCACGCCGGGTATCTCCTGACGGGGGTCGTGGTCGGGACCTCCCGAGGCGGTGCAGCCCTCCTGTTCTACCTGCTCACCTATGCCTTCACGACGCTCGGCGCTTTCGGAGGGGTGATCGCCCTCGGCGTGCGCGGCGACACCAACGAGAACCTCGAAGACTGGCGGGGACTGGCCGATCGCCGGCCGCTCCTCGCGGGCGCCATGACGATCTTCCTGCTCTCGCTCACCGGCATTCCGCCGCTTGCGGGCTTCGTCGGCAAGCTCTACCTGGTCGAGGCCGCCGTGAATTCCGGCTGGTTCTGGCTCGCGATCCTGCTCGTCCTGAACGGCGCGATCGCCGCCTACTACTACCTGGGTGTCATCATCGCGATGTGGATGCGCGACCCCGTGAAGGACGTTCCCGCCTGGGAGTCGCGGCCGTACCTGAACGCGGCTCTCCTGGTGGCGGCGCTCGGCACTCTGTTGCTCGGCATCTTCCCGTCGGGTGCGCTCGACTTCGCCCGGCACGCCTTCGCCTCGATCGTGCGTTAGGCGGGCCCCGCGGTAAGCACCCGTCCGCGTCGTCGCCGAGAAAACCGGTCGCCGCCGCGACCGACCGCATGCTAGCGTCGTCGCGCGCGAGCGCGCTCGAGCGATGGACCCACGCGAAACCACCACCGTGACGCGCGGCCGAGGGCCCCGAATCCCGCGCCGCACCTTCGTGCGCCGCGGCGGCCTCCTGGCCCTCGTTCTGGCATCGCTCGCCGCGGGTTGGGCGGCTCGTCCGAAGATTCCCGTCCCCGGCGACGTCGTCCTCGTCGTCGTGGACACGCTGCGCGCCGACCATCTGCCGACCTATGGCTACCACCGCCTGACGGCCCCCTCGATCGAGCGCTTCGCGCGTGACGCCGTCGTCTACGACCGGGCCATCTCTCCCGGCACCTGGACCGTGGCCTCGCATGCCTCGATGTTCACCGGCCTCTGGCCGTCCTTCCACGGCGCCGAGCGGATGCCCGGTCGGGAGATGACGGCGCGGCCGATGCGCAAGGGGGCGCGCACGCTCGCGGAGATCCTGCGCGAAGCCGGCCTCCACACGGCGGGCTTCGTCGGCAATAACGCCTTCGTCGCGCGCTCGTTCGGCTTCGGCCGTGGCTTCGAGCAATTCGAGAACGACGTGGGCCTCTCCTTCCCGCCGCTGCTCGCCCGCGAGGTCGCGGACTGGATCGAGCGGCAGACCGACCGGATCTTCCTGTTCATCAACATCCTCGATCCGCACGAACCCTACGCGCCTCCCGTACCGCTCGACACCATGTTCCCGACCAAGCAGCCGGATCTCGGGGACTCGATGACGGTCGCGGTGGACGGCGGCATGAAGGTCGAACCGCGCATGCAGGAGCACTTCGTCTCGCAGTACGACGGCGAGATCGTGCTCGCCGACCGCGCCGTCGGTGCGATCGTGCAGACCCTCGTCCGCACGGGCCGATACGACGACGCGCTCATCGTCGTGACCTCCGACCACGGCGAGTTTCTGGGCGAGCACGGCTGGGCCGGCCATGGGCAATTGCCCTTCGAGCCGGAGGTTCACGTCCCGCTGGTCGTGAAGTATCCCGGACAGTGGCGCGCGGGCGAGCACGTGGCGCGCCGCGTGTCGACGCGCCGCCTGTTCGGGACGATCCTCGGATCGCTCGGTATCCGGTCGCCGGCGGACGTCGATTCCGGGGGACTCGACGATCCGCACCGGGTGTGGGTGGAGGATCTCGACTCGAACGGCCACCGGGTCCTCTCGGGCTATGGCCGGGACGACAGCAAGTTGATCGACGTGACCACGCCCGACGGTCTCTTCTCCAGTCTCTACGACCTGCGCGCCGCCCCCGACGAATTCGATGCGGTCGAGGACGACGGCTACTCCGGCGCCCTGCGCGCCGAGGCGCGGGCGTTCGCGGCACTTCCCCGGCCGTCGAACGACCAGGCCGCGTCGGAGGTCGATGCGGAGCGAGAGGCCCAACTGCGGGCGCTCGGTTACCTGCGCTGAGACCCGGAGGGGGTCGGCGGGCCGGGCCCTCCGCCCCTCCGGGACGAGCGACGGTCCGCCCGGAGCGGGCTGCGATCGCTCGCGGCCCGGAGCGGCGTCAGACCCGCGACATCAATAGTTCGCGCTGCAGGACGAGCGTCGGCGGCATGGTCGCCGCATGCTTCTCGAAGAGTTCCTTCTGCAGCTCGAATTCCTGCTTCCACTCCGCATGGTCGATCGCCATCGCCGCGTCGATCTGCGCCGGTGTCGCGTCGAGGCCGGTCGTATCGATCTGGCCCTTCTCCGGCACCCAGCCGAGCGCGGTCTCCTTTGCGGTGGCGCGGCCCTCCGCGCGATCGACGATCCACTTCAGCACCCGCATATTGTCGCCAAAGCCCGGCCACAGGAACTTGCCGTCCTTGTCCTGGCGGAACCAGTTGACCTGGAAGATCCGCGGCGGGTTGGGGATCTTGTGCTGCATGTCGAGCCAGTGCTGGAAATAGCGACCCATGTCGTAGCCGCAGAAGGGAAGCATGGCCATCGGGTCGCGGCGCACGACGCCGACCTGGCCGATGGCGGCCGCCGTGGTCTCGCTGCCCATCGTCGCACCGAGATAGACGCCGTGGGTCCAGTTGAAGCTCTCCAGCACCAGCGGGACCGTCGTCGAGCGACGACCTCCGAAGATGATCGCGGAGATCGGAACGCCCTGCGGGTCGTTCGCCTTGGGCGACAGCACCGGGTTGTTCGACATCGGCGCGGTGAAGCGACTGTTGGGGTGGGCGGCCTTCTCCTTGGAGCCCCGCTGCCAGGGGCGCCCCTGCCAGTCGGTGAGTTCGGCGGGCACCTCGCCGTCCATTCCCTCCCACCAGACGTCGCCGTCGGGCGTCAGGGCGACGTTGGTGAACAGCGTGTCGCGCTCGACGCAGCGCATGGCGTTGGGGTTCGACTTGTTGCTCGTGCCGGGGGCAACCCCGAAGTAGCCGGCTTCCGGATTGATCGCCCAGAGTCGACCGTCCGTGCCCACGCGCATCCAGGAAATATCGTCGCCGACCGTCCAGATCTTCCAGCCCTTGTACTGCGCGGGCGGGATCAGCATCGCGAAGTTCGTCTTGCCGCAGGCCGACGGGAACGCGGCGGCGACGTAGGTCGTCTCGCCCTGGGGGTTCTCGACGCCGAGGATGAGCATGTGCTCGGCGAGCCACCCCTCGGTTCGGCCGAGGTAGGAGCCGATGCGAAGCGCGAGGCACTTCTTGCCGAGCAGCACGTTGCCGCCGTAGCCGCTGCCGGTGGACCAGATCGTGTTGTCCTCGGGGAAGTGGCAGATGAAGCGCTTCTCGGGGTCGAGGTCGAGGGTCGAGTGCAGTCCGCGGTTGAAGTCGTTCGAATCGCCGAGCATATCGAGCGCCGCCGTGCCCATGCGCGTCATGATGCGCATGTTCAGCACCACGTAGGCGCTGTCCGTGAGTTCGACGCCGATCTTCGCCATCGGCGAGCCGACCGGGCCCATCGCGTATGGAATCACGTACATGGTGCGGCCCTTCATGCAGCCGGCGAAGAGCTTGCCGAGCTTGCCGTAGGCCTCCTTCGGATCCATCCAGTTGTTGTTCGGACCCGCCTCGACCTTTGAGCGCGTGCAGATGAAGGTGAGGTGCTCGACGCGTGCGACGTCGTTCGGATTGGAGCGGTGGAGGTAGCAACCGGGACGCTTGCGCTGGTCGAGCGGGATCAGGATGCCTTGGTCGACCGCCTCCTGCGTGAAGCAGGCCCGCTCCGCCTCCGAGCCGTCGCACCAGTGGATGCGATCGGGCTGGGTGAGCTTCGCCATGTCGGCGACCCAGGCCTCGAGATGGGGGTTGCGGACCGAGGGAGTGGTGGCTTGGGCTGGCGGATTGCTCATGCGCGCTCGTCCTTGGCGTCTGGCACGACGTCCTGCTCTCGACCGTGGATTGCTGCCGGGGACCCGGCGGATTGGTCCCTCGCTATAACGTCCTGATCCATCCGGGGCCAGCGATCATTAGCGCAGCCGCTATAGCCGCGGGTTGGTCGGCCCGTCTCCGCGCAGGAAAGTTCGCCTGACCACCCGGAGGAACCCTTCGAGGAGATCCTCGCGCGAGCCCTTCATGCCGGTGGCCACCCAGTGCGAGAGGTGGGCCTGGTCGATCCCGGTGAACAGGACCGAGAGATAGGCCGGGTTCTCGTCGATGAAGACCCGGGCCGCCACGCCCCGGGCGAAGATCCCCGCCTGGAGGTCGTGGATGCGCTGTGAAAGCGCCCGTCGCTCCGCGTCGCTGCCTGGCTCGAGAGCCCAGGAGGCGCCGGTGCGGATGTGCATGCGCAGGAAGTCGGGGTGGGCGAAGAAGTACGTCACATAGGCCCGCGAGAGCGCTTCGAGGGTGGCCACCGGGTCGGCCTCGTCGGCGACCACGGCCGCGACCAGGTCGCGCAACTCCCCGCCCCGGCGCTCGACGAGCGACTGGAACAAGTGCTCCTTGCTCGGAAAGATGGCGTAGATGGAGCCCATCGACAGTTCCGCCTTGCGGGAGATGTCCTGGACCTTGGCCGACTCGAAGCCCTGCTCGGCGAAGACGGCTTCGGCCGCGATCAGGATGTGCTCCCGGTAGAGGCTCTCCCGCGCTAGGCGGGCTACCTCTCGCGGGCCGTCGCCCGGCTTCGCGCGCCGGCTCCGTGCCGGCCCCGGGCGCCCCCGGGCGGCGGGTGCGCGAGCGGTCGTGCGAGGCCCGGCCATCGAAGCGGCGAACCTAGCATTGGCGATTTCGATTGACAAGTCGAGTTTCCGAATGATAATTCGGTAATTCTGTTTCAAGGCCACTGCTCGGCGCCGGCCGAGCCTGCGGATCGGAGAATCGACCATGGAGTTCGGCATTTTCTCGCAGATGCACGTCCCGCCCGGCGAGGACGAACACAGCCGCTTCCTGCGCGAGGTGGACGTCGCCATCGCGACCGATGCTGCGGGCTTCAAGTACAACTGGGCGCCGGAGCACCACTTCCTGGAGAACTATTCCCACCAGCCGGCTCCGGAGGTCTTCCTTTCCTTCATCGCGGCGCGGGCGCCGCGCATCCACGTGGGCCACGCGATCGTGAACATCACGGCAGCCGTGAACCACCCGGCGCGCGTCGCCGAGCGCATCGCGACCCTCGATCACCTGACCGAAGGTCGGGTCGAGTTCGGCACCGGTCGTGGCTCGTCGTCGGCCGAGTGGGGCGGATTCGCCATCCCCGATGCGCCGATCACCAAGGATATGTGGCAGGAGTCGATCGAGCAGATCCCGCGGATGTGGAGCGACGAGCCCTACGAGTACGAGGGGCGGTTCTTTCGCATGCCCAACCGCAACGTGCTGCCCAAGCCGTTCTCCAAGCCGAACCCGCCGATTTGGCTCGCCTGCGCGAGTCCGCCGACCTTCGCCATGGCCGGCGAGATGGGACTCGGGGCGCTCTGCTTCGTGAACGGCACGATGGACGACATCCGCCCGCTCGTGAAGGCCTACAAGGACGGCATCGCGCGCTGCAAGAAGCCGGTCGGCGGATTCGTGAACGACAACATCGCGGTGACGAGCCAGATGTTCTGCCTCGAGGACGGCGACGAGGCCCGCCACCACTTCAGCAAGGCGAAGACCGGGAAGTTTCTGGAGTTCTTCTTCAAGTGGCTCGACTCGGTGCCGCGCCCCAAGGGAATGCCGGCGACCGGACCGGTCACGATCCCCGAGCCGACCGTCGCGGCGCTCGAGCAGCGCACCAAGGCCGGCGGCTACATGATCGGCTCGCCCGAAGAGGTCGCCTCGTCGATCCAGCAGTACGAGGAACTCGGCGTGGACCAGCTCATCTACGCGCCGCTCACGATGGTGATGGACCAGAAGCTCGTGCTCAAGTCGGTCGAGACCTTCGGCAAGCATGTCCTGCCGCGCTTCGACAAGGACCCGGTGCACCGCACGCGCCGGCTGCGCGAGGCGGCCCTCGCGTCGCGGGCGGCCTGAGGCGCCTCCCGCGCCGAACCCCGAGCCGATGGCCCCGAGCGTGCCCGTCTTCGACCGCGTCCTGATCGGAGGCGAGTGGGTGCCCGCCGAGCGGGGAACCTACGACATCGTGAACCCGGCGACCGAGGAGGTCGCCGGACGGGCCCCGGAGTGCTCGACCGCGCAAGTGGCCGCCGCGGCGCGCGCAGCGCGCCGTGCCTTCGAGCAGGGGCCTTGGCGTTCGATGACCGGGGCCGAGCGCGGCGCCTGTCTGCGCGATGCCGCGGAGAGGTTTCGCAAGGCGATCCCCGGTCTCGTCGATCTCACCGTGGCGGAGACCGGGGCCCTGCGGCCCATCGCGGAACGGCTGCAGGTCGCCGAGGTCGTGCAGCGGCTCGCGAAGTATGCCGATCTCGCCACCGCCCCGGTCGAGCAGGGCCTGCCGCCGCTCGAGCGGGCGGGTGTCGCCGGTGGGCCGGCGACGGTCGCTTCCGGATTCGTCGTGCGCGAGCCGGTCGGCGTCGTCGCCTGCATCAGCCCCTTCAACTTCCCGATGACGAACTGTGCGGGCAAGATCGCGCCGGCGCTCGCCTGCGGGAACACCGTGGTCGTCAAGCCGCCGCCGATCGACCCGATGGGCGTCATCGAGCTGACCCGCATCGTCGCCTCGGCGTTGCCGCCGGGGGTCGTCAACCTTGTGTCGGGAGCCGGCCCGGAGATCGGGGAGGCGCTCGTCGCCTCGCCCGACGTCGACATGATCTCCTTTACCGGCAGCACCGCGGTCGGCGAACGTATCGAGGAGGTCGCGGCGCGCGGGCTGAAGCGCACGCTCCAGGAACTCGGCGGCAAGTCGGCGAACCTGGTCTTCGCGGACTGCGACGTCGAGAAGGCGTTGCGCAGCTCGATGAGCGTCTGGACGTTTCACTCCGGGCAGATCTGCATCGCACCGACGCGCCTGCTGGTCGAGGCGTCGATCTACGACGAGTTCACGACGCGCATGGCGAAGGCGGCCCCGGCTCTCAGGATCGGCGATCCGAACGAGCCCGGGGTGGTGCTCGGGCCGCTCGTCTCGCGGGCGCAGCTCGAGCGGGTGGAGCGCTACGTGGCGCTCGGGCTCTCCGAGGGCGCGCACCTCGCGTGCGGCGGGCGGCGGCCGGCGCAGCCCGCCCGCGGCTTCTACTTCGAGCCCACGCTCTTCACCGGCGTGCGCAACGACATGCGGATCGCGCGCGAGGAGATCTTCGGCCCTGTGATCGCGGCGATTCCGTTCCGCGACGAGGCGGAGGCGATCGCACTCGCCAACGACTCAGACTTCGGACTCTACGGCTACGTCTGGACCAAGGACGCCGGCAAGGCGCTGCGGGTCGCGCGCTCCCTGCGCACCGGCACGGTCCAGATCAACGGCAGCCCCCCGAATCCCGACGCGCCCTTCGGCGGCTTCAAGCGCAGCGGTATCGGCCGCGACGGCGGGGCTTTCGCCCTTCAGACCTACACCGAGATGAAGTACATCGGCTGGACAGCGTGAGCCGGTCCCGCGCAGCGAGGAATCCTTGAAGGCAGCCGTCTTCCACGAAGTGGGCAAACCCGTGTCGGTCGAGGACGTTTCCGTCCGCGCTCCCGGCGAAGGCGAGGTTCTGGTCGCGATCCGCGCCGCCGGCCTGTGCCATTCGGACGTGAGCGCGATCAACGGCACCTACCCGACACCGCGTCCCACCGTGATGGGGCACGAGGGCGCGGGCATCGTCGAGGCCGTCGGGCCGGGCGTCCGTACCTTGAAGGAGGGCGACGCGGTCGTCCTCTCGACGCTCGCCCACTGCGGTCAGTGCCCGGAGTGCGACGTCGGCCACCCGACGATGTGTTGGAACGCCCCGCGGCCCTCCACGCCGTTCACGGTCGGCGGCAAGCCAGCCTGGAACTTCGCGAACGCCTCCACGTTCTCCGAACGCACAGTGGTGCGCGCTTCGAGCGCGATCAGGATCCCGGCGCGGATGCCCATGCCCCAGGCGGCCCTCATCGGTTGCGGGATCATCACCGGGGTGGGCGCGGTGCTGAATCGGGCGAAGGTCGAGGCCGGCCGCACGATGGCGGTCTTCGGCACCGGCGGCATTGGGCTCAACGTCATCCAGGGCGGCGTCCTGGCGGGTGCGGGGCGGATCATCGCCGTGGACCTCGTGCCGGCCAAACTCGACTGGGCCCGTCGTTTCGGCGCGACCGACGTCGTCGACGCACGGGAAGTCGATCCGGTCCTGGCGATCAAGGACCTCACCGGCGGACGCGGCGTGGACTACGCCTTCGAGGCGGTCGGCCACCTCAAGGCCATCGAGCAGGCGTTTGCCTCGCTCGCGCCCGGGGGTAGTCTCGTCATCGTGGGTGTGCCGAAACTCGATGCCCGCGCCGATTTTCTCGTGAACGCACTCCGCCTCGACCGTGCGATCCTCGGCTGCCGCTACGGCACGGCGAGGCCGCAGAACGACTTCCCCATGCTCGCTGAACTCTATCTCGGCGGGCGCCTCAAGATCGACGAACTCATCACGCGGCAATACGCACTCGACGACGTCAATCACGCGATCGAGGACCTCGAAAAAGGCGAACTCGCGCGCGGCGTGTTCGACATGACCGCCTAGAAGGCTCTTCGAAAAGCCAGGGAGAAGACGATGGGACGCTTCAACTACCAGGTGATCGATGCGGACGGCCACGGCGGCGAGTTCGCCAACTGGCAGGAGACCGTCGGCGAGAAGTGGATGCCGACGCTCGCCGCGTATCGCGAGAAGATCAAGAAGCATTACAGCCGGTTGCCGATCCCCGGGGGCGGCCAGTCGCGCCCGGGCGACAAGTTCGACATCCGTCCGGGCATGAACGACCCGCAGAAGCGGCTCGAGGACTTGGACCTCGAGGGCATCGACATGACGATCACCTTCCCCGGCGGCGCCGGAGAAGAGTGGGCGATGCTCGACCCCCAGTTCTCGCTCGCGCTCTGCCAGGCGGTGAACAACTCGAAGGCTGCGTTCTCCAAGCAGTGCAACGGCCGCGTGTTCGGGGTCGCAAAGCTGCCGATGATCGACCCGCCGACGGCCGCCAAGGAGCTGCGTCGGGCCATCACCGAACTCGGCCTCAAGGGCATGGTCTGCACGCAGCACGTACGCGACAAGAACCTCGACCATCCCGACTTCGACGTCGTCTGGGCGGAGGCCGAGCGGCTGAATATTCCCGTCTGCGTCCACGGCGGCGGGCAGGCGCCCGACCAGTACCCGGTCTGCGTGGACCGCTTCAACACGCGACTCGAGGTCCACGCGATCACCCACCCGGTCGGCAACATGATCGCCCTCGACTCCTTCTGCGTCGGCGGGATCTTCGAGCGCTTCCCGAAGCTCCGGGTCGCCTTCATGGAGTCCGGCTGCGGCTGGCTGCCGTTCTGGCTGTGGCGGCTCGACGAGCACTACGAGAAGATGCCGGAGCAGGCACCGAACATCCGTCGCAAGCCGAGCGAGTACTTCCACTCGAATTGCTGGATCTCCTGCGATCCCGACGAGAAGATGATTCCCGAGGTCGTCAAGCTCTGCGGCGACGAGCGGATTCTCTACGCCTCGGACTACTACCACTGGGACTGCGCCTTCCCGGAGACGGTCAAGTTCATCGTCGATCGCAACGACCTCTCCGAGGCCACCAAGCAGCGCATCCTCGGCGGCAACGCGAAGAAGTTCTTCGCGCTCTGAGCAGTTCCCAAGGAAAGCACGGGGGGTCTCCGGGCATGAGCCGGGCCCGGAGACCCCCGCGGTTGGCGAACCTCGAGGCCTGAGACGTTCCGAGGGGTCAGCCGTTCGACGGAGCCGCCCCGTCGCGCCGGACGAGGTTTCCCGGGATGTGCTGGCCCAGGTCGACGTAACTCTGGCGGGCGAGCTCGACGAGTTCGTTCTCGATCTCGACCGTGAAGCGCTCGAGTCCGTCTTCCGTGGCAGCGCTCGCCGGCACCTCGAAGGGGCCCCGAAGGTAGTAGCGGATCACGTTGAAGGGCAGGGGGACGGCCATCCGGTCCCAGGTCGGGAGCCGCAGGCAGCGCTTGTACCAGGTGCGAGCGAGGATGATCGGGCGGTCGCATTCCCGGGCGATCACGACCCCGCCGGTCTTCATGCGGTAGGCCGGTCCCTTCGAGCCGTCCACCGTGATGCCGTAGATCACGCGGCGATGGCTGCGCATGTGGTCGATCATGTCGCGCAGCACGCCCTCGCGACGCCTCGACTTGCCGGTCGTCGATCCGCCGCGGAAGACGACGAAGCCGCACATCGCGAGCATCCGGGCGATGAGATCGCCCGACTCGCCGAGGCTCGCGAGCGTCTGCGCGGGGAAACCGACCCAGCAGTAACCGAAGGCGACGGTCATCACCTCCTCGTGCCAGAGAAGTCCGACCGCGCCGTCGCGGTCCTCGATGATCGAGCGCAGGCGGGCGAACTCGTCGATGCCCTCGACCCGGCTCGTGCTCCAGACGAACCGCATGTACCCCATGTAGAGGTGCGGGACCAAGATGGTCGCCAGTCGAGAGAGCCGCCGCGAGAAGACCGGCCGGATGCGCTCGCGCCAGAAGTTCGCGACCGGACCGCGCTGTCGTGGCGGGCGTCGTCGCGCCGTCGGATCCGGTGCCTCGTCCATCGTTCGTCTCGCCGGGGCCGGATCGAAGGCCGGACCCGGCGGGGTCGCCGTTTCCCTAAGCGCCGCCCCCCGGTACCCAGACCCCGTGGAAACCGTAGGGAATGCGCCGTGGCAATTCGATCTCGGCCACCGGGCCGCCGTTCAGATCGAGGGCGGGCAGGATCGCGAGCGTGCTGCGACCGTCGCGATGGTCGTAGACGTAAGTGAACAGCCAGCCGTTTCCCTCGCCCTCGCCGCCCGGCACGAAGAAGGGCTCGCCCGCGTGCCGGGTCGCGCCGGGATCCCAGAGCGACACCCGCCCGGTCTCGTAGTCGATGCAGCCGGTTCCGCCGAAGTCGACGGTGTTCGGGTTCGTGCGGGTCACCGAGTACCAGCCGTAGCGGTGGCGGCGCCCGGTGAAACGCCGGTCGCCCTGGGGCAGTTCGAAGGGCTCGGTGGTGACGACTTCGTCCCGGAAGCTCATCGGGCTGCTACCGGTATCGATGCGCCAGCGCCGCAGGTCGCCCTGGCTGTCCTTCAGGTCGTCGTTCGTGAACATGTCGGGGTGGCGGCAGACGTCGACGACCACCTCGTTGCCGTCGCGGTAGGCGTTGAGCGAGTGGAACACGTAGCAGTTCTCGATCTCGACCCAGCGGATGTCCGAGGTGCGGCCGCCGAGCGGCATGATGCCGACGCGGGTGCCGTAGTCGGGCTGCCAGTGGAACGGGTTCAGCGCGCCGGCGATCGCGTCGTCGAGCGAGAAGAGCACCGGGCACTCCCAGAAGACGACGTCGCGCTCGGTGATCGCGAAGGAGTGCATCATGGTGGTCGCGCGAACGTCGACCTTCTCGCTCGAGATCACCCGGCCGCTCGCGTCGGCGACCGAGTAGGTGAGAAAGGGGTCGAAGAACCAGTAGCCGAAGTAGTGCAGGTGCCCGGTCGTCGGGTCGACCTGGGGGTGTGCGGTGAAGGAGGTCTTCAGGCGCCCACCGAAGTCGTAGACGCCCTTGGTCGACAAGTCCCTCGGGTCGATCTCGTAGGGAAAGCCGACCTCGCCCGACGTCAGCAGCTTCCCGCCGTGCCAGATGGTGCTCACGTTGCTCTGGTTCGCACCGCCGACCGGCGGCGTGCTTGGGTCGCCGAAGCTGATGCCCTGCTGGTAGAGCAGCGTCTGGACGTAGCGGTTGCGATACCAGAGCGCCTTGCCGTCGGCGATGCGCACGCCGTGGATCATGCCGTCGCCGAAGAACCAGTGCGGCGAATCCGCCTTCTGCGGGTTTGACCCGTTGCGCACGTAGAGGCCGTCGAGTCCGGCAGGGATGCGGCCGCGGATGCGCAGGTCGAAGGCGTCGATTTCGTCGGCGACCGGCGCGTAGTCGGCCTGGAGCCACCAGGGCCTCGCCGGATCATGGGCCTCGACGGCCGAGCCGCTCGACGTGTCGCCGCACGCGGCCATCAGCCCCGAGGGCAGGGCTACGCCGGCCGCGAGCAGCGCCGAATGCTGCAGGAAGGCCCTGCGCCCGAGAGGCGGGCCAGGGAGCGGGGCGTTGAATCTGGGGCTGCGCTGCATCGAAGACCTCCGTGTCCGTTTCCGTCGGCGTCCCGCAGGTGGGACCGGCGCAAGATCGGCCGAGGTGCCGGCCCCTGTCAAGCCGGAGGATTCCCGGGGCGTCTGGCGGCTGCGTCGCCGGCGCCGGCAGCAGGGCGGCTGGGCGGTGCCCCGTGCGCCTTCGGCCTGCCCGCTCGGAGGGTCGCGCTCGATAGCCCACCCGTGCCGACCTGCGCGTCGCGAATGCGATGGACGGTTGCTAGGAAGCGACGCATGCGGCCGCCGCGCGCATCCGATCCCCCCGCGGTCGCCATGCTCGCCGTTCTCGAGCGGGCGGCGCCGCGACCGCTCTCGCTGCGCGAGATCGCCGAGAGGCTGGGGCTCGAGCGCTTCGATCCGCGTCTCCTGCAGGCGGGGCTCGACGTGCAGGTCGCCGAACGTCGGCTGCGTCGCATCGGCAAGAACCGCTACCAGTGGCTCGCCGAGCGCCTGCCGCGGGACCGAGGCGGCTTCGTCCCCGATCGGGGCGTTCGTCCGCGGGGTGACGCCCTGCGTGCCGACCGCGACCGGGTCGATCGCCGGCGGGTCGCCCCCGCCGATCCCGCCGGGCCCCGCGGCCGGATCGAGCGTCGGGGGCCGATCGCCCCGGCCGCCGCCGCCGGTCCGGCCGCGCCTTCGGTGACCGGGCGCTACTCTCGGGTGAGAGCGGGCTTCGGTTTCGTCGCGCCCGAGGGGGCAGCGCGGGAGCGCTTCCCGACCGACGTGTTCGTGCCCGAGGGGATGGAGGGGAGCGCGCTGCACGGCGACCGGGTCCGGGTCGAGGTGCTGCGCCTCGATCCCGGCACGTCGCGTGCGAGCGGCCGCATCGCCGAGGTCGTCGAGTCGGGCGTCGACCGCGTGATTGGCGTCCTGGAGAATGGACGGCACGGAAGTGCCGCGGAGCCGGCGGCGCGCCGCGCGCGTCGTGCGGCGCGACCCGGTCCCGAACCGGAGCGCCGCTGGTGGCTAGCCCCGCAGAGCGACCTGCTGCCGGTGGTGTCGATCGAAGGCGGTATGGAACCGAGCGCCTTCGATGCGGGAAAACTCGCGGTGGTGCGGCTGACGCGCCGCCCCGGTCCCGTGCGCGGTGCGGCCGGCGAACTTGAGCAGGTGCTCGGCGATGCCGAGGATCCCGACGTGCAGTTTCTCACGATCGCGCTCGAGCACGGACTGCGGATCGACTTTCCGCCGGAGGTCGAGGCGGAGTGCTCCGGTCTCCCGGCCGACCCGCACCCCGAGGACCTGCGCGACCGCGAGGACCTGCGCGACCTGCCCTTCGTCACGATCGACGGCGAGAGCGCGCGCGACTTCGACGACGCGGTCTGCCTCGAACCCGCGCCCGGCGGCGCCCACCGGCTGCGGGTGGCGATCGCGGACGTGGCGCACCACGTCCGGCCCGGCAGCGCGCTCGACGCCGAGGCTCGTGCGCGCGGAACCAGCGTCTACTTCCCCGACCGTGCGATCCCGATGCTGCCGGAGGCCCTCTCGAACGGCCTGTGCTCCCTCGTGCCGGGCCGCGACCGGCTGGTCCTGGTCGCCGACCTGCTGCTCGACCGGCGCGGTCTCAGGAAATCCGCGCGCTTCCACCGCGGCGTGATTCGCAGCCGTGCACGCCTCACCTACGGCCAAGTCGCGGCGGTCCTGTCCTCGACCGACACCCGGGAAATCGAGGAGCAGCGCGAGGCGCTCGCCGACCTGCTGCCGCAACTGCAGCGGATGCGCGACCTGATGCGCGTCCTCTACCGCCGTCGCATCGACGCCGGCTCGCTCGACCTCGACCTGCCCGAAGCGCTCGTCGACCTCTCGGAGGAAGGACGCAGCGTCGGCGTGCGCCTCTCGGTGCGCAACGACGCGCACCGGATCATCGAGGAGATGATGCTCGAGGCGAACCAGGCGGTCGCCCTCCACCTCGGCGAGGCGGGCCTGCCGTTCCCCTACCGGATCCACGAGCCTCCCGACGCAGTCGACGTCGTCGAGTTGAACGAACTGCTGGGCGCTTTCGGGGCGAGCGTCGAGTTCGACGAGGAGGCGGGGCCACGCCCACGCGACGTGCAGCGCGCGCTCGTCGCGCTCGACGGCCACCGGCTCTCGCGCGTGCTTTCCCGGCAGGTGCTGCGCACGCTCAAGCAGGCGGAATACTCGACCGTGAACCGCGGGCACTTCGGGCTCGCGTTCGCGACCTATTGCCACTTCACCTCGCCGATCCGCCGCTACCCGGACCTGTTGGTGCACCGTCAACTCGGAGCGCTGCTCGACGGAGCGGCCGAGGACGCACGCGGGCTCGGTGCCGAGATGGCGGAGAGCGCTCGCACGAGTTCCGAGCGGGAGCGCGCGGCCGTGGCCGCCGAGCGCGCCATGCTCGATCTGAAGAAGGCCGAGTTCATGCTCGACCACCTGCTCGAACCGGCGGATGCGACCGTCGTCTCCGTCGCCCGGGCGGGGGCCTGGGCGGAACTCGACGCCTGGCCGATCGAGGGCCGCATCGACACGGAACGGCTCCCGGAACCCTTCGAATTCGATCCGCGCAGCCGCGCCCTCGTCGGCGTGCGCACCGGGGCGCGCCTGCGGCTCGGCGACCGGCTGCGCGTCGAGGCGACCGACGTCTCCCTGCGCCGCCGTCGGATCGGCTTCGCCGTGCTCGAGCACCTAGGGCCGCCGGGCGGGATCGAAGGCGCCGGGCCATCCGAGCAGGGCCGCGGCGGCGTGCGGCGGCGCGCCGGGCGACGCCAAGCCGGCCGAGGGCGTTGACCTAGCGCTTGGGCACGTCGCGGAAGGTGTTGACCACGCTCTCGAGTTCGACGGTCCCGCGCCGCACCGCCTCGACATGGGCGCGCAATCGGTCGGCGACCCCCGCGAGCGCATCGATGGAACCCGCGGAGTCCGTACCCACCGTCGAACGCAGCCGCCCGAGTTCGGCCGTCATCTCGGCCAGATCGGCGTCCGCGGCCGTGGTCTCGGCGAGGATCCGGTGCGAGTGATCGAGGGCGCTCGTGGTGAACTTCTGTGCCTTCAGACGGGCACGGTACGCGGTGACTGAGCGGCCGAGCAGGTCGGCCACCGCCGCGGCGAAGGCCGCTTCCTCGCTGCTCCAGGCCCGTGCTGGTCCGACGTGCTCGGCACAGATGATGCCCACCATCCGGCCGTGCTGGCGGATCGGGACGTCGAGCATGGCGGTGATGCCGAGCGGCTTCAGGTAGCCCTCGGTGAACTCGGAGGTCTTGGGGTCGGATCGCGCGTCGTCCGCCACGACGGCGCGTTCGGTGTCGAGCGCCGCGAAGTAGCGCGGATAGGTCGCGCGGTCGAGTGTGATCTCTTCCCCTTCGTCCGGATGGATGCTGTCGACGAGCTTCCGGCAGCGGACCGCCTGCCGGTCGGCTTCGAACATCCAGACTCCGGCGCGCGCGACGCGCAGGCCGTCGACGACAGCCTTGAGCGCGATGCGTTCGCTCTCCTCGAGGGCACCATCGTCGATCGACGGGCTCGTCGACACGTCGAGAAGAAGCGCTTCGAGTCGCGCCGGGAGCATGAGGCGCCGGAGGGGCATGATGGGGTTACTTCGTTCGAAGAGGAGAGGTTGCGTACGGATAGGAAGTTTAGAGGGCCGAGGTCGCCGATGTCAACGAAATTACGACGGATTTCGGCTGTCACCGTGCTCGATTCGAAGGCATGAACTCCGTCCCGGATACGGTATGTATCGTCCGCGTTTCGCTCTGTTTCCTCCGCATCCGCAGGGGGCACCGACGTGGTCGGTCGGACCTCGCGCTCACCGTCACGCTGGTCGCTTCGGGGTGCTCCGCGGCGCGCGAATCCGCGCGGGGACGCGCGTGCGCGTGGTGGATCGCCCGGGCGAGTCGCGGCCCGTCGGCGGAACATTTGCCTCCTGGGCATCGAGGCAGAGCAGGTCGAAGGGCGCGTGCGCCGGACGTGCGAGCAGCCGCGCGCGCGCGATCTGCACCGCATGCGATCCGAGATCGCAGCCGATCCAGCGCCGGCCGAGCTGTTCCGCGACGGCGAGCGTCGTGCCGGAACCGCAGAAGAAGTCGGCGACCAGGTCCCCTTCCTCCGAAGACGCGGCGAGAATGCGGCGCAGCAACTTCTCCGGCTTCTGCGTCGGGTACCCGGTGGATTCGGCGATGATCGGCGAGTTGGCGGCCATCGAGGGGCAGTCGGTCCAGACGCTGCCGACGAGCCTTCCTTGGTCGGCCCAGTAGACGTAGCGCCGCCCGTTCACGATCCGCTCGCGGAACCGGCGGCCGCCCTCGTCGGTGCGGTCGAAGTGCATCGCGCGGCTCGTCGCCGCAAAGGGCTCGCGCATTTCCGGCACTTTCGGGTGGAACGCGAAGTGCGGACCCTTGGCGTAACAGAGCAGGTCGTTGTGCTGCTGGCTCCAACGCCGCCGCCCCTTGGCGCCTGACCCGGTATGCCAGACGAGCCAGCCGCGCATCGCGTCGGCGCCGAAGATCTCGTCGAGGAGCAACCGGAGGTGCGCGACGGTGCGATGGTCGACGTGCACATAGAGGCTCCCGCGGTCGCTGAGCAGGGCCCGCATGAGTTCGAGGCGCGGCAGCATCATGTCGAGCCAGGACGCGATGGCGGAACCGCTCGTGGTCCCACCCCACGTGTCGCGGTACGCCGTACCTTGCGGCTTGGGTCCCCGTTGGACGGCGGCGCGCGAGAACCCGAACACGTTCCCGGTCGCAAACGGCGGGTCGAGGTAGATCAGGTCGATGCGCCCCGCGAACTCGCCGAGCAGTGCCGCCATCGCGGGAAGGTTGTCGCCGTGAATCAGCCGGTTGCGCCAGCGCCCGGGCGGATTGCGGCGGCGACCTTCGCCCGGGCGCGTCGCGCCGGCGGACGTGCGCTTCGCATCGCGAGCGAGGGTCCCGGACAAGCGTTCGACGGGGCGCAGCGGTTGCGCCTCGTCGATCGCCGCCTGCGCTCGTGCCCGGGCCGCGACTCTTCCCGGCCAGACGAGTTCGGGTCGCCCGGAATCGTTCATCCCGGCCGCCCGCCGCGATGCGGGCGGCTAGGGTCAGCGGTCCGCATCGCCCTTGTCCCCGCGGGTACCGCCGCGGCTGCCTGCGGCGGCGAGGTCACCGAGTCCGACGCTGGCTTCGGGGCCGGTTCGCCCGAGCAGGACGTCGAGCGGATCGCGCATGTCGTCGACGTAGCCCAGTGCGTAGGCACCGCGCGCGTAGCCCATCAGGCGCAGCAGGTCCTCGGGCAGGCCGCGCGCGACATCGGCGGGAACCGAGAGGTACTGGTTCTCCTCCTGGCGCAGCCAGCTCACGGCGTAGGTCAGGTTGAGTCCGCAGCGCGTCGCCTGCGACCGATTGGCGCCGGCGCCGTGGTAGAGCGACCCCGTGTAGAGCAGCACCGACCCGCGCGGCATGGTCGCCGGCATCGTTTCCGCCGTTTCGAAGGCGAGCCCGTCCTCGCGGCGATGACTTCCCGGAACGAGGCGCGTTGCTCCGTTCTCCTCGGTGAAGTCGTCCATCGCCCAGATCGTGTTGCACTGAACCTCGTAGCCGTTCGGAAACGGAAAGAAGTCGAAGGCCCACTGGTCGCGGTGCACCGGCTGGGCCGGCTCCCCGGGGCCGATGGCGATCATCTGGGTCAGGTGGAGTTGCAGGCTCACCGCATGCGATAGGACGCGGCGGGCGGCATCGAGGACGAGCGGGTGCGTCACGAGTTCGCGCGACGCGGGCGAGCGGGCGACGAGTCCCCCCGTGCGCCGGGTGCGCTGGCCTGCGAAGTCGTCGGGTCCGACGGGTGTCGCACGCATCCACGGATCGAGTTCCGCGAGGATCCTCGCGATCAGTTCCGGGGGGGCGAGCCGCTCGACGACCGCGCAGCCAGCCTCGGCGAGCGCTGCCGCGACTTCCTCCCCGGAGGTGCTCGACGACAAGTGGGGGACGTCCATCTCACGACTCCTTTCGCACCGGTACTCTTCGCGGATTGCGAGCGCCGCGCCAAGGGCGTAGCGTCGCGGCATTGCTGCTGTCGCCGATCGGCTCCATCTTGGCACCGACCGAGCACCGCGTGAGGATGGCCATCGTGTATTCGAAGACGAGTTTCGGTTTCGCCGGTTCTGTCCTGATGCTCGCCCTCGCGGCGACGACAGCGTCCGCACAGGTCGGCTTCCGCCGTGCCGCGCCCGGCGTGGGTGCGCCGGGGGCCGGGGCGCTGCCGGGTGCGGGCGTCGGTGCACCGGGTGCGGGCGTGGCGCGCGGCGTGGGTGCGCCGGGGGCCGGCGCGCTGCCGGG
>CAMBZJ010000024.1 GCA_945872365.1 Klebsiella pneumoniae
TCACCCCCCCGCGAGAGGCGCCAGCAGGTAGACCTCGTCGCCGTCGGCGAGCACCCGGTCGAGGTTCTCGTCCACCGGGCAGCGCTCGCCGTTCAGCATGAGCGTGTGGCGCAGGTGCGGGCTGTCGTCGATCGCGGCGCGCAGCCCGATGCCGCTGCGGTCGGCGGCCGCCAGCAGTTGCCCGAGAGTCGCTCCCTCGGGCAGCGCCAGCGTCTCGTCGACGTCGTGCCAGCCTGAGGCGCTGCGCCCCTTGAGCAGCACGTGCACCCGTATTCCGACGGAGTCCTCGAGACCCAACCAGCGACGCAGCCCGGACCAGGCGTTCGACGCCACGCCCATCCCTCCCGCGTCTCAGCCCTCGACGTAGGCGCCGAGCAGCTCGCCCATACCGAGTTGATCCGCCCGCGCGCGCGAGATCCGACCGGTCTCGGGATTCCAGCCCATCGCGACGTAGTAGTCGTGCTTCAGCTTCTCGAGCGGCACGGTCACGCCCTTGAGCGGTCCCGACGGCAGGTTGCCGTCGCCCTGCCCGAGCATGCGCGGATGCGGCTTGAAGTCGCCGGGCAGGATGCCCTCGCGCAGGTTGAAGGCGGCGCGCAGGTTCTGGATGCGCTCGCCGGCCCGGAGCAGTTCGCGATCGCTCAGGCCCCAGCCGGTGAGCGCGTTGGTCAGGTCGAGCCAGGGCAGAACGCCGGTCAGGTTCGTGAACATGCAGAGCCCGAGTCCGTTCAGCACCTGGTGCGCGTTGCTGAAGTGCGCCTGGGCCACGCCCTTGCCTGCGGTGTCATGCCAGCGCACGCTGACTTCCTTCTCGTCGACCGCGTTGCCCATCGGGAACTTCGAGTTGAAGGTCTCGTTCCACGACGCCGAGCCCGCGGTGTGCCGTCCCGGCGTCGGGTCGGAGATGTAGGTCACACCCATCAGCGAGGTGAAGCGCGAGTCGTGGTAGGCCGGCTCCGAGCCGTGCACATGCACGGCGAGCGCCTCGGTGCCGCGACCGACGTGCTTCGACGCAGTCGCGCTGCCGTTGCGCAGCCAGGCTCCGCAGCCCTCGCCGCTGCCCATCTTGATCGTGAGGGCGAGAGCCGCCTCGCCGTTGCCCCACCGCATGTCGATGCCGTCGAGATCCTCGCGGGTTATGAGCCCCTTCTCGTAGCACTCGGCCACCCAGGCGAGCGTCGCCGACGCGCTCACCGCATCGAGCCCGTAGCGGTTGCAGGCGTCGTGGCAGGCGGTGACGACTTCCAGGTCGTCGTTGAGCAGATTCGCGCCGAAGCCGGCGAGGGTCTCGTAGTCGGGGCGGCGCACGTCGGAGAGGCCGCGCTTCTTCACCGCGACGATGCCCTTGCAGGGCGCGGGGCAGTCGCCGCAGGAGAGCTTCTTCGTGATGTACTTGTCGACCTCGCCTCCGTCGAGCTTCCAGCTCTTGGTCTTGAGCGGGAAGTCCCTCGCCGCGACGCCGGTCCAGTTCTTGATCGGGGCGTCGCCATTCTCGACGCTGATCGCGACGGCCCCGGTCGTGCCGCGATCGCTCCACAGCTGGCGCATTGCCGCGACCGGCGCCTCGACCTTCATGCCTCGGCGGGTCATCATCCGGTACATCCAGCCCAGATGGCGCTTGGGCTTGGCCATGAAGACCATGAAGCGCGCCGCGGGCGAGAGCGCGCTGCGGTACTCGGCGGTCACGCCGTTGCACAGCTCGCGGAAGCGCTTCGGATCCGCGATCGGAACCTCGCCGGTGCCGCCCACGACAATCGCCTTCAGGTTCTTCGAGCCGTAGATCGCGCCGAAGCCCTGTCGCCCGAAGGCGTGGTAGCGATCGTTCATGACGCTCGCGATGCGCGATTGCAGTTCGCCCGCCGGGCCGATCGCGCTCACGCCGACCTCGGACTTGCCGCCGTAGCGCGCGCGCAGGTCGTCAAATACCGGCGGGATCTCCTTGCCCCAGAGTCCGCCCGCGGGGTCGAAGCGAACGTCGCCGTCGCGTACCACGAGCACCGTGGGCTCGCTCGCGCGACCGGTGACGAGGAGCCCATCGTAGCCGGCGTGGCGGAGTTGGCTCGCAACACTGCCGCCGGAGTTCGAGTCGGCCCAGGTGCCGGTGAGCGGCGACTTGCCGACGATCTGGATGCGGCCGGAGAACGGCGTGCGCGCGCCGGTCAACAGGCCCGAGACGATCGCGAAGCAGGCCTCGGGAGCGAGCGCGTCGGTGCCGGCCGGGAAGTGCTTCCACATGAGCCAGGCGCCGAGCCCGTAGCCGCCTAGGAAGTTGCGGTAGACCGACTCGTCGACCTCCTCCACCCGCGTGGTTCGGGTCGTGAGGTCGGCCACGAGCACGCGGCCGTGGGTACCGTAGCGATGGTGCGCGGAAGTCGTCTCGGGCATGCTGGAACTCCTCGTCCCCGGCGCGGGGATTTGCTTCGGGTATACCCCGAACTCCGAGGGTGCCCAAGGCTCCTCCCGGGTCGCCTCGGTCCTCGGCGCTCCCGGCGCGGACTAGGCCGGCGAGCCCACGTGCGGCAGCACCTCGCTCGCGAAGCGTTCGGCGAAGGCCGGCCCCCCGAGGCCCCCGATCGTGTAATGGGTGACGCCCCACTCGCGCTCGCGCCGGCGGAGTTCCTCGACGCATTCCTGCGGCGTGCCGATCAGCGCGAGCGGCATGCGTAGAACCTCCTCCGCCGGGAGCCCGAAAACCGAGCCGACCGCGCCGGCGAAACCGAGCGACTGCGCCGGCGAGTCGGTGAGCTGGCAGACGAAGGCGGTCGAGCCCAGCACGATCTGCGCCGGGTCGCGGCCCGCCGCACGCGCCTCGTCGCGGACGAAGGCGAGCTTCTCGAGGAAGGCCGCCTCGGTCACCTTCGCGACCTCGCTCGGCAGGATCGTGCCGGCCCGGCCGCTGTCGGCAATGACGTTCACGATGTCGGCCTCGCGCGCGGCGATGCGCAGGAGCCCCTTGCCGCTGCCTCCGAGCAGGATCGGCGGGTGCGGCTTCTGTACCGGGTGCGGCGACACGAAGGCGTCGGTCAGACGGTAGAACTCGCCCGCGAAGTCGGTGCGCGGCTGCGTCCACAACTGCCTGATGACGCGGATCGACTCGTCGAGGCGGCGCAGGCGCGGCTTCACGTCGGGAAATTCCGCTCCCATCATCTCGAACTCGGCGCGCGTCCAGCCCGACCCGATGCCGAGGATCGCGCGACCTCCGCTCACGTGGTCGAGCGTCGTCGTCGCCTGCGCGGTGGAGGCCGGGTGCCGGAAGAGGTTGCACAGCACGAGCGATCCGAGCCGCACGCGCCGGGTCGAGGCCGCGATCGCGCCGAGTATGGCCATCGCCTCCCAGGAGTTCGCCCGGTCGTCGAGCCCGCCGCCCCCCTGGCGTTCGTAGGCCCAGTGGTCGGGCACGAACACGTCCGAGAAGCCCCATTCGTCGGCCCGGCGCGCGAGCGCCAGGATCTCCGGGGCCGGCAGGCCCGCGAGTTGGATTCCGATGCGCATGGCCGGGTCCGCTACGCCGCGGGCGGGCGCGGGTCAACGCTTGCCGCGCAGCCGTCGCCACGCTCGCATGCCGCCGGCAAGGTTGCCGGGGCCCCGCACGCCGACTAGAGGCCGGGGGCGTGTCCGCCTTTCCCGATCGCCTGCTCCGCGCCGCGAAGCTCGACCCCTCGCTCTACGAGGAAGTCGAGAAGGACGAGACGGCGCTCGGCGAGGCGATGTCGGTCGTCGTCGCGGCGAGCCTCGCCGCCGCGATCGGCAGCGGCGCGGCGGACGGCCTGGGGGCAGCCGTCCTCGGGGTCCTGCTCTCGGTCGCAAGCTGGGTCGCGTGGTCGGCGGTCTCCTACCTGGTCGGGACGCGCATCCTGCCCGGTCCGGAGACCGAGGCGGACGTGGGGCAGTTGTTGCGAACGACCGGCTTCGCCGCGGCTCCCGGGCTCCTGCGCCTCGTCGGCGTAATCCCCGGATTGCGCGAGATCGCCTTCCTCGTCGCCGGGGGCTGGATGCTCGCGGCGATGGTGGTCGCGGTGCGCCAGGCCCTCGACTACGAGTCCACCGGGCGCGCGGTCGGCGTCTGCATGATCGGTTTCCTGGTCCAGGCGCTCCTGCTCGGGTTCGTGCTCGCGGCGCTCCACGAGGCTCCGACACCGGCGGGCGAGACGCTCTGACGGGCGGGCGGCGACGCGCGCCCATGCCGCGTGCCGTCGTCGCCGTCCCTCCGGTGCCGCTGAGAGCACCAGCGGCGCCGCAGGCCGGAGGCGAAGCTTCAACGATCCGATGACCCAAGGGTCGAGTCACGAGCCGGCGCGGCCGGCACGGGCGTGGCGAGTCCGTCGGCGAGGATCCGATCCGCGATCGCCTTCGCCCAGCGTCGGTGCCCCTCCACGCCGAGGTGCGAGTTCCAACCGAGTGAAAACCGGCGGACCATGTCGTCCCAGTCCCAGGTCTCCGGGAAGACGCCGAGGAGTTCCACGACCGGCACCTGCTCCTGCTCGCCGATCGTGCGGAACAGGAGCCGCCACTTCTGGCTTCCGGCGAAGGTCGCGATGAGCACGCGCGCCCCGGCCTCGCGCGAGAGCGCGATCATCCGCCGCACCGGCTCCATCACCGGCTCGACCAGTTCCGGTGCGACCGGGCCGTCGACGATCGGTCCCATCCAGCGTTGGCGCCCCAGCCGGGAGGAAGTCGACATGAGGCTATTCCACGACCGCGTCACCGCCGTCCACAGCCGGCTCAGGTCGCCGGCCGCGTAGGCTTTGCGCCGCCAGGCCGCGAGTTTCGCCGACTGCTCGGGCGTGCGTTCGCCGGGCGCCACCGGCTGTGACACGAGGAAGTGTTCCGGGTCGGCGTAGGCAGGCTTCTCGTCGTCATTGCTCGAGGGGACGATCACCACCAGATCGGGTCGGAACGGCAGCGCGAAGTGCTCGAGGACGCCGAGTTCCTGGAGGGAGTTGTAGCCGGTCACCGCGAAGTTCAGCACCTCAACCGGGCGTCCGAGCGACTTTCCCAGGTCGCGCGCGAGACCCTCGCCGGTTGTCGATTCGAAGGGCACGCCGTAGCCGAAGGCGTGGCTGTCGCCGACGAGTGCGATCCGCAGCACCTCGGATGCCTTCTCCGTCGTCCACTGCGGGCCGCGGAACCCCAGGTGGTTCGTGCGCAGGTCGGTGTTGAAGGCGGTGCCGTCGAAGTCCGGCAGCAGCGTGTAGTTCACGCCCCGTGCGTCGGTTGCCTGGAAGACACCCTCCACGGTGCCGGCCCGGTCGGCGGACACGAACAGGCGCGCCATCCCCTCGGCCAGGAGGAGCGAGACCACCACGCTCGCGAGCGCGAGGAGAGCCCGGTGCGCGACTCGGGAATCCGACCTGTCTGGTTCCGTGGAACGCATGCGGGGCTGCCGCGCCCGGGTTCCCCCAGGTGACAGGCGTGCCACCGACGTCACCACCCGCCGCTCGCCCTTGCAAGCGCGACACCGCGACGCGGGTGCCGAACAACCTGCGGGCGAGACGCTCGTCAGGTGAAAGTCTGAGAACACTGCGGCGTCGGTTCGACGACGCATGAACCCCACGAGCCGACCCAGAACAGCCCGGTTGCGACACGCCACGCGCCCCCCAGGCCACCTGCGCCTCCTCGCCGTCTTCGCCCTCGCCACCGTCGGCGCATCGCTCGGCACGCTCGGTGCCTCGCGGGCGCGATCGCCGGGCGTCGAACGCAAGGCCGTGCGAACGCGGGCCGGGGCGGCGGAGTTCGCATCCGCGACCGACGGATGCCGCACCGCGCTGCTGCGCGAGGAGGCGTCGCGCGCGCGGGCGCAGGGATTCGGCACCCTCGCGATTCCGTTGCGGATCGAGGACGACGCAATCGACGTCGGCACCGCCCGCCGGACCGCGCCCCCACCCCTGCCCCCGGGGGCGATCGCCCGCAGGCTCGCCGCTGCGCGCCCGGCGCTGCGCGCCGAGAAGATGCGCGCCCTCCTGCTGCTCGAACTCCCGCGCGGCGGCGACTGCGGCAGCCGCGTCGTGCGCCGATTCGTCGACCGCTGGCATGCGGCGCTGCGCGCCGAGGCCGTCGCTGCGACCGATGCCGCGCCGGGCAAGGATCGACCGCGGGATCACGGGGCGAGCGACCCTCTCGCCTCCACCGTCCTGTGTCGACGCGACGGCGGCCCGGTGGCGACGTTCGACGCGGGTTCGGGCGCGGGCGTGCCCGACGCGATCGTCGACACGACCTCGGACGCATGGCTCGGCAACGGCGACTTCCGGCGCGGTTGGGAGCGCTGGCGGACGAGCGGAGCAGTCGCGCTCGATCCACCGGCGGAGCCGATTTCCGAGGCCTGCTACCCGCTCGTTGCGCGGATCGATCCGGGCGGCGCGATCGTCCAGGCCCTCGGTGGCGGCTTCGTCGACCAGGCGCGGGACGTTGGCGACGAGGAACCGGCGGCGGGACCGGAATCCGCAGCGCGTCCGTCGCTCGATCTCGTCATCGAGGTGTTGCCCGATCCGGCGCTGCGCACGCTGCGGGTGCGCACGGGCGAACGCGAGCAGGAGATCGTGGTCGGCCCGTCGCTCGACCGCGTGACGGTCGTGCTCGCGCCGCCACCCGCCCCGGGTGAAGATCTCGGGATCGCCGTGCCGGCCGGCGCGCCACCGGTCGCGCTGACCGCGCTCCGACTGGGCCCACCCGGCTCGGCGCCACCGGTGGTCGCGAAGGTGTCCGAAGGCGAGGTGGATGTGGAGCCGGCGCCGTGGCAAGTTTTACCGGTCGCCTCGCCGGATCCCGTGCACGCCGTGCCGGGGAGCGACGGCGGAGACTTCGGGGCCCACGCCTCGATCGACCTCTCGGATGCCCCGGACCTCGGCCCGGTCAGATTCGCGCCCGACGAGATGAACGCGTGGAAGCTCTACGTCTACTTCGGACCGGATCGCGAGCGACCGGGCCTCGATCGCTCGCCGGGATGGCTGCGCCGGATCCTCCCCTGGGTGAGCCACCTGCGCTTCCCCGCCGCCCTCGGCGGCAACTTCTGCGGTGCCGCGCCGCGGCCCTGTCGAACCGTCGACCGGACGCACCCCGGGCCGGGCGAGATCGACTGCTTCGACGCGCCGGTGGCGCGGCCGATGTCGCACGAGATCCTGCGCGACGACGTCGATCCACCGCGGCTCGACTTCTCGACCTGGGGCCGCACGGTCGACGAGGTCGTCGCGAGCGGCATGCTGCCGCACCTGAACGTCTCGTCGGCTCCGTGCGCCTTCACCGACGGCTACGAGTACACCGGCTACCGCTGGAACCAGCGCCCGGTGGTCCGCCACGCCGAGTGGCGCTCCTATGTGCGCGACGTCGCCCGGGAGATCGCGCGACGACCGAGCGCGCCCGGCTGGCGATTCTCGATCGTGAACGAGCCCAACTGCAGGTGGGTTCTCGGCGAGCGGCTCGCGAACGGGCGCCATCGCATCTCGATGCTCCAGATCGGCTACGCCGGCGACGCGAAACAGTACGCGACCCAGTACGCGGAGACCGCGGCCGAGATCCTTGGCGTGCTTCCCGACGCCTGGGTGCAGCTCGGCAACTTCACGATCGGCGGCGGCAGCCCGCTCGAGGACAACCTGCCGCAGTTCCTCGCCGCGGTCGACGGCGCCCTCGGTACGGAGGGAGTCGACCCCGGGCGACTGCGCGCACTCTCGCTCAGTCTCTACGAGACGCCGCAACACGGGCTCGACGAGATCCCGGCGCTCAAGTTCGGGAGACTCGCCCGCTGGATCGGCCCCGGGTCCCGCTTCCGCTCGCTGCCGATCAAGCTCGACGAGGTCGGCGTCATGGACCTGGTCGCGAACCCCTTCCGCAAGCAGACCGGCGTCGACCTGCAGGCGACGCGCTGGACGGCCGCCTGGCACGCGGAGCTGATCGGCCTCGCGATCGACCGCGACATGATCTCCTCAGCACCCTGGCTCACGCAGATGTTCGCCGACCGGGAGATGACCGAGCCGCGGCCTTTTTACTGGACCTATGCGCTCGCCGCGCTCGCCCTCGGGAGCGTGCGGCCGGCCGACGGCGACCTCGCCGCGAGCCGCCGGCTAGAGCCGGTGGAACCCGGCACGCACCCGGTGCGGCGACTGCGCAGCGAGCGCCTCGCGTCCTCGGATCCCGACGGCGTCGGGCACGTCGTTCTCGAGGATCCCGCGGACGGTTCGCTCTGGATCCTCGCCTGGCGACACGACGCGACCCCCGCCACCGACCCCACCGTGGACGCACGCGGCACGACCCGCCTCGACCTGCGCGTCGCGGCACCGGGCGGACCGACCGCCGGGGTCGCGACCGTGATCTCACTCGACGGTACCGGGCGCGGCGCGCCTTGGAGCTTCGAGCCATTCCGCAAGGCACCGACGCGGGTATCGTCGCTCGAGGTCCACGACGGCATGCTCGCGCTCGACGTCGCGGCCGAGAGCGTGCAACTGGTCCATCTCGACGGAACCAAGCCTTCCTGCGCTGGCAGCGCGACGGCATCGGCGTCCGCCCCGACGTCGTCGTGATCGGCTACATGACCGAGAACCTGCTGCGCACCCAGAACGTGTTCCGCCCGTTCTACGAGAGGGGCTCCGGCTGGCATGCGGTCGCCTTCGACTTCCTGCCCTCGGTCCGGTTCGCGATGCTGCTTCCCGCGGCGATCGGCTCCGCGCGCAGGGCGCGCGACCTCTCCTATGCACCCGGGAGCGCCGCCCTGCTCACCACGCGCGCCATCCTCGAAGCCTTCTGCCGCGACGTGCAGGCGCACGGCGCTCGACCGCTCATCGCCATGTTCCCGAACGAACAGGACATCGAGAGCCGGCGGCACGGCGGAGCAGCCGCCCCGGCCGAGCTGGTGTCGGACCTGCGCCGTGCCAACTGCCCCACCCTTGAACTGCTCGAGGCCTTCGATCGCGACGCACCCGCGACGCCGATCCGCGAGTTGTTCGGACAAATGCACTACTCGGCGCTCGGCAACCGGATCGTGGCCCGCCAGATCGGCGAGGCGATCGAGCGCCTGCGGTCACCGCCCGGCGCGCTCGGCGACGGCTCCACCAGCGCCCCGGTCGAAGCCGGGTCGATTGTGCCGGGAGGAGCATTCGGTGTAGCCATGCGCCGATGAGCGCTCCGCGCAGCGGCGTCCCGCGCACCGTCGTCGTCACCGGCGCATCGGCCGGCATAGGAGCCGAGATCGCGAGACGGCTCGCAGCCGGGGGCGACCGGGTGCACCTCGCGGCGCGCCGCGCCGACAAGCTCGACGCACTGGCCGCGACGATCTGCGCCGACGGAGGCGAGGCCGTCGCCCACGCCTGCGACATCGGCGACGCCGCGAGCACCAAGGCGCTATTCGACACGGTGGCGGCGAGCGACGGCCGGATCGACGCCCTGGTCAACTCGGCCGCCGTCCTCTGGCTCGAGGACTTCGCCTCGCTCGCCGAGGCCGACTGGGAGGCGATGCTCGCGACCAACCTCGGCGGGGCCATCCGCGTCACCCAGCAGGCGCTCGCCCACATGCTGCCGCGCGACGCGGGCCACATCCTCCACCTGACCTCCACGGCGGCGGATCTCGCCCTGCCGGGACTCGCCGTCTACTCGGCGACCAAGGCGGGGGTGCGCCAGTTGCTCGCCGCGCTGCGGGGCGAATACGGCAAGACCGGCGTGCGCTTCACCGACCTGCAGATCGGCAACACCGCTGGTACCGAGGGCGGCGGCCAGGCGCTGCGCCCGATGAACGGCGATGCAGCTCGGCACATCCTGCGCTGGACCGGCGCCCCCGAGATGATGCGGACGCAGGACGTTGCGGACACGGTCGCCTGGGCGCTGTCGACGCCGACGTCGGTCCGACTCGACCGGATCGTCCTGCGCGAGCGTGCGGAGATCCCGACCTGACCCGGGACAGCCGGCGGGGAGCATCGATGATGACGAAGCCCGTGTCCGCGATCCGCGCCCTGCTCCTCCTGTCGCTGCTCGCGCCAGTTTTCGCGCGGACGGGCGCGGCGGGCGAACCGCCGCGCCCGCATGCCGGGACCGTCCCGCTCGATCTCGCGCAGGTCGCGCGCGCGAGCGGCGCGGACCTGCGGCTCGCCGATCCCGACATGACGCTCGCCGGCAAGCGCGTGCGTTTCCTCGGCCGCCTCGTCTCGATCGAGGCCGTCGCCGACGGACGCCAACTCGCGACCTTCGCCTCGGGCGGAGCCACCGTGACGCTTCGCTTCCCGGGCCGTCTCGACGGGGCCGAGCGACTCTCCCCCGACCGGGATTGGGAGGTCATCGCGCGGCTCGACACACCGGTCGCGCTCGAGGGTGGTCGCGCCGCGATCGCGGTCGCACCCGACGCGCTCGTCAAGACGCCCGGTCCTCCGTCGTTCGTACGACCCGACGACGTCGTCGTGACGGTAGCGGGCGAGACTCTCTTCCTCGACCCGGCGCTGCCGCCCCACGAGAGCGAGTCCCCACTGTTCCGCACCCGCGTGCTGCACGCGGGCCGGCCCGGCGACTTCACGCGGCCGGGGGCGAGCGCGCTCGCCTACGTGACCGACGATAAGGGGGCCCGGTTCCTCGAGTACCGCTCGAGTGCGCGCGCCGAGGACGGGCACGGAATCGACGTTCGTTGCCAGTTCCGTGTCGTCGATGGGCACCTGCGCAGCCTCGCTCTCGGGACGTGGCGCACCGCGCCGGGCGGCGGGGAGCCGGACAAGGACTGGGTCGACTTCGAGGACGACCGATTTCACGATCGCTGGTCGGCGCGCGAGCGCCCGTTCCCGGCGAACGTCTACGCATCGTCGTGCCTGCTGCCGGCGATCTCGGGATTCCCGCTCGGGACCGCGCAGGTCGTTCGCTTCTGGATCTGGGGTGGCAGCCAGATGCCGACGCCGCTCTACGCCTACCGCGACGGCGAGGAGACGATCGACGTGCGCGGTCGCCCGGAGCGTGCCGTGCGCATCCGCACCGGGCTCGACGTGCGCGAGGCGAGTCGCGCGATCGACGTCCCCGAGAAATGGCGCGACGCCGCCGAGGCCGGAAGCGAGGTCTGGTACGCGGGCGAGTCGACCTGGTGGATCGCGGCCGAGGCGCCGCATGAGGTCCTGCGCTACCGCGGGCTCCTGGGCGCGCCGGGATCGGCCGAGGTCGAGACCGACCGGAGCCGCTGACCGGAGCCGCACACCCGGGGTCGCGCGACGGGGTCCGCGCGACCGGCGCCGCGGGCGTGCGCACTCGCCGTGCGCGTGCGATGGTCGCCTCATGCTCAGGCTGCTCTTCACGCTCGCCGTGGCCACATGGTTCGGAAGCATCGTCTGCGTGTCGTTCGTCGTCACGCCCGCGGCGCACTGGAACTTCGAGTCGGACGAGGCGCGTCGCTTCCTGCGCCCGGTGTTTCCGCGCTACTACCGGCTCGGACTCGTCTGCGCGTTCGCCGCACTGGGCGCGGTCCTGCTCGGCCGCCAAGGGCTGCCGCAGGAGGAGCTGGTGCGACTCGCCGGGCCGGTCGTCATCGCGTTGATTACGACGCTGGCGGGCGCGTTCGTCGTGCTGCCGCGACTCCAGGGGCTCGACGGCAAGGATCCGGCCTTCGAGTACTGGCACTTCGCCTCGACGATGCTGAACACGACGACGCTCGGTGCACTCGCCCTCGCCGTGGCCGGCGCCGTCATGCGCTGAGACGACGACTCAGCCCCGGCCGTCGAGCAGGTCGAGCAGGTCGGGGATGCCGCGCACGACGTGGTGCGGCCGCTCCTCGCCGGCGGGGGGTGGCTTGTCGTCGCGGTGCCAGAGCAGCACCGAGCGCAAGCCGTGGCGGTTCGCGCCGGCGACGTCCTGGGCCAGCGTGTCGCCGACGAAGAGCGCCTCCGCCGGAGCGCAACCGGCGCGCTCGAGGGCGAGCGCGAAGATCCGCGGGTCGGGCTTGCAGGAGGCCGCGGCTTCGCTCGAAAGGAGCGAATCGAAGTGCGGGCGCAGGCGGCCGAGGTCGACGAGATGGTGCAGGTCCTCGTCGTCGATGTTGCTCACGATGCCGAGGTGGAGGCCGCGTGCGCGCAGCGCTTCGAGGGTCGCGACGACGCCTTCGCGCAGCCGGAAGTCGCGTGCGCGATTGCGGAACTGCTCGGCGAAGTAGAAGGCGAGGTCCTCGTCGGAGAGTTCACGGCCGAGTTCGCGACCGGTCTCGCGCAGGGCGTCCGCGAAGAGGTCCTGGTGCAGGTAGTAGGCGCGCGGCAGGTAGTCGCGGAAGACGCGCGAGGTCGCTCGCCGCTGCGCCCCGGCGAGTGCCCCGGGGTCGGCGTCGAGCCCGATCCGGCGCGCGAGCGCGACGAGACTCTCGACCTGCCCCCGCGCGAGGTCGGCATAGTCGAAGAGGGTGCCACCGAAGTCGAAGAGCACAGCGCGCACCGGGACGGCCATGCGGCGAACGTAGACGCACCACCCGGGACGGGCAAACCCCCGCGGCCCGGAGGACTGCAGACGACCGACGAGTTCGGCTGCGCGCCGAAGCCGCCGCTCAGCGGCCGCGTCCGAAGGCGCGCGACCAGCCGACCCACGGCTCGCCCGGCAGGTCGCCGAAGCGCCACAGGAAGAGCACGACGGTCTGGGCGACCATGAGCGTCGTCAACAGGAAGAAGAGCGCCTCCTCGACCGGGAGGACCCCGGCGAGGCGCAGGCCGAGCGTGAAGCGATCGCTGATGCGCCACACGCCCGAGGCGATGCCGAGCGCGTCGGCGAACATGAACCAGGCCGAGAGGCCGAGCGTGAGCGGAAGCCAACGGCCGAGCGTGCGCGCGAGGAGCCCCGGGAACGCGACCCACTGCCCGAGCAGAACCGGCAGCGCCCAGGCGAGCAGCCACACGAGGTAGCCGGCGTGGCCGAACGAGCGCGCCCACTGCGCGAGATCCGCGACGGCTCCGCTCAATTCGCGCCCTCCGCCCGGCGCAGACGGCGCAACAGGAAGAGGGCTGCGACCCAGGTCTGCAACAGGAAGAACGCGTACTCCTCGATCGGCAGCCAGCCGATCCGGAGTCCGCTCACCCGCCCGGGATCGAAGCCCCAGAAGCCCATCGCGACCGCGAGGTTGTCCCAGGGCGACGTCCAGAAGAGGACGACTGCGGTGAGCACGGCGAGCAGAGCAAAGTGCCGCGGCGCGAGCCGACGCCCCTCGAGTACGATCCCCGCCACGAGCGGTGGCAGGAGGAAGATGGCGAGAAAGCGCGCGTAGGTCACGGACGCGTCCCGGCGGCGGAAGCGGGGGCGAACTCGGCCGCCGCGGCGCGAGCCGCACCGGGAGTGCCGACAGCGTCGAGTGCCGCGCCCAGCGCCGCGAGTTTCGCCTCGTCGGGCGCACCGGAAAAGCGCGCGCGCTCGCTGCGGTCGCGATCGAGGAGCACGACGATCGCGTCCGAACTCGTGTCGGCTTCGACGGCATGCGCGACCACTCCCTCCCAATCGAGCAGGAGTGGCGGCCCGACGTGCCCCGCGCGCACCCGGTCGGCCACGACCGCGGCGATGCGCCAGCGCACGAGACCGCGCAGCACGCCCGGGACCTCGTGCAGGTCGGCGTCCGAGATCACGACGGCGTTGCGCGGCTCGCCGGGGGTCGCCCACAGCGCAAGTCCGCCGGGGTGACTGCGGTGCAGCCCTTCGCCCCAGGCGACCGCCTGGTCCGAGCCCTTGCGCCCGGCGACGATGAGCAGGACGGGTTGCGACGCGATCTCGCCCAGCGCCCAGGCCCGCCCGGTCGTGTCCTCGAGCACCGCGCCGGTGAGCGTCGCCGCGAGCGTCGCCGGCGCAGCCGGATTCGTGCCCTTCGCCGCCGCATCGCCCATCCGACTCTGGGATGCAGGCACGCCCGGCGGCGCGGCGGGGCCACCCGCCGGCTCGTCCGCCCCGCCGACGATCGCGGGCCGCGCGGCGAGCAGCGAAAGGACGACCGTCGTCGCGACGCCCCACGCAAACGCGGTCGACCGGCTGCGCCCCCGGACGCGGCGTGCGCGCAGGGGCACCTCGGGGCGTTCCGGCCACCGTGCGGCGAGCGGCTTCCGCATGGGGCCTCCCTTGCATCCCGCGCCGCGCGGCGCGAGCCCCGAGCGCATGCTCAACTCGCCCCGGTGCCGCCGACCGCGCGGCCGCGCCAGTCGATCGAGCGCCCGGAGAGGCCGGCGAGTCCGCCGAAGAGCGAGGTCGCGAGCAGCAGCGCGAGCATCGCCGGCCAGATCGCGAGAGCGGCCCAGCCCTGCTCGAAGCGCCGCAACAGCAGCGCGAACGTGCCGGAGACTGCGGCGAGGGCGACCGCCGGCAGCCAGCCGAGGAGGTCGGGCGCACCGAAGTCGAGCCGGATCCACGGCCGGAGTCCGATGAGCACGAGCAGGATGCTCAAGCCGAGCCACTGTCCAGGGTAGCGGCGCGCCGCCGAATGGAAGCTCTTGGCGAAGCCGCGCAAGAACCCGCGCGTGTCGTCGTACATGGTGCAGTCGAGCCAACGATGGCCGTCGAGCAGGGCCGTCGGAACGCCGGCCGCCTTGGCGGCGATCGCGAGGCTCACGTCCTCGATCACGTGATCGCGCACGCCGGCGTGACCGCCGAGGCGTTCGTAGGCATCGCGGTGCACCAGGAGCGCCTGCCCGTTCGCGACCGACAGCCGGGGGCTGCGCGTGCTGCGAACCTCGGGCAGCGGCACGAGCGCGGTCAGGAAGTAGTAGAGCCAGGGTACGGCGAAGCGATTCGACCAGTGTGCGCCGCGGTAACGCGGCAGGAACGAGACGAAATGTGCGTCGACGGAGTCCGCGGCCGCGAGCGCGGCCGCGACCCCGCCGGGTGCGAGCCGGGTGTCTGCGTCGAGGAACATGAGCCACTCGCCGCGCGCCGCGCGTGCCAACTGGTCGCAGGCGAAGTTCTTGCCACCCCAGCCCGGCGGCAGCGCTGCACCGCGCAGCAGTCGGCCGCGCCCCGCCGGGTCGGCGCGCAACGCCTGCTCCGCGAGGACCGCGGTCGCATCGGTCGAGCCGTCGTCGAGCAGCAGCACCTCGATCGGGACGTCGGCCTGGACGAGCAGGCCCGCGACGCAACCCGCGACGTTGCGCTCCTCGTCGCGGGCCGGGACGAGCAGCGACACGAGCGGCGGCGCATCGGCCAGGCGCGCCGCGCGCGCGACAGTCGCCGCGCGCGCAGCGGTCGTGCCGGGGGCCCCGTCGTGTCGACCGAGCCAGCGGCAGGAATGCCACGCACAGAGCGCCGCGCCGGAGGCGAGCGTCGCCGCGACGATGTCGAGGGCGGTCGAGACCTCGCTCACGGCGACACCATCCGGACGACGTCGCGGGCGACGAGCTTGCCGCCGAGCATGACCATCGGCACGCCGCCACCCGGCTGCGTGCTGCCGCCGACGAGCCACAGCCGTTCGACGTCGCGCGAGCGCGGCGCGGGCCGGCGGAACGCGGTCTGGTTGAAACGGGCCGAGAGCCCGAAGATCGAGCCGGCGTGGCAGTGGTAGTCGCGCTCGAAGTCGACCGGCGTGTAGCGATGACGGACGACGATCGACTCGCGCAGACCCGGCAGGCAAAGCCGCTCCGCGCGCTCGATGAGCCGCTCGGCGTAGGCGTCGGCGATCTCCTCCCAGCGCACGCCGTGGGCGAGCGCGGGCGCGGGCGCGAGCAGGTAGAGCGAGGTCGAGCCCTCGGGGGCGAGCGCGGGGTCGGTCACGCTCGGCGCACATATGTAGAACGAGGGCTCGGTGAGCGGCCGCTTCTCGACGAAGACCTCGCGCAGGTCGCGCGCGAAGTCCGGTCCGAAGCCGATCGTGTGGTGCGGCAGGCCGGGCCAGGTGCGCCGCGCGCCGAGGTAGAGGATGAAGGCCGAGGACGACGGTTCGAGCCGGGCCAGCCGCGCGTCGTCCATGTGGCGGCGGGGTGCGTCGCCGAGCAGGCGCCCGTAGGTGTGGTGCAGGTCGGCGTTCGAGACCACGGCGTCCGCGTCGATGCGCGAGCCGTCGGCGAGCACGACGCCGCGCGCGCGACCGTTCTCGACGGCGATCCGCTCGACCGGGCAAGAGTAGCGCAGCCGCACGCCGAGTTCGCCGCAGAGGCGCGCCGCCGCCTCCGCGATCGCATACATGCCGCCACGCGGGAACCAGACGCCCTGCGCGGCCTCGAGCCAGGCGATGAGAGCATAGGTCGCCGGCACCTCGTCGGGCGAGGCGCCGACGTAGATCGCCTGGTAGCTCGCGAGTTGGCGGAGCCGCGGGTCGCGGAACTGGCGGGCGACGCGCTTCGAGAGCGAGGTGAGCGCGTCCATCTGCATCCCCGCGATGAGCATCCGCGGCTCGAGGATGTCGGTCCAGGAATCGAACAGGCGGTCGAGGAAGTGGCGCTCGACGAGGTGGTAGATGCGCCCGGCGCGGGCGAGCCAGTCGACCCAGCGCGGCTCGTCGTCGGGCGAGATGCGCCGCACCTGGGCGAGCACCTCGGAGAGCGAGTCCGAGAGTTCGAAGACCAGCCCATCGGGGAAGTGGGCGCGGTAGAAGGGCCGCAGGGGCAGCAGCTCCAGGTAGTCGCGCGGGTTGCGCCCCGCCGCCGAGAAAAGTTCGTCGATCGCCCACGGCATGGTGAAGATCGTCGGTCCCATGTCGAAGGTGAAGCCCGCGTCGCGCAGGCGGCGCACCTTGCCCCCGGGCGCATCGCGCCCCTCGACGACCTCGACGTCGAAGCCCGCGAGCCGCAGGTGCACGGCGGCAGACAGCCCGCCCAGCCCGGCGCCGATGACGACCGCGCGCGGCACCGGCTCAGGCCTCCCCGCTCGCGCCGCGCGCGACCACGAGCGCGGCCGCGACCGTCGCGCACAGCGCGAGCATCGCGACCGCCGCCCAGAGCGTCCGCCCGGGATGGGCGAGCGCGATCCAGGTGACGAGCACGAAGCCCGCCGCGAGGTTGAGCGCGATGAACGCGCGGTAGGCCGCGCGGGGCGCGTCCGCGCGCGGCGAGAACGCGATCCACGCGGCGATCGCCGCGTGCGCGATCGGCAGCAGGGCGACCAGCGGGTGGGTCGCCAGTACCAGGGCCGCAACGAGCGCGTCGAGGGCCATCGCGAGCAGCGCCGCGCGGCGGCGTCCGAGCGCGGTCGCGACCGTGGCCACGCCGCCTGCACGATCGGCCTCGATGTCCTGGATCGAGGTGAGCGCATGCGCGGCGATCGCCCAGAGGGCGAAGGCCCCGATCTCGACCCAGGGCATGGGCTTCACGCCGAGGAGGAGCGCCGCGAAGACGAACGGCAGCACGTAGGCGGCGTTGGCGAGGGAATCCCAGCCGGGTCGCGCCTTGAGGCGCAGCGGCGGCGCGCTGTAGGCCCATGACACGGCGAGCAGCAGGGCGAGAGCCACGCTCGATGCGGCCGTGCCGGTCGCGACGAACAGGACGACGAAGGGGAGGTTCGCCGCGACCGCGAGCGCCACGAGGGCGCGCAGCGAGGAGCCGTCGATGCGCGCGCCCTCGGCCGATCCCTTGCGCGGGTTGCGGGCGTCGGTGGCCTGGTCGTGCAGGTCGTTCACGGCGTAGACGAGGAGGTTCAGCGGCCAGGTCGCGAAGAGCGCGGCGAGGGCGGCACGCCAGCCGGGTTCCGGGACGGCGAGGATCGCGGCGACCACGCAGAGCGAGGCGCTGTTCAACCAGAAGAGCGGGCGCGACGCGGCAATCGCACGCCGCAGGAGCGCCGTCGGCCGACGTTCGCCGGCGAGGGAGGGTGTCGCACCGGAAACCGCCTGCACGGTCGCGGACATCAGCCGAGCACCCGTTCGAGCACGCCGCGCGGTGGAACGCTCCAGGAAGCGTGGGGCGCGAGTCCGTGGCGTCGACCGAGGAAATTGGCCGCTTCGATTCCCGCGGTGACCGCACCCTCCATGAGCGTGGCCGGCACCGGCAGGCGAACCCAGTCGCCGGCGAAGGCGAGACCCGGCACGGGCCCCGGCGTGCGCAGACGGCTAGCCGCACTGCCCGGCGGAAAACTCGGGAAGTCCCAGCGGACCTGCGGGAAGCGGTGGTGTACGGACATGCCGCGCAATTCGGGAAAGGCTTCGTAGAGGCGCCGTTCAAGGGTCGCGACGAGTCGTTCCGGCTCGCGCGCGTCCGCGGGATCGGGCGTGTAGGCGTGGAGTTCGTAGACCGCTCCGCGGTGGACGCGGGCCCACTCGGCCGATTCGCGCTCCATGCGGTGGTAGAGGGTGATCGAGTCGAGAGGGTTGTGGCCGTGCAGGCTCGTGAACCAGGCCCGGCGCGGGTCACACTCGCGGTCGGCCCAGAGGCGCACGACCGCGTAGGGCTGCGGCGCCGGCACGCGTGCGACGTAGTCGGCGAGTTCCGGCAGGCCGGGCACCGAGCGCTCGAGCACGCGGCGCAGGCCTGCCGGGTCCGCGGCTAGTACGACGGCGTCGGCGACGAGACGTGCGGGCTCGCCCGCCGACGCCGCGTGTCCGTCGATACCGGCGGCCGGTCGCGTCTCGACGGCGAACCGGCCGGCGGGGTCGCGGGAAATCGAGACCACCTCGGTGCCGAGCTCGACCCGTCCCCCGAGTGCTTCGAGGCGCCTGCGGATCGGCGTCCAGACGGCCTGCTCGAAGTCGCTGCGGCAATAGCGGAAGAGCAGTCCCTCGGGATTCGCGAAGAAGAAGAAGTGGAAGTTCTTCGCGATCTCCGCCGCCGAGACCTGCGCGGACTCCGAGAAGAAGGAGTGGCCGAAGACCTTGAAGACCGCGTCGAAGCCGGTGTCGACGAGGCCCATGCGCTCGGAGAGTTCGGCGAAGGAGATGCCGTCCCAGTCGGCGAAGGTGCGCTCGGGGTCGTAGCGCAGGAAGGCGTCGCGCATGACCGCGAAGCCCTTCATGCGGCGCGCCTCGCGCATGTTCATGAAGGGCGAGCGCCGGGCCATCGCCGCGACGTTGAAGGGTGCGACGCGCGGGTAGTCGCGCAGGCCCTCCTCGCGCCCATCGGCGGCGAGGATCGCGTAGTCGTCGACGATCGGGAAGTCCGCCGGGTCGACCCCGCAGTCGAGGAAGAGCCGGTACATGTTGTAGTACTGGAGGAAGAAGCCGTGGAAGCCGTGCTCGACGGTCGCGCGCTCGCCGCCGGGCAAGTCGATGTTCCAGGCGCCGAGCTTCCCGCCGAGGTACGGGCAGCGCTCGAGCAGCCGCACGCGGAAGCCTCGCTCCGCGAGTCGGATCGCGGCCGACGCACCCGCGAGACCACCGCCGACGACGACCGCGTCGAGCGGGGCGTCGAGGCGGGGCTTGCCGATGCCGACTCCCTCGGTCACCTGCACCGGCTGGAGGCCGATCGCCCGGCCGAGCCGGGTGGCGAGGCGGTCGCCGCGGCCTCGGAAGGGGCGGGCGAAGACATGGTCTAGACGGGGGGGCACAGGGATAGAGTAGCGGAGGAGACGGCCAGGGGAAGCATTGGCCCCCGGTCGCAGCCACGACCGTGGCGATCAAGCACGGCGCCCCCGCCCGCGGCAGGGCCGCGGGCGGGGGCACGAGGATCAGGTCGGGACCGCGCCGATCACGAGGTCACGAGGTCACGAGGTCAGTTGCTGGTGCGAACGGCGCGCAACCAGCGGTAGTTCGTCTTCTGGCTGGAACTGGTCACGCCGTAGTAAAAGACCACCGTGTCCGCGTAGGTCGGATCGGAGGACGAGGTGGCGGAGACGTAGGTTCCGGAATAAGTCGGCCCGAAGATCGGGTTGATGCACGGCCCGGTCCCGAGGCCGGGGTCGCACCCGGGGGCCGACGTGTCGACGATGCCCGAGAGCTCTCCGATGGCCGGCAGGCGCCAGGCGGAGTACCCGAGCCACGGCGTGCAGCCAGTCGCAAACGCACCCTGGCAGTTCAGCTGGTCGAGGAACACCGTCTTCGCCGTGCCGTTGAAGGAATTGTCGCCCGTGCTCCAGGTGTACTGGTTGTTCACGCCCTGCGGGTCCGGGCAGGTCGCGCCGTCGACGCAGTTCACGCCGGTCCCGGCCGTCCCGGTCTTCTTCTCCCAAATGAGCCCGGTCGTGCTGTCGGTCACCGTGCCGTTGCAGTTGTCGGTGTAGGTGCCGCCCTTGCCGTTGCTCACGGCGGACGGAGTGCAACTCGGCGTCGGCGTGGGCGTAGGCGTCGGGACGGGCGTGGGCGTCGGCGCCGGGTAGCTGAACGACGCGAAGTCGTCGATGAACGCCGTACCGGTCGAGTTCAGACCGAGGCCGCCGAGGAATCCGAGCTGGATGCCGTCGATCGCGAAGCCGTGGTTCGCGACGCCGTCCGAGACCACTTGCGTGCTCTCGACCTGCAGCGTGAGCGTGCCGTCGGTCGCTCCGACGGCGGTGGCGCGTCTCCAGTCGACCGACACCGCGACCCAGCTCTTGGGAATCGCGATCGGTGCGGTCTGCGTGCCCTTGCCCGAGTCGTCGCGGACCACGCCGTAGATCGACCAGACCCCCGCCGAATAGCGCAGCCGAAGTTCGAACGGCCGCTGCGACGAGTCACCGAGGACGCGCCCGGCCATCAGGCGCAGGATGCGCGGGTCGGACGGCACCTCGAGGGTGTCGAGATTCAGCGCGAAGGCGGCCGCGTAGCGCGACTCCGCCGTCGGCGACGTGTCCTTCACCCAGAGCTTCGCCCGGTTGGCCGGCGGCGGCAGCCCGGCGACGTCGAAGAGCAGGCCGTAGCTACCCGTCAGCTTGGCGGTCGGGCTCACTCTCATGAGCCCGCCCTTGGTTGAGGTCTGGCTCCACTTCGAGAGGTCGCCCGACTCGAATCCGTCCGCGAAGATCGCGACCTGGGCCTGCGCCCGACCGGCCATGGCGAACGTGGCGCAAGCCACCAGCGCCCACGCGGACGCCCTTATTCCAAATCTCATGGTCTGTCCCTTTTTCGCCACGCCAGCACCGGGCTCGGGATCGGTTGGCGACTGGATGGTCGCGATCCCCGACGATGCCAGCGGGGTTGCTGCTTGTCGAGAGGAAATCGCCGAGGAGCGAGGTTTCGAACCCCGGCCGCAGGAAGGTGCCGCAGGGCCCTGCTCGGCCCGCTGCTCTCCCGCCCGGCACTCACACCCCGCCGGCCGAGCCCACCCCCATCCCCGCCCGCGCCAGCGCCGCGTGCAGCTCCGCGCGGTGCGGCTCCCGCACGTCCCCGCGCAGCCCGGGGTCGAAGGCGCACCGGGCGCAGGCGCCGGCCACGAGCGCGAGCTTGCGCGCATCGGGCACGGCGACGCGCGCGGTGACGCCGTCGCCGCCACGCGCCTGCACGCGGCGGCCGATCTCGCGGTAGGTGAGGGCTGCCGTCAGGATCGCGGGGCGGGAGCGCGCCGGCAGCAGGCGGATACCGCCGATCCCGCTCTCGTAGTAGCGCTCGGCCAGCGCCAGCACGCGGCGGTTGGTCGCCAGCACGCCCGGCGCCGGTGCGCACCGCAAAACCTCTTGGACCGAACTGCCCGCCTCGGCGAGCCAGTCCGCCGGCAGGTACACGCGATCGCGGGCCGCGTCCTCGCCGACGTCGCGCGCGATGTTCGTGAGTTGCATACCGATGCCGAGGTCGACCGCGCGCCGCAACGCCTCCTCGTCGGAACGCCCCATGATCCGGCTCATCATGCAGCCGACGACGCCGGCCGCACGCCAGGCGTAGACCAGTAACTCGTCCGCGTTCGCCATGCGCACGACGCCGAGATCTTGGGCCATGCCGTCGAGCAGCGCCTCGGGCTCCGCGCGCGGGATGCGCGCCGCCGCGACCACCGCCGCGAACGCGCGCCCGACCGGGTCGTCCATCGGCAGGCCGGCGCAGAGCCGGCCGAGGCGCGCGCGCGTCGCGAGGTGGCGCGCGCGCGCGTCGCCCTCCCCCGACGCGACGTCCACGTCGTCGTCGGCGCCGCGGCAGAAGGCGTAGGTCGCGATCGCGCGCTCGCGGATCGCGCGCGGCAGGAGCCGCGAGGCGACGTGGAAACTGCGCGAGTGGCGCCGGATCACCTCGTCGCAGAAGGCGAGGTCCGAGGCCGAGGCGAGCGGCGCCGCGGACGCGGGCCTCGGGTCTCGCGGGCCTCCCGGGCCCCGTGCGCCGGCCATGTCCGACGCCTCGGCCGCCGGACCGCGCGGGCCCGTGCCCGCCTCAGGCCGCCGGGCGTCCACCGGGCCCGCCCGCGCCGACGGTGCGCCGGCCGACGGCCGGGATGAGCGAGTCGGTCGCGCGCGCGCTCGACAGCACGCCCGGCAGCCCGGCTCCCGGGTGCGTGCCCGCACCGACGAAGAACAGGTCGGCGATATCGGGGCAGACGTTGTGCGCGCGGAAGTACGCGCTCTGGGTGAGCCGCGGCTCGAAGCTGAAGGCGGCGCCGAGGTGGCTCAGGAGTTCGTCGCGGAAGTCGTCGGGCGTGAACAGCCGCTCGGTGACCAGGTTCTCGCGCAGGCCGGGCACGCAGGTCCGCTCGAGGTAGTCGTAGATCGCGTCGCGGTAGGACTCCTTCGTGCGGCTCCAGTCGGTCGTCCCGGCCAGGTTCGGCACCGGCGAGAGCACGTAGAAGGCCTCGCAGCCCGGCGGGCCGAGCGAGGGATCCGAGCGCGTCGGAGCATGAAGGTAGAGGCTGAAGTCCTTCGCCAGCCGGTGCTTCGTGAAGATGTCGTCGAGCAGCCCCTCGAAGCGCGGGCCGAGCAGGATCGTGTGGTGGGCGAGGTCGGGATAGGTGCGCTTCGTCCCGAAGTAGATCAGGAAGAGGCTCATGCTGTAACGCATGCGCCGCAGCTTCGCGTCGGAGTTGTGCGGCCGGTGCTCGGGTCGCACGAGATTCTGATAGGTCCAGCTCACGTCGGAGTTGCAGACGACGATGTCGGAGCGCAGCACCTCGCCACCCGCGAGCCGCACGCCGCGCGCGCGGCCTCCTTCGATCAGGATCTCCTCGACCGGCGACGAGAGCCGCAGCGTGCCGCCGAGTTCCTCGATGAGCCGCACGAGCGCCTGCACGACCGCCCCGGTGCCGCCGCGGGCGAAGTGCACGCCCCACTGGCGCTCGAGGTAGCAGATGAGCGCGTAGATCGCGGGAGCGTGCTGCGGGTCGCCGCCGACCAGCAGCGGGTGGAACGAGAACACCTGGCGCAGCTTCTCGCTCCGGATGTGCTTCTTCGCGAGACCGAGCACGCTGCGATAGCTCTCGAGCCGGACGAGGCTTGGCACCACCTTCACCATCGACCACGGCGTGAGGAACGGGACGTGCGCCAGTTCGACGAAGCCGCGCTCGAAAATCGCGCGGCTCTTGCGCATGAAGGTCTCGTAGCCCTCGACGTCGCCCGGGCTGAACCGGCGGACCTCCTCGCGCATGCGGGCGGCGTCGCCGTCGTAGGTGAAGACGTCCCCGTCGTCGAAGCGGATGCGATAGAACGGGTGCACCGGGAACATGTCGACGTAGTCCCGGGTCCGCGTGCCGGCGATCTCGAAGAGTTCGTCGATCAGGAAGGGCGCGGTGATGATCGTCGGTCCGGCATCGAAGCTGAAGCCGTCCTGCCGGTAGACGTAGGCGCGACCGCCGGGCTGGTCGCGCTTCTCCGCGATCGTCACGTCCCAGCCCTTGGCGCCGAGGCGGACGGCGGCGGCGAGCCCGCCGAACCCGCTTCCGATGACGATCGCGCGCGGCATCTTCGACCCCCTTACTACCAGACCCGGAGCGGACTTCCGATCAGGCCGACGACGACGACCCGGCGTCGCCCTCGGCCACCAGGCCGGGGAGCGAGCGGGCGAAGCGCGCGAGATCCGACATCGACGCGAGCGCACGCACCCGCGCATGGATGCTCGCCTGCGGGTCCGGGCACGACTGCCCTCCGACGACGACCCAACCACCCCACGGGGCGACGCGCTCGGCGAGGGCGAGCAGGTCCTCCTCGACCGCGCGCGCGGGGACGATCCGCGTGACCGAGCGCCACACGATCGCCGGGCGATAGCGATCGACCGCCGCGAGCATCGCCTCGATCGGCGAATCCGCGCCGAGGTTCATCTCGACGTAACCCGCCTCCGCGAGGACGATCGCGGCGCCCAGCGAAGGCAAAACGAACGGATCCCCCGACGGCGAACCGCCGACGGCGCAGGGCGCGCCGGCACCCGGCTTGGGGATCGCAGAACGCATCGTGCTGAGCGCATGTACGGCCGTGTCGACCGCCCGGTGTTCGAGAACGATCCCGGCGGGCTCGTCCTTCCACCGCTCGCCGATCTTCTCGAGGGCCACCCGAAGCGAGCCGTCGAGGATCGCCGCGATCGAGGAGCCCGACAGGAATTCGCCGAGCAGGAGCCCGCGGGCGGTCTTCTGGTCGTCCCGCTCCAGGGCTTCGAGGAGGGCGTGGCCGGCGTACCCAGGCTCGAGCCGGGCGTCGAAGCGCACGTCTCCGAATCCCAGGATATCGGGCCGGACGACCGTGCAGCGGGTCTCGCGGATGAAGCGGACGGCCTCGCTGAGCGAGATCCGGCGGTGCCCCCCGGCGGTCCGGGTGGCCTGGAGAAAACCCTCGTCCGCCCAGCGTTTCAGGGAGGATTCGCTCACGCCGATGGCGGTCGCGAGGTCCCGGGGGGTGAGGAAGCTCTCGATCACCAGACGATAGAAGCGCATCGGTCGGGGCCGTCAACGCGGATGACCTCACATTAGGTGGCCTGCCAGCCTTGACACGGGTGCATAGGCTTGGCTAAAAACATCTTGAACGATTTGAACGAGTTGGCCGGAATGAACGTTTGGTCACCGGCCGCAGGGAGGAAAGTCCCATGGACATGATGCTTCTATTCCCCTCTTCGTCACCGCCCGAGAGGAAGGTCACCCCGCCGGAACTCGAGGAAATGATCGATCGAGTGCTCGCGGCGCCGTCGGTGGATCCGACCCAAGTGCCGATGCACCACCGGGCGCGGCCCGATTCCGGCGAGGCGAGGCTCGCGCTCGCGATCCTCGACGACGCGATCCGCTGCGTGCTGCGGCACGCCGAGTCCCGTCTCGCGCACCAGCGCGCGGAGGCCATCGAGGCACTCGACTGGATCCGCTCGGAGCGCTCCGATTACGCGCTGTGTTTCGTGCCGATCTGCCAGCTCTTCGACATCGACCCCGACTGGATCCGCGGCAAGATCGAGAAGGCGCTGCGCGACCCCTCGGCGCTGCGCGGAACCTGGAATCCCGGACGTCGCGCCGACGAGGCGCTCGCGGAGGCTGCCGGCGAATCGACCGAACTCGCGCGCCAGGTTGCCTGAAGTTTCGCGGGGGCGCCTCGCCGGCCCCCGAACGTGACCACGGCCGCGGTGGTCCGGGTTGCTCCTCGGCGGACCGGCGGCTTGCCACCGCCGGCCGCGGCCGATACCCACCGCAGACGCCGCCGGCATCGACCGATGCGACGGCGCAGAGCACCCGAGGAGGCAGCCCCGATGTCCACGCAGACCGGATTCCAGCGCTTCGCCGGCACCGAAGGCTACATAGCCTCGAGTCCGCTCGTTGATGCCGTCAACTGTGCGATCGCGCTCGAGCGCCCGCTGCTCATCAAGGGCGAGCCCGGTACCGGCAAGACCGTGCTCGCGCGCCACGTCGCCGCCGGACTCGGCCTCCCGCTGCTCACCTGGCACATCAAGAGCACCAGCAAGGCGGTCGAAGGACTCTACGTCTACGACACCGTGCAGCGCCTGAACGACAGCCGCTTCGGCGGCGGCGACGTCGCCGAGATCTCGCGCTACATCAAGCTCGGCCCGCTCGGCCGCTCGTTCGCCGCCGAGAAGCGCGTCGTGCTGCTCATCGACGAGGTCGACAAGGCGGATCTCGAGTTCCCCAACGACCTGCTTCACGAACTCGACGAAATGCGCTTCACGATCATGGAGACGGGCGAGGAAGTCGCCGCCCGCGAGCGCCCGGTCGTGCTGATCACCTCGAACAACGAGAAGGAACTGCCCGACGCCTTTCTGCGCCGCTGCATCTTCCACTTCATCGAGTTCCCGAAGCGGGAGATGATGCAGCAGATCGTCGACGTGCACCACAAGAACCTCGACGCGAAGCTGCTCGACCAAGTGCTCATCAAGTTCTACTGGCTCCGCGAGCAAAACGATTTGCGCAAGAAGCCGTCGACCTCCGAGCTGGTCGACTGGATCAGTGCGCTCCTGCGCTCGGGCGTGAGCATCGACCAGATGGAGTCGCACATCCCGTTCCTCGGAGCACTGCTCAAGAAGGAGCAGGACGTCGAGGCGCTCGAGTCCTACGACAAGCGCGGCGGCCGCTACCCGAACAAGTGGAGCGACCTGGGGCCGCGCTTCAACCAGTAGGCGCGCGCAAGCGGCGATGTTCCTCGAACTCTTTTACGGCCTGAAGGAGGAAGGCGTCCCGGTCTCCCTCCAGGAGTGGCGCTCCTTCCTCCAGGCTCTCGAGGAGGGCCTCCACGGCTGCAGCCTGCTGCGCTTCTACCACCTCGGCCGCGCCTGCCTGATCAAGAGCGAGACCTACTTCGACTCCTACGACAAGGTCTTCGCGCGGGTGTTCAAGGGGGTCGAGGGGGCCCTTGGCGACGATGTCACCGAGCAGATCCTGGAGTGGCTGAAGGATCCGAAGAACCTCCCCGAACTCTCGCCCGAGGAGTGGGCACAGCTCGAACAGCTGACCAACGACGAACTCATGCGCCGCTTCCTCGAGACGCTCGAGAAGCAGGACGGGCGCCACGACGGCGGCAATCGCTGGGTCGGCACCGGCGGCCGATCGCCCTTTGGACACGGCGGCAAGCACCCGACCGGGATTCGGGTCGGCGGCCCGGGGCGTTCGCGCTCAGCGATGAAGGTGGCCGAGGAGCGGCGCTTCGCCGACTATCGCACCGACCAGGTGCTCGACACCCGCCAGATGCGGGTCGCGCTGCGGCGCCTGCGCCAGTTGACGCGTACCGGCACCCAGAGCGAGCTCGACCTCGACGAGACGATCGACGAGACCTGCAGGAACGCGGGCGAGATCGAGATGGTCTTCCGCGCCCCGCGGCGCAACGACGTACGCCTGCTGCTGCTCATGGACGTCGGCGGCACGATGGACCCCTACGTCGACGGCGTGAGCCAGTTGCTGACGGCGCTGCACGAGGAGCGCGGCTTGCGCGACTTCAAGGCCTACTACTTCCACAACTGCGTCTACGACCACCTCTACACGCACGCCCGGATGGGCCGCGACGAAGCGGTGCCGACCGGCGACATCCTGCGCCGCCTCGACTCGCGCTGGAAAGTGGCACTCGTCGGCGACGCGGCCATGCACCCGGCCGAACTCGCCGACGCCTACGGCGGCATCGACCCGCGCGTGACCACGCCGACACCCGGCATCGAGTGGCTCGGGCGCATCGCCGGCCACTTCGATCGCTCGGTGTGGATCAACCCCGAGGACATCGCGCGCTGGGACGACTACCGCACGGTGCGGATCATCCGGAAGGTGTTCCCGATGTACCACCTGAGCGTCGACGGCTTGTCGCAAGCGGTGTCGGCACTCGTCGGCGCCCGGGCCTGAAGGGGCACGACCTCGGCCCGCTGCGCTGGGCAGCGAGGCCGCGGGCCGAAGGTCTCGTGGCGTCCTAGTTCGCCGGCTTGACCCGCGCCGGCGGCCGCAGCACGTCGAGCACCGCACCCTCGAGTGGAAAGCGGGAAAGGCCCGCGCGCGGCGCCCCGGCGGCTTCCGGGGTCCAGGTCACGACGCCCGCCCGGTCCACCGGCCCCCAGGTCCAGGGTACGCGTGAAAGCCGCATGAACCTGCGCATCGGCCATTCCTGGTCGAAGGGATCGCCCGCGCCGAGCACCTCGGCGACCTCGGGGCCGAGCGTCTCGGGACAGCCGCCCCGGCAGAGTCCGGCGAAGCGGTCGAGCGTCGTCGCGGGGTTTCCGGTGCCGAGGAGAATGACCTTGCCACCGAGCCGGTAGGCGTCGAGGTAGTAGGCCAGCACCGGGTTGGCGAGGTGCCCGGCGCGACGACGCTCGGCGATCAGCAGGAGCCGACCGCCCGGTTCGAGCGAGGCGATGCCCGCGGCCGCGCGCTGCGCGATGCCGCGGAAGTCGCGCGCGGTCTTGATCGCGCGAAACGACGGGTTCGGGTTGGCGAGGTAGCCGCCGATCCAGGTCGAGGCGACGGCAAGCGCGTAGACCGCGGCGGCCAGGGCGGCTCCGAAGCGACGCCCTGCGGGGGCGATACCCAGGCTGCGCATGGCGAAGCGAGCCAACTCCGCAGCGACGATGGCCGCCGCGAGCAGCGTCGTCGGCAAAAGGAAAAGAACGTGGCGCGGGTGGAAGTAGTATTCCTTCCACTGCGCGATGGCGATGATCGGGACGAGGCAGAACGGGGCCGCCGCCGCGACGAACGCGAGCGCCCGGCGCACCCCTCCCCTGCGCCAGCAGAGCGCCGGCGCGAGCGGAAGCGCGAACGCGAACAGGATCATCGACGCGCGGTTGCCGCCCGCGAAGAGGCTCATCGTCTGCGCGAACGCCTTGGCGAAGGTGACGCCCTCGGCGGGCGGACGGCGGTAGGTCGAGCCCACGGCGGCGGAGCCGAGCCACGCGAGCACGACGAGCGCGATCGCCACTCCGACGCCGAGCGCCGACGCCGCAACCGGCCACGGCCCGCCCGGCCCGCCCGCCGCGCCGGTCACACGGGAGGCGCCGGACGCAAACGGCGAGCGCGTTCGCACGAAGGCGCCGCAGGCGAGCGCGACGATCTCGATCCCGATCGGGAACACGCCGTAGAGTGCGCTCAGCACCAGGACGAGACACGACGCCGCCCATGCGACCCAGCGCGGGATCCGCGCCGGCGACCGCAGCAACCAGGCGAAGGCGAGTAGGTTGGCGAAGGTCGCGGCGACCGTGAGCGAGTAGGGCCGCGCTTCGGCGGCGTAGAGCACGTGCGGCGGACAGGCGGCGAGCAACGCGAGCAGTGCCACGCCCGCGACCCGCCCGGCCACGACCCGTCCCAGGCCCCAGGCGAGCGGCAGCGCCGCGATCGAGAAGACGAGCGCCGGGACGCGATGGTGCCATTCCAGCGTCTCCGGGGTCGCCGCGGGAGCCACCCGGTACCAGGCATGGAGCGCGAGATAGTCGAGCGGTGCCGCACCCGCGTTGCCGGTGCCGGGGGCCACGCCGTCGCGGACCGCGCGCCAGACCTCGGCCACGCTCGGTCGATCGGCCGTGCGGATCTCGACCAACTCGTCCCACCAGAGGCTTGGCGCGGCGACGTTTACCTGGCGCAGCCATGCTCCCGCGACGATCAGCGCGGCGACCAGCGTCCACTCGGCCATCCGGAGCCCCCTGCGCACGCCGCTGGATAGCACGGTTCGCGGGTGCTCCGACATTGACCGCCCGACGGCGCTGGCGTAGCGTCCGAGGGCGGCCTGACCCGCCACGGCAAACGGCCATCGAACTTCACCCGGGACGTCCGGGCGGACGGGCTCCGCCCCGAGGGCACTCTTGGACACGCGTTCCTCGCTCGACCTGGTCCGCACCCGCCTGAACCGGCTCGGCCTGCAGCGCGCGACCTGCACGATCGCCGGCTGCGGATTGCTCGCGCTCGCCGCGAGCGCGGCGGCGGCGAGCCGTCTCGCTCCGGTTCCGTTCCGCGTCGTGTCGGCGGGACTGCTCGCCGGCTGGCTCGCGATCGCAGCGCGGGCGGCGCTCGCACTGCGCGAAAAAAGGTCGGACGACCTCGCCGCCGCGCGTTGGATCGAAGGCAAGGTCGACCTGGAGCAACGCCTGCTGACGCTCGCCGCGACGCCCGAGCCGGGCCGGCGCTCGTCGCTCTGGAGCATGCTCGAGGAGGACAACCGCGCAGCGCTGCCGCGCTGGTCGGGGCAGCCGCTCGGCATACCGAGGGTACCGCGCCAGGCGGCGCTGCCGGTCGTCGGACTCCTCGCGGCGCTGCTCACGCTCGTCCCGCTCGCACGCGAGCAGCAGCCGCCGCCGGAGTTGGTCGGTCGAGAATCGAACGACGGCGGTGCGGGCGCGGACGCCACGGGTGATGACCAGCCCTCGGCCGTCGGCGCGGGCCTGACACGAGCGCTTTCGCCCGCGCCCGGCGATGGCAAGGGACGAACCGTCGAGGGGTCGACCGGCGGGCGCGGCACCGACGTGCGCGGCATGCTCGCGAGTCGCTTCGAGCGATCGGTCGCGGGACGCGCGCTCGGCCCGCCGCCACCCGCGGGCGCGCACCCTCCCGACGGCAGCGAGGAGGCGGGCGCGGCCGGCACCGACGCGCGAGCCGGCGGCATCGGCAAGAGCAAGGACCAGCCGGGTGGACGTCCGCCCGAGCAGGGCCTCGCGCGGCTCGAGAGCGGCAGCGGTGGGCAGCAGACGGTCGTCGGCAAGAGCGGCGCCCCAGGGGCCGCGACGCGGCCGCCCGGCGGCGACCCGGACGGCTCGGGGAAGCCGGGAGAGGAAGGCCGACCGCGCGACGGAGGCGGCAAGGGTCGGCCCGACGCGAGCGGTCGGGGCAAGCCCGACGCCCCGGTCGCCGACGGCGACGCGACCGGGGCCGGTTCGCCGGGCGGCGGCGGCTCGGCCGCGGGACAGGGCAAGGGCGGCGCGCTGCTCGCGGCCCGATCGCTCACCGAGAACGCGCACCAGCGGGCGCGCTTCGCCCTCACCATCGGCACCGGGCGGCGCGACGCGAAGCCGGGCAGCGACTCCGGTGAGCAGGACGATCCGCGTGCGAGCATCGCCGACGTGGCGCGCGGCGAACAGGCCGCCGAACGCCGTGTCCGGCACGAGGAGATCCCCGCGGAGTACGAGCGGGTGGTCAAACGCATCTTCGCGAGGGAACCATGAATCCGACGATCGACGCACCGACCCAGGCCGACCCGCCGCTGCCGACGCCGACTCCGCAGGAGTTCCGCGACGCCTTCGCCGCGCTCGAACGCGAGGTCGGAAAGGCGGTGATCGGGCACCGCGACGCGCTCCGATCCATCCTGGTCGCGTTCTTCGCGGGCGGCCACGTGCTCATCGAGGGCGTGCCGGGGATCGGCAAGACGCTCATCGTGCGCTCGCTCGGCGAAGCGCTCGACCTCTCGTTCTCGCGCGTGCAGTTCACCATCGACCTGATGCCCTCGGACATCACCGGCACACGCATCCTCGAGGAGGGGAGCGACGGACGTCGCACGATGAGCTTCGTTCCGGGGCCGCTCTTCGCGCACATCCTGCTCGCCGACGAGATCAACCGTGCCACGCCCAAGACCCAGTCGGCCCTGCTCGAGGCGATGGCAGAACTCCAGGTGACCGTCGCCGGCCACACCCACGCGCTGCACACGCCCTTCTTCGTCCTGGCGACGCTCAACCCGATCGAAATGGAGGGCACCTATCCCCTGCCCGAGGCGCAACTCGACCGCTTCCTGTTCAAGGTCACCCTGCGCTATCCCGAGGTGGAGGATCTCCGCCAGATCCTGCGCGGCACCACCGGCACGCATGTGGCCCGGATCCAGCCCGTCTTCGGCGCCGAGCCCGCGCGACGGCTGAATGCGCTGCGGCGGCTCGTGCGCGAGGTGATCGTCGCGCCGCCGGTCGAGGACTATGTTGCGCGGCTCGTGCGCGAGACGATCCCCGAGGTGAGCGGCCAGGAGATCGTGCGCAAGTACGTCGCCATCGGCGCGAGTCCGCGCGGCGCGCAGGCCCTCGTCCTCGGTGCGAAGGTCGTGGCGCTGCTCAACGGCCGGGTGAACATCGCCTGGGCCGACATCGAGGAAGTCGCGCGCGCGGCCCTCGCACACCGCGTGGTGGTGAACTTCGCCGCCGAGACCGAGGGCGTGACGCCGCTCGGCGTCGTCGATCGCCTGCTCGAGATGGGCAAACAGTGGCAGCGCTGAGCCGAGTGCAACCGGCCGGCGGACCGAGGCTCCTCGACGAGGCGTTCTCCCCGGCGGTGCTGGGCGCCCTTGAACGGGTGCGGATGCGGGCGCGCCACGCCTCGGGCGAGCGCCCCGGCCACACGCCGGTGCGCGGGCGCAGCGACACGAGCGGCACCGAGGTCGACCGCCACACCGCGTACGCCCCGGGCGACGACCTGCGGCGCATCGACTGGGCCGCTTACGCCCGGCTGGGCGAATTGCTCACGCGTCGCTACGTCGCCGAGCGCGAGGTCCCGGTCTGGCTGGTCCTCGACTCGAGCGCCTCGATGGGACCGGACGAGCCCGGCGGCAAGCTCGACATGGCCGCCGCGATCGCGGCCGTGGTCGGAGCGGTGGCGCTCGCCGGCGGCGACCGCGTCCACCTCGCGGCGCTGCCCGGCGAAGGCGCACCGCGCGAGGCCGGACCGCTGCGCGGTCGCCGCTCCCTGCCGGTGCTGCGCTCGTTCCTCGCCACCCTTGCGCCGCAAGGGGCGGGGACGGATCTCGCAGACGGCCTGGCAAAGCTGCTGCGCGGCCTGCGGCGCGGACTCGTCTTCCTGGTCTCCGACTTCCTCTTCGAGGAGGACGCGATCGAGCGCGCGCTCGACGCGATCGGCCGCGGTCGCTGCGAGGGCAAGGTCGTTCAGGTGCTGTCGCGGGAGGATCGCGACCCGTCGTGGCTGCACGATCGTGACGTCCTGCTCGACCGGGAGACCGGGGAGATGCTCCCGTTCGACGGCTCCCCCGCGACGCTGGCGCGCTACGAGGCCGCGTTGAACGCCCACGTGGCCGGGCTCCACGCCGCCGCCGCGCGGCGCGCGATGATGGCCTCGCTCACCACGACCGACGCGGGATTGCGCGCCTTCCTGCGCGACGAGTTGCCGCGGCTCGGTCTCCGGCTGGTGCGCTGAACGGCGACGTCGATGCGTTTCGGATGGGAGCACCCGGCGACGCTCGCGGCCCTCGCGCTGCTGGCACCTCTCGCCTGGCTCTGGCTGCGGCGACGCCGCCGCCCGCCGGCGACGGTGTCGAGCCTCGTACTCTGGCGCCGGATCGCGCGGCCGCAGGGCCCGAGGCGGGAGCGCCGCCTGCCACCGCTCTTCGTCGCACAGGCCCTGCTGCTCGCGGCCGGGGCGACGGCGCTCGCCGGTCCTTTCCTCGCACGACCGGCCCCGCCCGGGCCGACGCGCGACGCGATCGTGGTTCTCGACGTCTCGGCGAGCATGCAGGCGAAGTCGGCGGGCGGGTCGCGCTTCGATGCGGCACGCGAGGCGGCGGTGGCCCGGGCGCGCGAACTCGGCGGCGCCGGCCGGAAGCTCACGGTGGTGGCCGCCGGCAGCGAGCCGCGCGTGCTCGGAGCGGGCCTCGACGGCGAGCGGGCCGCGCGACTGCTGGAGGCCGTGAAGGTCGACGACGTCGCGGGCAACACCGCGGCCGCGGTCGAGTTCGCCTCGGCACAGGCGGGGCCGGATGGCACCGTCGATCTCTTCACGGATCTCGCCCCTCCCGATCCGGTGTTGAGCCGCGACGCGCGCGCCGCGACGACCCTGCACCGATTCGGCGCGGGCGGCGCCAACCTCGCGATCGCCGCGGTGCGCGTCGATGCGAGCCCGTTCGACGCCGCCGCGAGCGGCCGCGTGCTGGTCACGGTGCGCAGCTTCGCCGACGCACCGCGCGCGGTGGAGGTGGAACTCGCGCCGCTCGATCCCGGACGGGGACCGACGCTGCGACGGCGCGTATCGGTGCCGCCGCGCACGAGCGAGACCGCGGCCTTCGACGATCTCCCGTGGACCGGTGCCTTCGCGGCGCGCCTGGTCGGCGGCGACGACCTGCCGCTCGACGACCGCGCCTACGGCTGGTTCCCGCCGCGACGCACCCTGCGGGTCGTGCTCGTCGGCGACGATCCGGCCCTCGCCGAGGCGATGGAGCGCCTGCTGCGCGAAGTCGAGCACACCGAGTTCCGCACGCTCCCGCCCGCTGAATGGCGGCCCGACGCCGCAGCCGACGTGACGATCTTCGACGGGTTCGCCCCGCCTGTGCCGCCGCCGGGGAACGTCGCCTATCTCGCACCTCGCCAGGGCAATCCCGACGTGACCGTCGGGCCGGCCCCGGTGGAGTCGCGCCTCGCCGAGACGCGCGACCACGCGCTGCTGCGCGGCGTGCAGAACCCGGCGACGCTGCTCGGCGGACGAGCCGTCGGGCTCGCCGCGTCGCCGGGACTCCAGCCGATCATGGTCGGTCGCGCCGAGGGGCGCGCGACCGTGCTGGCCGCGGCCGGCGGTGAAGCCGGTCGCCGGGTGGTCGCGACCGCGTTCCCGCTCCGGCCGCACGACCTGCGCGATCCCGACGCGCTGCCGAGCCTCGTCTTCACGCTGAACCTGGTGCGCTGGCTCTCGCCCGCGGTGGCCGACGGAGCGCTCGTGCGCACGACGGGCGAGCGGGTGATCAGCTCGGCTGACGAGCCGATCACCCGGATCACGGCTCCCGACGGCAGCAAGTCGGATCTCACGACCGGCGAGGGATTCCCGCTCGACCGGGCGGGCGTCTACCGGGTGCTCTCCGGCTCGCGCGAGCGCCCGCTGCTGGTCGGCTTCGCCGACCCCGGCGAGTCCGACGTGCGCCGCCCGCCGATCGACGAGCAGGCGCCCGCCGTCGTCGCTCCCGAGCGGACGGCCCGACCGCCGTCCGACGCGCCCCCCCGCGAGACGAGTACCTCCTGGGTCCGGCCGGCCCTGCTCGGACTGCTCGGGCTGATGCTGGCCGAGTGGCTGCTCGTGGTGGCAGAGGCGCGCAGGCGCGGAGACGACGTTGGCTGACGGGCTCGAACCTTGGCTGCGGATCGGCGAGCGCGCGATTGCGTTCACGGACCCGGGGACGCTGCGCTTCGCACTCGCGGCACCGCTCTTCCTTGCAATCGCCCTCGCGCTCGAATGGTTGCGCCGGCGCGGCGGCGCGCGCGGCGTGCGCGGCGTGCGCGGCGGCTGGCGGCCCGGTCCCTGGTTCTGGCTCGCGAGCCTGCTGCGCACGCTCGCCTTTCTCGCGGCCGTGGCGGCGGCGAGCGGGGCCACCGTGCTCGACATCCAGCGCGAGGACCGGCTCTCCGTCGTGGCCCTGCTCGATCGATCGGCGAGCATGGCGCCGGCTGAGAAAGCGTGGGCCGACGAGTGGCTCGCCAGGCTGGTCGCCGCGATGCGGCCCGACGACCGGTTCGCGGTCGTCGACTTCGGCCGCGACACCCGGCTCGTCGCCGGACCGGGCGCACCGGCCGTCCCCGGGCCGCACGAGCCGGGCGTCGACACGGCGGCGACCAACCTGATGGCAGCGATCGACTCGGGCGCGAGCCTGGTCGGCGCCACCGGCGCGGTCGTGCTCCTTTCCGATGCGAACCAGACGACCGGCGATGCGCGGGCCGCTGCCGAGAGCGCGCACCGCCGCGGCCTCCATGTGTTCCCGGTGCTTCCGCCGCGCGCGCAGGCGACCCTCGACATCGAGAGCGTGACCGCTCCGGCGGCCGTGCGCGAGGGCCGCGAGGTGCGGCTCGCGGTCGCCGTGGCCAATCGTGGACGCGAGACCCGCGAGGCGACGCTGGTCGCGCGGCAGGGCGATCGCGAACTCGGCCGGGTGCCGCTGCACCTCGCGCCGGGTCGCACGGTGGTCGACGCCGACGTCGCCGCCGGCGCTCCCGGCCACTACACGATCTCGGTCGCGCTCGAATCCCCCGATCGGGCGGTGTCGTCGCGTGCGCGTCGCTCGACGCCGCTCACCGTGCTCTCAGCGCCGCGCGTGCTGCTCGCTTCGCAGGACGCGGCACTCGAGCCGCTGCTGCGCGAGGCGGGTTTCGAGGTGACGCGCGCCGGTCGACTCGCGGGGCTCGGCGTCGGGCAACTCGCCCGCTACCACGCGATCGTACTCGGCGACCTGCAGCGTGACGATCTGCCGCCCGAGGCGCAGCACGCACTCGACGAGTACGTGCGCGAGCTGGGCGGAGGCCTTCTCGTCGCGGCCGGGCGTGGACTTCTCGCCGATCCCAGGCTCGCCGGTTCGACGCTGGAGCGCCTCCTCCCGGTGCGCTTCCGCGAGCAGAAGCAACCGAAGAAGGAGCGCGAGCCGATCGCCCTCTTCCTCGTGATCGACCGCTCGTCGAGCATGACCTACGGCATCGTGTCGTCGCAGGCCAAGCCCTCGCGCATGGAGTATGCGCGGCAGGCGGCGCTCGCGCTCGTCGGGCAACTCTCCGACGAGGACCGGGTGGGCGTGGTGGCCTTCGACACCCAGACCTCGATGCTCTCGCCGCTGCGGCCGCTCGCGGAGGGCCGGGGCGAAGTGACCGACGGGATCTCGCGATTGCAGCCAAGCGGCGGAACCGACTTCAAGGAGGCGCTGGAAATCGCCGCCCGCCAGCTGGTTGGCAGCGGCCAAGGCACCCGGCACATCATCCTGTTGACCGACGGCGCGAGCATCCGGTCGCCGGGCGAACATGGCGGCCTGATCGACGCGCTCGTCGCCTCGGGGATCACCGTCACGTCGATCCGGGTCGGCGACGAAGACGAGAGCTTCGAGCTGGTGAAGGAGATCGCCGAGCGCACCGGCGGGAGCTTCCACCTCGTGACCGACGGCGAATCGCTGCCGAGTCTCCTGATCGACGACACCCGGCGCCGCGCCAGCCGCGACGAGAAGGAACCCGCCCGGGATCAGGCTGCACGGGACGCCGAGGCCGCACCCGCCTTCCGGCCGAAGGCGCAGCCCGCGGAAGCGCTCGGCGGACTCGATCGCGAGGAACTGCCGCTGCTGCACGGCATCGCCGCGGTGCCGCTCAAGCAGGGCGCCGAGAGCTGGCTCTCGACTGAGCGCGGCGGCGAGCGCGTGCCGGTCCTCGCGGGCTGGCAGAACGGTCTCGGACGGGTCGCCGTCTTCACCGCCGATCCCTCGCCCGAGTGGCAGTCGTGGGGACAGGTGCGACGGTTCTGGGCCCAGCTCGTGCGCTGGGTGGCACGCCCGCAGGCGGGCGACGAGGTCCGACTCGCCCTGCGGCGCGACGGCGGTCGCCCGGTGCTCTCGATCGACACCTACGACGCCGGCGAAGGCGGCGAACTGACGGTGCGCGTGACCGGTCGCGACGGTACGGTGCGCGACCTCGCGCCGGCCACGCTCGGACCGCGCCACCACGAGTTGAGCCTGCCGTCGCTCGATGCGATCGAACCGCGCGTCGTGGTAACGCTGCGACGCGGCGGCCGGACGATCTTCTCCCACGACGAGTGGCTGCCGCCCGCGGCCGGCGAGGCCGAGGCCAGGACCGAGGACCCGGAGGCCGAACCCGACCGTGCACTCGCCGCCGAGATCGCCGACATCACCGGGGGTGCGGTCGATGCGCCGAACGAAACCGTGCTCGCACGGGCGCCCGCCGAGCGGCGCAGCGCGCACCCGCTCGCACGTGCGCTCGCCATGCTCGCGCTGGCCCTCGCCGCGGCCGACGTGCTGGTCCGCTTCCTGCCCGTCGGCAGCCGTGGAAGCGGGAGGTGACGGCGGAAATAGCGGGGGCGCTCGGACCCGTCCCGTCGACCGAGCCCGGCGCAGGCGTGCGAGATTGCCCGAGCGGCCGTTGCAATGGTCCCGACCACGGTTATAAGCGCCGGACGAGTCCCCGCCCACCTTGCGGAACGGCTCTTCAGGAGGAGAGATGGCCTACATCATCACGCGGCTTTGTCGCGACTGTCTGGACACGGGCTGCGTCGCCGTCTGTCCGGTCGACTGCATCTACGAGTACACCGGCTCGGATCGCGAGGCCTTTCCCAATCAGCTCTATATCCACCCCGACGAGTGCATCGACTGCGGCGCCTGCGAGCCGGAGTGCCCCTGGCAGGCGATCTTCGAGGAGGTCGCGGTGCCCACCCCCTTCACCGACGACACGAAGCTGAACTACAAGATGATGGACGTCGCCGACGACTTCGCGCGCAAGAAGGCCGAGAAGAAGACTCACCCTTCGGCCGAGCAGATCGCCGAGAACAAGAGCAAGTGGGGCCTCTCCTAGGCCGCACGATCCTCGCGGAGCCGCGCGACGCCGCTCAGGCGTCGCGCGTGGCCTCGGAGTAGATCTTCGGAAGCTCGCGCGGCAACGCCGCGATGTCCTCGATGACCAGGTAGCGCTTCGCGTCGCACATCTCGCGCAGGTAGTCGTGCCCGGCGCGATCGACGGTGATGCAGAACGTCTGCACCCCCGCGGCGGCTGCCTCGCGCAACGCCATCGTCGTGTCGCGCAGGCCGTAGACGTTCGAGCGGCGGTCTTCGCCGTAGTCGAAGTCCTGCGGGAACCCGTCGGAGAGCAGGATCAGGTGGCGCGCACGCGACGCGACCGAGCGCAGCTTGCCGATCGCCTGGCGCAGTGCCGCCCCCATGCGCGTCGAGCGCTGCGGCTCGATCGCACCGATGCGGGCGCGCACGGCCTGGTTCAGCGGTTGGTCGAAGGACTTCACGTCGAAGAACTCGACGCAGTCGCGCCCGTGTCCCGAGAAGCCGTAGATCGCGTACTGGTCGCCGATCTCCTCGAGCGCCTGCGACATGATGACCAGCGCCTCCTTCTGGATGTCGATGATGCGGCGCGGCCGCGGCTTCTTCCCGGGAGGACTCGCGGGCAGGTCGTCGGCCAGCGCCGCGGCAACCGGCGGGGCGGGGGCGTCGGGATCGGTCGGCGCGGAGGCGGGCGAGGGTTCGGTCTCCTCGTCGGTCGAGGCCGACATGTCGAGCAGGAAGAGCGTCGCGACGTCGCGCTCCTCGCGCTGGCGCGCGGTGTAGAGCTTGGCCGAGGGCGTGCGGCGCGCGCGCAGGTCGCCGCGCGCCATGACGACCGCGTTCAGGTCGAAGTCCTCGCCGTCGAGGAGGCCCCGGATCACCCGGTAGCCCTCGGGCTTCACCCGCTGGAACTGGCGGCGCACCTCCGGGAGCATGTCGGCATAGCGCGCGAGCGTACCCGCGAAGAAGCCGCCGTCGTCGCCGTCCACCGCGACCTCGTGTACGCGACACCACTGGTGGCGATAGTCGTCGATGAGATAGTCCCACTCGTCCTGGAGCGTCACGTCGTTCGTGCGCAGGCCGTGGCGCGCAAGCGCGATGCTCCGGTCGGGCGACGGGCCGCCGCGGGGCTTCGTCTCCCAGTCGCCGCCGCCCCCGGTGAGGCCGCTCACGAAGAGCCCGACCGCGTCGATCTCCTCCTCGGCGCGCGCGACCGAGAGGTCGGGGCGCTGCTCTAGGTAGGCTTCGAGCAGGGCGGCGTCGGCGTTGATGCCGGGCGAGGACTCGTCGCTGCGGTGGCCGTCGCCGGACTCGTCGACGATCGACTCAGGTCCGTCGCGCGGTGCGACCGGGACGCCGGGGCGCGGCTCGTCCTCCTCCTCGAGCATGTAGGAGAAGGCGAGATCCTCCTCGAGCCAATCGTCGACCGAGTAGACCGGGATCAACTCGCCCGCGGCTAGCCGCTCGCAGAGCACCTCGGTGGCGGCGGCGCTGTCGTAGACGGTCGCCTCGCCGGCCGCCGAGCGCACGGCGAGTCGTTGCACCGCCTCGCCCCATCCGGCGGCGAAGGCGACCCGATCGGCCGCGCCGCCGAGTGCGAGGAAGAGCACGGCCTCGGCCGCACCGTGCCCCGCGGGCGGACGGTCGTCCGGGAAGACGCGACGGCGGAGAACGGCGACGTCCGAGGCGAGTCCCGGGAAGCGACGCCGCACGACGGGAGCGGCGCGCACGGCCTCGAGGTGGGCGAACAGGCGTGCTGCGACCTCGGGTTCGGCGAAACGCAGGAACATCTCGCGCAAGCCTCCCGGCTGATCGGGCTCGCCGAGCCAGTCGGCGACGCTGAACCGACGGGTGCCGATCTCCTCCCAGAGCGAACCGAGCGTCGCCTGAAGTTTCAGGAGCGTGAAGTTCTCCTCCCAGTTGGGGAACACGTCGGCGCGTGTGGCGACGGGCACCGGGCCGTCGTCGAAGGCGATTTCCGGGAACAGCCCCCGGGAATCACGGCCGGCGATCGAGCGGCGCTCCATCGCGATCATCTGCAGGTAGCCGCGCAGCGTGTTCTCGACGTCGTCGAGCAGGGCCGCGCTGTCGTGTCGCTTGAGGAATTCGCGCGAGCCGCGCGACTCGAGTGCGAAGAAGGCGAGCGCCGCCTGCGGCTGCTCCTCGGCGAGTTCGAGTCCCTTGTCGACGAAGGCGACGAGCGCCACCTCGAAGCCGAGCGCATCGCCGACGCGCAGCACGGAGCGGAGCCAGCGCGGCGTCGCCGCGGGCAGGCGCCCGGCGATCCGGGCGGCCTGCTCCAAGACCACCCGGCGAGCCTCGCGCGGCGCGCGGCGCAGGACCGGGGCGACGACCTCGACCGCATCGGCGAGCGCCTCGGGCGATCGAGCGAGCGAGGCGAGCAGCGCGGTCGCGGCCGGCCGCGCATGGCGCGGCACGCGCGCGAGTTCCTCGGGCAGTCGGGCGAAGAGTCGCAGGCCGCGCTCGCGATCGCGCGCGGCGACCATGGCGGCGACGTCGATCGCCGCAGCGAGTTCCGCGTCGTCGAGCCCCGCAGCCGCGGGCAGGTGAAGCGTCGCCTCCGGGGCGCGGCGCGCGGCGAAGGCCGCCGCCTCGCACAGACCGGCCCAGGCCGCGGCAACGCGCCCGCCACGACGTACGATGGCCGCTCCCGCCGCCCCGGCGAAGCGCTGCACGACCGGATCGCCACCGTGGCGCGCGGCGAGACGCGTGATCGCCGCGGCCGTGTCGCGCAGTCGCGAGGTGCGATCGGCCGGTGCGCCGGGCAGCACCTCGATCGAGCTTGCCGCGAAGGTCGAGGCGGCGCGCACCGAGTGCACGGCCACCGTCGCGGCGGCATCGCACCAGGCGACCAAGTCGTCGGGCGAGAGGGTCGCGACGTCGGCGAGCGGGCGCGCGAGCAGGGCCTGCGCCGCATCGCGCCCCGGCCCCTCGATCACCGCGAGCCGGCGCAGGGACTCGGCGAAGGCTTGGGCCATGCCCGGGGAGAGTTCCCCGTCGAGCGAGGGGGCGACCGCGCGCAGGCGAGCGGCGAAGCCGGGGCTCGTTTCCTCGAGGTCGTCCGCGAGGCGCGCCAGCACGTGGGTTCGCGCGTCTTCGGCGCCGGGCGGATCGATGGCTGCCATGGTGAGTCGCCTGCCGGGGTCCCGGCCCGCCGTGCCACGACCGGGGTGGCGGGCCTGCGCGGGGCCGAAGCATCGACCGACGCGCCGATTTCACCATAGGATGTGGGGATGGGCGATTCCACGGCGCCGCGCGCGACGGCAGGCGACGCTCGACCGGCCCCCTCCGCCCGCACCGACGGCAGCGCCCGCACCGTCTCGACCGCGTTCTTCCTGCTGTTCACCAGCATGGGCGTCTGGGTTCCGTACCTGCCGCTCTACCTCGCGACCCGCGGCTTCGACGGCGAGCAGATCGGTTTCGTACTGGCGCTCAGCCCGGCGATCCGCTGGTCGGCGGCGATCCCGTGGGCCTACGCGGCCGACCACCTGCGCATTCGCCACCGGCTCTTCGTGGCGGCCGCCATCGGTTCGACCCTCGCCCTCGGCGTGCTCGCAACCACGGATCACTTCGCGACGATCGTCGCCGCGGTGGCGGCGGTGGCGCTCCTCTCGGCGCCGCTCGTGCCGATGATGGACGCGATGTCCTTCGACAACCTGCCGCGCCTCGGCGGCGACTACGGGCGGCTGCGCGCCTGGGGCTCGATGGGTTTCATCATCGGATCGGTGGTCGCGGCGTTCGTCATCGCCCGGACCTCGCCGCTCGTCGTCCCCTGGCTGCTCTTCGCGGCGCAGGCCGGGCTCCCGATCGCGGCCTGGTGGCTGCCGCGCGAGCAGCACGGACACGCCGAGCACTTCCGCGCACCCTGGCGACTGCTCTCCCCGGCGATGAACGCATTCCTGCTCACCGCGCTGCTCTTCCAGCTCGGCTCGGGCGCCTGGGCGGGCTTCTTCGCCGTCCACACCCGCTCGCTCGGGCTTCCCGACTGGGTACCCGGGGTGACCTGGGGACTCGGCGTCGTGACCGAGGTGGCGGCCCTGTGGATCGGTCGCAGCCTGTTCGAGCGCCTCGGTCCGCCCGAGGTGATGATCGCCGTCCTGCTGACGAGCGCCGCACGCTACGTCGCCACGTCGCTCGTGCGCAGCGAGGCGGCGGTGATCCTGGTGCAACTCGTGTACGGTCCGTGCTTCGCCCTGTCGCACCTCGCCGCGCAGCTGATGCTGGCGCGTCTCGTGCCCAGGCGCAGCAGCACGAACGGGCAGGCGCTCTACGGCTTCGTCACCTTCGGCATCGGCGGAAGCCTCGGCTTCATCCTCGCCGGATTCCTGGTAGACCGGGTGGGATCGGCGCGCCTGTTTCAGTTCGAAGCGGTGGTGACGCTGCTCGCGATTATCCCGGCCCTTCGCCTGCGCGCATTGCTGCGCCACGCCGGGCGACCGGCGGAGGCCTGAGGCGACACGGAGGAAGATGGCGATGGCAAGCGACCGCGGTGCGACGATCGAGGTCTACGGCTCGGCGATCTCGTACTTCACCGGCAAGCTCGAAGGGTACCTGCGCTTCAAGGGAATCCCGTACACGCGGATCGCGATGACCTCGCGCTTCTTCGGCCGCGTCGTGCCGCGCGTGACGGGGGCCGCCCAGATGCCGGCGGTGCGCCTGCCCGACGGCCGCTGGATGACCGACACGACGCCGATGATCGAGTGGTTCGAGTCGCAGCATGCAGCGCCCCGCGTGATCCCCGACGACCCGGTGCAGGCGTTCGCGAGCCATCTCCTCGAGGACTGCGCCGACGAGTGGCTGTGGCGTCCGGCAATGCACTACCGCTGGAGCCACCCGGCCGACGCGCTGCTGCTCTCCGGGATCATCACCGACGAACTCCTCTCCGACGTCGCGGTGCCGCGCTGGCTCAAGCAGCGTGCGATCCGGCGTCGCCAGACGACGCGCTTCGTGCTGCGCGACGGCGTGAACCAGCACACCCGCGAGCACGTCGAGGGGATCTACCTGCGCACGCTCGACTCGCTCGAGGCGATCTTCCGCAAGCGCCCCTTCCTGCTCGGCGAAGCCCCGACGCTCGCCGACTTCGGCTTCTTCGGGCCGATGTTCCGCCACTTCGGGATCGACCCGACGCCGGCCGCGATCATGCGGGAGCGCGCGCCGGCGACGTGGGCCTGGGTGGCGCGACTCTGGAACGCGCGCGGCGAAGTCGCCGCGAATGCGCTCCTGGACGGGGTCCCCGGCGACTGGGGGCCGCTGCTCGACGAGGCCGGTCGGGGCCACCTCCCCTGGCTCGTACAGAACGCACGTGCGCACGCCGCCGGGCGGCGGCGCTTCGATGCGCGCATCGACGGCGTCGTCTATGAAAATGTCCCCGTGTCGACCTACCGGGTCTGGTGCCTGGAGCGGCTGCAGGCGCGGCTCGCGGAGTTGCCACCCGCCGAGCGCGAGGTCGTGCATCGGCTCCTCGAACGCCATGGGTGCCGGGAGTCGCTCGAGCACGTCGTCGAGCGGCCTTCGGGGCACGATCCCGATGCGCGGGCGCCTTTCGGGGCGGGCCTCGCCGTCTTCGCCTGACGCGGTCCGTCGCACCCCACGGCAGGCGACCCGCCTGACCGCTCGGCTACGCGGCGGGTACCCGGGTGAGCTTTCATCATCGAAGTCGACTTGTTAATGCCAATGCTCCAAGTGTGATCCGTTCGGATCGCCCAGCCAGCAGGAGAAGCAAGCCATGACTCGAAAGACTCTCGTCGCCGTGCTGACGTGTGCCCTCGTCGCGTTCGCCACCCGGGCTCAGGCCCAGCTCGTCGAGCCGGCGCACGCCAAGCGCCTGAACCTCTCGTTCGTCACCGCCTACCAGGACTGCGCCAGCCCGAACGACTCCTCGACCGGCGCGTTCGTGCTCCCGGCCTGCTCTCCCGCCACGCCGGTCGACTCGACCTGCCAGTTCGGGCCGCACGGCCTCGGCAGCGGCCGTGCCTCGGTCCTAGAGAAGCAGGTCCCCGCGAACCAGGACGTCCGGCTCTACGGCTACCTGCGTGGCCTCGAAGCCGGCTGCGAGGGCGAGACGCTGTGCCTCGAGGCGACCATGTCCGTCACGCTCCCGTCGTCGGGCTGCGTGAGCGGCGACCCGGCGGGCTGCACGATGCAGGAGCTGGTGAACTTCCCGCTCGGCTGCACCACCGTGAACAACGGCCGCGCGCGCCTCGGCACGACCGTGAATGCGGCCTCCCCCGGGATCCCGATCATCAACGGCCAGATGGCGATCGCGCTCCGCTCGATCAACGTGAAGCGCACCTCGTCGGTCAACAGCCCGGCCCCGAGCGGCCCGACCTTCGAGATGGGACTCTTCGTCCCCCGGCAGTGATCCCGGACCGTGGGAGGCTCGCGAGCTTCCCACGGTGGTGACGACCGGACGGCCCGGCCCGCTTCGCGGGTCCGGGCCGTCGTCGTTTCGGATTGCCTTCTCCCGGGGTCAGATTCGCGGCGGCCTGGGCAGGAACGGGCTCGTCCGGCGCACATACTCCTCGTAGCCGGGCCGACGCTTCGCCAGCCCGCGCTCGAGCATCGGCACGCCGGACACCCTTCGCAGGAGCCAGGTCATCAGGACGGGGCTGAAGACCGTGGCCCAGCCGCCCGGGACCGCGCACGCGACCAGCCAGAGCCCCCACCAGGCGCAGGCGTCGCCGAAGTAGTTGGGGTGGCGCGTGTAGCGCCAGAGTCCGCGGTCCATGACGCGGGCGGCGTTCGCGGGGTCGGCGCGGAAGCGGGCGAGTTGCGCGTCGCCGACCGCCTCGAAGAAGAGGCCGATCGCCCAGACTGCGATTCCCGCCGCGTCCCATGCACCGAGCGTCGCCGGCACGGCGGATCGCTGTGCCGCCTGCACGGGCGCGGAGACGATCCAGAGAATGACCGCCTGGAAGGCGAAGACCGTGACGAGGCTCGCGAGCGGGAAGCGATCACCCCACCGGCGCCGCATCGCCTGGTAGCGCGCGTCCTCGGGCTGGCCTGCGTTGCGCAGGAAGATGTGCGCGCCGAGTCGCAGCCCCCACGTCGCAGTGAGTGCGAGCACCAGGAGGCGGCGCGGACGGGCACCGCCGGGGGTGAGCAGGAACGAGACCAGCGCGACCAGCGCGAAGCCGGGACCCCACCAGGAGTCGACGATGCTCGCGTCGCGCAGCCGCAGCGACACGAGCCACAGGAGGAAGAAGACCGCCGCCGTGACGGCGAGGCTGAGGGCGGCGTGCTCGTTCCAGGGGATCATGCCGCGACATTCGGCCGGCCGGAGCCGCGATGCAAGCGGCGCCGGGCGGCCGCCCGCTCAGAAGAGGATCAGTTGCACCGCCATGCCGAGGATGCACGCGTATCCGAGCCCGTAGCAGAGCGCTCGCCACGGCTGGAGGTGGTTCAGGTAGGCGACCCAGTGCAGCAGGCGCGCGATCGTGAACGTCCAGCAGTACCACCACGCGGCCGAGGCCGACGCTCCCTTCAGGACGAAGGCGAGCCCGATCGCGAAGAAGAGAGGGATGTTCTCGAGGTCGTTGCGCTGGATGCGCAGCGCGTGCGCGACCGCCGGATGCTCGATCTCGCTCGCCTGTCCGCCGAAGTTCTTCGCGTCCTCCGGGTTGACGAAGGCCTTGTTCTTCATGCGGGCCATCGCGGTGTGGTTGCCGGTGAGCAGCATCTTGATCGCCAGGATGCCCGCACAGGTGGCGTAGGTGCGGAAGGCGGGGTCGTTCGCGATGTCGGTAAGGGCCATGGGTGTCCTCCTCCTGCGGGGCCATGCCCACGACGGGCCCGGCGAGTCAAACCTCAGAGCGCCTTCGCGTTGAGCGCCGTCATCCCGCCGTCCACGACGAGCGTCGTGCCGGTCACGAAGGAGGCCGCGGGCAGCACGAGCGACAGGATCATGTGCGCCAGCTCCTCGGGTTCGCCGTAGCGCTTCATCGGCACCTTGCGGCGCGCGAACTTGTCCTTCGCATCCTCGGGGATGATCGCCGTCATGCCGGTGCGGACCGGCCCCGGGCAGACCGCGTTGACGGTGATGCCGCGCGCCGCGACCTCGACAGCGAGCGACTTCGTGAGGCCGATCACGCCGTGCTTGGAGGCCGTGTAGGCGCTGATGAGCGGGGTCGCGCCGAGCCCCTCGGTGGACGCGGTGTTGACGATCCGGCCGGCCCCCGACTTCGACAGGTGCGGCAGGGCGGCCGCGCAAACGCGCATCGTGCCGGTCAGGTTGATCGCGAGAGTGCGCTGCCAGGCGTCCTCGTCACCGAAGGCGGCGGGCAGGCTCGTACCGGCGCAGTTCACCACGATGTCGAGTCCGCCGAACGCCGTCGCGACCGCGTCCACCACGCGCCCGACGGCCGCGCCGTCGGCGACGTCGAGCGGCCAGGCGCGCATCGCGCCGCCGGCCGCGGTCGCCTCGGCGACGACGGCATCGAGCGGTGCGGCCGCGAGGTCGAGGGCCGCGACCTGCGCACCCTCGGCCGCGAGCAGGAGCGCGGTCGCACGGCCGATGCCGCTCGCCGCGCCGGTCACGAGCGCGCGCTTGCCGGCGACGGAGCGCAGGGGATGCGGTCCGCTCATCGCGCGGTGCCGCCGGTACCGAGACCGCCACCCTCGCCGGAGTCGCCGGCGAAGAGCGCGCTCACGAGTTCGCCGACCGAGCGCAGCATCTCCGGGTCGTCGGTCAGCGAGTTGGTGACCGCGACCGTGCAGGCGCGCCGCGGCGCGAGCCCGCGGGCGACGAGTTGCCCGGCGTAGACGAGGAGGCGGGTGCTCACACCCTCGCCGAGTCCCGAGCCGCGCAAAGTGCGGACCTTCTCGCCGAGGGTCGCGAGAGAGAGCGCGGTGTCGGCGTCGACGCCGCTCTCGTGGCGGATGATCTCGGCCTCGCGGTCGCGCGGCGGGTAGTCGAACTCGAGCGAGACGAAGCGCTGGCGGGTCGAGTGCTTCAGGTCCTTCAGGACGCTCTGGTAGCCGGGGTTGTAGGAGATCACGAGCAGGAAGTCGGGGTGCGCCTCGAGGATCTCGCCGCGCTTGTCGATCGGCAGGATGCGGCGGTGGTCGGTGAGCGGGTGGATCAGGACGATCGTGTCCTTACGCGCCTCGACGACCTCGTCGAGGTAGCAGATCGAGCCGCGTCGGACGGACTGCGTGAGCGGGCCGTCGATCCAGATCGTCTCGTCGCCCTGGATCAGATAGCGGCCCACGAGGTCGGAGCCGGTCAGATCCTCGTGGCAGGCGACGGTGACGAGCGGCGGCGTCTCGCCGCGCACGCGCTGCACCTCGCCGTCGTGGCCCGAGCCGGGCCCGAGCAGGCGGTGCGCCATGTACTCGACGAAGCGGGTCTTGCCGCAACCGGTCGGGCCCTTCAGCAGGACCGGCAGGCGACAGGCGAATGCGGCGGTGAAGACGTCCACCTCGTCGCGGACGGGGAGGTACCACGGTGCGGCTTCCGACATGGGGGGATCTTCGCGCGTTTCGCGGGGCTTCGCACGCGTCCGGGAAGGGTCAAGGTGGACACCCCAGCCCCCGGGACCACGTTGCCGTTTCAGCCGGCGCCTGGAACCCCTGCGAAGGGTACCGTCACCGGAGCGCCGGTTGGCACCCACTCGGGAACCTGCACGACGACAAAGAGCAGGTCATCACCGTCGATGGCGACGAGTGTCATTTCCCACGACCATGACCCACCCCTGAGGGGGGCTGTCGGGAGGGTCCGAACTCCAACATCGAGGCCGATCTCGGCCATTCTGGGCACCAAGGAGGTGCCGGGATGGCGTATCTGGAGGTCGGCATGTGGGAGATTCTCGATGCGCTACGGCGCGTGCACCGCGGCGGGGCGTACGCCGCGACCGAGCGGGCGACGGGGTCGCGGCACGCCTCGTCCTCGACAACCTCAAGGCCGCCGTCATCAAGGCCGACCGCTACGACCCCGTCTTCCAGCGCACCTTCGACGAGTAAGCTCGCTACCGCGGCTTCGTCATCGATGCGGCCGTCGTCCGGCATGCCACCGGCAAGCCCCACGTCGAGTGCAACGTCCAGTACGTCCGCGAGAGCTTTTTCCGCGGCGAGACCTGGATCGACGTCGCTCACGTCGAGCGCGCGGCGGTGCGCTGGTGCATGGAGGTGGCGGGGACGCGCATCCACGGCACGACGCGCCAGAGACCGCTCGCCGTCTTCGAAGATGTCGAGCGGGCGGCGCTCATCGAGGGTGATGCAGTAATCTTGAAATTCCGCATCGTCGCAGCGAATGTCCCGGTCGTGGAGGATTTCGAGGGAACCTTCGTCAATCTGT
>CAMBZJ010000025.1 GCA_945872365.1 Klebsiella pneumoniae
TCGTCGTTGCCGCCGCCGCGCGCGATCTTCGTCTTCACCGACCAATCGCCGCGCTGCTCCTCGCGGTCGCCGAGGATCACCACCTTCTCGTTGCTGTAGCTGTCGAGGTTGCGACTGTAAGTGACCGAGAGGTGCTGGCGGAACTCCTCGATGAAGCGTGTCTGCTGCTCGGGCGAAAGGGTCGCCCAGTTGCGGGCGAGTGCGAGGCGCGAGATCACGTCGAAGTCGAAGTGCTGGTTGGATACATCCTCGACCCGTCGCCGCCGCGCCGCCGTGTCGAGTGACTTGTCCTTCAGGATCTCGATCACCTGGGTTGCGGTCTGGTCGATCGTCTCGCGCGGCGTGGCTGCAAATGCGGGACGGGTCGCCGAGAACGCGAGCAGGGCCGCCAAGGCGAGCAACGGAATTCGCAAGGGGCTCTTCATGGATTTGTTCCGTCTCGGCCGGCGTGGCCGGCCCCGTTCTTTGCGCCGGGCGGCGCGGCGGCGCCGCTCGCACCCGCTGCGCCGTCCTCGGCGGGGTCGGGGAAGTACAGGTTCTCCTCTTCCTTGCCGGTCGGGCCGCGCCGATGCGCAATCGCGTCGGCACGGCGACGGTCGTAGGCGGCTCGCACGGCGACGTAGAAGTCGAACGACGCCTCGCGCGCGCGGTCGATGTCGTCGAGGAGGAGGGCGCGACTGTTCACTGTCTGGAGTACTCGCTGAGCCGCGAGGTAGGGCCAGTCGACGAAGAGGCCGGTCACGTTGATGTAGCCGTCGACGACCATTCCGACCGAGTCCCGCACGTTCGAGGAGCCGAGAATCGGCCAGACGATGTAAGGCCCCGGGGGCGCGCCCCAGACGCCGAGGGTCTGTCCGAAGTCGGCATTCTGTCGGGGCATGCCGAGCTTGGCGGCGACGTCGAAGAAGCCGGCGATCCCGACCGTCGAGTTGATGAGGAAGCGGAGGAGCGTGGTCCCGGTCCCGTCGATCCGGCCCTGGAGCGCGTTGTTCACCAGGTGGATCGGGAAGCGGATGTTCTCGAAGGCGTTGTCCAGTCCATGCTCGACCGGCTCCGGTATCACCTTGTCCCAGGCGATCGCGACAGGCCGCAGCACCCATCCGTCGACCTTGTCGTTGAAGACGAAGACGCCCCGGTTGAACTTCTGGAATGGGTCGCCCGCGTGCTCGGTGGGGGCCGCTTCCGCCGGCGTGGCTTCGCGGACCCCGGCGGGCACGGGGAGGGTCGCGTCCTCGGTCTGCATGGCGCGCGCTGTCGGTGCGGCCGCCAGGAGGGAGAGTCCGAGTCCAAGGACGAGCGCGAGCGTGCGCCGGCTAGCGCCGCCCAGATCGACGTGCGGGTTCACTCTTTCTTTCCGTCCTTGCCCCCGTCGCCGACGTTGGCATTGTGCACCATCTTGCCGATCAGGCGCTCCATGATGACCGCCGACTCGGTGAAGCCGATCTCGTCGCCGGGCTTGAGCAGGTCCGATTCGCCCCCGAGTTGCAGCGAGATGTAGCGGTCGCCGAGCAGGCCGGCCGTGACGATCGACGCCGAGGTATCCACCGGGAGCGCGAGCGAGGGGTCGACGTCGAGTTCGACGCGCGCGCGAAAGTCCTTGCCGAGGGCGACGTCGGTCACCTGGCCGACGCGTACGCCGGAGATCTCGACCGGCGCGCGCTTCTTCAGCCCGCCGGTCTGGTCGAAGGAGGCGTAGAGCCTGAGCCCGCCGCGCGTGGAGAACGGGTGGCTCCCCACCCGGAACGACAGCCAGGCGATCGCGGCGAGTCCGAGCAGGACGAAGAGTCCGGCGACGAGATCGCGCATGGGCGAGCGGGTCATCAAATCTGGAACCCCCAGAGTGCGGTCACGAAGTAGTCCACGATCAGGATCGCCACCGAGGTCACCACAACCGTCGAGGTCGTCGCGGCGCTCACGCCGGCGGCGTTCGGCCGGGCGTGATAGCCCCGGAAGGTAGCTATCAGACCGATCAACGCGCCGAAGATCAAGCCCTTGAGCAGGCTTCCCAGGACGTCGTCCTCGAAGCGGACGGCGCTGTTCAGGCTGGAGAAGAAGACGCCCCCGTCGAGTCCCATCAGGCCGACGCCGACGAGCCAGGACCCGGCGATCCCGAAGAGGATGAAGAGCGTCGAGAGTGCCGGCATCACCAGGGTGAGGGCGAGAGCCTTGGGGCCGACGACCATGTTCACCGGGTCGATCGACATCATCCGGAGGCCGTCGATCTGCTCGCTCGCGACCATGCTCGCGATCTCGGCCGCGGTGGCCGACCCGGCCCGGCCGGTGACGAGCAGACCCGCGAGGACGGGGCCGAGTTCGCGGATCAGGCTCAGGCCGACCACCGCCCCCAGCGAGCCCTCGGCTCCGAAACGCACCAGCGTGTTGTAGCCCTGAAGCCCGAGCACCATGCCGACGGCGAGGCCCGAGACGCAGATGATCACGAGGGAAAGGACGCCCTGTCCCCAGATCTCCTCCAGCCAGCGGCGCGGTCGCCACGGTGGGAGCAGGCTCGCGCGGAGGATCGAGAACAGGAAGAGCAGCAGTCGGCCCAGGTGGGCGACGACCTCGAGGACACGGAAACCGAGCTCGCGGATCGCGTCGACCACCGGCGTCAATCCCCTACCCGGTCGCGCCGGCCGTCGCCGCCGTCGGGTAGCCGCCCCATGTGCGCGCCGACTTCCCCGGGCTCGAGCGACTCGTCGAGGTCCTCGTCGAAGAAGCCCGCGATCTCGCGGTCGTCGCTCGCGCGCAGGTCTCCCGGGGCGCCCGCGACGGCGCGGCCCGGCAGGAGCAGGAGCACCCGGTCGGCGAGTCGGACGGTCGAGGCGATATGGTGCGAGACGATGATGATCGTGATCCCGTGGTGGCGGTTCAGGCGCGAGAGCAGGAGCTCGATGCGCTTCACCGAGATCGGGTCGAGTCCGGAGAACGGTTCGTCGCACAGCAGGATCTGCGGGTCGAGCAGGATCGCTCGCGCGAGCGCCACGCGGCGCAGCATGCCTCCGGAGAGCTGCCCCGGCAGGAGATCGGCGACCCCGCGCTCGAGCCCGACCGCGTCGAGGCGGCCCGCCACCAGGTCGGCGATTCGCTCCTCGGGCAGTCGCGTGCGCTCCCGCAGGGGCAGGGCCATGTTGTCGCCGACCGTGAGCGAGTCGAGCAGGGCGCCGCCCTGGAAGAGCATGCCGATGCGCGCTCGGACCGGGACCATCTCGGCCTCGGAGAGCCGGGTCACGTCGTGGCCGTCGATCTCGATCCTTCCGCTGGTCGGCCGGATCAGGCCCGCGACCAGGCGGAGCAGGGTGGTCTTGCCGGAGCCGCTGCCACCCAGGAGGACCGAGACCTTTCCCCGGGGGAACGAGCAGTCGATCGCGTCGAGCACGGGGCGCGACGCGAACGCCATACTCACCCGGTCGAGGACGACGTGGGGCCGATCGGAATCCGGCGCGGGCATGACGAGCGCGAGCTAGCAGAGGGGACCGGAAAAGGCGATAAGTCACGGGCATGACGACAGCGACGACCCTCGCGATGCGCGCTCTCGTCCTCGCGGCCTTCGCCTTCTCGACCGCCTGCAGCAGCGACGGCATCGACGATGCGCCCGGGGTGCCGCCGCCCGGCGGCTACGCGGCGGCCGGCGAAGTTGCGTTCTACGAGACGCTCAACGGCGTGGCGCCACGCGACCAGGAAGCGGTGGACTGGCTCACGGCCGCGACCGGGGAAGCGCCGCAGGTGGGTCGCCCCTGGTTCCTGCTCGGCATGATGCACCTCTGGCGCGTGGCGCAGGCCTGGACCGATCCGGCGCACCCGGGCCGCTTCGTACAGGAGGAGTCGGTGCTCGGCCGTGAGGCTCTCGAACGCGCGGTCGCGCTGGTGCCCGAGGATACGCGTATTCCCGGCTTCCTCGGGGCGGCACGCTACAACGAGGGCGTCGTGCTCGGCGATCCGGCGACCGCCGGCGACGGACTGCGCGTGCTGCGCGACTCGATGTCGATCAACTTCCTGTTCAACAGCTTCGACTTCGTCGGGGCGGTGCCGCCGACGGTCCACGGAGATGACCCGCTCATGGCGGAGTCGCTCGACTACATCGAGCGCGGTCTCACGATGCTCGACGGCTGCACGCCACAGATCTGCGGCAACCAGGGGCGGGCGCCGCACAACGGGGAGGGGACGTTCCTGCTCTTCGGCGACACCTACGCGAAGGCCGGCGACCGCGCGAAGGCGCTCGAGTATTACGGCTTCAGCGACGCCGTGGCCTCGATCACGAGCTGGGAGATGCGTCCGCTCGTCCGCGAGCGCATCGCGACGATCGACGCGCGGATCGCCGCCTACCGCGATGAAGATCCGTCAAACGACCCGACGATCATCGGGCAGGGTGGCGGCGGGTGCTCCTACTGCCACTTCAAGTGAGGTGCCACGCGGACGGCCCCCGGCTCTCGCGGACAGACTGGCACGCGTGATCGAGTTCCCGGGACTCGCCCGGATTCAGCGCCGTGGCAGGCGCGACAACTCGAAGCCCGGGGGCGCCGGACTCTCCGGGTTGATCCACTGGATGACCGCCGACCAGCCGGCGCTCTCCCCGTCTTGCGGCAGGTAGCCGAAGATGGGGGCGACGGCCTCCCAGCCGTCGTGCAGGTGCGCGGTGAGCACCGGGTCGACGAGTTCGCCGCGTCGGACGCGGTCCACGTAGTCCTCCGGCGCGAGCTTGCCGACCCACTCGTGGTAGCCGGCCAGGCGGCTGCCGCCGACCATGCGCCAGATGCGGCGTCCGCGCACGAGGTCGCGTCCCGCGTTGGTGAGCGCCCGGGCGATGCCGTGATGCTGGTGTTCCGGATGGGTCATCATGTCGGCCGTGTAGAGGGTGTGCCCGCCGGGTTCGTGGTCGGCGAACGTGTCGTGCGCGGTAACTGAATCCGCCGCGAGCTCGCCGGACTCGAAGATGCTCTTCAGGTGCTTATTGATGGCCGGCACACCAACCCCAAACAGCTCCGGCAGTGCCTTCTGGGTGAGCCATGCCGTCTCATCTTTGAAGAGGACGCGCACCTTCACCGCGCCATCGGGCGCGGCGTAGAGGAGGAACTCGGTCGCGGCAGGAACGAGACGCTTGGAGTCTGGGGTGATTGGTACCCCGGCGCCGTCATGTGGCGGCCTCTGGGTCGAGTAGGTTGCACTCCGACCACGCCCGCACCTCCAACGCCTTCCCCTCCTCCGTCGGGACGGCGTCCACCAGGCGAAGGCGGGTCCCAGCGGATCGGGCCCCGCTGGGGACACCGCGGGACTCGTGAGCGACGAGGGGCCACTGGCGACCATGCGGGCGGCGGCGCCCTTTCGATGAGGAGAAGCACAATGCGCAAGTTTCTTGCGTCTTTTGACGATCACCATCAACGGCCCCCATGCGGCCCAGCGTTCCGCAACCGTTCGCGTTCCGCACCGTGCGGAACGCGGCGAATTGCCCAGCTCCCGCGCTCGCACCTGCGGATCGAAGCAGCCCGACGCACCTGCTTGATGGCCGAACGTTTGCGGAAGCCAGCGATCTACGCAAGGTTCTGCATACGGTTTCGTTCGCCGAAACCGTCTATGTGTGACGGTATATGAAAACGAAACGACCACCAAACCGATACGCAGCTCTCGCTAAGTATGCGGACTCATTGCAAGGCAAGGGCCGCTACTCGTTCCGCCGTGAGGAGGCCCTCGATGCCCTCGGCGTCTCCGACGAGGCTCTGCAGACGGCCGCGCGGAGGTTGACTGCGAAGAAGCGACTCGTCAGTCCGCGCCGTGGGTTCTACGTCATCGTACCCCTCGAGTACCGCAGCGCGGGCGCGCCGCCGCCGGACTGGTTCATCGACGAGCTGATGAAATTCCAAGAGCGGCCCTACTACGTGGGCCTGCTCTCCGCCGCTGCGTTGCACGGGGCGGCACATCAACAGCCACAGGAGTTTCAAGTTGTCAGCGACGCGCCGCTACGACCGACGAAGGCCGGGCGCGCACGGCTACGCTTCTTCACCAAACGCCACTTCGAGCCGACTCCCACGCTTCAGATGAAAACGGAAACCGGATCGATGCGGGTCTCGACGCCGGAAGCAACGGCACTCGATCTCGTCCGGTATGCGTCGAGCGCCGGCCATCTCGCCAACGTGGCCACAGTCCTGGCCGAGCTCGCCGAGAAGATTGAACCCAAGAGGCTCGTCGAGACCGCGAAGCTAGATGTCGAGCTCTCTCATGTTCAGCGTCTCGGATACCTACTCGACTTGGTCGAAGCGGGTCGCCTCGCCGACCCACTCGCGCGTTGGGTCGCCTCCCAGCGGCCGCGAGCCGTGTTGCTCCGGCCGGGGCGTGCAACGCGAGGGGCAAGTCGCGAAGAGCGATGGCACCTCGTCATCAACGAGAACGTCGAGGTCGATCGATGATCCCGAGAGCCGCGATCACCGCATGGCGTCCGTCTGCACCCTGGTCGACCGACGCCCAGGTCGAGCAAGATCTCGTGCTGTCGCGCGGGATCGTCGAGATCTTCTCCGATCCTACGCTCGCCTCGGCGCTGGTCTTCAGAGGAGGAACCGCGCTGCACAAACTCTTTCTGACCCCCGCCGCGCGCTACTCCGAGGACATCGATCTCGTGCAGGCCGCGCCGGGACCGATCGGCGCCGTGATGGACGCTCTGCGCGCTCGCTTCGACGCCTGGCTCGGGAAGCCCAAGCGCGAGCAAAAGGAGGGCGCCGTCCGGTTCATCTACCGGTTCCAGTCGGAAATCCCGCCGATCACGCCCCTTCGGCTCAAGGTGGAGATCAACACGCGCGAGCAGTTCAGCGTGCTCGGGCTCGTACGGAGGGAGTTTGTCGTCGGGAGCCCTTGGTTCTCAGGCAAGACGGACGTGGTGACCTACGCGCCCGAGGAGCTGCTGGGGACCAAGCTGCGCGCGCTCTACCAACGCAAGAAGGGCCGCGACCTCTTCGACATGGCGACCGCGCTGCGACGGATCCCCGCGCTCGAGGCCGCCAAGGTCGTGGACTGCTTCGCGCGATACCTCGCGCACACAGGCAAGCGCGTCTCTCGCGCCGAGTACGAGGCCAACCTCGCCGCGAAGATCGACGATCCCGCGTTCACAAAGGACATCCTCCCGCTGCTCGCGCGCGGCCTCGCGTACGACTCCGACGACGCCGCTTACGACGCCGGGTGTCTCGCCTACGACGCGCCCGAGGAGTTCGACGCTGTGCAGGCATGGGCGGACGTCCATCGTGCATTCATCACGATGCTACCTGGCGAAGCATGGAAGAGGCCGAAGTGATGGTCGGTCGAAGGACACGATTCGCTCAGGCGACGAGCTCCCCCAGGCAAGGAGCCTGATGGGACACCTTCGGCTCGGAGAACTCCCGCGAACCCGAAAGTGGAACGATGTCGTCGAGCTCGTGAAGAGCGAGGCGAACATCGACCAGGTCGCCGCGGCTGCGCTCGACGCCGCGGAGAAAGGGTTGCACAAGGCGGCCGATGACGAGGGCCTGAACCGCGCGCTGTGGCTACTCACGCTGATTGAGCAAGTGGCCGACTGCTCCCCGGATCCCTACGTCTGGTCCTCCGCCTACACGCCGCCAACCGTGCCGACGATTCCCTGACACGGGACGACCGCGTGACCTTCCGGCTCGCGGGGACGACTCGCGGCGCTGCGCGGTAAGGGAAACCGTCGCGGGCCGCGGCGCGCTCCGGAGTTGGCACCGATTTGCCACCCGGAGGGCCTTCCGGCGGATATTCTGCAGTTAGATCAAGGAGATGCGCCCGCCCAGAATCGAACTGGGACTTAGGGTTCCGGAGACCCTCGTGATATCCGTTTCACCACGGGCGCCATCGTTGGACGCACTTCGTTAATACACGGCACCGCTCCGCGCCATGTCATGAGGGCCTCGGCGGCGCTGGAGGTGCTCCCGGCGGGAAACGGGCCCGGGTGCCGCATGGCGCCGCGCTTTACGCGTCGCCATGCACCGGCGAACCGGGCCACCATGTCGGCTCTCGACCCCTGGTCCCCGCGTCATCCGAGGAGGAACGTCCCCCCGTCGAGGACGAGCGTCTGCCCGCTCATGTAGCTCGACGCATCCGAGGCGAGGAACACCGCGGCTCCCGCGATCTCGTGAGCTTCCCCGTGGCGCTGGAGCGCCGCGCGCGACACGGCCGCATCGTGGATCGCCGGGTTGCTCATGAGGGCTTCGGAGAGGCGCGTCGCGATGAGTCCGGGTGCGATCGCGTTCGCGCGCACGCCCGAGCGGCCGAGTTCGCGCGCAAGCACCTGCGTGAGCATGATCAGCCCCGCCTTGCTCACGCAGTAGGCGCCGAGTCCGGGCGACGAGTCGAGTCCGCCGACCGACGACACGTTCACGATCGAACCGGCGACGCCCGTCTCGCGAAAGATCCGCGCCGCCACCTGGCAGGCGACGAACGGACCCTTCAGGTTCACGTCGAAGATCTTGTCCCAGGCCGGCTCCTCCAGGTCGACGATCGGCACCATGATCGGATTCGTCCCGGCGTTGTTCACCAGCACGTCGAGCCCGCCGAGCAGGCGCGCGCACTCGGCGATCACCGCGCGGACCTCCGCGGTGCGCCCGACGTGGCAGGGGACCACGAAGGCGCGTCGGCCGATCGCCTCGACCTCGCGGGCGACCTCGTCGAGGCTCTCGCGGCGTCGCGAGACGAGTGCCAGGTCGGCGCCCGCCTCGGCCATCGCGAGCGCGATCTCGCGGCCGATGCCGCGCGAGGCACCGGTCACGATCGCGCGTTTCCCGTCGAGGCGGAATCGGCCCATCGGCGAGGCGGGCGCGCCCACGCTGGTGTTCTCCTTGCCCATCGCGGTCTCCTTCACCGTTGCTCGTCGTCGATGCGTCCGAGGATCCCCGCGAGCGCCGCGTGAACCGCGCCGTTGCTCGCGAGCGTCTGGCGGGCGTCGACGCCCGGGTCTTCGCCCGCGAAGTCGCTCGTGCGACCACCCGCCCGTCGCACGATCAGCGAACCCGCCGCGACGTCCCACGGGTGCAGGTTCCATTCCCAGAAGGCGTCCACCCGCCCGCAGGCGACCCAGGCGAGGTCGAGGGCGGCCGCGCCAACGCGGCGCACGTCGCGGCAGGCGAGCATCATCTCGCGCCAGAAGCGCAGGTAGAAGTCGACGCGCTCGCGCCGGTCGTAGGGGAAGCCGGTCGCGATCAGGCAGCGATCGACGCGTGTCTCGGCGCTCGTCGTGATCGCCGTGCCGTTGCACGTCGCGGGTTCACTGGTGGTGGCGCGGAACATCTCGTCGCGCATCGGGTCGTAGACGATGCCGACCAGCGTGCGGCCGCGGCGCAGCGAGGCGCGGGCTAGCGGGTCTTCGAGATCGAGCCCGGCGACGCCCGCGATCGAGACGGCGAACTGCGGGAATCCGTGGGCGAAGTTGGTCGTCCCGTCGAGCGGGTCCACGATCCAGTGGAGGGCCGGGCCGGGTGGCCCACCGAGTCCGGCCCCCGCGTCGGCTCCGCCTTCCTCTGTCACCAGACGATCGCCGGGGAACGCCTCGCGCAGCCGTCGCGAGATCAATTCGTCGGCCGCCCGGTCCGTATCGGTGACCAGGTCGACCGGGCCCGACTTGGTGTCGATGCGCCGCGGGGCCTCGAAACGCTCGCGGATCACCGCGCCTGCCTCCCGGGCGATCGCAGCCGCGGCATCGGCGGCCCGTCTCAGCGCGCTCTCGTCCACGGGGTCCTTCCTAGCGGCGCCCCGGCGTGGAGTCGACCGGGCTCTGGCAGCGCTCCGCGGGGCGCGCTATGAGGCCGACCGGCGCCGGGCGAGGGGTGGGCGGTCGCCAAGTTGGTAAGGCACCGGACTTTGGATCCGGCATTCGAAGGTTCGAATCCGTCCCGCCCAGGTTCGCCATCTTCGCCGTTCCGCAACGCATCCACCGAGAGGTCACGGTCCGCATGAGCGAGAGCGCACGCAGCGCCGACGGGGCGAAGGACACGATCAAGATCTTCGCCGGGAACTCCAACCCGGTGCTGACCAAGGCCATCTGTGCCGACCTCGGCGTACCGGTGGCCCGGGCCGATCTGCGGCGGTTCAGCGACGGCGAGATCAACGTCGACATCCAGGAGAACGTGCGCGGTGGCGACGTCTTCGTCGTGCAGTCGACCTCGACGCCGGGCAACGACCACCTGATGGAACTGCTGCTCATGCTCGACGCGTTGAAGCGCGCATCGGCCGGGCGCATCACCGCGGTGATCCCTTACTACGGCTACGCCCGGCAGGACCGGAAGGTCGCGCCCCGCGTGCCGATCAGCGCGAAGCTCGTGGCCGACCTGATCGAGACCGCCGGGGCCTCGCGCGTACTCACGATGGACCTGCACGCCGGGCAGATCCAGGGCTTCTTCAACATCCCGGTCGACAACCTCTACGCGACGCCGGTCCTGCTGCGCTACCTCCGTGATCGCATCCACGGGGAGCCGACAACCGTGATCTCGCCCGACGCGGGTGGCGTCGAGCGGGCGCGTGCCTTCGCCAAGCGTCTCGACGGTTCGCTCGCCGTCATCGACAAGCGCCGCTCGGGTCCCAACGAGGTCGCCGAGATGAATATCATCGGCGAGGTGCAGTCGCGCACCGCGATTCTGGTCGACGACATGGTCGACACGGCCGGGACGATCTGCAGCGCCGCCCAGGCGGCGATCGAGGCCGGTGCCCAGGAGGTCCTCGCGGTGTGTTCCCACGCCGTGCTCTCCGGGCCGGCGATCGACCGGCTCGAGAAGTCGCCGATCCGCGAGCTGGTCGCGACCGACACGATCGCCCAGGGCCCCCGGTCCTCGGCCTGCCAGAAGGTCAAGATCCTCTCGGTGGCCGGCCTGATCGCCGAGGCGATCCGTCGGACCCACCAGGAGGAGTCCATCAGCTCGCTGTTCGTCTGAGGGCCCCCGGGCTCGCGTTCGGCGACGTCATCTGCTTTCGGAGGCAGGATCATGGAGACGATCACCATCGAAGTCGAGGCAAGGGAAGCTGCAGGCAAGGGTCCGGCGCGCCGCACGCGCGCAAAGGGGCTGATGCCCGCCGTGTTCTACGGGCCGAAGTCGACGGGGCGGGCCCTCTCGGTCGACACCAGGGCTTTCGCCCAGAAAGTCGCCCATCTCGAGGGCTCGCACCTGATCGAATTGCGTTCGTCGGATCCCGCGCTCAACGCGAAGAAGGTCCTGATGCGCGACATCCAGTTCGACCCGGTCCGCGGCACCCCCCTGCACGCCGACTTCTACGAGGTCGATCTCACCAAGCGCATCGAGGTCCGCGTGCCCCTGCATTTCGAGGGCAAGGCGGTCGGCGTGACCCTCGGCGGAATCCTGCAGCCGATCCTGCGCGAAGTCCTGGTGAGTTGCCTCCCGACGCAGATTCCCGAGTTCCTTCCCCACGACGTATCCGCCCTGGGCCTGCACGAGTCGGTTCACCTCGACGAGTTGAAGCTGCCCGAGGGCGTCGCCCTCGTCTCGCGCGAGAACGAGGCCTTCGTGACGATCGTGTCGCCCGTGGCCGAGGAGAAGAAGGCGGAGGGCGCAGCCGAAGGCGCCGCGGTCGCAGCCGAGGGCGACAAGAAGGCGGCCGACGCGAAGAAGCCCGAGGCCAAGAAGGCCGACGCGAAGAAATAACGGCACGGACGTCACGCCGTGCCGGCGAGGGTGATCATCGGACTCGGCAACCCGGGGGCCCGCTACGCGGACACCCGTCACAATGCCGGTTTCATGGTCGTCGAGCGACTCGCCGACCGCCACCGGCTTGCCTGGTCTCTGCCGGTCGGCGTTGTGGCGCGCGTCGCCGAGGGGCGGGTCGGCGGGGTCGAGGTGCGACTCGTCGAGCCGCTCGCCTTCATGAACCGCAGCGGCGAGGTTCTTCCAGGTCTCGTGATTGCCGCCGGTCTCGCCCCGGTCGACCTGCTCGTCGTGCACGACGAGGTCGACCTGCCGTTTGGCCGGATCAAGTTGAAACAGGGCGGGGGCCACGCCGGACATCGCGGCCTCCGCTCGATTCTCGAGCACGTGGGCGATCCCGGTTTCGCGCGCCTGCGCTTCGGCGTGGGCCGACCGCCCGAAGGCGTCGACACGGCCGACTGGGTACTAGACCCGTTCCCGGCCGGGGACGCGGCTGGGCTCGACACCCTCGTCGAGGCGGGGACGGAGGCCTGTCTGGATTGGCTCCAATTCGATTTCCCTGCCGCGATGAACCGGGCGAATGCCCTCCGACCTCTGGGCGGCACGGGGGAGGGCCGATCCCCGGCCGCTTCCGGGGGCCATGGCTCCGGTCCGACCAACCCTGTTTCGGGCACGTCTTGAGCCTGCGACCATGTGCTGTTAGAGCCTCTCTTTTTCCGGAGGCTTCCCAGATGCGTTCCTACGAGGCGATGATTGCCTATCACCCCGACACCGGCGAGACCGGCGTCAAGGACCAACTCGAGCGCGCCAAGCAGATCATCGCCGGCGCGGGCGGCGAGGTCTCGCAGATGGTGGACTGGGGTTCGCGGGATCTCGCGTACCGCATCCGGAAGCAGCGCCGTGGCCAGTTCCACGTGGTCGCGTTCAGCGGCACGGGTGCGACGGTCGCGGAACTCGAGCGCAACCTGCGCATCTCCGACCACGTGCTGCGCTACATCACGGTGAAGGTGGATCCGGATCGGCCGCCGCTCGAGCCGCCTCGTTCGCGCCGCGACATGATGGGCGAGGGCGAGTCGGGCCATGGTTCGGACGGTGACATCGGCGACGCGGGTGACATTGAGTCCCCGGAACTTTCCTGAAGAGCGTGAACCATGGCTGATGAGAGAGAAAATTACGGCCGCTCCGGCGGCGCTTCAAGCGGTGACGATCGTCGCCGCTCGCCCCGCGGACGTTCCGAGGACGGCAACCCGTTCCGCCGCCGCGGTGGTCGTCGCAAGGTCTGCCGGTTCTGTGCGGAGAAGACCCTGCTGATCGACTACAAGGACGTGCGCGTGCTCGGTAACTTCATCACCGAGCGCGGCAAGATCATCCCGAGCCGCATCACCGGCAACTGCGCGCGCCACCAGCGCCGTCTGACGACGGCGGTCAAGCGCGCCCGCACGACGGCGCTCCTGCCGTTCACGCTGCTGCTGCGTTCCTGAGCGAACGCGGCGAACGGATCAACCGATGGAAGTCATCCTGCGCGAAAACGTCTCGAACCTCGGCGCGATCGGCGAGGTGGTGAAGGTCAAGCCGGGTTACGCCCGCAACTACCTGCTGCCGCGCGGACTCGCTGTCGAGGCGAGCCGTCGCAACGTGGCTGAGCTCGAGCACCAGAAGCGGGTGATGGCGGCGCGCCGCGAGCGCGACTTGAAGTCGGCGCGCGAGTACGCCGATCGCCTCGACGGACTCGTCATCGAGATCCGTGCCCGTGCCGGCGACGAGGACCGCCTCTACGGCTCGGTCACGAACATCGACATCGAGAAGGTGCTCGCGGCGCGCGGCTTCGAGGTCGATCGCCGCCGCATCGATCTCGACGACCCGATCAAGCGCCTGGGCACGTACCGCATCCCGATCGGCGTCGCCCAGGACGTCAAGGCCACGATCACCCTGAAGGTGGTCGCCGACGCCTGACCCTTCCGATCCTTCGATCGACTGCGCACCACAAGGGGCGCCGGAGCACCCCTCCGGCGCCCCTCGCATTTTCCAGCCCCCCCCCGTCCGTCCGCATCACCCCCCAGCGACGCAGCGGTCGTACGCCCCCCGCAGGGCGGCGCGACCTGCCCCATCGGTATCAACACGCAGTGACGTAGCGGTCGCGCCCCCCGCAAGGCGGAGCAGCCTTCCCCGTCCGCGTGACCCCGCAGCGACGTAGCGGCGATGCGCCCCCTCACGCCGACGCCGCGATCGATTTCCGGGCCGCGCCCGCCCCCGCGCCCGCCTAGTACGCCCCGCCCAACTTCCCATGATCCCACGACCGCGTCTTCTCCGCCCGAAACAAGATCGTGACCCGCTTGCGCGCCTGCCCCCGCATCGCCTCGAGCGCCTCGACCGGCGGCACGGTCGGCGCCCCCGCCATGCGCGCCCCCACCGCGCCGAGCGTGCGCAGCGTCCGCTCCTCGTCGTCGATGATCTCGCAGCGGCCGCGCAGGAAGACCCCCTTGAGCTTGTCGTAGGTGGCGCCTTCCTCGAGCAATAGCGAGCAGCGCGGGTCGCGCTGGAGGTTCTTCACCTTCTGCGACTTGCGGAAGGTGGTCATCGCGATCGCCCCGTCGGATTCGATCGCGTACCACATCGCGATCAGGTGCGGGAACCCGTCCTCGCCGTTGGAAGCGAGGTAGATGGTCTTGCCGTCGGCGAGGAAGTCCTCGCGCTCGCGCTCGTCGAGGCGGATCAGGTGACGCTTGAGAGCCATGGCGATTCCTCCGTGCCCGCGGGTCTACACGGCCTCCCGGGCGAAGCCAACCGCTGCGCGGTCTGCGGCAGAGGCGCATGTCGCGCGACGGCGGTGCGTTGTCTGCCGCGCCGGGGACCCGTATGCTTCACCGCCATGTCGCCGGGCACGATCCTCGAGCGGAAGGTGATTCACCGCGGCCGCGTCTTCGAACTCGGGGCCGAGCGGGTCCTTCTGCCCGACGGTCGCGAAGTCGCCCTCGACGTGCTGCGCCACCCCGGGGCGTCGGCGATCCTGCCGCTCACCGACGACGGCTCGATCCTGATGATCCGCCAGTTCCGCCACGCCGTCGACGGCTTCTTGTGGGAGATCCCGGCGGGGACGCTCGACGCGGGCGAGGCGCCGCTCGCCTGCGCCCACCGCGAGCTCGCGGAAGAGGCGCGTGTGCGCGCCTCCGAGATGCTGCCGCTCGGCGAGATCGTCCCGGTTCCCGGCTACTCGACCGAGCGCATCCACCTCTTCCTCGCGCGCGGGCTGGTCGCGGCCGACGGCAGGCTCGACGAGGACGAACTGATCACCGAGGTGCGTCCGGTTCCGGTCGCCGAGGTCGTCGGCTGGCTGCGCGACGGGTCGCTGATCGACGCAAAATCGGCCGTCGCTTTGGCGCGCGCGCGCGAGCGGGGACTGTTGCCGGGCTTCCCCGGCTCGGGGAGTTGGTCGTGAAGATGGGCATCGCCGGGTTTCCCGGCTCCGGCAAGACGACGATCTTCAACGCCCTCACCGGACTCCACGCCGACACCGGGCTCGGCAGCGGCGCCGGCGGCAAGCCCAACCTCGGCGTCATCAAGGTTCCCGACGAGCGTGTCGACGCGCTCTCCGGGATCTTCACGCCGAAGAAGAAGACCTACGCGGAGATGTCGTTCGTCGACTTCCCCGACCCGCCGACCGAAGGTGGGCGACTCGACGAGAAGGTCATCGTGCAGATGCGCGAGGTCGAGGCGCTCGCCCACGTCGTGCGCGCCTTCGACGACCCGGCCCAGCCCGCACCCGACGCGCTGCGCGCCCTCGAGAGCTTCCGCACCGAACTGGTCGTGGCCGACCTGTCGATCGTCGAGCGCCGCATCGACCGCCTCAAGCGCGAACGCGGCAAGGAGCGCGAGCGCGCGCTGCTCGAGAAGGTCGGGCAGGCGCTCGAGGCGGAGACCGAACTGCGCACGATGGGTTTTTCTGCCGAGGAGGAGACCGCGCTCGCCGGGTTCGGCTTCCTCACCCGGAAACCGCGCCTCGTCGTGCTCAACGTGAACGAATCCGACGTGGCGAAGCCAGAGCCGGCCGCCATCGCCGACGCCGTCGCGCAGGCGGGCCTCTCCTTGCTGGTCATCTCGGGCAAGGTCGAGATGGAACTCGCGGAACTCGACCCGGCCGATCGCAAGAGCTTCGAGGCGGAACTGGGCCTCGCCGAGCCCGCGCGCGACCGGTTCATCCAGGCCTCCTACCGGCTGCTCAACCTGATGAGCTTCCTCACCGCGGGCGAGGACGAGGTGCGCGCCTGGACGATCCGGCGCGGCGACCCGGCGGTGGTCGCGGCGGGCAAGATCCACAGCGACATCGCGCGCGGGTTCATCCGGGCCGAGGTCATCCCCTACGCTGCGCTGGTTTCCCTGCGCAGCGAGGCGAAGTGCCGCGAGGCCGGCAAGTTGCGACTCGAAGGCAAGGATTACGTGGTCCAAGAGGGCGACGTGGTGCACTTCCGGTTCAACGTCTGATGCGCGGCCGCCTGCTCACCCTCGCTGCCTTCGCCGCGATGATCGCCGCGGTCTGGTACTCGTTGCGCAGCGAGGAGCGCTTTGTGGTCGAGCAGCCGCGACTCGAGCGCGGGGCCGATGGTTCGCGGGTCGTCGGCTCGGTCCGCAATGCCGGCGCCGCGGCGCAACTCGTCAAGGTCGAGGTGACGACGGTCGCGGGGGCGGCCGGTCACACCGAGAAGGAGACCGTCGAACTCCGCGACGTCGCGCCGGGCGAGTCGCGTCCCTTCGCCTCCTCGCCGAAGACGGTCGAGGTGCGCAACTTCAGCATCTACGTGAACGAGGGCCGCAATCCCTACGGCAACTGATGGGCCCGGGCCGGCGCGACGCGCGGGGCCGGGCAGCGCGCTCGGCCGGCACGGTTGACACCCCGGGGGTGCATTGGTAGCCGAAGGAGCTGTTTTTCCCGCAGATTCAGGCACGTAGCTCAGTGGGAGAGCGCTTCCTTGACACGGAAGAGGTCGGCGGTTCAATCCCGCCCGTGCCTATCCCCAAGGACCGCCGATGCCTGAGATCCACCTTGAAATTCCCGGTCGGGGCGCCGTCGAAGCCGGTGCAGGGGAGACGGCACGCGAGATTCTTGCGCGCGCGGGCGTTCTCGGCGACGCCGTCGCCGCGCGGCTGAACGGTCGCCCGGTCGACCTCTCCTCCCGGGTCGAGGCCGACGGTCGCCTCGCGCCGGTTGCCCCGGCAAGCCCCGAGGGCCTCGAGGTGATCCGCCACTCCACCGCGCACCTGATGGCGCAGGCGGTGAAGCGACTCTTCCCCTCGGCCCAGATCACGATCGGCCCCGTGATCGAGGACGGCTTTTACTACGACTTCTCCTTCGAGCGGGCATTCACGCCGGAGGATCTCGAGCGCATCGAGGCCGAGATGCAGCGCATCGCCACCGCGGACCTCGCGGTCGCCCGCACGGTCGAGGCGCGCGACGCCGCGGTCGCCCGCTTCTTAGGCATGGGCGAGAAGTACAAGGCCGAGATCATCGGCTCGATCCCGGCCGGCGACGATGTCTCGCTCTATGGGCAGGGCGACTTCGTCGACCTCTGCCGCGGGCCGCACGTGCCCTCGACCGGGCGACTCGGCGCCTTCAAGCTCACGCATGTGGCGGGTGCTTACTGGCGCGGTGACGAACGCAACGAGATGCTCCAGCGCATCTACGGCACGGCCTGGGCGGATCGCGCGGCCCTCGACGAGCACCTGGCGCTGCTCGAGGAGGCCCGCAAGCGCGACCACCGCCGGCTTGGCCCGGCCCTCGACCTTTTCTCGCTGCACGCGGTCTCGCCGGGCATCCCGTTCTTCCACCCGCGCGGCACGATCGTCTACAACGAACTGGTCGCCTACGTTCGCGAGCTCTACCGGCGCTACGGCTACACCGAGGTCATCACCCCGCTCATCTACAAGACCGAGATCTTCAAGACCTCGGGTCACTACGACAGCTACCGCGACGACATGTTCCTCCTGCGCGCCGACGAGGAAGAATACGGTGTGAAGCCGATGAACTGCCCGGGCCACGTGCACCTCTTCGGCCAGGGCAAGAAGTCGTACCGCGACCTGCCGGTTCGCTACGCCGACTTCTCGCGCCTGCACCGCTTCGAGCGCTCCGGCGTGCTCTCCGGGCTTACCCGCGTGCGCGGCTTCTCGCAGGACGATGCGCACGTCTTCTGCACGCCGGAGCAGGCCGACGAGGAGTTCGGGCTCTTCCTGCGGATGACCCGCGAGGTCTATGACGACTTCGGCTTCGCCGACGTCGCGGTCGCGGTCGAGACCCGGCCGGAGAAGTTCCTCGGCGAGCCGGCTCTCTGGGACGAGGCCGAGCGCATGCTGCAGGAGGGTCTCACCCGGGCGGGCTTCGAGTACACGCTCTCGCCCGGGGACGGGGCCTTCTACGGCCCCAAGATCGCCTTCAACTTCCGCGACGCCCTCAAGCGCTCCTGGACCCTCTCGACGATTCAGGTCGACTGCGCCATGCCTGACCGGTTCGGGATCCGCTACGTGCGGCCCGACGGCAGCGAGGGGCGCCCGGTCATGCTCCACCGGGCCATCCTCGGGTCGATCGAGCGCTTCATCGCCATCCTGATCGAGCACACCGCCGGGGCCCTGCCGCTGTGGCTGGCGCCCGAGCAGGTCCGGGTGTTAAGCGTGACCGACCGGGCGGCGGAATACGGCGAAGAAGTGGTCCGCCGCCTGCGGGCCGCGGGGCTGCGCGCAGATCTCGATGCGCGCAACGAGAAGCTCGGGTTCAAGATCCGGGCCGCGGAAATGATGAAGATCCAGGCCATCGCGGTGGTCGGGGACAAGGAAGCGAGTCAGGAAATGGTCGCGCCACGCTGGCGCGGAGAGGGAAACCGCCCGGTCCAGGCGCTGGGGGAATTCGTGGCCGAGGCGGTCACGCGGGCCGCGATGCCCGCGGGCAAAGCGGTCCCGCAGTCTCCCGTCGCACCGGCCGGAGTCGATTGAGACGGACCCGCCGCTTGCGGGAAGGACGCGAGAGAAGATGCCCAAGATCAAGACCAACCGCTCGGCGGCCAAGCGCTTCAAGGCGACCGGGAGCGGCGGCGTGAAACGTTCGCATGCGTTCGCCCGCCACCAAATGTCGTGCAAGTCCCGCAAACTCAAGCGCAAGCTGCGCCACTCGGCCATGGTCGCCGCGGCCGACGTCCCGGCCGTCAAGCGACTGCTGCCCTACCTCTGAGGAGAGAACCATGCCTCGCGTCAAACGCGGCACCAAGGCGCGCGCGCGCCGCAAGAAGGTGATGAAGCTCGCCAAGGGGAACGTCGGCGGGCGGCGCAAACTTTACAGGGCGGCACGGGAGACCGTAGAGAAAGGACTCGTCTTCGCGTACCGCGACCGCAAGGTTCGCAAGCGCGAATTCCGCTCGCTGTGGATCGTGCGCATCAACGCAGCGGTGCGTGAGGCCGGCCTGTCCTACGGCCGCTTCGTCCAGGGGCTGAGAAAGGCCGGCATCGAGGTCGACCGCAAGGTCCTCTCGGAGCTCGCGATCCACGACGCCCAGGCGTTCGGCGCGATCGCGGAGCAGGCCAAGGCGGCCCTCGCGGCCTGAGGAGTGCCTCGGGGCGGTCCGAGCCGGCGCCGCCCGGGCCGTTTCCCTTGTCTCTCGTCGTCGAGATAGAGGCCCTCGAGGCCAGAACCCTGGCCTCCATCGAGTCCCTCTCGGGCGACGATGCGCTCGAGTTGGTGCGCGTCGAAGTGCTTGGCCGCAAGGGCGCGCTCACGTCCATCCTGCGCGGTCTGAAGGACGTTCCTGCCGACGAGCGTCCGGTGATCGGCGAGCGCGCGAACGCCGCCAAGCGGGTGATCGAGGAGCGCATCGAGGCCGTGCAGTCCGCGCTGCGCGCCCGCGAGGAGTCGAGCCGGCTCGCACGCGAGGTCGTCGACGTCACCCTGCCGGCGCGCGGCTGGCCCCGGGGCCGTCGCCACCCGCTCCTTCAGACGATGGAGGAGGCGATCGACATCTTCGAGCGCATGGGCTTCGAGGTCGTCGAGAGCCCGGAGATCGAGGACGACGAGCACAACTTCGAGGCGCTCAATTTCCCGGCTGACCACCCGGCGCGCGACATGCAGGACACCTTTCTGCTCGAGGACGGTCGCCTGCTGCGCACGCACTGCACGCCGAGCCAGGTCCACGTGATGCGCAGCCGCAAGCCGCCTCTCGCGGTGATCACGCCGGGCGCCACCTATCGGCGCGACGATCTCGACCTCACGCACGCGCCGATGTTTCACCAGATCGACTGCTTCCTCGTCGACGAGCAGGTGAGCTTCGCCGACCTCAAGGGCTTGCTGACGGAGTTCCTGACCGCATTCTTCGGCGACGTGGCGGTGCGCTTCCGGGCCTCGTTCTTTCCGTTCGTCGAGCCGGGTGCTGAGGTCGATATCGGCTGCGCCGTCTGCCGTGGCCGGGATGCCGCCTGTCGCGTTTGCCGGGGCGAGGGCTGGCTCGAGATCCTCGGCGCCGGGATGATCCACCCCAACGTGCTGCGGGCCGTCGGGCTCGACCCCGAGGTGGTCTCCGGCTTCGCCTTCGGACTCGGCGTCGAGCGTCTCGCCATGCTGCGCCACGCGATCGACGACATCCGGCTGTTCACGGAGAATGACCTCCGCTTTCTGCGGCAGTTCTAGGCGGAAGAGCGATGCGCGTCCCGCTCGATTGGCTGGCTGAATTCGTCGAGATCCCGACCGACGTCGACGGTCTCGCGGCTCGCCTCACCTCCGCCGGGTTCGAGGTCGAGCACGTCGCCCGCCACGCGGTCGCGGATGCGGTCGTGGCGGGTACGATCCTCTCGGCCGAGCCGATCGCGGGCCAGCCCGGCGTCCGCGCCTGCCGCGTGGACGTGGGCGGCGAACGACCGCTGGAGGTCGTCTGCGGGGCGCCGGACGCGCCGACCGGTCGGCTCTTCGCGGTGGCGCTGCCGGGTGCGACCCTGCCCGAAGCCACGGTCGAGGTGCGGGAACTGCGCGGTCGGCGCTCCGAGGCGGTGCTCTGCTCGGAGCGCGACCTGGGACTCGGCGACGACCACTCGGGACTTTTCGCGCTCGACGCGGCCGACCTCGGGTTGTCTGCGGCCGAGGCGATCGCACCCGGAACGCCGCTCGGGCGCCTGCTGCCCGAGACGATCGTGCTCGACCTCGCGATCTCGCCCAATCGCGGCGATTGCGCCTCGATTCTTGGCGTCGCCCGCGAGGTCGCTGCGCTCTGGGGCTCGAAGATCCACAAACGGCGCCAGGCGACCCCTGTGCCCGAGTCGACCGAAGAGGCCTTCGGAGCCGAGATCGAGGACCATGAACTCTGTCCCTGGTACTGCGCTCAGCGGGCCCAGGTAGCCCGCGGTCGCTCCCCGTTCTGGATGCGCCGCCGCCTGACGGCGTGCGGCGTGCGCCCACTTGGCGCGACCGTCGACGTGACGAACTACGTCATGCTCGAGCGCGGCCAACCGCTGCACGCCTTCGACCTCGACCGCGTTCGGGGAAAGCGCCTGGTCGCGCGCCGGGCGCGGCAGGGCGAACGGCTCCGACTGCTCGACGGGCGCGACGTCGAACTCGCGACCGGCGACCTGGTCATCGCCGATGTCGAGGGACCGGTCGCCCTCGCGGGCGTCATGGGCGGGGAGGGCAGCGAGGTGGGCGACGCAACGACTCGCATCGCCCTCGAAAGTGCGATCTTCCAACCCCAGACCGTGCGGCGCACGGCACGCCGGCTCGGACTGCACACCGAGGCCTCATTTCGCTTCGAGCGCGGGGTCGACCCCAGTGGCGCCGCCGAGGCGGTCGCGCGTGCGGTGGCGCTGCTGGGACAATTGGGTGCGCGCCCGATCGGCCGCCTGCTCGAAGCCGGTGGCCCACCGCCCGCGCCGGCCGCGATCGCCTTCCTGGCGCGCCGGGCCAACGCGCTCCTCGGGACGTCGATCGACTCCCAGGAGATGGTGCGGCGCCTGCGCCTGATCGGGGCGGAACCCGGCCGCGTACACGGCGAGACGATCGAGGTCCTGCCGCCGCCCTACCGCCTCGACTTGCGGCAGCCCGCCGACCTGGCCGAGGAAGTCGCCCGGGTCGGGGGTTACGAGACCGTGCCGATGTCCCGCCCGCGCATCCCGACCCGTGGGCGGGCCGGTGCCGCGAGCGGGATGCGACTGGTGCGCAGCGCCTTCGCCGCGGCCGGATTTGCCGAGGCGGTACTGCTCGCCTTTGCCGACCCCGGGGAGAACCGCCACTTCCCCGGCCTCTGGTCGGACGCGGAGCGACCGGTCGTGCTGCGCAACCCGCTCGCTTCGATCGCGAGCGAGATGCGCACGAGCCTGCTCCCCGGGCTGCTTGCCGCTTTGCGTGTGAACCAGTCGCGCGGCGAGTCGTTCGTGCCGCTCTTCTCGGTCGCGACGGTGTTCTCGCGCGACGCATCGGGTCGTCCGCTCGAACGCACCGATGCGACGGCGATCCTTTGGGGCACCCTGCCGGCCGCGATCGGCCACGCCGTCCGGGCGCTCGAGTTCGCCGACCTGCGCCGCGTCGTCGAGGACGTCTTTGGCGCGTCGGGTGTTCCGCTCCCCCTCTGGGAGGCCCGCACGGACCTTCCGTTCCTGCACCCGGGCCGCACCGCCGAGCTGCTCCTCGATGGGCGACGGCTCGGCTGGGCGGGCGAGTTGCATCCCGCGCTCATCCCGACGCTCGAATTGCGGCCGGGACCCGTCTGGGTCGTCGAGGTGGATGCCGGTGCGCTGGTCGGCGGGCGCAAGCCTCCGGTTCGTCATACCGGGGCGCCGCGGTTCCCGTCGGTCGAACGCGACGTCGCCTTGGTCGTCGAGGAGTCGGTCCGGGCGGGCACCATCCTCGACGCGATCGTCGCCCAGCGCCATCCGCTGGTTGAAAACGCCTCGCTCTTCGATGAGTATAGGGGCGCCGGCATTCCCCCGGGACGCAAGAGTCTGGCCTACTCGATCTCGTATCGGGCGCCCGACCGGACGCTGACCGACCTCGAGGTGAACGCGGCACACGAAGACATCCTTGCGAAGATCGCCGCCGTCGTTCCCTTCGAACGGCGCGGTGCAGCAGTCGAGGGCGGGACATGACGAAGGCGGACATCGTCGAGCGCATCCACGAAAAGGCGCGCGCCTCGAAGAAGGACGCGAGCGAGGTGGTGGATACCGTGTTCGAGATGATCAAGGGCCGTCTCGAGACCGGCGAGAAGGTGAAACTCTCGGGCTTCGGCAACTTCGTCGTGCACGAGAAGCGCCCGCGCAAGGGCCGCAATCCGCAGACCGGCGAGGAGATCGTCATCTCAGGGCGCCGCGTGCTCTCCTTCAAGGCGAGCCAGGTCCTCAAGGGCACGATCAATTCCGGTCGACCGCTGCCGCAGCCCACGAACAGTCTCCTCGGCCCGAGGCGCTGACTCGCGACCGGCGCCGGCCGTGAGCGCGGGTGGATCGTTCGGCGCTCCTGCCCCCTCCCTCTCAACTCCGCCGGGGCTTGGCCGTTGCCACCGTATCTCTGGCGCGCGGGTTGAGGCGGTAAACGCGGTGCCTCGTGCGACGCCGAGGCGTGGCGTCGCCGTCTTCCGCTCGCGACCGCAGAACGGCCTGCCGGAGGTGGTCGGGGTCGAAGTCGAGGAACTCGCAGACGTTGTTGAACGCGAACGGCCAGTCCGCGCTCGTCGATTCGATCCAACGCTGGGCCTGGCGCCCGAGCATCTGCGGGCCCACCCGGTGATCGCGCGAGAACTCCTGGAAGCAGCGGATGCCGTCTTCGAGCACGGCGAGCATGAGCGAGCGCTCGCCGCTCGACTTGGCGGCCGCCGACTCGGGGCCGTGGAACTGCTCGGGCAGCAGGACGTCGGGTGCGAAGGGGTGGTTCCTGATGGTGCGCCCGGTCGGGCTGGCGTGATGCGTCGTGGTCATCGGGAGCGACATCGTTCTTCCTTCGGTCTGGGGCACCGCTCGGCGCCGACTCATTTTTTCTTCCCGGGAGATGCCATCGAGTTACCGACTCTGCGTGCGAGGGCCGGACGCAGGATCGAAGGTGGGACGGAGTCGACAAAGTGCATGCCGACGATTGGCTCCCCGACCCCTAGGGTCGTGTCCCTAGGAAGAACCAAGATCCGTGCCTGCCCCGTCGCCGGAAAAACCAGTAAACCCATGCCTTTCCGGCCCCTAGGGCGTCCCGGCTTCATGGTCTTTCCGCACGATCGTGCGATATTGCGCGATCGGAGCGATGCCTCTCGACGTATCTGCGCGCAGGCTCCAACGATGAATGCATCGATCGACACACCTTGCCCCGTGCACGAAAAGCCAGTAAGACCCGGCACGTCGGGGCGTGGCGCAGCCTGGTAGCGCACCTGCTTGGGGTGCAGGGGGTCGCCAGTTCAAATCTGGCCGCTCCGATTGAGGTTGCGGTGGACGACTCGATGCCCGGCCGGGCGGCTCCCAGGAGCCGGGGCAGGCATCGAGGCGCGCCACGGTTGGTCGGCTGGTCCGGAGAGGGCCGGGACCCTGGGGGGTGGTGAGGTGGTGAGAGGCGATGCAGCCTTCGATCGCGCGCGATCCCGGCTCGTCCGGGGGCTGGCCGACGGGGGAATCGAGGACGAGCGCGTCCTCGGGGCGATGGCGCAGGCCCCACGGCATCTCTTTGTGGACGAAGCGTTGCGCGAGCGTGCCTACGAGGATCGGCCGCTGCCGATCGGCCACGGGCAGACCATCTCCCATCCTTCGACGGTCGCGGTCATGACCGAGGCGCTGGAAGTCGATCGCCGTGCACGGGTGCTCGAGATCGGCACCGGCTCGGGCTACCAGACGGCGGTGCTCGCCGGGTTGTGTGGCAACGTCTACTCGATCGAACGCATCGCGCCGCTCGCGGCCCGGGCGCGCAGGATTCTCGACGAACTCGGGCATTTCAATGTCGCCCTCCAGGTCGGTGATGGGACGATCGGTTGGAACGCCGAAGCCCCGTTCGACGCGATCATCGTGACCGCGGCGACGCCGCGCCTGCCGGCGCCGCTGTTTGCCCAATTGCGCGCCGGTGGACGTCTCGTGGTCCCGCTCGGCGACGAGCATACGCAGACGCTCGTGCGCTACCGCCTGACCGGGTACGGCGAGGCCGAGGAGGAGATCATCGGCGAGTGCCGGTTCGTGAAACTCGTGGGGCGCTATGGCTTCTCGCACTGAACGCAGGCCGACCCCAAAAGCAGCATCGCCGACGCTACGCCCGCCCGCGCGGCATGTCCTGCTGCTGGTCGCGCTTACCGGTTGCGTGACGCTCGCCGGCTGCGGAGTCGGCGTGAAGCCGCAGCCGATGTCGGGCGAGGGCGAGGTGTCCGGGTTCGCCTGGCCGATCGAGGGACCGGTGAGTTCGACGTTCGGCCCGCGCGGCCGGACGCATCACGACGGCATCGACATCGCCGTGCCCCGCGGGACGGAGGTGCACGCGGCGGGGAGCGGGGTGGTGATCTTCAGCGGCGCCTTGCGCGGCTACGGCAACACGGTGATCGTCGAGCATGCCTCGGGAATCACGACCGTCTACGCCCACCTCGAGGAGATCGGCGCGGCCACGGGGGCACGCGTGCGCCGGGGCGACAACATCGGCACGGTGGGGGAGACCGGTCGCACGACCGGCCCCAATCTGCATTTCGAGGTGCGCCGCAACCGCGTGGCGCGCGACCCGCTGGCTTTCCTGCCCGAACGCAAGGGCTCGGTCATGGCCCAGCGCGAGAAGCCGGCACCGAAACGAGCCGGCTCGGGAGGGTAGGATGGCAGTCGACCTGAAGAGCCTGGTGCGCGAGATTCCCGATTTTCCCAAGCCGGGCATCCTGTTCCGCGATATCACGCCGTTGCTCGGCAACGGCCCCGGCCTGCGTGAGGCGGTCCGGCAACTGGCCGAACCGTTCCGCGGGAAGGTGGACGTGGTCGTCGGGGTCGAGTCCCGTGGCTTCATCCTCGGCGCCCCGGTCGCGGTGCATCTCGGAACCGGGTTTGCGCTCATCCGCAAGCCGGGCAAGTTGCCCGCCGCGAAGATCGCCGCCTCCTACGAACTCGAGTACGGGACCGACACGGTCGAGATGCACATCGATGCATTGTCGGTCGGCACGCGAGCGCTCGTCGTCGACGACCTGCTCGCGACCGGCGGCACCGCCTCGGCGGCCATCGACCTGGTGCGCCGCCTCGGGGCGGAAGTGGTCGCCTGCGCTTTCCTGATCGAGCTCGAGGGTCTCGGTGGCCGCGCCCGGCTCGGGGCGGTGCCGGTGCACGCGGTCCTCGGCTACGCCTGAGCGCGGGCGTCCGGCCGTTGCCCCGCGGGGCGGACCGCACTAGAGTCCCGCCATGTCCTCATCGCCGATCCGCTCGACCTTCAAGCAGATGATGAACGAGGTCGTGGCCTACGGGAGTTGCTGCGAATGCGGCAGCTGCGTCCTCGTGTGCCCCCACAACGTCATCGAGTACGTGAACGGCAAGCCCAAGCAGACCGCGAAGCAGGGTGGCGCGTTCGACTTCTGCGGGATCAGCGAGGGAATCGGCTGCGACGTCTGCGCGCAGGTCTGCCCGCGCCTCTACCCGCGCGAGTTCCAGCTCGCCGAGCAGGTCTTCCGCGACGACCCGGCACCGTACGACGGCGTCTTCGGACGCTACCGGCGCGTCGTCGCAGCCCGTTCCACCGACCCCGACGTGCGCGCGGCCGCGCAGGACGGTGGGGTGGTGACGACCTTGCTCGCCTACGGTTTCGAGAAGGGACTGTTCGACGGGGCCGCGGTCTCGGTACGCGATCCGGAGCGGCCAGCCCATCCGATCCCGAAGCTCGTCACCTCGCGCGAGGAGGTCCTCTCCACCGCGGGTTCCTGGTACACGTATTGCCCCAACGACCTGGCACTCGAGGAGGCAGCGGCGCGCGACTGCCGCAAGGTCGCCTTCGTCGGCGTGCCCTGCCAGGTGACGCCGGTGCGCAAGATGCAGCAGGCCGACCCCGCCGTGCTGCACAACGACAAGAAGAAGGAGCAGCACCTCGCCCGGCAGACCAAGTTCATGAAGGGCTTCGGCGATCGCGTCACGCTCACGATCGGGCTGCTCTGCACGGAGGTCTTCACTTACGAAGGCCTCATGGTGGACAAGATCCAGGGCGAGATGGGTATTCCGCTCGACGAGGTCCGCAAATTCAACGTGAAGGGCAAGGTCCTGATCTACAAGCACGACGGTGAGGTGGTGGACATGCCGCTCAAGCGGGCCCAGGAATATGCCCGACCCGAGTGCCACCACTGCGGCGACTTCAGCGCAGAGGTCGCCGACATCTCCTGCGGCGGCGTCGGCTCGATGGACTGGACGATCGTCATCCTGCGCACATCGAAGGGCGAGGAGATCTTCGACCGGCTCGTGAAGGACGGCCGGGTCGAGACGCGTTCGATGGACGAGTTCGAGAACTCGACCAAGATCATGTTGCGTCTCGCACAGCGCCAGCACGAGCGCGTGCCCGTGCCGCCGGCCCGCGACCCCGCCTGGGTGCGCCCACCGTTTGCGATGCCCGGCGCAAAGCCGCCTCCGACGGAAGGCTGAGCGTCGGGATCGGCCGCCGCGCGGCGCTGTGGCGTCGGCGGCGCGACCTTCAGCGGAAGAGGTCGGTCTCGCGGCGCCGGATGAGCGCACGCCCACCGCGCGGGCGCGCGGGATCGGCGTTCGCGGGCGGCGCCGGTGCCTGCCAGCCGCGGACGATCACCGCGGCCACCCCGTCGGACTTGCCCATGACCAGCCCGGCCGCCCCCGCGAGTTCGTCGGCGACGCCGATCACGGTAACCCGCAGTTCGTGGCCGTTCAGGTCGCGGGTGCCACGCAGGTCGAGGAGCGGCTCGATGCCAGCCACGCCGAGCGCCACCTCGACCTGACCCTCGCGCCACGGGCGCCCGAAGGTGTCGGTGACCACGACGCCGAGATCCACGCCGAGGTGCGACCGGAGCGCGGCCCGCAGTCGCTCGGCCGAGGCATCGGCGTCGACCGGCAGGAGCGTCACCTGCCCGTCGCTCACCGCGTTCGACTCGTCGATGCCGGCATTGGCGCAGACCCAGCCCGGACCGGTCTCGACGATCAGATGGCCCCCATCCATGCGAACGATGCGGTTGCTCTCCCGCAGCACCAGTTCGACGACGCGCGCGTCCTTGCTGTGGCGCTCGGCATAGGCGCGTGCGAAGGGCGACGGCTCGACCCCGGCAAGATCGACGACGCGCCCCTCGGCCTTCGAGACGACCTTCTGGCAGACGAGGAGTACGTCGCCGGTCTTCGTGCCGACGCGGCTCTCGGCGATCGCGCTCGCGAGCAGGCGCGCCAAGTCGTCGCCGGGCCGGATCCGGGGAAGACCCGGGATGGGTAGGACCAGGATCGCCATGGCTCAGCCGGCGAGGCGTCGGCGGGTGCGCTGGACCGAGGCAGCCAGCCGAAGCGCGGCCTCGCCGACCGCGGCCGCCCGCATCGGCGATCGCATGAGGATGTCGAGGTGCTCGACCGAGATGCCGCGCGCCTCCAGGCGAGGCGACCAGTGCCGGTCCGAGGAGTCGATGACCAGGCCGTCGAGGAAGTCCGCGTAGGCGTCGGCGATCGAGAGCGGATTCGGCGCCATGCCGAGCGCGCGCATCATCTTGTCGGCCGGCCCCTTTACCGGGCGCCCGCCGATCAGCGGGCAAACCGCGACGATCGGGGCGCCGCTGCGGCGGAGGGCCTGGCGTATGCCGGGGACGGCGAGGATCGGGCCGATGCTGACCAGCGGATTGCTCGGCGCGACGATCACGGTCTCGGCTTCGTCGATCGCCGCGAGCACGCCCGGGGCCGGGCGGGCGGAGCGGGCCTTCGCGTAGGTGATCGCCCGAACCGTTTCGCGAGCACGGTCCCGGACCAGATACTCCTGGAAGGACCGGCGTCCGCCCGTCGTGTCGACCAGCGTCCGCACCGGTTGGTCCGTCATCGGCAGGACGCGGGCCCGCACGCCGAGGGCGCGGGCCTGCAGGGCCGTGATCTCGGACAGGGATTGCCCGGCGCGCCGGCGCTCGGTCCGGAACAGGTGGGTCGCGAGGTCGCGGTCGCCGAGTTGGAACCAGGTGTCCTCGCGGTAGCGACCGAGGGCCCCGAGTGCCGCGAAGGTGTCGCCTGCAATGCCCCAGCCGCGCAGTGGATCGGAGAGTCCGGACAAGGTGTAGAGAATTGTGTCGACGTCGGGCGACACGTCAAGGCCGTAGAAGACGTCGTCATCGGCGGTGTTGACGATCACGCAAAGCCGGTCGCGGGCGACCCGGGGCGCAAGCCCCCGCAGCAGTCGGGCGGCGCCGACGCCACCCGCGAGCACGACGACGCGCCCGCGATGGAGAGGGCGGCTCACGCGCCGGCGGGCCGTGCTGCGGCGAACCCGCCTTCGCCTGCGGAGCCAGAAACCTGTGGTGCGGCCGCGTGGACCTCGCCGTAGAGCGTCGAGCGCTGGCGGGGGATGCGGCCCATCGAGCGGATGAGGTGTTCGATTTCCTCGACCGTCGTGTACTCGCCAGCGTCTGCGCCCGCCTCGCGCGAAATGCTCTCCTCCATGAGGGTTCCGCCGAAGTCGTCGACGCCGGCCGCGAGGCTGAGCGCCGCGAGTTCGTGGCCGAGTTTCACCCAGGAGGTCTGCAGGTGCGGGATCGATCCACGGAAGAACAGGCGGGAGGCTGCGTACATGCGGAAGTCCGGCTCGCCGGCTTCGATCGGCTGTACCAGTCCACGCTGGTAGAGGGCCGTCTTCTGGTGGATGAAGCGCAGCGGCACGAACTCGGTGAAGCCGCCGGTCTCGTCCTGGATGCGCCGCAGAAGTGCGAGATGGGCCGCGACGTGGGTGTCGCTTTCGACGTGACCGTACATCACGGTCGAGGTGGTCGGCAGCCCGACGCGATGGGCGGTCGTGATGATCTCGATCCAGGTCGCCGTATCGACCTTCTTGTGGGAGAGGATCTCGCGGATCTCGTCGTCGAGGATCTCGGCGGCCGTGCCCGGGACGCTGCCGAGCCCGGCGTCGCGCAGCATCGCGAGGTAGTCCGAGTAGGTCATGCTCGTGCGCCGCGCGCCGTACATGATCTCCATCGGCGAGAACGCGTGGACGTGGATCTGCGGGAACGCTTCCTTGATCGCGACCAGCATGTCCCGGTAGGTGAAGGCGCCCATCTGCGGGTTGATGCCGCCCTGCATGCAGATCTCGGTCGCACCGCGCTCGACTGCTTCGACGACCTTGGCGAGCACCTCGTCGGTGCCGTGGTTGTAGGCGTCGCTCTCCCAGCGCTGGCGCTTGAAGGCGCAGAACTGGCAGTTCACGAAGCAGACGTTCGTGAAGTTCACGTTGCGGTTGACGACGTAGGTGACGACGTCGCCGAGATCCTCGGCGCGAACCCGGTCGGCAGCGGCGACGAGGGCGCGGAGGTCGTCGCCCGTCGCCCGCAGCAGGGCGAGCAGGCCCGCCTCGTCGATGCGTTCGCCCGAGAGCCCGCGCTCGATCTCGCGCGCGACCGAAGGGCTCGCGGCCGCGACCAGGCGTTCGACGGGGGTGCCGTCAGGCAGCAGGGAGCGGACTGCGTCGGTCACCGGCGTCATGCGCGTACCTCCGATGCGGCCGCCTCGCGGCGCGCGATCTCCAGGCGCCAGGCCTCGATGGGGGCGCGCATTTCCGCGGCGACGAAGTCCTTGCGCTCGACGAACTCCGGATAGATCGGCAGGCGTTCGGCGAGTCGGAAGCCCGCGCGTTCGCAGCGCCGCGCGAGTGCTCCGAGGTGCGGCCAGGGCGCCTCGGGGTTCACGTAGTCGGGCGTGAGCGGCGAGATCCCGCCCAGGTCGTTGATGCCGCTTTCGAGAAGCCCGTCGAGGCCGTCGGCCGAGAGGTTCGGCGGGGCCTGGACGTTCATGTCGGGGCCGAGCATGAGGCGGGTCACGGCGATCGTCCGCTCGAGGTCGTGGGCGTCGGGCTCGGCCGCGGTCGCCATCGGGATCTCGGGCTTCGCGCGGAAGTTCTGCACGATCACTTCCTGCACATGGCCGAACCGGGCGTGCAAGTCGGCGATCGCCTCGATCGTGTCGATGCGTTCTTCGAGCGTCTCGCCGATGCCGATGAGGAGCCCGGTCGTGAAGGGGATCCGCTGCTCTCCTGCGTCGCGGACGACCGCCAGGCGCAGTTCCGGATCCTTGTCGGGTGCGTAGTAGTGGACCTCGCCTCGGGTGCGCAGCCGGGGGCTCGTCGACTCGATCATGAGGCCGAGGCTCGCGTTCAGCGGGCGCAGGAGAGCGAGGTCCTCTGGCGTCATGAGTCCGGGATTCGAGTGGGGCAGGAGGCCCGCCCCGAGGGCGACCCGGCAGCTCGCGGCAACGTAGTCGATGGTCGATCGCCAGCCGCCGGCGGCGAGCCAGCGCCGGTAGCCGGCGTAGGCCGCCTCGGGCTTGTCGCCGAGGCACATGAGCGCCTCGCAGCAGCCGAGTCCGCGCGCCCGCTCCGACCAGCGTGCGATCTCGTCGAGAGACATCGTCCAGGCGCCGTCCTGCTCCTCGTCGCGCCGGAACGTGCAGTAGGAGCAGCGATCGCGACACAGGTTCGTCACCGGGAAGAACGCCTTGCGGGAGTAAGTGATCGTGCGCCCCTTGCCGGCGTCGCGCAGGGCCGAGGCTCGGGCGAGCAGTTCGGCGAGCTCGTCGCCCTCGGCGCGCAGGGCGCGCACGGCTTCGCCGCGGTCGAGCGGGGACCAAGCGACACCTCTTGCAAGGGCGGCGGAGTCGCTGGCGGCCAACTCGGCGATGCTCATGGAGATCCCGTCCGCCCCGACCCCCCCCCGTTGCTTCCGACGGCTGCGTCGGGAGCGCGAGGTGCGGCCCGGCGAACACCTCGGAATTAGAGGAGCCCCGGGGGGGAGTCAACCGCTGGTCGCGGCGGCGGGCGGTCCGGGCAGGGAAGGATCGAATGGCCGGTGCGCGGCTCCCCGCGCCATCGGGCGGCGACTCCCCGGTGCTTCGAGCAGGGGTGGCTCGAGCAGCGGCAGCCAGAGTTGCATTGCACTCGTCGCCGTCGGGGTCGGTGCCTCCAGGCTCGGCCGGCGGCGCAGGTACCCCTGGAGGTAGGACGTCCATTCGCCGAGCGAGCGCTCCTGGTCGTCGGCCCGCGCCAGCGCCTCGACCGCCAGACGGAGGAAGGCCTCGCGATCGAGATCGGCGCGGTGGGCTCCGGCGCCCGGGAGCAGCTCGATGCGCCAGACAAGGGGTCCGTCGGCCTCGGGGCGGGCCCCGACGGCGATCGCGAATTCGCCCTCGCAGGCGACCTCCACCCGGCGCAGCGCGAACGGCTCGAGCCATGGCAGGTCGCTCGCGGCTCGCCCGGTCGGCGTCCAGCGGCGGACCTCGCAGGCGGCGTGGTGGAAATCAAAGGCCGCGGCCTCCGCCGCGAGTTCGGCCGCGAAGTCGCTCGAGCGCGGCAGTTCCCGTTCGAGCATCCGCATCGTCGCGGTGCAGCGTCTGCAGTGGAGAAACGTCATCGAGCGTCAGGCGCCGCGTCCGGCGGCGAGCCGTTGCGTGGCGCCGGGCGCGGGTGTCCCCTCGGCGAGCGATCGCCGGCTGCAGCGAATCCGAACCCGGACCGCGTCGTCCATCGCGTCCGCCCGCGCGGTTCGTTCGATCCGCACGTCGAGCGCCCGCGCGGCTCGCTCGAGCACGTCGCCACCACCCCAGGATCCCGTCTCGGTGCTCGCAGAGGCGTCCGTGCGGCCCGCCCCGGTTGCCCGCGCGAGGAGGTCGATCGCAAGTTCGTCGCGCCGGAGCAGGCTCACCCGGACCCGCAGAGCCGTTCCCGGCGCTCGTGCGAGCGCCTCGTAGGCGAGGACGCCCATCAGTCGGGCGAGTCCGCGCGGATCGGCGTGGACGGCGAGCCCGGGCGGACAGTCCACGTCGATCCGACCGCCAGCGAGCATCGCCTCGTTGCGGATCGGCGCGAGCAGCAGTTCGAGCCAGGGTAGCACCGTGAACTCGCTCGAAGTCCCGGCGATCCGCCCGCTCTCGCTCTCGGCGAGGAAGAGCAGTCCCTCCAGGTACGACAGCAGGCGCTCGGAACAACGCCGGATCCTGTCGAGCGCCTCGCGGTGCGCTTCGTCGAGGCGCTCGCCGGCTTCCTCGCGCAGGATCTCGCTGTAGCCGACGATGGCGTGGAGCGGCGTGCGGAACTCGTGCGACAGGTTGCCGAGCAGGTTGCCGCGCATCTCGATCGCGCGTTGCCGCAGTCTCCGGGCGACGAGCGCCGCGCGCACCGCGGCCAGGACCGCAGGCCCGTGGAACGGCTTCACGATGTAGTCGCGGGCCCCGAGTCGCAGGCAGTCGATGGCGCTCTCGAGCGAGCCCTGTCCGGTCACGACCAGCGCCTCGACGTCGATCGAGGCTTCGCGGATCGCCCGCAGCGACTCGGTTCCCGAGAGGTCCTGCGGCATGGTGAGATCGAGCAGGACGACGTCGTAGCCGACCTCGCGCAGCAGGCCTAGTGCCTCCGAGCCGCGCGCCGTCGTGTCGACCCGGTACTCGTCCTTGAGCAGCATCCGGAGCGACTCGCGCGGTCCCGGCTCGTCGTCGACGACGAGGATGCGGCTCGGCTCACCCATGGCGGTGGGCGCAGCAGCACCCGGCGTGCCATCCCCGACGACGGAGCGGCCCGCGCGCCCGGCCCCACGGCCCGCACCGCAAGAGTGCGTCCGGCGGGTTCGCGCGCGCCGGACCGCCCGCACAACCGCCCACCGTCGCGCCTGCGGAGCCGTCGCGGGAACGCACGACGTTCACGATTGAACGTTCGGATTCGTGCACGGTCGCGGACGCCATGGCGTTCGCGCGGCCCGGCGGCGACGCGGATCAGAGCGGGCGATCGGGAATGCCGAGCTTGTCCATGCGGTACTTGAGGATGCGGCGGGTGGTGCCGAGTCGCTCGGCCGTGCGGGTCTGGTTGAAGTCGCAACGCACGAGTGCCTCGCGGATGATCCCGCGCTCGAAGTCGTCGACTGCGTCGGAGAGCGAACGCTCGCCGCGCAGGACCTCCTCGCTGCGCGCGGCCGCAGCGGGAGTCTCGGTCCTGCGCAGGGCCTCGGGAAGTTCCTCGACCCGGACCGGTCCGCCCTCGCCGAGGATGAAGAGCCGCTCGACCAGGTTTTCGAGTTCGCGCACGTTGCCGGGCCAGCGGTAGCGCTCGAAGAGCGCGACCGCCTCGGGCGAGAACGGCCGCTCGGCGACCGAGAGTTCGGCGGCCTTGGCCCGGGCGAATTGGCGCAGGAGGAGCGGGATGTCCTCGCGCCGTTCGCGCAGCGGGGGCAGGGCGAGGGAGACGACGTTCAGGCGATAGTAGAGATCGCCCCGGAAGCTGCCGTCGGCAACCGCCTGCTCGAGGTTGCGATTGGTGGCGGCGACGATCCGCACGTCGATCGAGACCGGCTTCGCTCCCCCGACGCGCGTGATCTCGCCGGTTTCGAGGACGCGCAGCATCTTCGCCTGAAGGGCGGGGTGCATCTCGCCGATCTCGTCGAGGAAGATCGTCGACTCGTGGCTCAGCTCGAACTGGCCGATCTTGCGGGTGTCGGCGCCGGTGAAGGAACCGCGCTCGTGGCCGAAGAGTTCGCTCTCGAGCAGGTTCTCGGGGATCGCCGCACAGTTGATCGCCGTCATCGCGCGGCGCGAACGCGGGCTCTGGTGGTGCAGCGCGCGCGCGATCAGTTCCTTGCCCGTCCCGCTTTCGCCGGTCACGAGAACGGTCGTCCTCTGCGGCGCGACCATTGCGATCGTACGGAAGATCGGCTGCATCGCGGCACTGCGGCCGACGATATTACCGAGCTGGTAGCGACGGCCCACCTCGGCTCGAAGCTCCTCGACCTCGCGCTGCAGGGCCGCGGTGCGCCCCGCGTTCAGGACCACGGCGCGTAACTCGTCGAGGTCGAACGGCTTCTGGACGTAATCGAAGGCGCCGAGCTTCATCGCCGTGACCGCCGTCTTGAGCGTACGGGTCGCGGTGAGCATGATGACCGGCAGGTCGGGTCGGCTCCCCTTCATGCGTTCGAGGACGGCGAGGCCGTCGATGCCCGGCATCAGGATGTCGAGCAGGACGACGTCGGGCCGCTCGGTCGCGAGAAGCGCGAGCGCCTGCTCGCCCGACTCCGCCGGGATGACCTCGAAGCCGTCGCGTAGCACGAGCCGCAGCGACTCGCGGACGCCGAGTTCGTCATCGACGACGAGCACGCGCGTCCGCCGTGGCGTCGCCGGGGAGGCCGGGCCGGGAGCCTCAGGAGTCGCGCCGGAGTCCATGGGCAGCGCCCTCTTGCGGCAGCGGTGCGTCGGCGACCGTCCTTCGTGTGGCCTCCGCACCCGGAAAGCGCAGCGCGATGCACCGCTGCGCGCCCTCGTGGTCGGATTCGAGCGTGACGTTGTCGGCGGCGAGCGCGCCGCGGGCGAGCAGGAGGGCGAGCGGGAGTTCGTCGTCGAGGCCGCTCACCCCGCGCAGGTGGGTTGTGGCACCGGCTTCGCGATGGCGCAGGAGGAGGGTGTCGCCCACGGCCTCGACCTCGAGGGTCCCGCCCGGCTCGATCGTCTCGAGTACGTGGCGGGAGATCGCCGTGAGTGCGGCGCGCAGCCGGGCCTCGTCGGCGAAGGCGATGAACCCGGCGTCCTCGGGAAGCTCGACCCCGCAGTCCTTCGCGGATCGCCCGGCGGTCGCCTCCCGCAACGACTCGCGGAGCAGGGCCGACACGTCGATTCTGCGCGGTCGCGGCGGTGCGAGCCGCGAGAAGGCGAGGATCTCCTCGAGCGCTCCGTCCATGCGCCCGATCGCCTCCTCGGTGAGGTCGCGAAAACGGGCGAGGTCCGCCGGGTCGCTCGCGAGTTGCGCGACGCTCTGCACGAAGGTCCGCACGGTCACCAGCGGGTTCTTGATCTGGTGGGCGAGTTCGACGGCAATGGCCTCGCTGCCGACCGCGCCGGTCGCAGCGGGTTCGGACACGCGGCTGCGGGCGGGAGGAAGCGGCGCCGCGTGCACCCCGGACGGCGCCGCGGCGATCCCGGCGGCCGCGGTCGGCTCGAGCGGATCCCAGCGTAGGTCGTCGGCGCGGATGGTGACGCCGTCGAGGGCGAGCAGCGAGCGCGCGAGGACGGCATCGAGTTCGGCGGCGTCGCCCGGCCACGGGTGTGCGGCCAGGGCGCGCTCGGCGTCGGGCGAAATGGCGGGCACCTCGCAGCCGAGTTCGGCGGCGAGCACGACGAGTCGCTCGCGAGCGATGGCCGCGACGTCCTCGCCGGCCCGCGCGAGGGCCGGGGCGCGGACGGAGATCGTCGAGACGAGGGCGAAGAAGTCCGGGCGAAGCGTGGCTCGCAGCGTCGCGAGATCGGCCGCGCTCGCGCTCACCAGTCGCGGTCCATCGCCGTCCATGAGCCGGAGGAGGGCGGCTTGCGCATCGTCCCCGAGCTTCTCGATCCCGTCGATCGCAAGCGTGCAGCGCGGCGAAGTCGCCGCCCGTATCAGGGCGGCGAGCAGGTCGTCGCGCGTCGCGTGCAGGTCGAGCGTGATCAGCCGGTCGCGCCGGCTCGCCGCGTGGATCGACGCGGCAATCCTCGAAAAGGCCGCGCCGAAGCAATCGAGGCACAGCACCGGCAGCCCGGAGCCCGCCACCCGGGCGAGCGTGCGCGCCGAGGCGGGCGGGATGAGACGCAGGGCCGGCGGGATCTCGCGGTGTGGGTCCACCATGCTCGCCACGCTCAGGCCCGCTGCCCGGACTCGGTCGTCGTCGCCGAGCGCGCGTCGTCGCGCCGGGCGCGCATCAGCCCGAGCGCGCTCAGCACGATACCGGTCGCCGTGAACAGGCGACCGCCGGTCGCGACGACGTGGTAGAACTCCTGGTGAGCCCGCACGAGTTCCACGTCCGCATTGGCGGCGGCCTCATGGCCGCGCACGCTCGGCTCGGAAGGACGACTCGCGGCGCTCGTAGCGATGTCGCGCAGACGCATCGTGCCGGTGATCCAGTTCCCCGCCCCGAGCGCGAGGAGTCCGAGTCCGCCCACCAGCAGGTGGTTGCGGTACCAGGGGCGGCGGTTCGATCGCGGCTCGGGCACGCTAGCATCATCGGCGAATCGCGGGGCGCGTTGCAACCGGAGGTTTCGCCGCCGGGCGCCACGACCGAAGCGCCGTGGCGCGGACGTTGCGCCTGAAGGCCCGTGGGGCCGTGTCGGGAGGAGCCTCCGTCGCCCGCGATGCGCTGGCCCCGTGCTTGCGAGGACGGATTCGTCGAGGGGGGCGCGGGGCGGTGCATGGTGCGCCGTCCCGTGGCCCGGGGGGGAGCGGGCGGGCTGGTCGGCGCTAGCCGAACCGGTCCGCCCGTTCTCGCATCCGCTGACCTCGTTTCGGGCCTCTTCGGTCCTTGCCGCCGCCGCATCGCCGAAGGGGCGCTTTTGCATCGCGGGGCATCGTCGGACGCGGTGGATCGCTGGTAGGCGTTCCGCGGTCGGCATCGAGCGACGCGGCGGAGGGTCCGCCGCGCGGAACGACGGGGGGTGGCCTGTGACAGAGCACACGGCGGCGGAACGCGGGGGCGGGTCGGGGGTGGCGGTCGCGGATGCGCCCGCGGGAGGTGTCCGGGTGGCGACGGGCGGCGGGACAGCGGGCCCACTTGGAGCGACCCCGGGCCGTCGCGCGCGCGGGGGTGACGCGCTCGTCGGCGCGAGCGAATCGATCCAACGGCTGCGAGCGGACATCCGCTGCTTCGCGCGCAGCGACGCGTGCGTGCTGGTCGAGGGCGAGACCGGCACGGGCAAGGAACTCGTCGCACGGGCTCTCCACGAGGAGAGCGCGCGTGCCGCGGGCCCCTTCGTCCCGGTGAACTGCGGTGCCCTTCCCGAGCAGCTCGTCGAGAGCGAACTCTTCGGCCACCTCCGCGGAGCCTTCACCGGCGCCCACCGCGATCACCCCGGGCTCGTCGAGGCGGCTGCGCGCGGCACGCTCTTCCTCGACGAGATCGAAGACCTGCCGCCGCCGCTGCAGGGAAAACTGCTGCGCCTGCTCCAGGAGGGCGAGTACCGACCACTCGGCGCCGTCCGCGCCAGGTCGGCGGACGTGCGGGTCGTCGCCGCTTCCAACGCGCAACTCGCCGGACTGGTCGCCGAGCGACGCTTCCGCTCCGACCTGTTCTACCGGCTCGACGTTCTCCACCTCGAGGTCCCGCCGCTTCGCGCGCGGCCCGAGGACGTCGACCCCCTGGTCGCCCATTTCCTCGCTCGGACCGGTCGCCCGCGGGCGGTGGCAACCGGGGACCTCGAACCACCGCCGGAGTGTCTCGCCTGGATGCGCGGGCAGTCCTGGCCGGGCAACGTGCGCGAACTCGCGAACCTCGTCGAGCGCGCGGTCGTGCTCGTGGCCGAGCACGGGGCCGCCCGCGGCTGGGCGGTGGCGATCTCGGGCGCCGGCCGCGTCGCGGACGCCACGGCGGCGCCCCCGCCGCGACCGCCGGCGCGCTTCGAGCAGGCCGAGTCGCCGGAAGCGTCGGCGCTGCGCCGCCTCCTCGATCGGCATCGCTGGCGTCGCGATGCCGCAGCCCGCGAGATGGGAGTCTCGCGCGTCACGCTGTGGCGCCGGATGCGCCGGCTCGGCCTCGTGGGTGCCCCGGCGGATTCCGGGGCCGGCTGAACCTCCGAAGTCCGCCCGAGTGCGCTTGCGAGCCCCGGGGAGGCCGGTTAACGCACGCGCGTGTCTCGCCTCGAGTGGTGCTTTCTCGGCCGTGTCGGGTACGACGACGCCCGTCGTCTGCAGGAGCATCTGGCGGCCGAGCGGGTCGCGGGCACGATCGGCGACCGGCTGCTCCTCCTCGAGCATCCACCGGTCGTCACCCTCGGTCGCCATGCGCCCGATCCGTTCGCGGCCGTAGCGCGGGGCGACGCTCCGCTCCCCCCGGTGCCGGTGCGTGTCGGCCGTGGCGGTGGCGCGACCTACCACGGGCCGGGCCAGCTCGTCGCCTACCCGGTCGTGGCGCTGCGGTCGGGAGGGCGAGGCGTGCGCCGCTTCGTCGCGGCCCTCGAGGAGAGCCTGTGCGACGTCGCCCGCCTCTCGGGGGTGGCCGCCGTGCGGCGCGCCGGCCTGCCCGGTGCCTGGGCCCCCGGGGAATCGCCGCGCAAGCTCGGGTCGGTCGGGATCGGGGTCCGCCGCGGCGTGACGCTGCACGGTGCGGCCCTGAACCTTGCGCGTTCCAGCGTGGACGGCTTCCGCGGGTTCGATCCCTGCGGACTCGCGGGTGTGGTGGCGACCAGCGTCGAGGCGGAACTCGAAGCCCTGGGTCCCGGGGCCGGAGCGCTCCCCGGCCTGGAGACGGCGGCGGCACTCTGGGCGAGGAGCTTTGCGCGCCACGCCGGTTTCGCGCAGGAGTTCCGGATCGACCACGTTCGGACGCTCGGGTCTAGCGCCCGCGGGGAAGCGGCGTGTCGGTCGACGAACGAGGTGACGACGTGGACGTGAAGCCGCTCCTGGATCGATTTGCCGCCCACGACCGCCGTGCGCTCGCGCGGCTGATCACGCTCGTCGAGAGCCGTTCGCCCGAGGTGCCGGCGATCATGCGCGAGATCTACCCGCGCGCCGGCAAGGCGGTCGTGATCGGCATCACCGGCCCCCCGGGCGCCGGCAAGTCGACACTCGTCGACGGGGTCGTCGCCCTCCTGCGGGCCTCGGGAAAGCGGGTCGGCGTCGTGGCGATCGATCCGTCGAGCCCGTTCTCCGGTGGGGCGGTCCTCGGCGACCGCGTCCGCATGCAGCAGCACTTCCTCGACGAGGGGGTCTTCATCCGCAGCCTCTCGACGCGCGGCCGCCACGGCGGGCTCGCGCGAGCCACGCGGGAGGTGGTGCACCTCCTCGACGCCTTCGGCCACGACGTCGTGCTGGTCGAGACGGTGGGCGTCGGGCAGACCGAACTCGACATCATGAAGCTCGCGCACACCACCCTCGTGATTCTCGTGCCCGAGGCGGGCGACACGATTCAGGTGATGAAGGCGGGCCTGCTCGAGATCGCCGACGTCTTCGTCGTCAACAAGGCCGACCGAGACGGCGCGCGCCGGCTCAAGAACGAGCTCGAGGTCATGCTCCACTTGCGGCCGTCGCAGGGCTGGAACGTCCCCGTCCTGCTCACCGAGGCCACGGCGGGCAAGGGGATCGAGGAACTCTGGACGCGGATCACCGAGCACGGGGCGGCGCGGCATTCGTCGCGCGGCGAGCAGGATCGCGCCCGCGAGCGCTTCGAGGAGTGGGGCGAGATCCTTCGCGACGAGATCGCCGAGCGCATCGACCGGTCCCTCTCTCGCGCCGACCTCGCCGGGATCTCGGAGCGCGTGCGCGAGGGCGCGATCGACCCCTACAGCGCGGCGCTCGACGTCTTCGCCGACGCGGCGCTCATGTCGCGGATGCTCGGCGACCGGAGGGAGCGCGGCTGATGCAGCCCTGGAGCGGGGCCCCGCCGGTGAGCGCGGGCGGCGGACGCCTACTCTGCATCGGCGACGTCCACGGCTGCGCCGCGGAACTCGAGCTGATGCTGCGTCACCTCGACGCCGACGTCTCCGACCGGCTGGTATTCCTCGGCGACTACGTCGACCGCGGACCCCAGTCTCGCGAATGCGTGCGCATCCTGCTCGAGATGAAGCGCCAACTCCCCGACACGATCCTCCTGCGCGGCAACCACGAGGAGATGTTCCTCGACCATCTCGACGGGGCGGGGGGCTACGGCGACGCCTTTCTGTCCAATGGCGGTGCCCAGACGATGCGCAGCTTCGACCTGCGCGGCCCGCTCGGGCGCAAGGCCTCGGAGTCCGCGGCCGAGGAGGCGGTCGACGAGGAGATCGGGTTCCTGCGTCGCGAACTCGTGCTGCACTTCAGCGAGGGCGGCGTCAGCTTCGTGCACGCGGGCGTCCGGCCGGGAACCGCGCTCGCGGAGCAATCGACCGACGACCTGCTGTGGATCCGCGAGGAGTTCACCCGGGCCGACCCGGGGCTGCCGACGCTCGTACTCTTCGGGCATACGCCCTACCGCGAGCCGCTCTTCGATGTGCCGCGCAAGATCGGGCTCGACACCGGCTGCGTTTTCGGCGGGTACCTGAGTTGCCTCGACCTCTCGGCGGGAAGTCTCCACCAGGTGCGGCGCGGCGAGCGACGGGTCCGAACCACCGACGTTTCGCGGCGCATGGCGGGGCTCGGGGCTTGAACGCCCGGGGCGTCGCGATCCAAGGCGACGCGGGTGTGTGCAACGCGGACGGCCGCGAGGCAGGATCGACAACGCACGGGTCCGTTGCTACTTCATTGGCCCGATCGGAATCGGCGGCGTAGCTCAGGTGGTAGAGCAGGGGTCTCATAATCCCCGCGTCGGAAGTTCGAGTCTTCCCGCCGCCACCTCTTCCCCTTCCTCCCAGCGCGACTCGGCCTTCGCGGCGGCCTTCGAAGCCACGGTGCTGCGGGTCCTCCGCGGCGACGGTGGGGTCGCCGAGGCCGCGCCGACGGTCGTCGCGCTCTCGGGTGGCCCGGACTCGGCCGCGCTGTTCGAGGCCGTGCGAAGGATCCGTTCCGCCGCGGGCGTTGCCGCGGGGGACCTCGTCGCCGCGCACTTCAACCACCGACTGCGCGGCGTGGCGAGCGATCGCGACGCGCTGTTCGCATCGGCCCTCGCCCGCGCGGCGGGCGTGCCGTGCGTCGTCGGCGAGCCCGCAGCGCCGCTCGTCGACGACGCGAGCAACCTCGAGGCCGGCGCCCGCGCCGCCCGTTACGCGTTCTTGCACCAGGTGGCCGATGCGGCGGGCGCGTCCGCGATCTGCGTCGCCCATACCCGCGACGACCAGGCGGAAACCGTCCTCATGCGTCTCGCCCGCGGCGCGGGCGCCCGTTCGCTGGCCGCGATGGCGCCACGCCGTGCCGACGGCGTGGTCCGGCCGTTGCTCGATGTCCCGCGCTCGGAGGTCGCGCGCTACAGGCGGGTCCGTGCGATCGCCGCGGTCCGGGATGGCTCGAACGACGACACGACCCGGACGCGCAGCCGGGTGCGTCACCTGTTGCTTCCCGAGATGGAGCGGCTCCTTGGGGTCGACGTCGGCGGTCGCCTCGCCCGACTCGCCTCGGAATTGCGCGTGGAGGCCGAACTCGCGGACCGGGCGCTCGCCGCGATCCTCGGCGGACCGCCCTGTCCGCAAAGCCTGACGATCGCAACGCTGCGCGAGGCGGGGCCCGCGGCGGGCCGACTCCTGCACGCCTGGCTCTCCGGGGGCGCGAGAGCGATCTCCGCCCGACAGGTCGCGGCGATTCTCGCCATCGCGGCGGCGGATCGCCCGAGCGCCCGGGTCGACCTCGGCGGCGGTCTCCGGGTCGAGCGGCGCTACGAGCAACTGCTGCTGGTCCAGGGCGGGGCGCAAGAGTGCGCGCCCTGGCAGCCGGTCGAACTCCCGGTGCCCGGAGCAGCGGAGGTGGCCGGCCGGTGGCGCATCGCGGCGGCCTGGACGAGGGCGGGGGGCGGGGCTTCGGAGGCCCCGGCCGTGGCCTTGCCCCGGGACCCCGGCGCGGTGCTTCGCACCGACGGGTGGTTCGATGCCTCGCTTCTTCGACTCGACCTGTCGCCGGGTGGGATCGGCCTTCCCCTGCGGGTGCGCCGGGCGGGGCCGGGCGACCGGGTGAGCGCGCGGGCCGGGCATCGCAAACTCTCCGACGTCCTGATCGACGCCCGCGTGCCGCGCGCGGAACGCGGCGGACTCGCGGTGGTCGTCGCGGCAGACGATATGGTCCTCTGGGTGCCGGGGGTCGCCTGGTCGCCCGCCCGACCTTCGGGGAGCGAGGTCCGGCTCTCGCTGTTCGCCCAGCTGATCCGAGCGCCCGGACGGGTCGTCCCGGGATAAAGGCCACCTGCGCCCGCGTCTGACCGCACCGGGCGCTGGTGCCCCCGTCGGTATCGCGCCGGGTGGGTAGCCGGCTACGAGACTCGGCGACAGAGCCGGGCGTCGAATCCGCCCCTCCCGCCCCGGCGATTGCCGGGTTCCAAGGGTCGTGGTAGTTAGGAAGGGCTTTCTTCCCACCAGGTGCAAATTGCAGCGATCGGGTCTGAATCAATTCTCGCGCAACCTAGCGCTGTGGCTCGTCCTGGGCCTCATGTTCCTCCTGTTGTTTCAGGTGTTGAACAAGCAGGAGCCACGCGAGCCGGAGCGGGACTACAGCGAGTTCTCGGCGGCGCTCGAACGGGGTGATCTCTCCGAAGTCATGATCCAGGGCCACGTGATCCGCGGGCGCTTCCAGAACGGCGAGCGCTTCCGGACCTACGACCCCGGCGACACCGAACTCGTGCAGCGCCTGCGCGAGAAGGGCGTGAAGATCCAGGCCAAGCCCGAGGATGGCGATCCCTGGTACGTCATCCTGCTCGTGCAGTGGATGCCGATGCTCCTCCTGATCGGCGTGTGGATCTTCTTCATGCGCCAGATGCAGGTGGGCGGCGGCAAGGCGATGTCGTTCGGCAAGAGCCGGGCGAAACTCCTCACCGAGGCCCAGCAGAAGAACACCTTCGCCGACGTGGCGGGCGTGCAGGAGGCCAAGGAGGAACTCGAGGAGATCATCGCCTTCCTCAAGGATCCCAAGAAGTTCACCAAGCTCGGCGGCCGCATTCCCAAGGGGGTCCTGCTGGTCGGTTCTCCGGGCACGGGCAAGACGCTTCTCGCGCGCGCCATCGCCGGCGAGGCGGGGGTCCCGTTCTTCTCGATCTCGGGATCGGATTTCGTCGAGATGTTCGTCGGCGTCGGGGCCTCGCGGGTCCGTGATCTCTTCGTGCAGGGCAAGAAGAACGCGCCCTGCATCATCTTCATCGACGAAATCGACGCGGTCGGCCGTCACCGTGGCGCCGGCCTCGGCGGCGGTCACGACGAGCGCGAGCAGACGCTCAACCAGCTACTCGTCGAGATGGACGGCTTCGAGTCGAACGATGGCGTGATCCTGATCGCCGCGACCAACCGGCCCGATGTTCTCGACCCGGCGCTCCTGCGACCGGGCCGGTTCGATCGTCAGGTCGTCGTGCCGCGGCCCGACGTGAGGGGCCGCGAGGGCATCCTGCGCGTGCACACCCGCAGGGTCCCGCTCTCCGCCGACGTCGACATCGCGCTGCTCGCGCGGTCGACGCCGGGCTTCTCGGGCGCCGACCTGGAGAACCTGGTCAACGAGGCGGCTCTGCTCGCGGCCCGCGAGAACAAGGAACAAGTCGATCAGCAGGACCTCGAACTCGCCAAGGACAAGGTCATGATGGGCTCCGAGCGCCGCTCGATGATCATCAGCGACGAGGAGAAGCGCAACACGGCCTACCACGAGGCCGGCCACGCGCTGGTCGCAAAGCTCATCCCGGGCGCGGACCCGGTGCACAAGGTGACGATCATCCCGCGCGGCATGGCCCTCGGGCTCACCCAGCAGGTGCCGCTCGACGACCGGCACACCGCGAGTCGCGACATGCTGGAGAACAATCTCGCGATCTTCTTCGGCGGCCGGGCCGCCGAGGAAATCGTTCTCGGCCAGACGACCACAGGTGCCGGTAACGACATCGAACGCGCGACCGAACTAGCCCGCAAGATGGTCTGCGAGTGGGGTATGAGCGAGCGGCTCGGGCCGATGACCTTCGGCTCCAAGGAGGAGAACCCCTTCCTCGGCCGCGACTTCCACCAGTCGCAGGCGGTCTCCGAGCGTACCGCGTCGGAGATCGACGCCGAGATCCGCCGCTTCGTGAACGAGGGCTACCAGCGCGCCCGAGGCCTGCTCTCGTCGAACCTCGCCGCCCTGCACGCGGTGGCGCAGGCGCTTCTCGAACGCGAGGTCCTCGATAGCGCGGAGATCGACGCGCTCATGGCCAGCCCCCAGGACCCGGCCGCTTCGCCGGCCTGATCCCGGCGGCGAGACCGCCCAGGCACGGACGCTGACGGGCTTGCGCTTGCGCACGCCTTCCTGCACGAATCAGGGGCGGTGGGTGTCTTCGGTCAGGTGCGCATCGCCGACGTCGCGGACATCCTGATCGTCGCGATCCTAGTCTATGCGACGATCAACCTGATCCGTGGCACGCGGGCGGTGCAGATGCTGGTCGGCCTCGCGGTCCTCGCCGGCGTGTACTTCCTCGCCCAGTACTTCGAGCTCTACACGCTTTCCTGGATCCTGCGGGCCTTCCTCGGCTCGTTCTTCCTGCTCGTGGTCGTGCTCTTTCAGGACGACATCCGTCGGGTACTGACACAGGTGGGCCGGGGCCGTCTTTTCGCTGGTGACCGTCGGACGCAGGCCCTGGTCATCGACGAGGTGACGCGCGCGGCGACCGAACTCGCCGAGAAGCGCATCGGCGCCCTGATCGTCCTCGAACGCGACGTCGGGCTCACCCGCTTCCTCGAGAGCGGGACGCCTCTCGACGCCGAGGTGAGTTGGGAGATTCTCTGCGCGGTGTTCCATCCGCAGTCGCCGATGCACGACGGCGCCGTGATCGTCCGCAAGGGCCGGCTGGCGGCGGCGGGCTGCTTTCTGCCGCTCACGCACGAACCCACGGTGAGTCGCACGCTTGGCAGCCGGCACCGGGCGGCGATCGGCATCTCCGAGGAGAGCGATGCGGCGGTGGTCGTCGTCTCCGAGGAACTCGGCCGGATTTCGCTCGTCCACGAGGGCCAGATCCTAGGCAACTGCGATGCCGAGACACTGCGCACCGGACTCGAGAGGTTTGCGCTGTCGTGAGGCGCATCGACGACAAGCAGGGGCGCGGCCTCGCCGGTCGCCCGACGCCCTCCCCGTGGGGCGATCTCGGGCTGTGGGCGCTTTCCCTCGCGACGGCGGTCGGCCTCTGGTTCTTCGTCAATACCGGCGACGGCACCGAGGACCGGGTGATGCGGGTGCGGATCGAGCCGACGAACGTCCCTGCCGGCCTGGTGCTCTCGGGGACCGTCACGGAGTATGCCGAGCTTCGGGTGCGTGGTCCGTCGGTGATCGTCGCGGGCATCGATCAGCGTCGGATCCGCGGCGAGGTCGATCTCTCCGACGCCCAGCCGCCGCGTTTTCGCGAGGC
>CAMBZJ010000026.1 GCA_945872365.1 Klebsiella pneumoniae
TGTTCGAATCGTCGAGCGCCGACGAACAGCGCGCCGCCTCGCCCTTCTTCTGGTAGATGTTCAAGGACTCCTTCGACGCCGAGAGTTCGAGCCCGAGCCGCTCCTGGGTCGAGGCGAGTTCGTCGAGTTTCGCGATGCGGGCGCGCTGCTGGGCGCGCTGGGCACGCAGCTTCTCGACCCGTCCGTCGGCCGCGGCCTGATCGGACTTGGCCTCGGCAAGTCTCGCCTCGATGCCCTGGTAGGTCGGGTTCGCCACCGTGGTGGTGTCGGTGATGAGTTGCTTCTCGGTCTGGAGCAAGCGCTTCGCCTCGGCGATCTGGCGATCGATGTCCTGGATCTTCGCACTCGTCGGCGCATACTTGGAGAGCAGTTCGGTGCGCTGCATCGTGAGTTCGAGGATGCGCGGCTTGATCAGCGCGCCCCCGTCGCCCCTCGCGCCCCCGGCATCGGCGGTGATGCGCTTGGGGTGGTTCTGGATCTCGCGCGACAGGAAGGCGACCTTCGCGGTGCGCTCGGCGAGTTCCGTCTCCGACTTCAGCAGGTTGTCCTCGGTCTCCGCGAGGCGGCGATGCACGGCCTCGCGCTGCTCCGGGGCCACGTCGGGGCCCTGGTTCGTGTAGAACACGGTGAGGGCCTGCTCGGCGTTGCGCGCCCGGTCGGCGAGCAGCCGGCTCTGCTCCTCGTAGAACTCGCGGGCCTCGGCCTGCTGGCCGAGCTTGGCGTTGCGCTCGAGGTACTTGGCGACGAAGGCATTGAGGAATCCGGCCGTCTCCCGGGGATCGGTGCCGACGTAGGAGACCTGAATCAGGTTCGAGCGAGGAATCGGCTGGACCGAGATCCCCGAGGATACGTCGCGCACCCAGGTATCGAAGGCGTTGGGCTCGGGGATCCCGTGCAGAGATCGGTAGACCTGCCCTGGCAATTCGAACGGCATGCTCAGGATCGAGAAGACCGCTGAAACCGCTCCCGATCCCGAGGAGCGCCGCTCGACCTCCGCCCGGCGCGGCTCGAGCATCTCGCGCACCAGCGACTCGCTGCTCATGAGCGCGACCTCGGAATTCACCTGCTGGTCGTCCACTCGTTCGACGGTCATGGTGTTCTGCGCGTCGGGCGAGACGGCGATGCGGGCGCGGTTCGTGCGCACGATCACGGTGGCGAAGGCCTGATAGAGCGGCGGGCTCAGGTAGGCCCAGACCGAGGCCAAGGCGAGCCCGAGAAGCGTCGGCAGCGCGATCAGCCGCCAGCGACGGGCGAGAGCGCCGAGGAGGCTCTGCCAGGGAGGGATGGACCCGGCGAGCGGATCCCCGAGGGCCTGATTCTCTTCCAGGTTCACCATACCGACGAAAGCCCGTATCCAAGCAGGAGTGCTGCGCCGGACGGCAGGTTCCGGTCGACGTAGAGCTCGACGAACTTGTTGACCTCTCCGATGGCGGAGCGGGGCACGAAAACGATGTCGTAGGGGCGCAGCATCACGTCCTCTTGCGGGTCGGTCCCGTTCTCGACTTTTTCGAGGTCGATGCTCTCGCCGCGCGGCCGGCCGTCGGGTCCTCGGCGGATCAGGACCACCTGGTCGCGCTTGGCGCTGATGAGGAATCCACCCGCCTGCTGGATCGCCTGGTAGAGCGTGGTCTGGCCCTGCAAGGACTGCATGCCGGAGGAGCCGACCTCGCCGGAGACGTAGACCCTCTGGCCACCGAACGTCTTCACGATGACCGTGACATCGGGGTGCGCGAGTTCCTTTCGGTAGCGCAGCTTGAGTTCCTCGCCGAGATCGCCCGGGCTCATGCCTGCCGCCTTGACGTCGTCGACCAGTTGCAGGGTGATCATGCCGTCGGGGCGGATGGTCACCTCCTCGTTCAACTCGGGGTTGCGGTAGAACTTGATCGAGAGGACGTCGCCGACCTGCATGACGTAGGGCGCCGACGCCGAAGAAGGGGCGGCCTCGAGCCTCGCCACGGGAGGATTGCCTGGCACGACCGGCGGCGTGCAGGCGCTGGCGAGCAGCAGGGAAGCCAAGGCCGCCTGCAGCCAAACGATCGCCACGGCCAAGCGCGTCACCATCGACCTCCCCCCCCAGAGCCGTCGCCGCCCTTTCCGGCCCGACGATCCCCACCGCCACCCCGGAACGCCCGCACCGCAAGTGGCAAAACTTCGCAGCCACGGACGACCCTCGCCGAGGTCGCCTCCTGAGCGACCGCCGAGTATTTACGCGCCGCGACCGGCCAGTCAAGGCAAACGCCATGGCGTCGCAAAAGAGTTCTCTTTTTGGACCGACCGGGCGGTCGGACTTGTGGCCCGACCCCTGTCCAGGCGCATGGCGAGCCGTGGGCTTGTGCAGAAACCCACCCCTGCCTAGGTCAAGGGGCACGCGCCCTTTGAACGCAAAATCCGGGTCGAATCCGCCGAGCCTCGCCGGACGCCTGCGTCGCCCCGCCCTCTTCCTGCTGCTCTTCGCGGAGGCCGGCGTGACGGGCGCGCTCTTCGACGCCGAGCCGATCCTTTCGCGCGCCGACGGCTGGTGGGTCCGACTGCTCGCCCAGGGCGGCGCCGCGACGCCGATCGCGATTGCCATCGCCACCGCGGTCGTGCTCTTCGGCGAGCGCGCCTGGCGGGAGGGCCTCGCGGCGAGCACGCCGGGGGCTGCACCGCGCCGGGCTGCGGCGATCCTGCTCGCCCTGCAGGTCGCGCTCTTCGGCCTCATGTTGTGGACCGGCTCGACCCTCTTCGGCGAGCGGCTGCGCGAGGTGCGAGCCCCCGGACTCTGGGCCACCGCATGGGTGCTGCTCGGTGCGGGAGCGACGCTTGCCTGGACCGCCCTGCTCGTCCCGCCGCGCGCGTTGCTCGCGTTGCTGCGCGGGTGCGCCGGCCTGCTCGCCACCTGCGCTGCGATCGGCGCGCTCGCCTGGCTCGCGGGTCGCGCGACCGAACGCTGGTGGATGCCGCTGCGCGACACGACGGTCGGACTCGTCGAGGTGCTCCTCGCGGGCTCGGGCCTCGAGGTCGCCGAGGACGAGGCCGGGGTCACGCTCGCGCTCGGCGACTTCGCCGTCGCGGTCGGCAAGGCTTGCTCGGGCTACGAGGGCATCGGGCTCATGACGGTGTTCGTCGGGGTGTTTCTCGCCTGGTTCCGCGACCGGCTCCGCTTCCCCCGTGCGCTGCTCCTGCTGCCTGTCGGCGTGGTCGCGGCTTGGCTCGGTAACGGCTTACGGCTGGCGGCCCTGCTCGAGATCGGCGCCCGGATCTCGCCGGAGATCGCGATGGGCGGCTTCCACTCCTACTCCGGCTCGCTCCTCTTCTCGGCGCTCGCGCTCGGTCTCGCCGCGGTCGCACGGCGATCGCCGTTCTTCGCGCGGGTCGGCGAGGAAGTGCCCGACGTCTCGCCGGGGAGCGACGCGGCGGCTTTCCTGATGCCCTGGCTCTTGCTCCTGCTCGTCGCGATGCTCACCGGGGCGGCGTCGCCCGGTGGCGTCGACCCGCTCTACCCGGTCCGGATCGCCGCGGCGATCGCCGTGCTGATCGGCCGGCGCGCCGCCTACCGCGGGCTCGCCGTCGCGCCGGCCTGGCAGGCCGCGGCGCTCGGAGCGCTCGGCTTCGCTGCGTGGCTGGCGCTTGCCGCCGCGGACCCGCGGCCCGCCGACTCGTCCTGGGATGCGGTGCGGGGCGCGCAGGGCACCGCCTGGTTCCTCGCGCGACTCGCGGGCGCGCTCGTCGTGGTACCGCTGGTCGAGGAACTCGCCTTCCGCGGCTACCTCGCGCGACGCATCGTCGACCGCGACTTCGCCGCGGTCGCTCCCGACCGCATCGGGGCGCTGCCGCTCCTCCTCTCGGCCGTCGCCTTCGGACTCCTGCACGACCGCTTCCTCGCCGCGACCTTGGCAGGAGCGCTCTACGGTCTGGCCCTGCGTCGTCGCGGCCAGGTCGCCGACGCCTTTGCAGCGCATGCGACGACCAACCTCCTGCTGCTCGCCTGGGTGGCGGCGACGGGACGCTGGGACCTCTGGGGTTGAGCCCGGCGGCAGCAGAAGGGCCGTGGCTCGACCGGACCGCGGGGCCCGGTCCCCGCGGCGCGCCGCAAACCGGCGGCCCTAGAGCGCCGGGGCGAGCACCAGTGCCGCGAGCGGTGGCAGGACCAGTTGCACCGAGTGCTCGAAGCCGTGGAAGGGCACCGGTTCGGACTCCAGCCGCGTACGGGTCGGGTGTCCGCTGCCGCCGAACTCCGCGGCGTCGCCGTCGAGAACCTCGACGTAGCCGGTCGCACCCGGCACGCCGACGCGGTAGCCGATGCGCGGCTCGGGCGTCAGGTTGAGCACCACGACCAGGTGATCCGGCGCGTCGGGACGCGGCTCCGGATCGCGGCGCAGGTAGGCGACGACGGACTGGTCGCGGTCGCTGCAGTCGATCCAGCGGAAGCCCTCGGGATCGGGGTCGCCGCGCCAGAGCGCCGGCGAGGCGCGGTAGAGACGGCCGAGACGCTCGATCCAGCGGCGCAGCCCGCGGCGCAGCGGATCGGATTCCAGGTGCCAGTCGAGCGAACTCGCATGGTTCCACTCGTTGGGCGAGGCGATCTCGAAGCCCATGAACTGCAGCACCTTGCCGGGCCGCGTCCACTGGTAGGCGAGCAGCGCCCGCAGGTTCGCGAACTTCTGCCAGTCGTCGCCCGGCATCTTCCCGAACAGCGAACCCTTCCCGTAGACGACCTCGTCGTGGGAGATCGGATCCACGAAGTGCTCGCTATACTGGTAGAGCATCGCGAAGGTGAGTTCGTCCTGGTGCCAGCGACGCCAGAGAGGATCGCGCGCGAAGTAACCGAGCGTGTCGTGCATCCAGCCCATGTTCCACTTGAAGTCGAACCCGAGGCCGCCCGCGCCGGTCGGCCGCGTCACCCCGGCGAAGGAGGTCGACTCCTCGGCGACGACGATCGCGCCCGCCTGCTCCTCGTGCACCGCGTCGTTCAACTGGCGCAGGAAATGGATCGCGTCGACGTTCTCGCGCCCGCCCCACCGGTTGGGCAGCCAGTCGCCGGGCTTGCGGCTGTAGTCGAGGTAGAGCATCGAGGCGACCGCGTCGACGCGCAGCCCGTCGACGTGGAAGCGCTCGATCCACGACAGCGCGCTGCCGACCAGGAAGTTGCGCACCTCCGGACGGCCGTAGTTGAAGATCAGCGTGCCCCAGTCCTGGTGCTCGCCGAGGCGCGGGTCCTCGTGCTCGTAGAGCGCGCTGCCGTCGAAGCGACGCAACGCGAAATCGTCGCGCGGAAAGTGCGCCGGAACCCAGTCGAGGAGGACGCCGATGCCCGCCCGGTGCAGCGTGTCGACGAGGAAGCGGAAGTCGTCGGGCGAGCCGAAGCGCGAGGTCGGGGCGTAGTAGCCGGTCACCTGGTAGCCCCAGGATCCATCGAACGGATGTTCCATGACCGGCATGAACTGCACGTGCGTGAAGCCGAGCGAGGCGACGTGCTCGGCGAGACGTGGCGCGATCTCTCGGTAGGTGAGCGAACGGTCGCCCTCCTCCGGCACGCGCATCCATGAACCGAGGTGGATCTCGTAGATCAGCATCGGCTCGCGCCGCCAGTCCCGGGTGCGGCGACGCGCCATCCACTCGGCATCGCCCCAGGCATGGGCGTTCGGCGCGGCGACGCGCGAGGCCGATGCCGGGGGCGGCTCGAGTTCGAGCGCGAACGGATCGGTCTTCAGCCGCAGGGCGTCCTGCTGCGTCAGGATCTCGTACTTGTAGAGCGCTCCCGGGGCGACGCCGGGGACGAAGATCTCGTGGATGCCGGAGCTGCCGAGCGCGCGCATCGGCAGGAGTCGACCGTCCCAGCCGCAGAAGTCGCCGACGACGCTCACGCGCCGCGCCGTGGGCGCCCAGACCGCGAACGACGCGCCCGTTTCGCCGTCGATCGTGCGCACCCGCGAGCCGAGGCATTCCCACGGTCGGCGGTGCGTGCCCTCGCCGAGGAGGTGGAGGTCGACGTCGCCCAGGGTGGGCAGGAAGCGGTAGGGGTCGCCGCGCTCCCAGGTCTCTCCGTCGGCGAAGTCGAAGCGCAGGCGGTAGCGCAGCGGCAGCGTCGCCCCGGGAAGGAAGGCCTCGAAGAGCCCGCTCGCGGACTGCTTCATCTCGACGGCGCGCGGCGTGCCGTCCGCGGCGCCGACCAGGCAGGCGGCCGTCCGCGCATCGGGATGAAGCGCGCGCACCAGCACGCCCGGACCACCCGCGCGCGTCGCCGCATGGGCGCCGAGCACGTCGTGCGGCGTGACGGAGCGGCCGGAGAGGAGTTCGGCGATACGCCGCGTCTCGTCGCCCGCGCCGGACGCACCTGGCGCCGGATCGGTCCCCGCCATCAGGGCAATCGCGCGGGGGGCGGCAGGCGGTCGGTGTATTCCTCGAGTGTGCGCCAATAGGGCATCCAGCGGTCGAGCACGAGGGCGCGCGTCCCGTCGACGCGCCACTGCGCGAGGGCGCCGTTCAATCGCTCGAGGAGATCGGAGTCCTGGCGTCGGACGACCCATGCCAGGTCCTCGCGGTCGAGAGGCTCGCGCCGCAGCGAGAGGTCGCCCTCCTGGCCCGAGACCGCCCAGGCGACGACGGCGGCGTCGCCGACGAAGATGTCGCTGCGACCGAGTTTCACCTCGGAGATCGCGACCTCCCGGGAGTCGGTCGGGAAGATCGCCTGCGAACGCGGGCACTTGTCGCGCACGAAACGCTCGCCGGTGCCGCCCGCGAGCACGCTGAAGCGCGCTTCGCAGGGAGCGCTCCGGTTGGGGCCTGAATAGCGGGCGAGGTCGCCGCGCCGCATGAGCGCCATGAGCCCCGAGTGGAGGTAGGGTTCGCCGAATGCGACCCGAACCTCGCGGGCGAGCGAGATGCTGAGCCCCGACATGACGACGTCGACGCGGCCCTCGAGGAGTGCCGGGAGCAGGGTCGCGAACGGCAGGTCGACGATCCGGATCGGCCGCCCGAGCGTGCGCGAGAGCTCGCGGGCGAAGTCGACTTCGAGGCCGACGAAGCGGCCGTCGAGTTGGAAGGCGAAAGGCGGCGACAGGGAGTTGATCCCGATGCGCAGCGGCTGGACCTCCTGCACCCCCGGGGCGTCGCGCCTGCGGGCCGGCCCGCAGGCGGGCAGCATGAGCGTGGCGATCGCGAGGGCCAGGGCCACCGGGAAGATTCGTCTCGAGATCACGTCGCCCACCTCCCCGCGCGCTCGGCGCGTCGACTGCGAAGGTATGGGAAGCGGGCCGGGAAGCAAAGCCACGCCGATGCGGCTGAATGAGGCCGAATCAGCTTGACAGCCCGGCCGGCCCTGTCCTAGCTTCCGTACCCGGCGGTACAGAACTGGCCCCCCCGGGAGGCGGCGCCTCCCAGAAAAAGCGGAGACCCCCATGCGAGACATTCACCAAGGAACGCAGCGCAGCTTCGCGCTTCTGGCCGCCGCGCTCGCGTTGGCCGCCTGCAGCGGCTCGTCGGGCGGTGGCGCGGACCCCGTCCCGGTCGGCCCGACCTGCGAGCCCGGCCGCGAGAGCTATGCGAGCACCTGGGAAGCCGTCCAGAAGCGGGTCTTCGAGAACAACGGCTGCAACCAGGAGTCCTGTCACGGCAGCGCCGGCCAGGGTGGACTCCAACTGGCCCCGGAGGTCGCCTACGCCCAGCTCGTCGGGCAACGCGCGAACGGCAGTTCGCTCGCACGGGTCGAGATCGGCGACGAAGAGAGGAGCTATCTCTGGCTCAAGCTCGCCGCCGCGACGCGGCCCGGCAGTTACCCGGTCGTCGGATCGCCGATGCCGATCGGCCGGGCGCCCATCGCCGAGCAGGACCTCGAGCTTCTCCGGCTCTGGATCTACGCCGGGGCCTCGGAGAGCGGCGTCGTGAACGGGACGGAAGCGCTGATCGACGCCTGCCTGCCCGCCCCCGAGCCGATCGAGATCGCGGCGCTCCCGCCGCCCACGCCCGGCACGGGTTTCCAAATCCGGATGCCGCAGTGGGATCTCGAACCGAGCAGCGAGTTCGAGGGCTGCATGGCGACCTACTACGACGTGGACGATCAGGTTCCGGCCGAGTTCCGGGACGCAAGCGGCCGGCAGTTCGTCTTCGGTGCGAGCGAGGTGCGTCAGGATCCGCAGAGCCACCACGTCTTCCTCTACTACCCGACCGGCAACTACGCGCCCGGCGGCGTCGACGTCTACGACCCGGCTTTCGGCCAGTGGACCTGCCGCGGCGGCAGCGAGGCCGGCGTGGCCTGCGATCCCAAGTCGAGTGGCGCCTGCACCGACGGCGGCGGTCTCTGCGCGAGCGAGCTGAAGCGCAACTTCGGCTGCATCGGCTTCGGACCGTCGAGCGCCGGCTACAACGTGCTGATCGGCGGCTCGGGCCAGCCGGCCGCACGCACCGAATACGCGCCGGGCGTCTACGGCCAATTGCCGACCAAGGGCGTCATCTACTGGAACTCGCACGCCTTCAACCTGACGGCGACCCCCGGCGTGATGCACGTCGCGCTCAACTACGAGTTCACGCGCGACCGACGCTTCTCGGTCACCGGGATCGGCGACTTCTCCTCCATCTTCCGTCCGAACGCCGCGCCCTACACCCGCGAGACCTACTGCAATGACCATGTCCTGCCCCGCGGCGCCCGGCTGTTCAGCCTCGCCACCCATACGCACAAGCGCGGCAAGCACACCTGGGTGACGCTCGGCGACGCAACGCAGATCTACGAGAACTTCTCGTACACCGACCCGGTCCAGGGACGCTGGGAGCCGGCGCTCGCCTTCGACTCGCCGGACCCCGTGATGCGGACGCTGCACTACTGCGGCACCTACGAGAACGGCCTCAAGCCCGACGGGTCGCCCGATCCGGAGACGGTCACGCGGCTCTCGAAGCTGCGCAAGGCGACCGGCGGCCTGTTCGGCGGCGACTGCAAGCCGGTCGCCTGCACCGCCGGCCGGGTCGGCGACGCCTGCGACGGCGAGAACGACGACGCCACCTGCGACTCGTCGCCCGGCAAGGGGGACGGGGAGTGCGACGCCTGCCCGATCACCGGCGGCGAGAGCACCGAGAACGAAATGTTCAACCTGTTCGGCCTCTACTACGTCGACCCGGCCGGGGCGGCCGGAGGCTGAGGCGGCCGGTCCAGGCAGGCAACGCGAAGAGATACGAAGGGGTTTTCCCCGTCGGGGCTCCATAGTAGGCTCCGGCCGGAACGCCTTCATCGGCCCGGGTCTTGCGCCCCGGCCCCGATAGACTAGGAGCGAGAGTCATGAAGCGACCGATCGAACCAAGCCGAAACCACCGCCACGCGCGTGCCGCCTGCCGCACTCCACTTGTCATCGCCTGTCTGCTCGCGCTCGCCGCCTGTGGCGGCGGGTCGGGCAACGACACCGCGGGGCCCGTAAGCCCCGGCGATCCGACGCCCCCCGCCTGCGAGGGCACCAGTTTCGCGAGCACGTTCGACGCCGTCCAGCAGGTGGTGTTCGACGGCCAGGGCTGCAGCACGAACGGCTGCCACGGGGGAGCCAACCCGGTGGGCGGCCTCGACCTCACCGCCGGCAACTCCTGGGCGAGCCTGCACGACGTTCCTTCGCGGATCAACGGCGAGAAGCGCATCCTCCCCGGTTCGCCGACGCGCAGCGTGCTCTACCAGAAGCTCGCCGCGGCCACGCTCGGCGAGAAGACTTCCGGAAGCCCGATGCCGATCGGGCGCCCGGCGCTCTCCGAGGACGACCTGAACCTGGTGCGCTGGTGGATCTACGGCGGGGCGCCCGAGGATGGCGTCGTGCGCGACGCGATTCCCTACGTGCCCGGCTGCCTGCCCGATCCGAAACCGCTCGCGATCAAGCCGCTCGACGCGCCTCCGGCCGGCAAGGGCCTGCAACTCGTCATGCCGAGCTTCACGGTCCCCGCGGCCACCGAGACCGAGCGCTGCTTCGCCTCGTACTTCAACGTCTGCGACCAGGTTCCGGCGGAGTTGCGCAGCAACATGAACGGCATCGAGATGTTCTCGTTTGATGCCCGTGAACTCCGCATGGACCCGGGCAGCCACCACCTCATCCTGAACTGGTCGACGGTCGACCCCGACCAGCTCGCCGACCCGAGCTACGGCGGCTTCACCTGCCACGGCGGCGACAAGACTGGCGAGACCTGCGACCCGCGCGACCTCTCGGCCTGCGGCACCGGTCTCTGCGCGAGCGCGTTCCGCGAGGGCTTCACCTGCAGCGGCTTCGGTCCGACGGTCCCCGGCCAGGCGGGGCGCACGCAGTTCCCGATCGGCGGCGCACAGCGCTCGCAGGACTTTCAGCAATACCCCGAGGGCGTCTACAACCGCATCCCCTGTCGTGGGATCCTGCTGTGGAACACCCACAACTTCAACCTCTCCCCCGAGGACCAGTCGACCAACGCGCGGCTCAACTACTACTTCGCCGACCCGGCGAACCTGAAGTACAGCGGCCAGGGCGGACTCGTGGGCCCGATCTTCCGGCCGAACAACCCTCCCTTCACGAAGGAGACGTACTGCTCGGACTTCCCGCTGCCGCGCGGCGCCCGCGTCTACCAGCTCTCGTCGCACACCCACAAGCACGGCGAGTTGTTCTGGGTGAACGCGCCCGACGGCACCAAGATCTACGAGAACGTCTCCTACAACGACCCGCAGGAGGAACGCTACGATCCGCCGCTCGCCTTCGACTCCGAAGTGGCGGCCGAGCGGACTCTCCACTTCTGCTCCACCTACAACAACGGCGTGAACCCCGACGGCTCCCCCAACGTGGAGAAGGTGACGCGGGCCTCCCGGGTTCCCGAGAGCGCCAAGGCACCGGGGTCGCTCGGCTCCTGCAGTCCGATCGCCTGCGTGAACGAAGGGGCGGTCGGGCGCGCCTGCACCGGCGAGAACGACGACGCCACCTGCGACTCGTCGACGGGCAAGGGCGACGGCGACTGCGACGCCTGCCGGATCACCGGCGGCGAGAGCACCGAGAACGAGATGTTCCTGCTGATTCCGGGCTACTACGTCGTGCCCGTTTCGTGACCGTCGGGCGGCCCGCGGGCTTCCGTCTTCCGTGGGTCGCCTTCTTCGGCCGGACGCTGGCCGAGTATCTTCGCATGTTCGTCGTCGACATCGACGAGCTGCGCGTCGGGATGACGCTCGACTGCCCGAGCGGGCCGGACAGCTTCGTCGCCGACGCACGGGCGGCGGGCTGCAAGGTGACCGGCTGTGATCCGATGTACTCGCTCGCCCCGGAGGAGATCCTCTCGCGCGGGCGGGAGAACGTCGACCGCTGCCTGGCGGCGATCGAGGCGCAGCCCGGGGCGCTCACCTTTTCCGACTACGACGCCTTCAAGCGGGCGAAGTACGACGCGCTCCTGGGCTTCGTCGCCGACTACGCGCGGCATCGCGAAGCCTACGTCCCCGCGACGCTGCCGGCCTTGCCCTTCGCCGACCACTCCTTCGACCGCGTGCTCGGGGCGAACTTCCTGTTCGCCTACGCGAGCCTCGCCGACGGCGGACTCTACGAGGGAACCGAGTTCGACCTCGAGTTCCACCTGCGCTCGATCCGCGAGATCGCCCGCGTCGCCCGGCACGAGATCCGGTTCTCGCCGATGGGCACCTTCTCGCCGCCGCCCCGGCCGCACCCCTACCGGGAGCCCGCCGCCGAGTTGCTGCGCACGCTGGGCTTCGCGGTCGAGTTCCGACCGAGCGAGTTCGACAGCGGACTCGCGGGCTTCAACGACGTGCTTGTCGCAAGCCGGTGACGCACCGCACCAATCCCCTGGGCGTACAAAAGCCATCGGGACCTTCCCTTATTGACCGGGGTGGCGGTCCGAAGCTAGCGAAGATCCGAACCGCACGGTCCAGACGACCCGGGTGGGTCCGGGATCGGGCGAGCCAGCGCGGAGAGGACACGATGCACCAGAATACGACCGGACTCCTGCGGCGGGCGACCTCCGCGACCCTGATCCTCGCTACCTTGGTCCTCGGCGCCTGCAGCGATTCCGGCAACGGAGGAGGCGGAGGACCGGTCGATCCGAACTGCGCCGGCAAGGAGCAGTATGCGAGCACCTACGAAGCGGTGCAGAAGCGCGTCTTCGAGGGCGACGGCTGCACCTCCGACGTCTGCCACGGCAGCAGCAAGCAGGGCGGTCTGCAGCTCACCGCAGACGTCGCCTACCGTAGCATCTTTGAGCGCCCCTCGACCGAGAGCACGCTGAAGCTCATCGAGCCGGGCGACAACGACCGCAGCTGGCTCTGGATGAAACTCGCAGCGAACACCAAGCCCGGCTCCGTCCAGATCTCCGGCTCGCCGATGCCGCTCGGACGAGCAGCGATCAGCGAGCAGGACCTCGAACTACTGAGCCTCTGGATCTACGCCGGCGCTCCGGAGACCGGCACGGTTCGCGGTACCGAAGAACTCCTCGGCGCCTGCCTGCCGCCGGTCGAACCGATCACCATCAAGCCCCTCGAGGCGCCGGCGGCGGACGTGGGAGTGCAATTCGTCCTGCCGGAGTGGGATCTGCCGGCGGCGAGCGAGCACGAACTCTGCATGGCGACCTACTACGACATCACCGACCAGGTTCCGCGCGAGTTCCAGGATCCGAGCGGCCAGATGTTCCGGTTCTACGCCTTCGAGCTGCTCCAGGACCCGCAGAGCCACCACTTGCTGCTCTACTACTCGCCGCTCAACTTCCAGCCCGGCGGCATCGATCCGCACGACCCCTCCTTCGGCGCCTGGACCTGCCACGGCGGCGCGAACGACGGAGGCTCCTGCGAGCCAACCGAGCGCAACTCCTGCGGTGCCGAGGGCGTCTGTGCGAGTGCGGCCGAGCCGAGCTTCGCCTGCTCGGGCTACGGGCCGCCCTCCCCCGGTCGTCCGGCGGAGATCATGGGCGGCGCCGGACAGGCACAGGCCTACCTGCCCTTCCGCGAAGGCGTCTTCTCGCAGATCCCGATGAAGGGCCTGATCTACTGGAACACGCACGCCTTCAACACGACCGCGAAGGACACGAAGATGCACGGGCGCATCAACTACATCTACGCGAAAGAGCAGCGGTACCCGGTCTCCCGAATCTCCGTCTTCGACGCGATCTTCAAGCCGAACAACCCGCCCTTCACGGTCGAGACGTTCTGCAACGACACGGTGTTCCCGGTCGGCTCGCGGATCTTCCACCTGTTTGCGCACATGCACTCGCACGGCAAGCACTTCTGGGCGAACCTGCCGGCGGACGGGCCGCAGATCTACGAGACCTTCAGCTACCAGGATCCGACGCAGCAGTACTACGACCCGCCGCTGGAGCTCGACTCGCCCGATCCCAAGCAGCGGACCATCCGCTACTGCGGCGTCTACAATAACGGCGTGAACGAGGACGGCTCGTTCAACGTCGAGAAGGTGACCCGCGCCTCGCGCGTGCCGACGAGCGCGCAGCAGTCGCTCGGCCGCTGCAAGCCGACCGCCTGCGTCAACGACGGCGCCGTCGGGCTCGCCTGCAACGGCAAGAACGACAATGCCACCTGCGACACCTCACCGGGAGCCGGCGACGGTCTGTGCGACGCCTGCCGCATCACCGGCGGCGAGAGCACGCAAAACGAGATGTTCGTGCTCTTCGGCGCGATGTACATCGACCCGATCGCCGCCGCGAAGGCCCAGGGTATCGAGCTTCCCGCGAGCGCCGTCCCGCAGCGCTCCATGGTGACGGACCCGATCTTCCCCGCCTACCAGGGCTGCACCTCGCCCGATCGCGGGCTGCCCGAGATGCTGGCGGCTCGCGGCGCTTCGACCGGGGGCGCGAAGCCGGCGAAGGGAAGTTGCCACTCCGCGCCGTCGACCGCGGGCTGAACGCAGGACTCCCTCGAATTCAATACTAGGCGCGGGCGGCCGAGGCCGTCCGTGCCATCGGAGAACACGAGCATGATAAAGTCCTCGGCGGCGCGAATCGCCGCTTGCGCCGCTTTCGCTTTCTCCGCCTCGCTTCTCCACGCATGCTCCGACGTGAGCAGCGGCGGCGCGCCTCCCGCGCCCGCGACCGACGAGTGGACGACGCTCGGGCAGAACCTCTCCTCGACCTACTTCAACGCCGCCGAGAAGAAGCTTTCGCCCGCGAATGTCGGCGACCTAAAGGAGCAGTGGAGTCTCGAGGCGAAGGGCCCGATCACCGGAGCCGCGGCGGTCCGCGACGGCGTGATCTACGCCCTCTCGGGCGGCGGCACCTATGCGCTCGACGCGAACGACGGCCGCGTCCTCTGGCTGAACGAGAACGTTCGCGGCACCTCGTCGGTGACGCTCGCCGACGACGGTCGCATCTTCGTGAACGACGCGAAGTCGTTCCTGCACGCGCTCGACGCGGCGACCGGGGCCGAGCTCTGGAAGTCGCAGATCGACCCGCATCCCACCGCCTCGGGATTCTCGTCGCCGACCGTGTTCGAGCGCTTCGTGATCGTCGGCAGCTCCTCGGTCGAGGAAGCGGGCGTGGCCGAAGGCGCGACGTTCCGGGGCAGCGTCGTCGCCTTCGACCGCGAGACCGGCCAGGAGCTCTGGCGCTTCTACACGGTCGATCCGCCCTTCAACGGCGCGTCGGTCTGGTCCTCGATCTCGATCGACCCGGTCACCCGACTCGCCTACGCGTCGACCGGCAACAACTACACCGAGGAGGCCAGCGCCACCTCCGATTCGATCTTCGCGCTCGACGTCGACACCGGGAAGCTCGCCTGGCTCACGCAGCTCAGCGAGGGCGACGTCTTCACGATCCTGAACCCGCAGAGCCCCGACACCGACTTCGGCACGAACCCGGTGCTGATCGACACGAAGGTCGGCGGGCAGGACCGCAAGATCCTCGTCGCGGCGCAGAAGTCGGGTGTCGTGTGGGGGCTCGACCGGACGACCGGCGAGGTCCTGTGGTCGCACGCGGTGAGCGCGGGCAGCGCGCTGATCGGCGGCATGCTGAACAACGGCGCCTACGACGGCAAGCACTTCATCGCTGCGGGCACGAACTGCCGCAACGCGGCCGGGCAGCTCGTGTCGGGGATCTGCAACCTCGCGAATACGCGCGCGACACTGGTCGCGATGGACCCGGCGACCGGCGAGTACGCCTGGGAGCGAGAGCTGCCGTCCTGGGTGTGGGCGCCGATCACGGTCGCGAACGGCGTCGCCTTCGTCGGCGTCGACACGACGCTGCGCGCATTCGACACCGCGACCGGGGCCGAACTCTTCGCCTTCCCGACCAAGGGAACGATCGCGTCCGCACCCGTCGTCGCCGAGGGCCGGGTGCACTTCGGTGCCGGTCTCTCGTACTTCGTCGGCACGGCCGGTCGCGTGTTTCACGTCCTCTCGCTCGAGGGCGGCGGGGGCGGCGGAGGGGGCGGTGGTGCGACCGGAGCGCCGACCTTCACCGCGATCTGGGACGAGGTCTTCGTCCCCACCGGCTGCAACAGCGGATCCTGCCACGGCGGCGGCGCGGGCGGCCTCTCGATGGCGTCGAAGGACGAGGCCTGGCGCGATCTCGTGAACGTCGTCTCCGACGGCCCGGCCTGCGCCTCGACCGGCCTCGTGCGCGTCGTGCCGGGCGATCCCGAGACGAGCCTGCTGGTCGACAAGATCGCGAACCGGCCGCCGGTGTGCGGCTCGGCGATGCCGTTTGCGGGACCGCTCGACGCAAAGCAGGTGGAGCAAGTGCGGGAGTGGATCCGGCGGGGGGCGGCGAACGACTGAGCGACGATCCATGGGCGGGCCCCGCGCGGTCCGCCATGCGTCCAGGGCAGGCATCGCGTCGAGCCGATACTCGACGAGCCCACGCCGCAGCGCCTCGGCCTTCCCGCGGGCCCCGCCCCGTAGCTCGCGCCCGACGCCCCCGCGCAGGCGAGCGACATCACCCGACCGGGGCGAGCGGCGAAAGGCACGCCCCCCGACGCGGGAAATGATCGTCAAACGACCGCGATTCGTGTAGGGTCGCGGAGTCATGGCGATTCGAGAAGACTCCGGGGCGATCATCCCGCCCAAGCCGCTGCTGCGCGGCTGGTCCCACGGGATCGCCGCCGGGGCCGCGATGGCGGTCGCGTGGGGGCTCTGGCAGCGGAGCGGAGACGGCCCGCGCGCACTCTCGATCGCCGTCTTCGGCCTCGCCATGGTCGAGCTCTACTGCGTGAGCGCGACCTACCACCTCGGCGACTGGACGAGGGAGCAGGAGCGCTGGCTGCAGAGCCTCGACCACGCGAGCATCTACTTCCTGATCGCCGGCAGCTATACGCCGCTCTGCGTGAACGTGCTCTCGGGGCGCCAGCGCACGGTCATGCTCGCCGCGGTCTGGGGCTGCGCGCTGGCGGGCTTCGTCTTCTCGATCTGGACCGAGCGCTTCTCCTCGCGCGCGCGCGCCGCCCTCTACCTCGCCATGGGCTGGATCGGTGTCGCGGCGCTGCCGACCATCCTGGCCGTCCTCGACACGGGCGCCTTGCTGATGCTTCTCGCCGCCGGCCTCTTCTACTCCATCGGCGCCGTCGTCTATGCGCTCGAGCGGCCCGACCCGGTGCCAAATGTCTTCGGCTACCACGAGGTCTTCCACCTCCTCGTCATCTCCGGGTCGGCTGCACTCGTGGCACTGGTCTGGATCTGGGTCCTGCCGCTCACCCGCGCCTGAACCGGCCCCGCGGCGTGCTGGACGCCGGGGGCGGCGGCATGCGAGCGTTCGACCATGCCGAAGCTGATCGAGGCCCCGACGGTGATCGCCTCCGCGGGCAACCTGCCCAAGCGCATCGAGGAATACGTCGGCCGGGTAAACTCCGGGGACGCGGCCGTGAGCGTGGCGCGCATGCAGTCGCCCAAGGGGTGGCTCGAGCCCGGCCAGCGGCCGGCTTTCACCGAGTACACGATCGTCCTGCGCGGTCTCCTGCGGGTGGAGACCGAGGGCGGCACGATCGAGGTGCGCGCGGGGCAAGCCGTCGTCGCCCACCCCGGCGAGTGGGTGCGCTACTCGAGTCCCGAGCCCGGGGGCGCGGAGTACGTCGCGATCTGCCTGCCCGCGTTCTCGCCCGAGACGGTGCACCGCGACGACTGAGGTTGCCCCATCCTCACCCCGCTGATCATCGTCCTGCTGTCGGTCGCGATCGGTGCCGCGATCGCCCTCGCGCCGGGAGCGATGGACAGCGCCATCGGCCCGGTACGCACCTTCGCGTTCGTCGCGGCGGCGCTCGTGGTCTTCGCCCACCTGCTGCCCGAGGCCGTCGCCGAGATCGGGTTTCCGGCCCTGGTCGTGTTCGCCGCCTCCCTCGCCCTGCCCGCCGCGCTCGAGCGACTCGCGCATGCAGGCCACGGCCAGGCGCATCGCCACGGCGAACACGCCGACGACCACGCACCGGGTCTCGAGATCGGCTACCTCGGCCTCCTGCTGCACAATTTCGGCGACGGGCTCGCGATCGGGGCGCTCGGCGGGCCGCATGGAACGGCCTGGGAGCGCAACCAGGTCGCCCTCTCGGTCGCCGCGCACACGATCCCGATCACCGCGATCTTCGTGGTCGCCTTCGCCGCCCAGCGCAGCACCCGTGCGGAGCTGGTCCGCGCCTGCCTCCTCGGCCTCGCGATCGCAGCGGGCATTGCCGTCGCGACGCTCATCCCCGAATCGACGACCCGGCCGTGGGAGCCGTGGATCACCGCCGCGATCGCCGGCGTTCTGATGCACGTGATCGCACACGACTGGCCGGCCGATCCCGCACCCGACGGCCTGTCGCGCGCCCTCGACCTCGCCGCGATCGGCGCAGCGCTCGGGCTCGCGCTCCTGCCGATGGATCCCGACGCGATCACGCACGCCGCAGCCGAGGTGCCGTCGCGACTCGCGACGTCGCTGCTGCGCCTGGCAGCCGGGATCGCCTTGCCGCTGCTGGGCGGACTCGTCGCCGGGGCCGCCTTACAGACCGCGCTCGACGGACGCAGGGCGGGCTTCGGGCGGGCCGCGAGCCGAGGGCGATCACCCCTGGGCGAAGCGGCGCGCGGCGTCGCCTTCGCCGCCGCTCAACCGGGTTCGGCTCCCCGTGCGATCGACGAGACCGAGCGCCTTCGCGAGGAGGGAGCGACCCCGGCCTTCGCGGTCGCGTTTCTCGCGGCAGCGCGCGGCGCGGGGATCGAGACGTTCCTCGTCGGCGCCACCCTGCTCGGCCTGCGCTGGGCGCTCGCGCGCGCGATCGGCACAGCGCTCGTCGCACTCGCGGCCGGTCGCGCGATCGCCGCCGTCGCCGTCGCCGCGAGCGCGTCCGGCGAGCAGCACCCCGACGAGGGCGGGGCGACGGTTTCGGCACATGGTTCGCCTGCACGCGAGGCGGAGACGGACAACGGCGCGGCGGCCCGCTTCCTCGCGCACCTCGATGAGCTCGTCACCCATGTCGGGGCCTGGACGATCGTCGGCCTGCTCGTCGCGAGCTACGTCGAACTCGCGCTGCCCGCGGACGGCTTCGACCGCAGCCCGGGATCGGTCGCATTCGCCTGGCTCTCGGTCGTGGCGGCGTTCGCCGGCTGGATGGGCGCCGTCGCCGCCACGCCACTCGCCGCGGTCCTGGTCCACGCGGGCTGGTCGCGATCGGCGGCGCTCGCGGCTCTCGTACTCGGCCCGACCCTCGGCCCCGCCGGCTGGCGCTGGGTGCGCGATCGCTTCGGTGCCGCGGCGGTGATCGCGGCGTCCCTTGCGATGTTCGCGTGCGCCCTTCCCTGGTCGCTCGCAGCCGGATCGGCAGGCCTGCTCACGCGCTCGGCGGATCCGATCGCCGATCGCCTGCCGGGTGGCGGCGCAGCCCTGGTCGCCCCCCTGACGCTCGCGGGGCTGCTGGTGCGCAGCATCTGGAGGAGCGGGCTGCGCAACTGGCTCGGACGACTCGGCGAGGCGCCCGGCGCTGCCGGGGCGCACCCGGACGATCATCCCGCTCACGGGCACCATCCGGCTCACGGGCACGACCACGGCAAGGCGCCGAGGCCGGATCTCGCCGGGACGCGAGCCGGCGGCGCCGGCCGCGGACTGCCACGCGCATGACGACAACCATGACGACAACCCCCGGCAAGAGGCGCGCCGCAGCCCGAGCAGGCCTGCGCATCGTCACCTGGAACGTGAACGGGATCCGCTCCTGCACGCGCAAGGGATTCCTCGACTGGCTCGCCGTCGCAGGCGCAGACGTGATCGCCCTGCAGGAAGTGCGCTGCGAGACCGACGACCTGCCCGGAGAATTGCGCGAACTCGGCGAATTTCCCCATGCGACCTGGGTGCCCGCCCGCTCCAAGCGCGGCTACAGCGGGGTCGGGATGCTCTCGCGGGTCGCACCGCTGCGCATCGTCGACTCGCTCGGCCGCGAGGAGTTCGACCGCGAGGGCCGCTTCCTGCTCGCCGAGTTCGAGGAACTCCAGGTCGCGAGCGTCTACTTTCCCAAGGGCAGCGGCAACGACCGGGACAACAGCCGGGTGCCCTACAAGCTCGCCTTCACCGAGCACGTCTTCGACTTCCTCGCACGCGAACGCACCCGGCGCGCAAAGCCGATCGCGCTGCTCGGCGACGTCAACGTCGCACCGCAGCCAATCGACCTCGCCCGCCCCAAGGGCAACGAGAAGACCAGCGGCTTCCTGCCGGAAGAGCGCGAGCTGCTCGCGCGCTGTCTCGCAGGCGGCTGGACCGACGCCTACCGGGCACTCGAACCCGATCGTGTGCAGTACACTTGGTGGAGTAATCGCTTCGGCGTGCGCGAAAAGAACATCGGCTGGCGCATCGACCACGCCTTCGTGACGAACGACCTGGCACCGCGCCTGCGACGCGCCTTCATCGACGACCACGTGCGCGGATCCGACCACTGCCCGATGGGCATCGATCTCGACCTGGAACTTGCCCCGGCCGGCGCGGCTCGCGTAAGCAGGGGCACCGGTCGCGGCCGGGCATCCGGCGGGAGGTGACGACATGGCGAGCCCCGAACTCGATCTGGTGATGAAGTTGCTCCGCTCGCGACCACAGGTGACCGGTCACGACGTCGCGAAGATGCGCGGCGGACTCGAGGCGATGACCGCCGGCGCAGCGCTGCCGCCCGACGTCGCCCGGGAGAGCTTCGCGATCGAGGGCGTTCCCGCCGAGTGGTTGACCGCCGAGGGGGCCGACCCCGGCCGGGTCCTGCTCTACCTCCACGGCGGCGGCTACGTGATCGGCTCGATCAACACCCATCGCGACCTCGGCGCGCGCCTGTCGCGCGCCACCGGTGCGCGCGCCCTGCTCATCGACTACCGCCTCGCCCCCGAGAACCCGCATCCAGCCGCGGTCGAGGACTCGGTGAAGACCTATCGCTGGCTGCTCGCACGCGGCTACGATCCGCGCCGGATCGCGATCGGCGGCGACTCCGCCGGGGGCGGTCTCGCGGTCGCGACGCTCGTCGCGCTGCGCGACGCGGGCGATCCCCTTGCGGCCTGCGGCGTCTGCCTCTCGCCGTGGGTGGACCTGGCGCACGAGGGCGAGTCGATGACGACCCGCGCCCACCTCGATCCCATGGTGCAGGGCGACGGTCTCCGGCGCATGGCCGAGATGTACCTGGGCGAGCACCACGCCAAGACCGCGCTCGCCTCGCCGCTGCACGCAGACCTGTCCGGCCTGCCGCCGCTCCTCGTCCAGGTGGGGACCGCCGAGATCCTGCTCGACGACTCGACCCGGCTCGCCGAGCGCGCGCGCGCGGCCGGGGTCGACGTCGAGTTCGAGGCGTGGGACGACATGATCCACGTCTGGCAGGCATTCGCGGCAATCCTGCCCGAGGCGCGTGACGCGATCGACCGGATCGGCAGCTTCGTACGCGACCGCACCTGAGCCACGCCCCCGTGGAACTGACGGTACCCGCGCGACTGCGCCGCGCGGCCGAGCGCTGGCCCGAGGCGACCGCACTCGTCGTGCGCGGGCCGGCGGGCTCCCTGCGCGTCGGCTTTGCCGAACTCGCCCGCCGGGTCGCCGCGGCGGGTGCCGCGATCGCCGGGCAGGGCGTGCGACCCGGCGACCGCGTGGCGCTGCTCGCCGGCAACGGCGAACCGGTCGTCGTAGCCTGGTTCGCGATCGTCGCCGCCGGCGCCGTCGTGGTGCCGATCTCGACCGTATCGAGCGCGCTCGAGATCGCGGAGCGGCTCGACCATGCGCGCTGTTGCGCGCTCCTCCACGACGGGCCGCACGCGGGACTCGCCGGCGCCGCACTCGCGGCCACCCGCACCGGCCCGGCGGGATGGGCCCTCGAGGAGTTGGCCACCGTCCCGCAGGCCCTCGCCGCCACCACCGGCTTCGCGTCGATCGACCCCGATGCCACGGCGATGATCCTCTACACCTCGGGCACGACCGGGCACTCCAAGGGTGCGGGCATCTCGCACCGCGCGCTCGTCGAGCACACTCGCGTCCTCGTCGAAGGGGTACTGCACCTCGGACCCGACGACTGCATCCTCGGCGTGCTGCCGCTCGCGCACTCCTACGGCTGTCGCATGGTGATGCTCGCGGCGGTCGAGGCGGGGTGTCGCGCCATCCTGCTGCCGCGCTTCGATGCGGCCGCCGCCCTCGACGCGATGATCGAGGAGGAGGCAACCTGGATACCGGCGGTGCCGACGATGTACGCGGCCTTCGGCGCCCTCCCCCCCGGCCCGCGCCCGGCCGCCCTGCGCTGGTGCATGAGCGCCGGGTCGCCGCTGGCCGACGAGACGTTGCGACGTGCGGAGGACCGCCTCGGCGCATCGATCCGCCAGGCGTACGGCATGACGGAGGCCACGATCTCGACCGTCGACGCGCCGCCGGGCGAACGCGCACGCGGCTCGGTCGGACGCGCGGTGCCCGGTGTCGAGGTGCGCATCGTCGACCCGGAGGACCGCGACGTGGCACCGGGCGGACAGGGGCAGGTGCTGCTGCGCGGACACAACCTGATGAGCGGTTATCTCGACGATCCCGCGGCGACCGCGCAAGCGCTGCGGGGCGGCTGGATGCACACCGGGGACGTCGGACGACTAGACGCAGCGGGTCGCCTCTTCGTCGTCGATCGCCTGAAGGACATGATCATCCGCGGCGGCAACAACGTCTACCCGTCGGAGGTCGAGACCGCGCTCGCGAGCCATCCCGGCGTACTCGAGGTCGCGGTCGTGGGGCGCCCCGACGACTATCTCGGCGAGGAGGTGGTCGCGGTCGTCGTCCCCGCCGCCGGGGCGTCGCCGTCACCGGAGGAGTTGCGCGCCTGGGCCGCCGCGCGGATCGCGGCGGTCAAGGTGCCGCGCGAGTTCGCGATCGTGGAAGCGCTGCCTCTCGGACCGTCGCGCAAGGTCCTCAAGCGGGAGATCCGCGAACGGATCCAAGCGGGCCTCCTGGTCCTCGTCCGGCCGGCGGTGGGACCGGCCGGAAAACCCTGAGCGACCGCCGAGGTCGACGCGACCCCCAAAGTCCAGCCGAACGTTCGAGCACGGGCGGCACCCCTTGACCGAACCCGGGCAGCGGATTCAGTTCAATGCGGGTGCGTGGGTCGGGTGGATCCGACGGTGGCGCCCCGGCCCCGCGCCGGGGTACCGCCGTCGACCCCGACGCGCCGGATCAGCCCGAAACCGTACCCGGAGGCGCCGACGCGAGGGCCTCGACGAGGTAGGGAATCGACTCGTCGGTGAGCGAGAGTTCCGGCGCGAGCCGCTTGCCGAGTCCTTCGGCGGTCATCATCGCGAGGTTCGCCATCGTCATGTGGCTGCGCGCCTGGATGCGATGGCGGCGCAGGATATCGAAGATGCGGCCGATCTCCTTGGTGACCTCCAAGTTGGCGAGCCCGCGGGCACGAACCGCGTCGACGAAGGCGACGATCTCGGCTTCGTACGCACCATAGTCCGCGACGTTCGCATGCGCCGCGTTGTCGTGGAACATTCGCGCGACCGTGACGCCGTCGCCGGTCGCAAGCGCGTGGATCGTGCGCGCGGTGGTGATGCGGTCGGCTTCGGAGATCTCGCCCACCAGCCCGAGGTCGAGGAGCACGAGCCGCCCGGGCGGCTGGAAGCGCAGGTTCCCGGGATGCAGGTCGGCATGGACGAAGCCGTGCAGGAAGATCATGCGGCAGACGCAGCGCATGCCGGTCGCGACCAGGGCGCGCACGTCCACGCCGGCCTCCGCCAGTTCGTTCTCGCGCACGCCGTCGACGAAGTCCATCGTGAGCACGGCGTCGGAGCAGGCCTCGGGGTGGAGTACCGGGAAGCCGACGTCGGGATCGCCCGCGAAGTTCGCGGTGAAGCGCCGGTTGTGGTCCGCCTCGTTGCGCAGGTGCGCCTGCTGCCCGACCGCGTCGCAGAAGGTGCGCAGTGCGCCCTGGACGTCCACCAGCCGCAGCGTCGGCACGACCCGCTCGAGGGCGCCGCCCACCGCGAGCAGGATCGATCGGTCGAGCCGGATCTTCTCGAGGATGTCCGGACGGCGCACCTTGACGGCGACGCGGCTTCCGTTCGAGCGGAGCACGGCGCGATGCACTTGGGCGACCGAGGCGGCGGCGATCGGCACGGTCTCAAAGTCGGCGAAGACGTCCTCGAGCGGACGGCCGAGATCCGACTCGATCGTGCGCCGGACCTGTTCGAAGGGGAACGCCGGGACGCGGTCCTGCAGGGCTACGAGTTCGTCGACGAGCGGCCCCGGCAGGAGGTCGGCGCGCGTCGAGGCGATCTGGCCGATCTTGATGAAGGTCGCACCGAGGCGGGTGCAGAGTCGCACCAAGGCGCGACCGGCCGCGCGCGGCACCCGGTCGGGCGATCCGCGCAGTCGCATCGACTCGCGCAGAAACGCCGCCGAGGCGGCTCCGGTCGCCGCCACGATCTGTGCACAGCGGACACCGACATGTACGGCGGAAGTGCGGGCAGGCGCGTCCAACGCCTCCCCTGCTAACCGTCGTCCCCGGGCTTGTCATCCTTGCCGGTACGCGGAGCGCCGCTCTGGTGGTTCGCCACCGGGGGTTGTAGACGAAGCGCATGGCGCGCAGGGAGCAGGATGCCGCGGTGATTCCCGGGTTCGACGCCGAGATGGGTTTCCAGCTCATCCACGCGAGTCGGGACGAGGTCGTCATCGAGTACGAGATCGGCGAGCGCCACTTGCAGCCCTACGGCATCGTGCACGGGGGCGTGCACTGCGCGATCGTCGAGAGCGCCTGCTCGACCGGGGCCGCGTTCGCCGCGATGGCCGACCGCCGCCACGTCGTCGGCCTCGAGAACCACACGAGCTTCATACGCGCCGCCCGGGCGGGCACCGTGCGCGCGACCGCACGTCCACTCACCCGCGGGCGTCGCTCGCAGGTCTGGGAGGCGCGCATCGAGGACGGCGAGGGCCACCTGCTCGCGACCGGAAGGGTGCGATTGCTCTGCCTCGACGAGGGGTCCGACCTCGCGGGGCGCAGGGTCGAGGCGGCGGGAAGAGGATCGCAGGACGCCGGCTCCTGACCGGGCGGAGTCCGCGTCGGCCGCGGCCGGGTCGGGCTCAGGGGGCGAAGCCGAAGAGCCGCGCGAAGTTCTCCGCGGTTCGCTCCTCCACCTCGCGCGGCGCGCAGCCCCACAACTCCGCCGCATAGTCCGCGGTTCCGCGCACGGTCGACGGTTCGTTCACCGCATCGCGATCCGGGCCGAGGTAGGGGCAATCGGTCTCGAGCAGGATCGACTCGCGCGGCAGCGTCGCGAGCATCCGCGTGAAACTCTCTGAACGCCGCGCGTTGGCAGGGATCGAGAGCCGGTGTCCGTGCTCCGCGATCTGGCGGGCGAGGTTCAGCTTGCCGCCGAAGCAGTGCCAGTCCACCCGCGTCACCCCCATCTCGAGCAGGATTTCCAGGACGCGGCGTTCACGCTTGCGGGTGTGGACGATGACCGGCCGGTCCGCTTCGAGGGCGATCGCGACGAGGGCGCGGAAGACCTCTTCCTGGCGTGGCCACAGGGCCTCGGGAACCCAGTGCCCGTCGAGCCCGATCTCGCCCACCGCGACCGACTCGGCGACATGCTCGCGCACCCAGGCGATGCCCTCCTCCGCCGAGCACTCGTCGCCCTCGCGCGGGTAGTCGACGCCGAGCGCGCGCATCTCCGGCAGGACCGCGTCCACCGGGTAGAAGCCGAACGCCGGACGGATCAGCGGAGAGCGCGCGGCGAGCGCGCGCACCGCCTCGTTGTCGACCGGGTTGAGCCCGTTGGCGACGATCGTCGTGACGCCGTTGGCGGCGGCGTTCGCCAGTACCTCGGCCTCGCGGTGCGCGAGCCTGGGGTGCGTCACGTGGGCGTGAACGTCGGCGAGTCCCATCGTGCGGAGGCCTGATACCGGGCCGCAACGCGGCCGACAAGGACAGAGCACCCGGTTTGCGAACGCACGCACGGGCGAGCCGGGCGTACGTTCGCAAACCAGCCTGCCTCAGAAGGTCGCGCGGAGTCCGAAGAGTACGTTCAACGGACGCGTCGGGAACCCGAGCACGTCCTCGTAGGTCCGGTCGAGCAGGTTCGAGACGTTGCCGAAGGTGGTGAACGCGACCCCCGCGAGTTTCCACGGCAGCTGCCAGGCGAGTGCCAGGTCCACCCGCGCATAGCCTGGGTTCTGCACGTATGCGCCGGTCTCCGCGTCGACGTCGGGCCGGTTGCCGGTGTAGAAGACGTCGACCCGCGCCTCGAAGGCGTCGGCGGCGGCCAGGAGCCGCGGACGACGCAGCATCGCGAAGGCGGCGAGCAGGTTGTACGGACGACGCAGGACCGGCTCGGAGGCGACCGACGACCGTATTCCCGTGTAGGTGTAGCTCGCGCCCGCGGTGAGGCCGTGCCCCAGGTCCACCGCCGGCACGACCTCGAAGCCCTGCGTGTCGACGTGACCGACGTTCTCCGGCTGGAAGACCAGGTTCTCCGGATCGACCAGCACGGTCACGATGTCATCCTTCACGCGGCGGTCGAACCAGGTGAACGAGATCGTGTAGAGGGGCGAGAAGATCTCCTGGTCGAGGCCGACGTCCCACTCACTGCTGCGCTCCGGCGCCAGGTTCGGATTGCCGAAGTCGGGAAAGTAGAGTTCGTTGAAGCTCGGTGCGCGGAAGCCCTCGGCGTAGCTCGCGCGGAGCCGGGACCCGGTGCGCTCGTAGCGCCATGCCGCGTTGGCGGCCGGAACGACGACGTCGCCGAACTGGCTGTCGTTGTCCCAGCGTATGCTGCCGATGAGCACGAGCGCGTCACCGAAGGGCCTGACCTGCTGCTGGGCAAAGACACCGTAGTCGTTCCGACCGACGTCGAACGACGTGTAGTACGGGTCGCCGGAGACGAACAGCGAGTCGACGGTTGCGGTGCGACGGATGTACTGGAAGCCCAGTGTCGTGACCGACCACTTGCGCCAGGCGTAGTTCGCCTGCGCGTCGCCCTGAATCGTCGCCGTGGGGATGCTCGAGCGGGTCTCGGCCGGGTTCAGCCCGTCGGGTGGGTCGGCATAGCGGGCGTCGTCCTGCACGTAGGCGCCGTCGACCCGGTAGGAGAGACCCTCGAGCGGCGCGTCCTCCCAGCCGACCTTGCCGAACCAGAAGTCCTCGTCATACCTCGCGTTGGGGTCGAGCACGCCGAGGTAGTTGTTCGCGTTCTGGAGTCCGACGTGGGAGCGGATGTAGTGGCCGATCGCGTAGAGGTCGCCGGTCTCGGTCGGACGCCAGTCGCCGCGCAGCGAGGCGGTCGTGAGATCGAAGGCGGTGTTGTGGACGGTGCGCGTCCCCTCCGCATCCAGCGGGATCCCGGGTCCGAAGCCGGCCGTTCCGTAGTGCGTCGCCGCGCCGGCGAGTCCGAAGCCGCCTCGCTCGGCCGAGAACGTGGCCGCCTCCCGATCGGTGTCGCCGTTGCCGCCGGCCCCGGAGATCATCCCGCCGCCGTTGCCGACGCCTTGGCGGGTGATGAAGTTCACCACACCGCCGATCGCCTCGGAGCCGTAGAGGCTGCCGCCCCCGCCGCGCAGCACCTCGACGCGGTCGAAGGGCTCCGGCACCAGGTTCGCATAGTTGAAGGCGCCGAAGGTGCCTGCGTTCACCTGCACGCCGTCGATCAGGGTCAGCACCTGGTCGGGGTCGCTGCCCCGGATGTTGACGCTCGTCTGCGCGCCGAGTTCGCCCGTCTGCTGCACCTGCACGCCGGTCGCCTGGCGCAGGATGTCGCTGATCATGGGCTGCTCGCGCGATTGCATGTCCTCGCTGGTCAGCACCTCGACCGTCTGCGGCATGTCCGCAAGCGGCTCGCGGATGCGCGTCGCCGTCACCACATAGGTTTCGAGACGATCGGAGGAGCGCGATCCTTCGGCGACCGGTGCGAGCGGGATGTCCTGCGCGTGGGCACGCGCGGCGGTCGCCACGACCGCGAGCAGGCCGATCCATGCACCGCGGCCGTCGCCGATGCAGCCGCCGGCGCGACGGGCCTTCGCCGCGCGACGCCGCTTCGCCGCCGCGACGTCAGCCCGCCGACTCGGTCCCGACGTCTGCGCGGACGGGCCTCCATGCGCCCCGTCCCTGTTTCCGAATCCCCGTGCCGCGGACGGGTGCGCATGCAGCCCGTCCTCCCTTCCAAATTCCCGCTCCATGACAAGATGCCCCTTCCCCCCGGCGGCCTCGACCGCGCGCGAGGCGGCCCGGGGTGCGGACGTGGGGTGCGAGACACCGGGGACGGGGAGCGGGTCCGTGATCGCGAAGCGCGGCCACGCCGGAAACCGGCGGCCTCGATCCGGCGAGCGGATCCCCTCTTCGACACACGGACATGCGTTCCTCCTCCTCCGAGAGGCTCACACTTGCATCCGGTCGGGCAGGTCTCCTGGCTCGGGGATCCACCTCGTCGTCACGCCTTCCCACCGGTTTCACCGGCAGTGGCTCATTGTGACGCGAGTCCCCCCTTACAGTTGCGGGGCAGCAGGGGCTTCACACCCCTTTCCCTTTTCACCCTCTTCCCGAGGGCACCCGATCGGCTCGAACGCTGGGGGGTACACCCCCTCCGCGGTCGCGTCAATCGCGACGACGCGGGCGCATGGTTCGCGGGCTCATGGGCGCCGCCAGGCCGCGCGCGCGAGCAGGAACCAGCCGGCGATGAAAGCCAGGCCGCCGAGCGGCGTGATCGCACCGAGCCAGCGTAGCCCGGTGAACGCGAGCGCATAGAGGCTTCCGCAGAACACCGCGATGCCGAGGGCGAAGCAGGCGGCCGCCGCGCCGGTGCCGTCGTCGCGCGCCGCTCCGCGCGACTGCGCCCCGACCATGGCGAGCAGCCCCGCGAGGACGAGCGCAATCGCGTGGTAAAGCTGATAGCGGACGGCGACCTCGAAGACCTCGAGCAGGTCGGGCGACAGCCGGCCGCGCAGGCCGTGGGCGCCGAAAGCGCCGAACACGACGCCGAGCCCGGCGAGTACCGATCCGAGAGCCACGATCCGCCTGCCTTCCATCGACGTTCTCCTCGCTACGCGACACGCCCCGGCGCTTCCGCGTGCCGAACCGCGGGCCGGGACCTGGTCATTCGCCGCGGAACGACGGCTTGCGCTTCTCGACGAAGGCGCGCACGCCCTCGGCGGCATCCTCCGACTTCGAGAGGACCGTCTGGGCGAGTGCCTCGAGGTCCAGCAACTGGCGAAGCGTCTGCTCCGACCCATGGTAGACGGTTAGTTTCGACATCGCGAGCGCACCCGCCGGCTGGCGGGCGATGCGCCGGACGAGATCAGCCGTCGCGTCGCGAAACGTCTCGTCGGGGAAGATCCGGTTGACGAGTCCCAGGCCCAGCGCCTCCTGCGCCCCGAAGGAGTCGCCCGTCCAGAGCAGCTCGAAGGTGCGCGCCGTCCCGAGCAGGCGGGGCAGGAAATACGCACCGCCGAAGTCGGGCTGCAGCCCGACGCGCAGGAAGGGCACCGCGAAGGTCGCGCTCGCCGTCGCCAGGCGCATGTCGCAGGCGAGCGCGATCACCAGGCCGGCGCCGATCGCGGGGCCGTTGATCGCGGCGACGATCGGCTTGGGGGTCTCGCGGAAGCGCTGGATCGCGCGGCTCATCCGGAGCAGCTCGCGCGAGCGCCGGACCGATCCGTGCGCGAGCCGCTCGCCCATGGTCTTCAGATCGCCGCCGGAGCAGAAGACGTCGCCCGCGCCGGTGACGACGAAGGCCTTCACGGCGGGATCCGCCGCCCCCTCGTCGAGCCGCTCCTCGAAGGCGCGCCAGTCCGGAGGCATGACCGCGTTGCGCTTGTCGGGCCGGTCGAGAAGCAGGGTCGCGATGCCGTCGCCGTCGACCGCGTAGCGCACGCCGGTGCCCGCGGATTCCCGATCGGCGACGCTCATGGACACCTGCGCTATCGCCGGCGACCGGCACAGGCAAGCGGAGCGAGTGCCGCTGCTCCCGGACCGGGCTCACCCCGGTTCAGTCCGGACGCAGGACGACGGCCTCGTCGGCCGCAAGGCGCCCGTCGAACGCGGCGCCGGCTTGCGTCCGATGCGTGCCCGCTTCGACTCGCCAGTCGCCGACCAGGGCGATCGTCCGCGGCGCGGGGGCGAAGTTCACCGCGCAGTGGAACGCGCCGGGCCCGGAGTAGTCGGACATCTCGTGGGGGGCGACGAGGAAGACCTCGCCATCCAGCATCGGCGTATGCGCATAGCCGTCGACGAGACGGCGCAAGGCGGATCGCCCTTGGCCGGCGCGGCCCCGACCCCGACGACTTCGACGACGGGCGACAACCGACTCTCAGGCGCGACCGCTCGCGCCGCCCGGGGCGGGCGCGACCGGTGCCCGGATCTCGACCGGGTTGCTCTCGATCGTCACAGGTGTGGCCTCGAGCCGCGCTTCGCAGGTGTGCAGCAGGATGCGCCCGCGCACCGGCGCGCCGCGGACGGCGGACGCGGCGCGCGCCGACTCGGCGATCGCGAAGCGGATCGGCGGCGCCGGGTCGCCCTCGGCGAACTCCATGCAGTCCCCGCCGCCCGTCGGCGTCTCCGGCGAAAGTTCGAGCGGAACGACCGGGGCGCCGGCCGCCGCTTCGCGCTCCTGCGGCGCAAACTCCGCGCGGCGGGAGATGCGGATCGGCCGCAGCGTGACCGAGTGCAGTTGGACGATCGCGCCGTCGAGCCGGTCGTAGCGGTCGAAGTCGGTGCGGGCGATGACCCGCGCGTTGCCGCGCGAGAGGTTCTCCTTCACGCGCGAGGTCGTCTCCTCCCAGAAGCGCGGCTTGCCGACGTCGAGATGGACGAAGCTCGACGACTGGTAGTAGCCGGTGCCGCAGCACTCGAGTTCGCGGACGTCGAGCCAGAGGGCGCGCTGGTCGATGCCGTCGAAGTGCAGGTCGGAGGCCATCCCCTCGGTGTGCATCGAGGCGCGTGCGGCCTGTCCGCCGCGGGCGATGATCGCCGCGTTGTACTCGCCGCTGCGGTAACCGGACATGAGCATCGTCCTCGTCGGGCGGTGCCGGTCCTGCAGGAAGTCGATCGTCTCGACGAGCCGCAGCGAGACCCGCGTGCGCCGGTCGTCGCCGCGCGAACGGAAGAACTCGTCGATGCGCGCGATCGCGGCCGGGTCGTAGCCGCCGTCGGGACGGCGGTAGCGGACGTTCAGCTTCTCGCCGGTATGCCCGTTCTCCAGAGCGATCGCTCCGTCGCCGGAAACGAGGAATCGCCGGGACGGGTCGGAGGCGACCGTCGGACCGCCGGGCGAGGCGACGACCCGCGGAGGCGCCGGGACCGGCGCGTTCCGGGCGGCGGAGGCGCAACCCGGCACGGGTGCCGTGATGGCGGCGAGCAGCACCGCGGCGAGCGCCGCGCGCCGGTGTCGGACCCGTTGCGTTCGAGGCATGCATCCTCCCCGCCGTCCCCGTAGCGGCGGGAAGTGCCGGAGTCGAGCCGGCCACCGGCGCGGGTGCCACCGGGCCGATCCGCTTCCGCGGCCGGACGTGGTAGGAGATCAGGATGCATCCGTGCGATCTGTGCAACTCGGCGATCATCGCCCGGATCGCACTCCTCGGCGAGCGTAGCGACCGTCGCGTCTGGCTGTGCGCCGAGTGCGGTGGCCGATTCGAGGACCATGCACTCGCCCCGGAGGAGTTGCGCACGCTCGCCGGTCTCGCCTCGCGGCGTCATGGCCAATGCGATTGGTGCGCCGAGCGCCCGCCGGCCGCCCAGGTCCGGGTACCCGGCGTCGACGGGCGGGTCTTCGCCTTCGAACTCTGCGAGTCCTGCGCGCGCTCCGCGCGCGAGGAAGCCGGCGGACGGATCCTCCACGGACAGGCGGCCCGCGAGGGCGATGTCGCGGTGGATCCCCGCTACGAGCGGGCGCTCGAGGTCGACCGCCGTCGCCGGGAGTTCCGGCTCGTGAAGTAGCTCGCGACGCAGCCCGTCCGGGCGCAGACCCGGCAGCGGCGAACGGCCGGCCGCTTGACCCTTCGGCTCGGCGAGGCGATACCGGCGCGATGGACCTATCGTTCGCCAAGGAAGACGAGGACTACCGGCGCGAAGTGCGCGCCTGGTTGCGCAGGAATCTCCCCAAGCGCTCAGAGGACGCCGAGGGCGGCGAACTTACGCTCGGCGATCCGCGGCGCATCGCCGAGGCGAAGGCCTGGCAGCGCAAGTTGCACGAGGCCGGCTACGTCGCGACCGGCTGGCCGAAGGAGTACGGCGGCCAGGGCGCGAGTCTGGTCCGTCAATCGATCCTGAACGAGGAGATGGTGCTCTCCCGCGCTCCCGCGGCGATCGGGATGATGGGCCTCCAGATGCTCGGGCCAACGCTGATCAACCTCGGCACCGACGAGCAGAAGCAGCGCCACCTGCCGCACATCCTGACCGCCGAGGAACTCTGGTGCCAGGGCTACTCGGAGCCGGGCTCGGGCTCCGACCTCGCCTCGCTCAAGACGCGGGCCGAGATCGACGGTGATTTCTTCGTCGTGAACGGCCAGAAGGTCTGGACCTCGACCGCGCAGTTCGCCGACTGGATGTTCTGCCTGGTGCGCACCGACCCCGCGGCGCCCAAGCACAAGGGCATCTCCTACCTGCTCGTCGACATGCGCAGCCCCGGCATCACGGTGCGACCACTCGTCCAGATGACCGGACAGGCGGGCTTCAACGAGGTCTTCTTCGACAACGTCCGGGTGTCCCGCCGCAACCTGGTGGGAAAGCTGAACGAGGGCTGGCTCGTGGCGAACGCGACGCTGAGCCACGAGCGCAACATGCTCGCGAGCACGACCCGCACCCAGCAACTCATGGGCGATCTCCTGCGGCTCGCCAAGCAGCGTTCGCGCGACGGCGCGCCGGTGCTGCGCGATCCGGTCGCCCGACAGCATCTCGCCGACCTGCAGATCCGCGTCGAGGCGATGAAGTACCACTCGCTCAGGCAGCTCTCCGACGGCATCCACGGCCGCCCCGCGGGCATCGGCGCCTCGGTCAACAAGCTCGTGACCACCGAGCTGAACCACGACATCTGCGCCGCCGCGCTCGAGATCCTGGGCTCGCACGCGGGCCTGCTCAAGACGAGCCCGCACGTCGAGGCCCGCGGCGTCTGGCCGACCGACTGGATGTTCACGCTCGGCATGATCATCGGCGGGGGCACCTCGCAGATCCAGAAGAACATCATCGCCGAGCGCGGGCTCGGCATGCCCAGGGGGGCCTGAGTCCCGCGAGGGGCCCGGGCGATCGCCGTGGATTTCGGACTCACCGCCGACCAGCAGATGCTCGCCGAGACGGCGCGGCAGTTCCTCGCGGCCGAAGCGACGCCGCGCACCGTGCGCCGCATCGCCGACGACCCGCAAGGCTTCTCCCCGGAACTGAACCGCAAGGTCGCCGAGCAGGGATGGCCGGGGCTCCTCGTTCCCGAGAGCCTCGGTGGGCTCGGTCTCGGTCTGCTCGATGCCGCCGTGCTTCTGGGCGAACTCGGCCGCAGTCTCGCGCCGGTGCCCTTTCTCTCCTCCGGAGTTCTCGCGACGTCGCTCCTGCTCTCCGCGGGATCGACCGCACAGAAGAAGGCCTGGCTGCCGCGCCTCGCCTCGGGCGAGTTGACCGCGACGGTCGCCTGGCTGGAGGAGTCCGAATGGCTCGACCCGGCCGGCGTCACCCTGCGCGCACGCCGCGCCCGCGACCGGCTGCGCCTCTCGGGCGCCAAGCGGTTCGTCGTCGACGCGCAGGTCGCCGACCTGCTCATCGTCGCTGCCCGTACCGGCGCCGGCAGCGGACCCGCGGGGGTGACGCTGCTCTTGGTCCCGCGCGACACCCCGGGGATCACCGTCGTCCCGCTGCCGTCGATCGACCGGACCCGGCGCTTCTTCGAGGTTGCCTTCGACGACGTCGCGATCGACACCGCGCAGGTGCTCGGCGCCGAGGGCAAGGGCTGGCGTCCGCTGGAGAACCTGCTCGACGTCGCCTGCGTCGCGATCGCCGCAGAGAGCCAGGGTGGTGCCGAGCGCGCGCTCGAAATGGCCGTCGAGTACTCGAAGGTCCGCGAGCAGTTCGGGCGGCCGATCGGCAGCTTCCAGGCGGTGAAGCACATGGCGGCGGAGTGCCTCGCCGAGATCGAGCCATCGCGCTCGCTCGTCTGGTACGCGGCGTGGGCGCAGCAGGAAATCCCCAGGGACGCCTCCCGCGCAGCCTCGATGGCGAAGGCGCGGCTCGGCGAGGTCTACTCGCGGGTGACCAACACCGCCGTGCAGATGCACGGCGGAATCGGGTTCACCTGGGAGCACGACATGCACTTCTGGTTCAAGCGCGCGAAGCAGAACGAGATGTGGTTCGGCGCGCCCGCCTGGCACCGCGAGAGAGTCGCCCGGGAGTCGGGCTGGTGAAGCTCGCCCACGCCACCTGGCAACCGTCCGGCGAGGGCCCCTGGCCGACGCTCTTCGTACTGCACGGCTACGGCTCGAACGCGCTCGACCTGCTGTCGCTCGCGCCACATCTCTGCGGCGGCCGGCTGATGGTCGTGGCGCCGCAGGGGGCCGACCAGGTCTCGCTCGGAGCACCCGGCAGCGGTGCCCCGATCGGCCACGCCTGGTTCCCGCTCGGCGGGACCGCGCCGCCGAATCCTCTCGCGGTCGCAGGCGCGGTTGCCGACGCGCGCACCTTCGTCGAAGAGGCGTTCACGCGCCTTCCCGCCGACCCCGCCCGCACGGCGATCCTCGGCTTCAGCCAGGGCGGCGTGATCGCGTACGCGCTGGCGCTCGCGGCCCCCGCCCGCTGGCGCGGTCTCGCGGCGCTCAGCACCTGGCTCCCTGACGAGATGGCGGGAGCATTTCCCCCGGCCGATCGTTCGGCGCTCGAGACCCTGGTGCAGCACGGCACGCGCGACGAGATGATCGGCGTCGAGCGGGCGCGGAGTTCGGTCGAGCGGCTCCGCTCGCTCGGAGTCCCGGTCGACGCGCGCGAGTACGCGATGGGGCACGAGGTCGGCGCGCGCAGCCTCGGGGAGCTCTCGGAGTGGCTCGGCGAGCGACTGCTGCGCCGGGAGACCGGGGCCCGTTCCTAGCGGCTGGGCTTGGGCGATCCGGTGACCGCCTGCAATTCGTCGAGGGCCAGCAGGACTTTCTTGAGTGCGCGCGGCTTGTCGTTGAGCGAGACGTCGCGCGACACCACGTTCGAGTTCTCGCGCGAGAGCTTCAAGCCCTGCTCGGCGATCGCGAGGTAGTCCGACCAGTCCTTGGAGACCTCGGCGATCTCCTCCCGGGGGAGTCGCTCGTCCGAGCGCAGCGTCGCGAGACCGCGATCGACCTCCTCGTTGCGGGCGGCGATCGTCGACTCGAGCTTCGACATCTCGGCATCTTCGGACGAGGGGATGTGGATCAGGACCGCGGCGAGCGAGCGCAGGGCGGAGACCTGGCATCCCGCGATCGTGCGCAGCTTCGCCGGATCTTCCGTTTCCTTCGCGATCGCCGCGAGTTTCTCGACGAAGCGGATGATCACCTCGCGCCCCTCGCGCGAGAAGAGCCCCGCCGCCTTCAAGTTCGTGTTCTGGGTCGCCAGGTCCAGCAGGCGACGGTCGATGCGCTGCAACTCCAGCCACACAGAATCGAATGCCGCGAGCTTCGCGACCTCCGGTTCCCGGCCGTCGGCATCGACGAGAGTACGGAGTTCCGCGCTCTTGCGGTCGACCGTCTCGGAAGACGCCCGGGAGTCGACCGCGAGCGCCCTGGAGTCGTCGTCCGTGACCGCCATGACGGCGCCCTTTTCGGCGACCGCCGAGGCGAGCACGGCGGATCGCATCTCTTCGACGAGTCTCTCCTTGCGCGTCTGGCGGAGCAGGGCCGGCTCGCCGCAGCCCAGCACGAGGCCGACCGTGAAAACGGTTGCTGCGATTGCACGCATCATGGAACACTCACCGATCCCCGGGGGAGCATCGTTCCACCCGGCAAGATCCAAAGGAAAGAGCCGCGCCGGTCCCCCGGCACGGCTCCACCGAATCGCGCGTCGTGATCGGACGCAGCCTAGAAGCCCGTCACCTTGACCGACTGGCGGTAGAACATCGTGACCAGCCACCAGCCGAGCGCCGTCATGATCGCGATCCACGCCCAGCCGGGGAGACCGAGGGCCGAGGCGGCCCAGGTGTTGTGGTTCTCCAGCATGAGCCACACGAGCGGCACCGACAGGAAGGTGTTGTGCTTCGATCGGGCGCCGGCGAGCGCGACTAGGCTCGCATCGGGAGGCGTGCCCGCCTTGACCGCCGAGATGATCTTCTGCTGCGCGGGCCAGATGCGGAACCAGACGTTGAACGCCATGATCGTGCCGAACATGCTACCGACGTGGATGGCCATGGCGCGGTAGCTGAAGCCGCCGACGCTCTGGTTGAGAAGGGCCACGATCAGCGTCGCCAGCACGCCGATGCCGGCGAGCACCTTGAGGTCCTTCGCGAACTCCTGTCCGACGAGAAAGTCGTAGGCCAGGAAGGCGAGCAGGTTCACGAGGATCATCGCGACCGCGCGGGTCGTGTCGACGTTCGTCGTCGCGTCGAACATGTTGCCGCCGCGCCAGCCGTGGTAGAACACCACCCCGAGCAGCAGCATCCCGGTGATCCAGGTCCAAAGCGCGCCGTAGCGGAACCAGAAGAGCGCGCGCGGCATCAGCTCGGGATTGACCTTCTTCTTGGTCTCGCCGTCGAGCAGCCCCTGGAAGGGGACGTTCACGAAATTGAAGAAATACAGGTGTCCGATCCAAAGGATGCTGAACACGACGTGGAACCAACGCAGCATCGACTGCACGACATCCATGGGGTGCTTCCTCCGCTTTCGTCAGGAAATTCTACCGGGCGGCCGGACTGGTACTTCCGGCAACGAGGCCGCCGGTCCGCGCGAGACGCTTCCCGCGTCGTCCTCGTCGCCCATCGGGCTACCAGCGACCCCGGCACCGGTCAAACACGGGGCGGGCACGGCCGCGTGGTCCGGTCGGATTCAGGAGGAGCGGGACGAGGAGCCCGGATCCGGCTCCGAGTGGGGGCGTGCCCGCTCCGGGCGCACGGTCACCTCGCGCCCGGGATGGGCGAGGATCACCCTGGCCTCGGCCGGCGAGATCTCCCGGCCGAAAAGGCAGAACTCGCCGCGCTCGTCGCACTGGTGGTTGGCCCAGTGGGCGAGTTCCTCGGGGGTCGGGCGACGCCCGAGCGCGACCGCGCAGTCGCGGACGACGAAACCCAGGTGGATGCGGCCCGCGCCGTCCTCCGGGCGCGACGGCCCCGGGGCGACGCCGTCGGAAAGGGGCGCGACGCGGCCGGCGTCGCTCGCCTCGGAGGCCGCGGCCCGCGCACGCGCGACGCTCTCCCGCGACCCGGGCCAAGGGCCGCGCAGGATCTTCGCGCCGTCGGACACATCCGCGAGGATGGAGAACGGCGCCCGGATTTTCAAGGCGCCGCCCCTTCCCACGCGCGGCCTGCCGGCCTAGGCTCGAACGATGCGCATCGACGTCGACATCCGCCGCGATGCGGCCCGCGCGGCCGGCGTCTCGAACGACGGGCTCGAGCGGGTCGCGGAGGTTTTCGCCCACCAGCTCGAGTCCGGACTCCATCCCGGTGCGCAACTCACCGTGCGCCGCCACGGCGAGATCGTGCTGCAGGCTTCCGGCGGACGCCTGCGCGGCGAGCCCGACGCACCCGAGGTCGACGCGAATTCGCTCTTTCTCATCTTCTCGGCGACCAAGCCGCTCACCGCATTCGCGATCCACCTGCTCGCCGAGCGCGGCCGACTCGATCTCGACGCACCGGTCGCGCGCATCTGGCCGGAGTTCGGCCAGCGGGGCAAGGAGAACGCGACGATCCTGCACGTCCTGAGCCACCAGGGAGGTTTTCCGGTCGGCCCGAAGTGGCTCACCTGGGATCGCTGGAGCGACCGCGCCGAGGTCGCACGCGCGATGGAGGAGCGCCGCGCGCTGTGGGAGCCCGGAACCGACGTCGGCTACCACCCGCTCAACTACGGCTGGGCGCTCGGCGAGATCGTACGCCGGGTCGACGGTCGCGCGCTCGGGCGCTTGCTCGCCGACGAACTCTTCGAACCGCTCGGCCTGCGCGACACCTGGCTCGGACTACCGCCCGAGCAGGAGACGCGCGTCGCCCACCATACCGACCTCTCCGGCGAGTTCGCGTTCGTCGCCGACTTCAACCGCCCCGAGGTCCACGCGACCGAGGCCGGGGCCGCAACCGGCATCACCACGACCGCCGACCTCACCGCGTTCTACTCGATGCTGCTGCGCGGCGGCGAGTGGCAGGGCCGTCGCTTCCTGCGTCCCGAGACCATCGAGCGTGCGGTCCGCCCGGTCGTCGACGGCGCCCGCGACCGGACGCTCGAGATCCCGGTGCGCTGGGCCCTCGGCTTCCAACTCGGCGGACCGACCTCGGCCTTCGGTCGCCGCTCGAACCCGTTCACCTTCGGCCACTCCGGGCACGGCAGTACGACCGGCTGGGCCGATCCCTCGCGCGACCTCGCGGTCGCCTACTTCACCAACGGCGTGCGCGGCTCGATCGACAACTACCTGCGCATGACCCGGATCTGCGACCCGATCCTCGCGGCCTGCGACGCCTGAGGACGCCTGCGCTCCGCTCCGCCGCGACGCCCGGGCGACGCCTTTGACCGACCCGGGATCCTCCTCTAGCGTTGAATCCGGATCGACGGATGAATCTCCACGCAAGCCCGCCCGTGCTCTCCTGGATGAGTTCGCTCGGCGACGCGACCCGGCTGCGCATCCTGCGCCTGGTCGAACGCCATGAGCTCACCGTGGCGGAGCTGTGCGCGGTCCTCCAGATGCCGCAGTCGACGGTCAGCCGGCACCTGAAGGTCCTCGCCGACGACGGCTGGGTGGCCGCGCGGCCCGAGGCGACGAGCCGGCTCTACCGCATGGACGTCGATGCGCTGGAATCCGCCGCTCGCCGGCTGTGGAGCCTGCTGCGCGAGCAGACGGCGGGTCTCCCCGTCGCGGCTCAGGACGATCGTCGGGTGGCGAGCGTGCTCGCCGAGCGCCAGACGCCCTCGCAGGCTTTCTTCAGCAGCGCCGCGGGACAATGGGACCGGCTGCGCCGCGAGATGTTCGGCGAGCGCTTCGATGCGCTCGGTCTTCTCGGCCTGCTCGACCCGACGTGGACGGTGGGCGACCTCGGCTGCGGCACCGGGCAGATCGCCGAGGCTCTGGCGCCTTTCGTCGCGAAGGTGGTCGCGGTCGAGAGTTCGCGCGCGATGCTGCGCGCCGCGCGCCGCCGGGTCGCAGGCCTCGACAACGTCGAACTGCGCTCGGGCGAATTGCAGGCGCTTCCGGTCGAGGACGCCAGCCTCGATGCCGCGGTCGCCTGCCTCGTCCTGCACCATGTCGCCGACCCGCAGGCGGTCCTGCGCGAGACCGCGCGCGCCCTGCGACCCGGCGGGCGCCTCCTCCTCGTGGACATGCTGCCGCACGAACACGTCGAGTACCGCCAGCAGATGGGCCACGTCTGGCTCGGCTTCGAGCCGGAGCGCACGCTGGGCTGGCTCACCGAGGCCGGATTCGGCGAGGGGCGGGTCGTTCCGCTCCCGCCCGCGGCCCAGGCCCGCGGCCCCGCGCTCTTCGCGGCGGCCGCACGCCTCGTTCACCGAGGCACGATCACGGATCGACAAGCGAAGACGGATGGACCGTCCCGACCCAGGAGGAATCGATGGCAACGATCACACGACTGAAGCCCCGCGAGCACCGCAAGGAGCGCCTGCCCTACAAGGTCGCCGACCTCGCACTCGCCGAACTCGGCCGCAAGGAGATCCGGCTCGCCGAGCAGGAGATGCCCGGCCTGATGGCGTTGCGCGAGCGCTACGCGAAGAAGAAGCCGCTCGCCGGCGCGAAGATCATGGGGTCGCTGCACATGACCGTGCAGACCGCCGTCCTCATCGAGACGCTGGCCGACCTCGGCGCCGACGTGCGCTGGGTCTCCTGCAACATCTTCAGCACGCAGGACCCGGCGGCCGCGGCGGTCGTCGTCGGACGCGACGGCACGACCAAGCGCCCCAAGGGATCGCCTGTCTTCGCCTGGAAGGGCGAGACGCTCGAGGAGTACTGGTGGTGCACGAACGAGGCGATCCTGTGGCCCGACGGGTCGGGCCCCGACCTCATCGTCGACGACGGCGGTGACGCGACGCTGCTCGTCCACAAGGGCCTCGAGTACGAGCGCGCCGGCAAGATCCCGGCCTTCGCCCCCCAGACCGACTCCGAGGAGTGGGGCGTCATCCTGCAGCTGTTGCGCCGCATCCAGCGCGAGGACCCGCAGCAGTGGGAGCGCATCTCGCCCGCCGTCCGCGGCGTGAGCGAGGAGACGACGACCGGCGTGCACCGGCTCTACCAGATGGCCAAGGAGGGCAAGCTGCTCTTCCCGGCGATCAACGTCAACGACTCGGTCACCAAGAGCAAGTTCGACAACATCTACGGTTGCCGCCACTCCCTGATCGACGGCCTGAACCGCGCGTCGGACGTCATGCTCGGCGGCAAGATGGCGGTGGTCTGCGGGTTCGGCGAGGTCGGTAAGGGCTGCGCCGAGGCGCTGCGCGGGCAGGGCTGCCGCGTCGTCGTCACCGAGATCGACCCGATCTGCGCGCTCCAGGCGGCGATGCAGGGCTACCAGGTGCTGCGCCTCGAGGACGTCCTGTCGACCGCCGACCTCTTCGTCACGACGACCGGCAACTTCGACATCATCACCGCCGCGCACATGGCGAAGATGAAGGACAAGGCGATCGTCGGCAACATCGGCCACTTCGACAACGAGATCGACATGGCCGGTCTCGCCAAGGTGAAGGGCGTCCGGCACGTCAACATCAAGCCGCAGTACGACGAGTGGGTCTTCCCCGACGGCCACTCGGTCCTGATCCTCGCCGAAGGCCGCCTGCTGAACCTCGGCTGCGCGACCGGCCACCCGTCCTTCGTGATGAGCGCCTCGTTCACGAACCAGGTGCTCGCGCAGATCGAATTGTGGCGCGACTCGAAGCGCTACAAGCGCGAGGTGGTCATGCTGCCGAAGAAGCTCGACGAGGAGGTCGCCCGGCTCCACCTCGACAAGCTCGGCGTGAAGCTGACCAAGCTCACGCCCAAGCAGGCTGACTACATCGGCGTGCCGGTCTCGGGGCCCTACAAGCCGGAGTACTACCGCTACTGATCTCGAACCGGGCGGGGAGGACGGCCTGCGGGCC
>CAMBZJ010000027.1 GCA_945872365.1 Klebsiella pneumoniae
GCGTTCACCGGGTCGGTCGCGACCGGTCGGCGGGTGGTGGAGGAGGCCGCCGGCGGGCTCGCGACCGTGGGCCTGGAACTCGGTGGCAAGGATGCCGCGTACGTCGCCGCCGACGGCGACCTCGACTTTGCCGTCGCGAACGTCGTCGACGGCGCCTGCTACAACGCCGGGCAGTCGTGCTGCGCGATCGAGCGCGTCTACGTGCACCGCAGCGTCCACGACGAATTCGTCGAGCGCGCGCGCCGCGTGCTCGAGGCCTACCGGATGGGAGATCCGCTCGACGAGACGACCACCCTCGGGCCGCTCGCGATCCGCACGGCGCTCCCGTTCCTCGAGCGCCAGGTCGAGGACGCGGTCGCGCAGGGCGCGCACCTCCTGCTCGGCGGACAGCGGGTCGCCGGCACGACCGGGAACTTCTTCCCGCCGACCCTGCTGGTCGACGTGCCGAACCGATCCTCCCTCATGCAGGACGAGAGTTTCGCGCCGATCCTGGCCGTGCGCCGGGTGCAGGACGACGAGGAGGCGATCGCGCTCATGCGCGACACCCGCTTCGGTCTCACCGCTTCGGTGTGGACGGACGACACGGATCGCGCCGAGCGCGTGGCGCGCGAACTCGACGTCGGAACCGTCTTCCAGAACCGCTGCGACTACGTCGATCCGAGCCTCCCGTGGGGCGGTTGGGGCGAGAGCGGGCGCGGTGCGACGATGTCGCGCTACGGCTTCCTCGCGCTCACCCGCCGCAAGGCGCTGCACTTCCGCCAAGCACCCTGACGCGCGGGCCCGGCGGCTGGCCTTCCGCCGCGCCCGACCCCTGCGCGAGCGCAGGCCCGTCCCCGGGGCGAGGCTTGGGCTACCGGATCGCGCGCAGGTCGGTGCGGTCGCGGTCGCGCGAGAATACCGGTGGCCGCCCGATCGGCGCATCGACGGTGATCCGCCGCGCCCCTTGGTGCGCCTCGCCCGTCCAGACGTCGTACCAGGTGCCCGGGGGCAGGTAGAGATCGCGGCTCGTCGCGCCCTGTGCGACGACCGGTGCGACGAGCAGCGAGTCGCCGAGCAGGAACTCGTCGCTCACGCCGCGCGAGCCGGGGTCGTCGGGAAAGACGAGCACCGGGTGGCGCACGATCGGCGCCGAGGTCTCGCGTGCCTCCGCGGCGAGCGCACGCAACTCGGGTCCGAGCGCCCGGTGGATGCGCGCGAAGCGGCGGAAGTGGGCGATCGTCTCCTCGTCCGCGTCCCAGGTCCAGTTGTCGAGCTTCTTGTTGCCGTCGTGGGTGCGCATGATCGGCGAGAAGGCGCCGAGTTCGGTCCAGCGCAGGAAGACCTCCTTCGTGCTCGGCGGCACGGTCGAGCTGCTGAAGCCGGCGATGTCGTGGGTCGCGACCGGCACGCCGGAGAGGCCGAGGTTCAGCATCGCGGGCACGACGGTCGGAAGACCGTCCTCGGGCTCGAAGCCGGTCTCCTGGTCGCCGGTCCAGTGCACCTGCGAGGCCGATTGCACGCCGGTCCAGCCGGAGCGCGAGAAGTAGACGCCGTCGCCCGGTCGCAACTCGTCCATGACCTCGCGCGAAAGCCGCTGCCACGCCTCCGGGAAGAGGTTGTGGCGCGTGCCGCCGTCGCTGCCGTCGGAGAAGCGCGCGTCGAGCGGCACCCACTCGCCGAAGTCGGCCATCCAGCCGTCGATGCCGTAGTCGCGGATCATCGCGCGCAGGTAGGAGCGCACATACTCCTGGGCCTCGGGATCGGTCAGGTCGGGGTGCGAGGAACTCCCGTTGGGGGCGAAGGCGACGTAGGACTCGCCGGTGGGCCGCTTCACGAGCAGGCCGCGGGCGTTCATCTCGGGGAAGTGGTTGGGCAGCTTCTCGTCGACGAACGGGTTCACGTAGGCGAGAAAGCGGAAGCCGTCGGCGTGGAGAGTGCGGATCATGCCGGCGAGGCCCGGGTAGTGGGTCTCGTCGGCCTGCCAGCGGTACTGCACGCCGTAGCCGCCGTCGAAATTGCGCCGCAAGCCGGTCCAATCCTGCGACCAGATCGCGCCGGCCGGGACGTCGTTCGCCCGCAGCTTCGCGGCCCGGGCGAGGACCTTCTCGGTGCCGCCCTGCGCGGAAACCCAGAGGTCGAAGGCCCAGTCGGGCGGCGTCGCGGGTCGCCCGACCTCGCCGCCGAGTTGGCGGACGACGTCGAGCGGACGCGGGCCGGGGAACACGACGAGCTCAACCCGGCTCTCGCCGACGAGCTCGAACCAGGCCGTGCCCGGGTCGGTCCTGCCGAGGTCGACGTCCACCCGGCGCGGCGTGCGGAACAGCACGCCGAAGCCGCGTGCGTCGAGGTACCAGGGCATCGCGAAGTAGGTCGTGTGGGAATCGCCGGAGAGCGCGCGATTGCCGCCGGGCTTGCGGCCGATCCCCTGCTCGCTGACCATGAGCGTGAACGCCTCGCCGCGCTGGTCGACCGAGTTGTACTGCTCGCCGAAACCCATGAAGGTCGCGTCGGGGTCGATGCGCACCGGGAACACCGGCGAGTGGAGCGCGGTCGTGCCCGAGCCAGCGAGCGGCGGTGTGGCCGGGAGTGCCGGGTCGAGGTCCATTTCGAGGACGGTCGCCTCGGGCTGTCGCGCGTCGGGGTGGACTCGCAGGACCGCGCCGGTCCCCGCCGCGGGGTCGCCGAGGTCGACAACCACCGCGTCGCCCTCGCGGCGCACGCCGCGCAGCCCGGAGATCGACTCCTCCGAGGCGCCGGTCCGGGTGAAGGTCCAGATCGCGGTCGCTCCCTGGTAGCTCTCCTCGAAGCTGCGGACGACCGGGGCGACGCCCTCGGGCATGGCGAGCAGGGGGCGTCCGTCGAGGCTCAGCGACACCGCGCCGCTCGGCGAGACGTCGACCTTCACGCCGTTGGCGAGCAGGGTCTCGGCCGGCGCGGGGCCATCCGTCGAACTCGTGTCGCTGCAGGCGGCGACGAACAGGGGAACGAGAAAGAAAAAGAGGGCGCTCGGCGCCGCGGCGATCCATCGGGACATGTCGAGCCTCCTCGCCGGAACCGACCGCTTGCCGGGCCGACGGCCGAGTCTACCAACGAATCGCGGGTTTGCCGATAGGCTTTCTCGTCGCCCTCCGCCGGGCGGCCGAGGCCCCGATCGGCGTCCCGGCAAGCGTCGTCCGGGGGCGCGTCCCGAGGCGCTGCGGGCTCAGTCCGGCTCGCCGAGCCGCTTGCCCTCGCGGGAGCGACTGCGCGCGCGCTCGAGCAATTCGTCGGGGACCGGTTCCATCCACGCCATGCCGCGGCGCAGGGCGCCCGGGGCGAGCAATCGCATGATCCGGGCCGCGACGAGTTGCGGGCTGCGGCGCGGAATCGTGATCTCGAAGCGCCGCTTCTCGATGACCTCGCGGATCGCGTCGGCGACGATCTCGGGGGGGTGCTTCTTCCCGTTGTAGGAAGGCGGTTCGTCCTCCTTGTCCCAGATCTCCGTGTCGATCGGGCCGGGATGCACGATACCGACGTGGAGGCCGGAGCCGGCGAGATCGTTCCAGAGGCCCTCGGAGAAGGCGTTCATCGCGGCCTTGGAGGCGGCGTAGAGTCCCTCTCGCGGCGGTGGCACCTTGGCGGCGAACGACGAAACCTGGACGATGACGCCGTCGCCTTGGCGGAGCATGTGCGGGATCGCCGCGTAGGTCGTCCAGAGGCAGGAGAGGAAGTTGATCCGCATGACGTCCTCGGCCTCGGAAGCCGTCGTGTGGTAGGTGTGCTTGTGTTTCGAGACGGCGGCGTTGTTGACCAGCACGTCGAGTCGTCCGCAGCGACGCACCGTCTCGGCGACGACGTGCTCGGCGAACGCGCGATCGCCCAAGTCGCCCGCGAGGTGGAACGACTTGGGCGAGACGGCTGCGCACTGGTCCTCGAGCTTGCGCAGCAACGCCTCGCGCCGGGCGACCCCGACCACGATCGCGCCGCGTCGGGCGAGGTCGAGGGCTGTGACCCAGCCGATGCCCGACGAGGCTCCGGTGACGATCACGACCTGGTTGCGATAATCCATCGGCGTTCCCCCCTTGATCCGCGGCCCCCGGACTATCACCCGCCGGCGGTCGCAGGCGAGCGGTGCGCACCCGAGGGATTCCGCGGCGCGGCCCGGATGCCGGCTTTGGCTTCGCGGGTGCGAGCGGGCTAGGGATCGGGCGATGGAGCGGGCGACGGAGCGCGAACCCGACGGGGGTGCTCCCGGCGACGGCCCGGGAAATCTCGACCTCTGGCGCCAGCGCAGCGGTTTTCTCCTCGCTCCGCTCGCGTTCGCCGCGGCCTGGAACGCGTCTGCCGGACTCCCCGAGGCGGCGCACCGTCTCGCCGCGATTCTCGCGGCGGTCGTCCTGCTCTGGTTGACCGAGGCGATCCCGATGGCGATGACCGCCTTCCTCGGCGTCGCCGCGGCGGTGATCCTCGGCGTCGCGCCGGCCAAGGAGGCCTTCGCACCGTTCGCCGACCCGCTCGTCTTCGTCTTCGTCGGGACGTTCATGCTCGCGCGCGCCATCGAGCACCACCGGCTCGACCGTCGCTTCGCGCTCGCGATCCTCTCGGCCCCCGGCATCGGCGGGCGCCCCGCGCGCGTGCTCGCCGCCTATGCGGCGGGTGGCGCCTTTCTCTCGATGTGGATCAGCAACACCGCGACGACGGCGATGATGTTTCCGATCGGACTCTCGATCCTCGCCTCGCTCGAAGCGCTGGGCGAGCGGAGCGCGGTGACACCGGCCTTCGCGACCGCTCTCCTGCTGGCGACTTCCTTCTCGGCTTCGGTCGGGGGCCTCGGCACCCCGGTCGGAACCCCGCCCAACCTGATCGGGCTCGGTTTCCTGCGACGCGAGGCCGGCTTCGAGCTTCCGTTCTTCTCCTGGATGGCCCTCGGCGTCCCGGTGGTGCTGGTCCTGCTCGCCTGGATCATCTGGGATCTCGGCCGCGCGGCCGGGGGCGGCGGTGGCCCGAAGCTCGACCTGCAGCCGCTGCTCGCGGCCGAACGCGAGCGACTGGGGCCGTGGACTCTCGCGCAGCGCAACACGATCTTCGCCTTCGGCTCGACCGTCTTCCTGTGGATTCTTCCGGGGGCCGCGGCACTCCTCCTGGGACGCGATGCGGCCCTGGCGCAGCGCCTCGGCGAACTCCTCCCGGAGAGCGTCGTCGCGCTGCTCGGTGCGGGACTGCTCTTCGTCCTGCCGACGAATCCGGCGCGCCACGAGTTCACGCTCTCCTGGGACGAGGCCGTGCGCATCGACTGGTGGATCGTGTTCCTCTACGGCGGCGGCATCGCGCTCGGTACCCTCGCGTTCCAGACCGGACTCGCCGAGGCGATGGGGCGCGCGCTCACCGTACGCCTCGGCGTGACCAGCGGACTGGGGCTGCTCGCCTGCTCGACCGCGATCGCGACGTTTCTTTCGGAGACGACGAGCAACACGGCGTCGGCGAACATGGTCGTGCCGGTGGTGATCGCGCTCGCCCGTTCGGCAGGCGCGGACCCGGTCCTGCCGGCGCTCGGGGCGACGATGGGCGCTTCGCTCGGGTTCGTCATGCCGGTGTCGACGCCTTGCAACGCGATCGTCTACGCGTCGGGGCGGATCCCGTTGCGGACGATGATGCGGCACGGGGTCGTGCTCGACCTGGTCGGAGTGGTGGTGATCGTCGCCGTGCTGTGGGTGCTGGCGCCGGTGCTGATCGCCCGGGCGGGCTGACGCGGGCCGGGAGGCCCCGACGCCAATCGTGCGGGTTCTCGACCGGTAGCCCGCGCGAAGCGTCGAAGCCGAAGTCCGCGAGTTCGATTGCCATCCGCTCGGTGCCCACGAAATCCGGCATGAGACCGATCACGGCGACGTTGTGCTCGCGCAACTCCTTGGCCAGTCCGGCGACCATGCGATTGAACGCCGCCTTGGTGATCGAGTAGCCGAGCCCCCAGCCGCCCTTGCCGATCGGCTCGGGCGTCTCGCGGTCCCCGGCGGAGGAGGTGACGTACGCGCGGTCAGGACCAGGTCGAAGCCGCGGCGCGCGAATTCGAGGGCGCAGCCGCGCCCGATGCCGCGGCTCGCGCCGGTGAGGAAGGCCACCTTGCGTTGTGACATGCGCCCGCTCTAGCGCGCGCCCCGGGGCGCGCCAACCGAATCGGTGCGCGGGATCAGGGCAGCAGGGGAAGTCCGTTGCGCGCCGAGATCCCGAAGCCGGAGAGGAAGCGCAGAAGACCCCGCCGCTGCTCCCTGGGGGTCGCTTCGCGCAACCTCTCGATGAGCGCCACGCGCTGCGCGTCCCAGTGCTCCATCGCGAAGAGTCGGTCGAGCGCGAGCCGCGTCTCGAGAATCGCCTCGGCCTCGTGCCCCTGCCTGCGATGCACCCAGGCGAGCGCGAGCCGCAGGAAGGGCTCCCGGCTCCAGGCCCCGGTCTCGGCGACGAGTTCGAGGCAGCGACGGACACGCGTCGCGACGGCCTCGGGATCCGTGCGGCCGACGGCGGCATGAACCCAGGCCCAGCGCGTGTTGATCTCGATCTCGCGCAGGCGGCCGCCCCGGCCCTCGATCGCGTCGAGGGCGCGGTCCGCGTCCGCGAGCGCCCCGGCAGGGTCTCCCGCGACCAGACGGCAGCCCGCGAGCCGGGCGCGGAGTCCGAAGTCGTCGCTGACGAGTACGCGGCTCGCATCGACGATGGCGATCGCTCGTTCGAAGAGGTCGGTCGCCGCGGCGTGCTGCCCGAACATGAGGCGAACCTCGGCGAGCGCGCCCAGCATGCGGCTCAGCAGGAAGTCGTTCCCTGCTCGCTCGGCGATCGCCACGCCCTCGATGCAGAGGGCGAGGAGATCGGAGGGGGAGGCGCCGGTGAGCCGGGCGCGCAGGGTCGCGGCCGCGATGGCAGTGCAGATCGTGATGGCGCTGCCCGAGCGACGCGCCCGGCGGATCGCCTCCTCGAGGCAGGCGCCGCCCTCCCGAAGCGCTCCGGTGTCGACCAGCGCCGTGCCGCGCAACACGAGGTAGTCGACCGGTGTCGAGCCGGCAGACGGGTCGGCCGCCAGGCTCTCGTCCTGCGGGCGAAGCGGCTCCGAGCACTCCCGCAGGACGCCCGCCAGGTCGCCGATGGAGAAGAGCGCCGTGGCGCGCATGGTGCGGAGCGCAAGCTCGGGCGCGCGATGGCCCAGGCCGTCGTCGAGGGCACGCGAGACCTCGACGAGGTCGACGACCTCCTGGGTGCGGCCCGACATCGCGACGACCGCGGCATGCCCGGCGGCGAGCGAGGACGCGGCCGATGCGTCGCCGAGTTCGAGGGCGATGCGACGGCCGTCGGCGTGGACCTCCGCCGCCTCGTCCGGTGGAAGCCCGTGGCGCCAGCCGAGACGAAGCTGGTCGACGCAGACGTCGAGCAGCAGTCGGTCGTCGCGCCTCGACACGTCACACTCGGCGCATAGCGCGCGGGCTTCGCGAAGATGCTCCAGCGAACGGGAGGGGGCGCGCGGCATGGCGTAGCGTGCGGCGCGGTGGAGCCAGCGCGCGGCCTCGTCCGCCGCACCGACCTCCCGCCAATGGCCGGCGATCTCCGCGGCGTCGCGCTCCGGGTGCGGGCGTGCGGCGAGCGCCTTGGCGACGGCGACGTGGAGTCTCGACCGCGCCCCGCTCAGCATCGAGCGCAGGGCCGTCTCGCGCAGGAGTCGGTGGCGAAAGCCGAAGACTCCCGGTCCGTCGGCCGGCATGGCCTCGACGATCTCGCTCGCCTGCAGGCGGCGCAGCGACTCCGCGATCCTGATGGCGGGCCGCGCCGCGGCCCGCGCCAGCACGGCCGCCTCGAAGCGCGAACCGACGACGGCCGCCGCCTGGAGCACTGTCTTGTCCTCCCGTCCGAGTGCGTCGATGCGCGCGGCCAGCAGGGCATGGAGCGTCGGCGGCAGGTCCTCGGCGGCGTGTTCCCGGACGAGCCGGAGGGCCCCGGGTTCGCCCGCGAGGGCGCCCCGGGTGCGCAGGGACTGCACGAGTTCGCCGAGGAAGAGGGGATTCCCGCCGGAACTGTCGCGCAGCCTCTCGCGAAGGGCGCCGAGGGACGGGTCGGTCCCGAGCAGCGCCCGCAGCAACTCCTCGCTCTCCCGCTCGCGGAGTGGAAGCAGGTGGATCGATCCCGCGAACGAGCCCAGCCGGGAGAAGGGGAGATCGTGGCCGCCGCGCTGGACGGCGATCAGCAGGCTGGGGCGGATCACGCCGCTCTCGACCCCGGTCGCCATGACCGACAGGCTCGCCGGGTCGATCCACTGGATGTCGTCGAGGATGACCAGACGCTTCCGGGTCCGATCCCTGGTGTCCACGACGCGTCTCGAGAGGGCTGCGAGTTCGAGGTGCAGGCCGTCGAGGTGCAAGCGTGGCGTCGCACCGGGTGCGACGAGGCCGAGGAGTTCGAAGATGCGTGGCAGTTCCGCTTCGATACCGGGCTCGGAGAGCAGGAACTTGGCGGCGACCCGCTCCCGGGCGCGCTCGAGCGGCTCGCCCGGCTCGACCTCGAGCAGCCGGCGCAGGGCGCGGCGGTAAAAGGTGAAGGGGGCGTCGCGCTCCCCCTCGACCGCCGCGAGCCGCAGGGAGATCGCCGTGTCGCTCGCCTGCGCCCGGAGGGCGAACTCCTCGAGGAGGCGCGTCTTGCCGATGCCGGCCTCCCCGGTGACCGCGACGATCGAGGGGGTCTCGCGTTGCAGCAGCGCCTCGAGCATGACCAGCTCGATCGTCCGGCCGACGAAGGGCAGCGCGCCGTGGACGGCAGGCCGTCGCCGGGTGCGCTCGCGCGCGCCCCGGAGTTCGAGGATTCGCAACGGCTCGCGAACGCCCCGCAATTCGACCGGGCCGAGTTCGCGCAGTTCGAAGCGCGCGTCGAGCAGCTGGGCCGTCGCCTCGCTCAGGTGGATGCTCCCGGGAGACGCGGACTGCTCGATGCGCGCGGCGATCCCGGCGGTACGCCCCTGGGCGGAGAGGGTGGATCCGATCGGACCGTAGACGACGTCGCCGGAGTGCAGTCCCATGCGGACCCTGAAGGCGATCCGGTCGGAGCAGCGGATCTCCTCGGCAAACACGGTGATCTCGCGGGCGAGGTGCAGTGCGGCGAGGCAAGCGAGGATGGCGTGGTTCTCGAGCGCGACCGGAGCGCCGAAATGGGCCTTGATCCCCTCGCCGGTGAACCGGTCGACCACGCCTCCGTGGCTGCGGATGCCGTCGCCTAGGATGCGCAGGAAGCGGTCGATGATCGCGTGCCACCGCTCGGCGTCGAGCGCGACACCCAGCTCCGGACTACCGTGGGCGCTCACGAACAGGACGGTGACGGGCTTGCGCTCGGTGATCGCGACGGGCGTTCCGCAGGACGGGCAGAAACGCGAATCCGGCGGGAACTGCTCCGTGCAGGAGGCGCAGCCGAGCGGCATCGTGGCGCCGGTCTCGCACCATGGGCACGCCCCGTCGCCGGATCCGTGCGTGCAGAGGGTCATCGGGTTCATGGCGCCGCGCTCTTCGTAGGGCACCCGGGGGGCGGGTGCCGGCGCGCGCGACGCTATCACGAAGGCCTGCCCGAGGCGACGACCGGGCGACGCTCGCGACGACGCTCGCATGGATGCCGGGTCGCCCGGCGGGCGTCCCGGGCGGGGGCCGCCCACCGCGGTCTTTTGCCCAGTGAGCGGGCGTTATAAGGCCACCGGGATGGTCGCGCTCCGGGATGTCGCCCCCTCGCCGGGAAGGATTGCGCGCCACGTCGCCGACGGCCACTGGCCGCACGAGGGGCCGGGCGACGCGCTCGACCGGCTGGCCGACGAGGCGCCCGGCCACGTGGCGTTCGTTGCCGGGGCGGAGCGCGTCACGGCCGGCTCGCTCGTGCGCCGCGTGGCCGCGGTCGCGGCGGGCCTGCGGCGGATCGGGATCGGGACGGGGGACGTCGTCTCGTGGCAGCTCCCGAACTGGATCGAAGGCATCGCGCTGCACTTCGCGATCGACCGGGTGGGCGGCGTGTCGAATCCGATCCTGCCGATCTTCCGCGAGCGCGAGCTCGCGTTCGTCGCGCGGCAGGCCGGCACGCGGGCGCTATTCGTGCCGGGTGTGCTGCGCGGCTTCGACCACCGCGAGATGGCGCTCGCCGCGCGCGCGCGATGTCCGGACCTGGAACACGTCGTCGTCGTGCGGGCCGCGCCCGCAGGTGGACAGGTCGGTTTCGATGCGCTCTGCGCGGGAGCCGCCGACGACCGTCCACCGACGCCGCGCGGTCCGCACGACGTCTCCGCGCTCTTCTACACCTCCGGCACGACGGCCGACCCCAAGGGGGTCCTGCACACCCGATCGACCCTCGGGCACTTCCTGCGGGTCCAGCAGGCGGCGCTCGGCGCCGACGGCGCGGCGGTGGGCATCCTCTGGTTCCCGCTCACCCACATCGGCGGCGTGTGCGCCTTCGGAACCGGGCCGGTCGCGGGGCGTACGCGCGCGGTGCTGCTCGAGCCGTTCGATCCGGAGCGCGCGCTCGAACTGATCGAGGCCGAGGGGGTGACCAGCGCCGGAGGTCCGACACCGGTGCTCCAGGCATTGCTCGGGGCGCGCGGCTTCGCGCCGGGCCGGGTCGCCAGCGTGCGCGTGGCCGGCCTCGGCGCGACCGACGTGCCTCCCGAACTGGTGCGCGAGGTCGGCCGCAGGCTCGGCGCCTTCGTGTATCGCTCCTATGGGATGACCGAGTGTCCGATGGCGACCGCGGGTCGTCGCGGCGACCCTGCCGACGCCCTCTGCGGCACCGACGGTCGGCCGTCCCCCGGGGTCGAATTGCGCATCGTGGACGAGGCCGGCCGACCGCTCGGCCCGGGGACGGAGGGGGAGGTCGAACTCTTCGGACCGCAACTTTTCGTCGGCTACGTCGACCCCTCCCTCGACCGGGATGCGTTGGCCGCCGACGGCTTCCTGCGCACGGGCGACCTCGCCGTCCGCGACGAGGCCGGGTTCGTGCGGATCACCGGTCGCCGCAAGGACGTGATCCTGCGCAAGGGCGAGAACCTGAGCGCGAAGGCGATCGAGGACGAATTGCACGAGCACCCGGCCGTCGCCGAGGCGGCCGTCGTGGGCGTACCCGACCCGATCTGCGGCGAGAGGGTCTGCGCCTGCATCGTGATGCGGCCGGGATTGGTTGTACCCGACCTGCGGACGCTCGGCGACTTCATGCGGGCCCGCGGCGTGATGGTGCAAAAGATCCCCGAGCAGCTAGAGATCCTCCCGGAATTGCCGCGCAACGCGACGGGCAAGGTGAAGAAGCAGGAACTGCGCGCTCGTCTCGCGGCCGGCGCGAAGGGCGCATGAGCGAGCTCGGGGAGGGCAGGCCGGTGGCATCGGGTTCGATCGACGGGAGCGGGTACGGGCGATTGATCCTCGTCCGCCATGGTGAGAGCGAGGGCAACGAGGCGCGCCAGTTCTCGGTGAGTCCCGACATCGGGCTGACCGAGCGCGGCGCCGAACAGGCCCGGGTCGCGGGGCGGCGGATCGCGGCTGAATTCCGCCCGTGCGCGATCGTCGCGAGCAGTTTCCGGCGAGCTCGTCTCACGGCGGAGCTGATCGCAGCCGAAGTCGGCTACGTTGGCCCGGTCGAGGTCGAGCCGGACCTGCGCGAGCGCTCGATCGGCGAACTCGCCGGCGCGCCCTACGACGCCATGCACCGCCACCCGACCTACCGCCACGACCGTTTCTGGGAGTGGCGCCCCGAGGGCGGGGAGTCGCTCGAGGACGTCGCGCAGCGCGCCGGACTAGTCCTCGAGCGCATCGCTCTGGCGCATCCCGCGCGCGACGTCGTCGTGGTGAGCCACGGCGGAACGATGCTCGCGCTGTGTGCCCACGTCGAGCGCGGCTGGCTGCGCCCGCGAGTCGCCCGCAACTGCGAGGTGGTCGTGGTGCGCCATGCGCCCGGGCGCGGCTTCGAACTCCTCGACGACGCGACGCGGGCCGCCACGGTGCCCGCGGCCAGCCGCGCTGCCGACGCCGACGCCGACGCCGACGACGCGACCGGCTGAGGCCGGTGCGTTGCGGGAGAACCCGACGATGATCGACGCCGCCGCAGACGTGCGCGAGGACGAGCGACTCGACGAGACGCGCCTGCGCGACTGGCTCTCGCCGCGCCTCCCGGGACTCGGGGCGGACCTGGAGATCCGGCAGTTCCGCGGCGGGCATGCGAACCTCACCTACCTGCTGCGCAGCGGCGACGAGGAATGGGTCCTGCGGCGCCCGCCGCTCGGCCCGGTCGCACCCAAGTCGCACGACATGGCGCGCGAGTTCCGCGCTCTCGCAGCACTCGCGCCCCTCTATCCGCCGGCGCCGCGCCCGGTCGTACTCTGCGAGGATCCGTCGGTCGTCGGCGCGGTCTTCTTCGTCATGGAACGACGCCGCGGCCTCGTCGTCCGCCACGATTGGCCCGGCGAACTCGGCGAAGATCCGGTCCTGCGTCGCCGCATGGGCGAGTCGCTCGTCGACGCGCTCGCCGACCTGCACCTCGTCGACGTCGCCCGTCCGGAGATCGCAGCACTCGGTCGGCCGCAGGGTTTCGTGCGCCGCCAGGTCGAGGGGTGGTGGGAGCGCTGGCAGCGGGCAAAGACCCGCGAGATTCCGGTCATGGACGAATTGTGCCTGTGGCTCGATGCGCGGATGCCGGACTCGTCCGCGGTCGCCGTGTTGCACAACGACTGGAAACTCGACAACGCCATGTTCGCGCTCGAAGATCCCGGCCGCCTGCATGCCGTCTTCGATTGGGACATGGCGACGCTCGGGGATCCATTGGTCGATCTCGGCACCTTCCTCGGCTACTGGGCCGAGGCGGGCGACGACGCGCCGCGCGGGACCGGTTCCGCTGTGACCGCTCTCGGGGGCTTTCCGGCGCGTGCGGAACTCGCCGACCGCTACCGGGCGCGCACCGGCAGCGACCTGTCGGCCCTGCCCTGGTACGAGACCTTCGGCCTGTTCAAGACCGCAGTCGTGCTCGAGCAGATCTACGTCCGCTTCGTACGCGGACAGACCAGGGACGATCGCTTCGCGGCCCTCGGGTCGATGGTTCCGCTGCTCGCCGAGGCGGCATGGAGGACGGCCGGGCGGCTCTAGGCTCGGGCGGGAGGGTCGCGACCCGCCCGCGACCGGCGGTTCGCGCCGGCGGGGTTGGGGCGGCGTAGCGGGGGGCGGAATCGATGCGCGACGCGGGCTCCTGGGACATTGCCATCGTCGGTGCGGGTGCGGCGGGACTTGCGACCGCGATCTTTGCCGGTCGCGCCGCGGCGGCGGCCGGGCGCACGCCGCGCATCGCGGTCGTCGACGGTGCGCAAAGCCTCGGCCGCAAGATCCTGGTCTCCGGCGGCGGCCGGTGCAACGTCACGCACGACGTCGTCGACGAGACCGCGTTCGCGGGAAGTTCGCCGGCGGCGATCCGCAAGGTGCTCCGACGGTTCGACGTGCCGCAGACGATCGAGTTTTTTCGCGGGATCGGCGTCGACCTGGTGCGGGAGGACGGCGGCAAGCTCTTCCCGTCGACCGATCGCGCACGCACGGTGCTCGACGCGCTGCTCGGCGCCTCCCGCGAGGCGGGGATCCAACTCCTGCACCCCTTCCGGGTCGAGTCGATTGCCGCCGATCCGCAAGGCTTCGTCGCAAGCGGTCCCGAGGGGCAGATGCGCGCGCGTCGCCTGGTGCTCGCGACCGGTGGACGCAGCCTGCCGCAGACCGGCAGCGACGGGCTCGGCCTCGAACTCGCGCGGGGGGCGGGCCACCGCCTCGCCGAGCCGATCGTCCCGGCGCTGGTGCCGCTCGTGCTCGAAGCCGGTCATTTCCTGCGTATCCTCGCCGGGATCTCGGCCGATGCGCGCGTCGAGGTCCGCAGTGCAACCGGTCGACGCATCGCCGCGTTCGCAGGCCCCGTCCTGTGCACCCACTTCGGTCTCTCGGGGCCGGCGATCCTCGACGCGAGTCGCCACCTGCTGGTCGCGCGCGGCTGCGGAGAGATGGCGCGACTCGCGATCGACTGGCTTCCGGCGCGTCCGGTCGAAGCATGGGAGGCGGAACTTCTCGCGCGGCCCCGGCTCGGGCCGGGGCGCTTCCTGCGCGAGGCCGGGCTCGCCCAGCGACTTGCCGACGCCCTCTGTCGTCACGCCGGTCTCGACCCGGCGCGCCCGATGCACGAGTTGTCGCGCGAGCGTCGGCGCGCGCTGCTCGCGGCGACCACCGACCTCGACGTGCCGGTGACCGGTGATCGTGGCTTCGTTCACGCCGAGGTGACCGCCGGCGGCGTCCCGCTTTCCGAGATCCGGCTGGACACCATGGAGTCGCGCCGTTGCCCGGGCCTCCACCTGGTCGGCGAGATCTGCGACGTGGACGGGCGCATCGGCGGATATAACTTTCAGTGGGCCTGGGCGAGTGGCCGGGTCGCCGGCGCGGCGCTGGGGAAGTCGGTGGAAGCGGGAGCGGAGGGCGGGCGATGACGCGCCTCGTCGGGCGTCTCGTGCCGCGTTGTGCGAGGCTCGCCCCATGGCGCAAGCAGCAGCGATCCGGACCGCGGTACCCGCGGATACCGGGGATCTGGGCCGACTCGGCGCGGCACTCGTAAGACAGCACCACGAGTTCGACGCGCAGCGCTTCCTCGCACCGGGCCCGGACGTCGAGAGCGGCTACGGGCGGTTCCTCGTCTCGCAGATCGACGCCGCGGACTCCGTCGTGCTCGTCGCCGAGCGCGCGGGGCGCATCGTCGGCTACGCCTATGCGGCGATCGAGCCGCGTTCCTGGAAGGATCTGCGCGATGCGGCTGGCTGGATCCACGACGTCGTGGTCGTCGAGGGCGAGCGTCGCCGTGGCACCGGGCGCGCCCTGGTCGAGGCGGCAGCCCGCTGGATGGAAGACCGCGGGGCCCCGCGGGTGATGCTTTCGACGGCGGCCCGCAACGAGAACGCCCAGGCCGCTTTTTCAGCGCTGGGCTTCCGGCGCACCATGATCGAGATGACGCGCGAGAGGCAGGTCCCGCTACCCGCGACGAGCATGGCCGAAGCACGGGGTCGCGGGCGACGGCCCACGGGCGATTGACGACGCTCGGCCGGACCGGCAAGGCTCTGGGGAACCTCATGGCGCAGCCGGATCAGGTGCGCCCCGCTCGGATCTCGGTGATCATCCCGGTCCTCGACGGGGCCGGGACCCTCGGGCGATGTCTCGAGGCACTCGAGCGCGAGGCCCTGCCTTCCGAACGCTTCGAGATCCTCGTCGTCGACAACGGATCGCGCGACGGGTCCGTCGCAATCGCCCGTGCCCACTCCAGGGTGAAACTGCTCGAGGAGCCGCGCCCGGGCGCCTATGCGGCCCGCAACCGCGGCCTTGCGGAGAGCCGGGGCGAGATCGTCGCCTTCCTCGATCCCGATTGCGAAGTGCAGCCGGGCTGGCTTCGACGGATCGAGGAGAGTTTCGCCGACCCGGGGACGCAACTGGTCTGCGGCAGTCGGCTGCCCATCGACGACTCGCCGCTGCTCGGGTCGCTGATGGACTACGAGGTCGCCAAGGATGCGCGGGTGATCGGGGGCGACGACGAGGCCGCGATCTACGGATTCACCTGCAACATGGCGGTGCGCCGGGAGGTCTTCGAGAGACTGGGGGGCTTCGTCGATCTCAAGCGCGGCGCCGACACGCTCTTCGCGCGCGAGGTGGCGCGGGAGTTCTCCTGCCGCTCGATCCGGTTCGACCCCGGGATGGCGATCGTGAACCTCGAGATGGACGGCCCCCTCGTCTACTGGAAAAAGGTGTTCCTCTACGGCTATCACCGCCGCCGCAACAACCGGATCCTCCCGTCGCGGCCGCTGGGAAACGCCGAGCGCCTCGAGATCTACCGGGGCGTCGTCCGCGACAAGCGCTACTCCCCGGCGCGTGCGGCGCTGCTGCTCGCGGGGCTCGCGATCGGAGCCGTCTGCTGGCGCGCGGGCTACGTCGCCGCGGCGTTGCGCCGTGACGACCTGGCCGTGAGTCGCCCGACGAGCGGGCCCGGCGCATCCCCGGCCGGCCGGCTGCCGTCGGCCTGAATTCGCGCCCGGCGCATCCCCGGCCTAGGTCGGTTTCTCCTGCGGGAGCGGCTTACCGCAGCGCCCGCAGAAGCGGGCGGCCGGGTCGGAGGTCGGATGGGTGCAGGCCGCGCAGCTGCGAAGGCGCTCGAGGGCGCGCACCTCGACCATCTCGGCCGTGACGATGCCGGTCGGGACGGCGATGATTCCGTAGCCGGCGATCATGAGCATGGAGGCAAGCGCGCGGCCGGCCGTGGTGTGCGGGGCGATGCCCCTGTAGCCCACGGTGGTCAGCGTGACGACCGCCCAGTAGACGGCGGTCGGGATGCTGGTGAAGCCGTTTTCGGGCCCCTCGATCAGGTACCCGCCAGGGCGTGGAGTGCGGGCGATCGGCTCCCTCGACGGTGCTCGCGTCCGGCAACTTCGGGTTCACGGCAGGAAGTAGAAGGCGATCCCGAGGATCAGGTAGACGGCGATCAGCTGGACGCCTTCGAGCCAGTGCGATTCCCCGTCGGCCGAGATGAGCGCGAGGATCGCCACCGCGATCGCAACCGAGACCACCTCGAAGGTCGAGAAGCGCAGGTCCATGGGCTTGCCCATGAAGTAACTCGCGAAGACCAGGACCGGCGCGACGAAGAGCGCAATCTGGATGCTCGAACCGACCGCGATGTTCATCGCGAGATCCATCTTGTCCTTCATGGCGACGAGGACCGCGGTGCTGTGCTCGGCCGCGTTGCCGATGATCGCGACCAGGATGACGCCGACGAAGACCTCGGTCATGCCGAAGCGATGCGCGGCCTCCTGGACGGAACCGACGAGGAACTCGCTCATGACGGCCACGAGCGCGGTCGCGACGAGCAGCACGAGCGCGGGTCGCAGGTGGCTTCGTCCGGCGCCTGGCGCGGCGCCGGAGCCCGGGTGGCCGCCCAGCCCCTCGTCGCCCTCGAGCCACTCCTCGAAGGGGCCCTGGCCGGCGTAGAGGTGTCGGTGGGTGCGGAGCGAGAACGCAAGGCTCAGCAGGTAGACGATGAACAGGACGATCGCGATTTCCAGGCTCAAGGCCTGCTCCCGCACCTCGGGGTGTCCGCGGGTGATCACGTGGAAGATCGCCGGCACCACCAGCCCCACGACCGAGAGGGCGAGCAGCGTCGCGCCGGCGCTCGCCGCGACCCGGTTGAACTTCTGCCGCTCGTGCTTGGCCCCGCCAGCGAGGGCGGCGACGCCGAGCACGAGCAGGATGTTGCCGATGATCGACCCGGTGAGCGATGCCTTCACCATGTCGTGCAGCCCGGCCCGCAGGGCGGCCAGCGCGATGATGAGTTCGGCGGCGTTGCCGAAGGTCGCGTTCAGGAGCCCGCCCACGCCCGCACCGAGTCCCTCGGAGATGTCCTCGGTCGCGCGGCCCATCCAGCCCGCAAGCGGCACGATGGCGATCGCCGACGCCGCGAAGACCCAGACCGGGTCGGCGTGACTCGTCTCGAGCGCGACCGCGATCGGGACGAAGGCGAGCAGCGCGTCGATGGCGCGAAATTCGAGTCCTGCGATCTCGAGGGGCATCGGGTGTTTCCTCGGCTTCTTCGTATCAGGAAGCGGGAGCGCCGGCTCTGCCGGCCCCGGCGAGTGCCGTCGCCGCGGGTGTGCTCCATCAGGGGGACCGTATCCTGCCGGCGGCCGCTCTGCCTCCAGACGATCCGCGAGGGGAAGCGCCGGCGCGGGGCCCCTGTGCCGGCGGTCGCGGCGAAGAATGCGATGGCACCCGCAAGCCCGGCCGTCGGACTGAAGCCAACGGCGGGAAAGGGCACGACGTCGGCGAGATCGATCGGCAGGCCGGTGAGTCCGAGTTGGCGCAGGGGGGCGAGGGCCGCGTTGGCAAGCCGCTGTGCGAAGGGCAGGTGGTCGAGCCGCATCACGGCGCCCGCGCCCCGCCGTCGTCAAGCCCGGGCCTTCCAGCCCTCCGACGCCGCCTGCTATGAGGCGTGCTTCGACGGAATCGGGCGCCGCTCTCGCGGCCGGCGTGCGACGGGGGTGGCGATGGAGCGCGTCGGCTGGATCGGGACCGGGGTGATGGGGGCATCGATGTGCGGGCACCTGCTCGCGCATGGCCACCCGACGACCGTCTTCACCCGCAGCCCGGAGCGGGCGCGATCCCTGATCGATCGCGGTGCCCGCTGGGCGGCGACGCCGCGCGAGGTGGCCGCCGCGTCCGACGCGACCTTCGTCATGGTCGGCTACCCGAGCGACGTCCGCGAGGTCGTGCTCGGCCCCGACGGCGCCTTGGCCGGCGCCGCGCCGGGAAGCCTGCTCGTCGATATGACGACGAGCGACCCGGAACTCGCCCGCGAGATCTTCGGCGCGGCCCGCGCGCGCGGTGTCGGCAGCCTCGATGCACCGGTCTCCGGTGGAGACGTAGGCGCGCGCGAGGCACGGCTCTCGATCATGGTCGGCGGGGAGGCGGGCGACGTCGCGCGCGCGCGACCGCTCTTCGAGCGACTCGGCCGGACGATCGTGCACCAGGGGCCCGCCGGTGCGGGCCAGCAGACGAAGCTCGTGAACCAGATCCTCGTCGCCTCCGGGATGATCGGGGTGTGCGAGGCGCTGCTCTATGCGCAACGCGCGGGACTCGACCCCGAGGCGGTGCTCGCCTCGGTCTCGGGTGGGGCGGCCGGCTCGTGGGCGCTCGCGAACCTCGGCCCGCGCATCCTCGCGCGCGACTTCGAGCCGGGCTTCTTCGTCGATCACTTCGTGAAGGACATCGGACTCGCTCTCGCCGAGGCGCGCCGGATGCGGCTCGAGTTGCCGGGGCTGGCGCTCGCCGAGCAATTGTACGTGGCACTTCAGGCGCAGGGGCACGGACGCTCGGGGACGCAGGCCCTGGTGCTGGCGCTGGCACGTCTCGCCGAGGCGCCGCCCCGGGATGCGTCCTAAGCCCGAGGCCCGCTCGCCGTCGTTCCCCAGCCGCACGCGGGCTCACGCGGGATGGGGAGCCGGGTCGGTCCCGGCTCAGGCGGCGGCGTTCGCGGCCGCCGCGGCGCGGCGCTTCAGGTAGGCCTCGCGGACGATCGCGATGTCCTCGAGATAGGGCCCGAGTTCCTCGAGCGTGAGCGCCTGCGGTCCGTCGCACAGCGCCTTTGTCGGGTTCGGGTGGAAGTCGACGAGCACCAGGTTGGCGCCCGCGATCACGCCCTGCGCCGTCGCGTGGTGGATGTCGGTCAGGCCATCGGGGGCCGGTTCCTTGCGACCGACGGAGTGGGAGGGGTCGATCGCGACGGGCAGGCGGGTGAGTCGCTTCACCACGGGCACGTGGGCGAAGTCGACGAAATTGCGGTGCGGATCGCCGAGGTTGGTCTTCATGCCGCGCAGGCAGAGGATGATGCTGCGATTGCCCTCGCTCGCGACGTACTCGCAGGCGTTCAGCGACTCCTCGAGGGTGATGCCCATGCCGCGCTTGAAGAGCACCGGGAAGCGCTGCTGCTGTCCGACGATCTTGAGCAGCTCGAAGTTCTGCGCATTGCGCGTCCCGATCTGGAGCATGACGCCGGTCGGCGAGCCGGCCGCGTCGAGCGCCTCGTTGATCTCGCCGATCTGCGACTCGTGCGTGATCTCCATCGCGATCACGCGGATGCCGTACTTGCCGGCGAGTTCGAAGACCCACGGAAGGCAGGCCTTGCCAAGTCCCTGGAAGTCGTAGGGGCTCGTGCGCGGCTTGTAGGCTCCCATGCGCGTGGTCGTGATGCCGGCGGCGCGAAGCCCGCGGAACATCGCCTCGGCGTGTTCGGGTACGTCGACGGCGCAGAGTCCGGGGAGGACGTGGAGCGAGTCCTGGTCGAAGGCGACGCCCTGGTACTCGAAGCCGACCGCCGCGACCTGCCCCTTGTGGTGGCCGATCAGGCGGTACTTTTCGGAGATGCGCACCACCCGCTCCACGCCGTCGAGTTCCTCGAACGCGGTGGTCGGGACCGTCGCGGTCGAGCCGATCAGGTAGATCTCGATGAGCGAACGGGTGGAACCCGCGACCTCGTGCACCTGCGCGGTGACGAGGGGAAAGGTCGCGGCGCGGTCGACGACGGCCTTGACCGTGGCCGAATCGCGCGGCGTGTCGGGTTTCAGGATGACGATCACGACGCGCGTCGAGGTAGCAATCCGACTGCAGCGCGCAACCGTTCGACACCGCGTGGCGCACCGGCCCGCACCCTCCGGGGGCTTGCGGGCCGTGGCCGAGTCGCTCGACGAACGAACGCGGAGCGGGGCGCCGGGACCTGTTTCCGGCCGCCCCCCGCAAGCTCGCCCGGCCGCGGGGCTCGGCAGGGCGAGCACTTGTCGATGTCGCTCTCGCTTGCCCGAAGGACCAGGGGGTAGAGGCCGGAGTCACCGTTGCAGCCGTCGTCGGAGACGAGCAGCAGGCTTCGTCCGCCGTCGGGCAGGGCGACTAGGTCGCTCACCCCGTTCATGCGCCCGATGTCCGGCGCGAGCGCTTCGGTCCGGTAGCGACCGCCGCCGGAATGACCACTGCCGCCGCATCCCGCCTCCGGGTTCAGGGCCGTGCGGCGAGCAGTGCAGCGACGCCCGCGGCATGGCCCGAGACGAGACAGCCGGCGTCGCCGCCGGTCGTCGCGAGCCCGTCGAGCGTGGTCGAGCAGGCCTGCGCGAGGGCCGCCACCTTCGCGTCGTCGCAACCGCCGAGCGCGACCGCCTTCGATCGCAGAGCCACGGCTGCGCTGCGGATCTTCGCGGCGGCGTCGGCCTCGGCGTCGCAGGCGAGCGGGTCGAAGAGCGGCTGCGTGCGGGCGGAATCGAAGAAGAGCGGGCGTCCGGCGAGGAGTTTCTTGCGGCAGTCGAGCACCGACTTCTCGCCGGTCTCGGCGAGCTTTCCCGCGAACTTCGCGATCGTCTCCTGGCACTTGCGGAGATCGGTCTCCGCGGCGTCGAGCAGCCGCCCGTACTCGTCGTCGATCATCGAGTCGATCGCCCCGTCGTTCGATGCGACCAGGCAGCCGGAGCGACCGTCGGGTGCGACGAGTCCGTCGACGGTCGCGGCGCAGGCGCCGATCACCGGGAGGAGCGCGTCGTGGCAGCGAGGCGTGGCACCGCCCGCGACCGCGCTGCGCAGCTTGCCGGCAGCGCGGGCGATCGCCGTCGCAGCACCGCTCTCGTCCGCGCACTGCGAGGGGTTGGAGAGCGCCATCGGGGGGCTGCCCGCATCGACGAGTACTGCCCCGCGGTTCAACTGGTCGCGGCAGCGAGCCAGCGCCTTGCGGCGCTGCTTCGCATGGTCGGCCGCGGCCTTGCGGATCGCGTCCCGACAGGCCCGCGCGGGTTTCTCGAGACGGCAGTCGGGCCCGCAGCCGTCGCCCGCCACCAGGTTGCCGTCCTCGCATTCCTCGCGTCCGCGGTCGTTCAGGACACCGTCGCCGCAGGTCTCGAGGACGCAGGCGGCCGTGCAGCCGTCGCCGTCGACATGGTTGCCGTCGTCGCAACTCTCCTCGGGTGGATCGACGAACCCGTCGCCGCAGGAGCCCTCGTGCACCACCAGGGCGTAGAGCGATTGCTGCAGCCCGCCGCCGTCGTCGGAGACCAGGACGAGCGAGCGGCCGCCGCCGGGCAGTTCGGGTCCGAGGGCGGCGCCCTCGAAGTTCTGGAAGAGGAAGTTGCGCGACCAGCGCAGCGACTTGCCGACCGGCTCGAAGGCCGCGCCGGCGAGTGCTGCGAGGGCGCTCGTGTCCGAGGCGCCGGTGAAGTCCGCCAGGTAGAGCCGGCTGCGCAGCCCGGTACCCCCGGCGCTGCGCTCGAGGACGAGCAGTCCGTCGCCGGGCAGGGCGACCAGGTCGCTCACGCCGCTCGTCTCGACGTCACGTCCGGGGTTGCCGTAATTGGCCTCGATCGGATCGGTGCGCAGCGCCCATTGTCCCGATGGCGCGTACGAGTCGTCGAAGCGCTGCAGCCGGACGAGCGTGCCCTCGACGAAGCCGGACACGGGACCATCGACGTCGAGCGCCTCCTCGTTGGCGGTCCAAGTCGATCGCGACACGGGATCGAGGGAAAGCGACTCGAGCGACAGGTTGGGACGCACGTGGGAGAAGACCGATGGCAGCCCGACGGTCTGCAGGATGCTGCCGTCGCCGCGCGAGAACTCGCGAAGGCTCGGCCCCGACTCGTCGGCGACGAAGATCGAGCCACGCAGGCTGTCCCAGGCGATCCCCTCGGCATCCACGGCGCCGGCGAGCGGCAGGCGCGTGCCGAGCGTGGCGCTCCCGATCCGGCCGGCCGCGTCGAGCACGATCGTGACCGGGAAGGCCGCACCGTCCTTGTCGCCGATGGCGAGCCACTGGTCGCCGCCCACCCAGGCGATCCCGCTCAGGTCGTTCGCGCCGGTCGTACCGGCGGGCAGGTCGACCGGGCCCTGTCCGGGATCCGTCACCGACCAGGTCCCGGCGCGGGCGACGGGCGCCACGAAGAGCAGGCACGCGAGCAGCAGGCCGGGCAGAAGGAAGGATGGGCGTGGCATGGTCGTTCGCCGTTCGCGCCCCGGCCGCGGGCGGCACGCACAGAAGATCACGTCGGCCGGGTCCGGGAAAGACGGGATCGGCGCGACGGCTCGGCGCCGCTGGGGCCCGGGGCTAGCGCGAGGGCGTCGCGGCGAGGTCGCCGAGTTCCACCCGGTCGCCCTCGGTCACGCCCTGCTCGTCCATGAAGCCGCCGGGCACCTCGAGGACGAAGCGTACCGGCTCGCCGCTCGGCAATGACTTCTCGGAGAATGGCTCGGTGCGCCGCGCGACGTGCGCGATGCGGCCATCGTCGGCGATGTAGACGATGTCGAGCGGGATCTTCGTGTTGCGCATCCAGAAGCCCTGCAGGCCGGCCTTCGGGAACACGAAGAGCATCCCCTTCCCGGGGGCGAGCGAGTCCCGGTACATGAGACCCAACTGGCGCCCCTCCGGGGTCGTGGCGAGTTCGACCGCGACCGGGACGGCCTTGCCGTTCGCGGGTTGGAGCTGGACCTGGTGGCCCCGGTCGCGGGCGCAGGCCGAAGCCGCGGCGAGCCCGACGCCGAGCGACACGATGGCGAGGAGCCCGATCTTCCCGCGTCGCGCCCACGGGAAGATGGCCGTGTCACGCCGTCCGGTCGCGACGACCGGGCTCAGGCGAGCGCCTCCGCGACGAGTTCGACCACGTCCTTCACCGCGACCTCCTCTTCGACGCCCTTGGCCTTGGCGGCGTCGCCGATCATCGTCGTGCAGAACGGGCAGGCGACCGCGACCGTGTCGGGCTTGGTCTCGAGCAGCTGCTCCATGCGCGTGACGTTGATACGCGCCGTGTCGTGCTCCTCCTCCTTCCAGAACTGGCCGCCACCCGCGCCGCAGCAGAAGGTTCGCCGCCGCGACTGCTCGACGTCGGCGCGCTGCATGCCGGGAATTGCGTCGAGGACCGAGCGCGTCTCCTCGTGCACGTTGTTGTGACGCGCGAGGTAGCAGGGGTCGTGGAGGACGAGCTTCTTGCGCATGAAGTCGCGGCCGAGCTTGATCCGGCCGGCGTCGAGCAGGCTCTCGATGAACTGTACCGTGTGGACGACCTGGAACTTGCCGCCGAGGTCCGGGTACTCGTTCTTGATCGTGTTGAAGCAGTGCGGGCACTGCGTGACGATCTTGTCGAACTTGTAGCGGTTGAGCGTCTCGACGTTCATCTGCGCGAGCGTGAAATATAGGTACTCGTTGCCGAGGCGGCGTGCCGGCTCGCCGGTGCACTGCTCCTCCATGCCGAGGATCGCGAACTTCACCCCGGCCGCCTTCATGATCTTCACGAGCGAGCGGCTCGTCTTCTGGTTGCGGTCGTCGAAGGAGCCGGCACAGCCGACCCAGTAGAGCACCTCGACGCGCTCGTCCTCGCCGAGTTCCGCCATCTGCGGCACGTCGAGACCCTCGGCCCAGTTCGCGCGCGTGTCGGCCGCGATGCCCCAGGGGTTCGACTGGTTCTCGGTCGCCTTGAAGGACTTCGCCAGGTCCGACGGGAAGGCGCTGCGCATGAGCATGTCGTTGCGGCGCATGTCCACGATGCGCTGGATGTGCTCGATGCCGACCGGGCAGCCCTCCTCGCACCATCCGCAGGTGGTGCAGCCCCAGATGACCGGCTGGGTGGCGACGTCGTTGATCATGTCGGCCCCGGCGAGCCAGGCCTGGTCGCGGCCCGAGCCGTCGAGGAGTTCGTGCACGGGCGGCTCGTCGCCGATCGAGGTGCCGCCGCCGGTCGCGGCGTCCTCCGGTCCGTCGCCGTTCGCCGCTGCGCCGTTCGCCGCCGCGGTCGTGCCGTTGCCGTTGCCGTTGCCGTTTCCGTTCGCGGCGGCCTTGCCGCCGAACTTCGCGAGCTGCGCCACGAGGAAGGAGCCGGCCGGCAGGAGCGAGGGCGCCTTGGCGAGCAGGTGCTCGCGCTGCTCGATGACGAGGTGCTTGGGATTGAGCGCCTTCTGGGTGTTCACCGTCGGGCAGTTGATCGTGCAGCGGCCGCACTCGAGGCAGGCCGCCATGTCGAGCAGCTGCTTCCAGGAGTACTCCTCGATCTTCTCGACCCCGTAGGTCTCGGCGTTCTCGAGGTCCTCGATCGGCTTGAGCCGTGCGCCGCGCTCGTAGCCGGCGCCCAGGTTCTTGAAGAACAGGTTCGCCGGCGCGATGAACATGTGGCGCAGCTTCGTCGAGGTCATCGAGTAGAGGAAGCCGAGCACGATGATCATGTGGACCCACCACACCGTGTAGTGGGTCGCGCTCGTCGCCCCGGCCGCGCGGAAGGCGCGCGCGAACCACGGCCCCACGAAGGCGAAGCCGTCGGCCGTGTGGGGCGCCGTCGCGATGCGCGCGCCCTCGAGCAGGAACCCGGTGAACCCGATCAGCCAGAGCATGACCAGCGGGAAGCCGTAGCCCGACTCGTTCTCGAACGTGGCGACCATCTTCGCCGGCTGCCCGAGGGCGCGGGTCGGCTGCACGTAGCGCCGCCACAGGAACCAGCTCGACGAGACGATCAGGCCGACGCCGGCCAGGTCCATCATCAGCTTGTAGAGGCCGAAGAACGCGCCGTAGTAGAACTGGAGCGGCGTGTCCTCCTCGACCGTGATGAGCGAGGTGCCGATGAACAGCACGAGGAACGATACGAACAGGAGCTGGTGCATGATGCCCGATGGCTCGCGCACCACGCGGCCCTGGCCGAAGCCTTCGAGGAAGGCGGCGCGGAAGCGTCGGCCGAGCTGGTCGAACCGATTCTCCGGCTGGCCGATGCCGACGATCCGCGCCCAGCTCAGCAGGGGCAGGACGATCGACACGCCCCAGACGGCAAAGAGGACGAAGGCGAGGCCGAAGCGGAAGAGGCCCCAGGGGTTGGCGAGCGCCCAGTGGAAGGCCTCCGGGGCGTTCCAAAGGATCTGGCGCGTCTCCTCGGTGTTCGTGTTCAGCATGGTGCCCCCCGCGTTTACCGCATCCGGGCGCGTCCCCAAAACGAAGCAGGCCGCGGGTCGTGTCCCGCGGCCTGTATTCCCGGGCGCCCGGTGGTTCCTCAGTGCGCCTTGAGCTTCTTTACTTCGTCGGCCATCTCGGGGACGGCCTTGAAGAGGTCGGCGACCAGGCCGTAGTCCGAGACGTTGAAGATCGGGGCATCACCGTCCTTGTTGATGGCGACGATCACCTTGGAGTCCTTCATGCCGGCCAGGTGCTGGATGGCGCCGGAGATGCCGACCGCCACGTAGAGCTGGGGGGCGACGACCTTGCCGGTCTGTCCGACCTGAAGGTCGTTCGGCACGAATCCGGCGTCCACCGCCGCGCGCGACGCGCCCATGGCGGCTCCGAGCGCGTCGACCAGCGGCTCTAGGACCGTGGTGAAGTTCTCGCCCGACTTGAGCCCGCGGCCGCCCGAAACGACGATCGTTGCGTCGGTGAGCGCCGGGCGGTCGCTCTTGGTCTCGTTGAACGAGACGAAGCGCATGCGTCCCGCGACGTCGGCGGGCAGGGCGGCCTTCTCGACCGCCGCGGCGGCGGACTTGGGCGCCGGCTCGAAGGCCGTGCCGCGCACCGTCACGACCTTGGTCGGGGTCGTGATCGTGACCGTCGAGAGCACGTTGCCGGCGTAGGTCGGCCGGACGATCGTGCCGTCGTCGTTGAAGGCGGTGATTTCGCTCGCCATGCCGGCGTCGAGGAGTTGCGCGACGCGCGGGAAGAAGTCCTTGCCGATGGCCGTCGCTGCACCCACCACCCAGGTGGAGCCCATCTGCTTCACCACGCCGGCGAGCGTCTTCGCGTAGACGTCGGCGACATAGTGCTCGAGCTTCGCGTCGTCGATCGCGACGACCTTGCCGACGCCGTGGGCGGCCGCTGCGGCCGCGATGCCGTCGATGCCCTTGCCGAACACCACCGCGGCGGTGTCGAGCCCGTTGCGCTTGGCGACCTCGAGGCCGGCCGAGATGGCGACGAGCGAGGTCTTCGGCAGCTTGCCGTGCGCGTGTTCGATGAAGATCAGGACCTTGGCCATTGTTCGTTCTCCGTTGTCCCGCGTGCGGCGGTCAGATGAGCTTCGCCTCGGTGTGGAGCAGCTGCACGAGTTCCTGGACCGTCTCGACCTTGCGGCCGCCCGAGCGCTTGGGCGGAGACGCCATCTTGTTCGTCGAGACCTTGGCACCGCCGGCTACGCCGTACTCGGCGAGCGGGGTTTCCTTGAGCTCTTTCTTGCGGGCCTTCATGATGCCGGGCAGCGATGCATAGCGCGGCTCGTTCAGGCGCAGGTCGGTCGTGATGATGCCGGGCAGGGCGAAGGCGACCTGCTCGAGGCCGCCGTCGACCTCGCGGGTCACCGTCACTTCCTTCTTGTCGGCCGAGAACTCGACCTTCGAGGCGAAGGTCGCCTGCGGCCAGTCGAGCGAGGAGGCGAGGATCTGGCCCACCTGGTTGGCGTCGTCGTCGATCGACTGCTTGCCGGCGAGGACCAGGTCGGGGGACTCGGCCTCGACCACCTTCTTCAGCACGGCGGCCGCCGTCGCCGGGTCGAGATCCTCCTCGGCGACGATCAGGATCGCGCGGTCGGCTCCCATGGCGAGCCCGGTGCGGAGTTGCTCCTGGGTGACCTTGGGTCCGATCGAGACCAGGACCACGTCCGCGCCGCCCTGCTGCTCCTTGATCCTGAGAGCTTCCTCGAGCGCGATCTCGCAGAAGGGATTGATGACGAACTTGACGTTGTCGGTCACGATACCAGAGCCGTCGGGCTTGACCGCGATGTTCGTCTGCGGGTCGGGTACCCGCTTGATGGGAACCAGAATCTTCACGCCGGACTCTCCTTCGTGCGTTAGCGGCGGTCGGCGCGCGGCCGGGAGCGGCCACGGTCGACCCGCGGGTGAAAACAAGCGTGGGATAACACGGCGACGCAGGTCGTCAAAACCCCTCGGTTGCGCGGAAGTCCGCGCCATGAGCGGGTTTTCTTCGCAGGATGAGGCGCGGTGTCAGGCGTTGTAGCCGAGCCGGCTCGACAACTCGCGGCCGGCCGCGAGGGCCGCGGGCGCCACTTCCCCGTCGACCCTTTGGAGCGTTAGCCGGTACTCCGGGGCGGCGATCGACAGGCTGCCGACGACGGCCCGGGTGTAGTCGCGAATCGGCACCGCCACCGACCGCAGGTCGGGAAGGTACTCGCCGGAATCGATCGCCCAGCCGCGTTCGGCGGTCGCCTTGAGGTCGGCGATCAACTCGGACCGCTTCACGATCGTGCGATCGGTGTGCTTGGCGAGCGACTCGGGCAGGTGACTCTTCATCACCTCCTCGGACTCGAAGGCGAGGTGCACCTTGCCCGCGGCGGTGGCGTGGAGCGGCAGGGCCTGGCCGAGCAGGGAGATCACACGGACCGGCTGGTCGGCCTCCACGGATTGCAGCGGGACCACGGCGCCGCGGCGGAAGAGGCTCAGGTAGACGGTTTCGCGGCACTGGCGCACGAACGATTCCATGATCGGGCGAGCCTGGCGCAGCAGCCCCATCTGGTTCACGAAGGTCTGGCCGATCTGCAGGCAGCGGATGCCGAGCCGGTAGTTCTCGGTCGCCTTGTTCTGCTCGATGTAGCCCCGCGACTCCAGGGTCGCGAGCAAGCGAAAGACGTTGTTCTTGTGGAGCTTCAGCCGCTTGGAGAGGTCCGTCACGCCGAGTTCCTCGGTCTCGCCGGAGAACTGCTCGATCACGTCGAGCGCATGCGCGACGGACTGGATGACGTAATTGGTCTTCTCGCGGCGTACCATGGTACCGAGGACCCTCGGGCCGGTCCCGGCTGGTCGGCCCGGGCTCGTTTGCAAAAAGCGTTTTAGCGATAAGCGGTTGGTCGAGGGGCTGTCAAACGACCCCGGGGACCGACCCTCGAAAGCCAGGGGGGGCGATGAACGCAAAGGGTGAAATGGTCGAAATCCTGACGGGAGACGGGACGATGCCCGCCTGGGCGGTACGTCCGGAAGGGGCGGGGCCCTTTCCGGCGGTGATCGTCGTACAGGAGGCCTTCGGCCTGAACGGACACATCAAGGGCGTGGCCGACCGTCTGGCCCGCGAGGGCTATCGCGCGGTCGCGCCGGACCTCTACTACCGCTCGGCCGACCGGGTGGCGGGCTACGACGAGTTGCCCAAGGCGATCGGTCTCATGTCCGCGCTCGACGACCGCAAGATCGTGGCCGATGTCCGGGCCGTCATGGACTGGATCGAGGCGCAGCCCGGGACGCGCCAGGGGAGGATCGGCATCACCGGTTTCTGCATGGGCGGGCGGGTGTCGTTCCTGGCCGCCTGCCACCTGCCGGTCGCGGCCGCGGCGCCGTTCTACGGCGGCGGCATCGGCCGGGTCATGATGCCGAGCGAGCGCACGCCGCATGCGCCGATCGAGGATGCGGCCGGGATCCGCGCGCCGCTCCTCCTCTTCTACGGGGACAAGGACGCCTTCATCCCGCCCGAGGAGGTCGCGCTCGTGAAGGAGCGGCTCGCCTCGCTCGGCAAGCAGGCGCAGGTCGTCGTCTACCCCGGGGCCGACCACGGCTTCTTCTGCGAAGAGCGCCCTTCCTTCCACGAGGCCGCGGCGCAGGATTCCTGGCGCAAGCTGCTCAATTTCCTCGACAAGAACCTCGCCGCATGAGCCATGCGGCCCCGTCCGTGCCCGGCGGCCGGGCCTGGATTCTCACCTGCGAGCACGCGAGTTGCGCCGTGCCGCGGGAGTACCGATCGCTCGGGCTCCGGCGGGCGGCGCTGCGCGACCACATCGGCTGGGACCTCGGCGCGCACGCGTTGCAACAGGCGGTCGGCCGCGAACTCGGTGCGGCTTGCGTCGCCTCGCGCTGGTCCCGGCTGCTCGTCGACTGCAACCGCGACCCGGCCGACCCGGGCCTGATCCTCGCGACGAGCGACGGGGTCGCGATTCCCGGCAACGCTCGGGTGTCGCGCGCGGAGCGCCGCCGTCGCGTCGACGACTTCCATGCGCCCTATCACCGCGCGGTCGAGCGGGCGATCGCGCGCCTCGAGCGCCGCGGGCTGCGGCCGCGGCTGCTCTCCCTGCACAGCTTCACGCCGATCATGGGCGGGGTCGTGCGGAAGCTCGACATCGGCGTGCTCTACGACCGCCACCGCGGACTCGCCCACCGCCTCGGGGCCGCGCTCCGCGCGGGCGGCTGGCGGGTGAAGTACAACGAGCCCTACTCGGGACTCGCCGGGCTCATCTACAGCGCGCGCCGCCACGGCGACGCCGCGGGGATCGAGTACGTCGAACTCGAGATCAACAACGTTCTGCTGCGCCAGCCGGGGACCATCGCGCGCGTCGGACACGACGTCGTCCGGGCGCTGCGCGCGATCGGTTGAGGCGGGGGCGCGTCGCCACGCGGCGCGCCCCCGTGGCGCTCATTCGTCGACGTAAGCGGTGACGTCGATCTCGGTCTCGCCCTCGATGCCCTTGGAGTCCTTGCACCGCAGGGTCGCGACGTAGTCCCCGACCTTCTCGTAGGTGTGGGTCGGGTTCATCTCGGTCGACTTCGCCGAGCCGTCGCCGAAGTCCCACTCGCAGTTTATTGCGCCGGTCGCGTCCTCGATCGTGGACGTGAACTTGACCTTGAGCGGCGGCTGGCCCTCGTCCGGATCGGCCTCGGCATCGACGTAGAGTTCGTCGACGTCGTTGGCCGCCTGGCCGGGGGCGGCCGCCGCCGGCGGCTGGCCGGCCATGGGGGGTTGCCCCGCGGGCTTGGCCGCCTCAGCGGGCTTGGCCGCCGCGGGAGCAGCGGGCTTCGCCGCGGGAGCGGACGTCTTCTCGGGCTCGCAGGAACTGCAGGCGCTCAGGAGCATCGAGCTCACGCCGACGAAAGTTGCCGCGATCCACAACCAGGTCCGATTCGACACCATACGCAAGTCCACCTCCGGAGAGCGGGAAGGATCCCGAACGACGAGTGACACTAGCATCCGGGCGGGCACGATGGGAAGCAAACGAGGATGCCGCCCCGGGCCGGGTGCACGCCTGCGGGTGGCGGCGGATTCCCGGCCGCTCGGCGCCGGGCCGGGCCGTGCACATCGAGACCGGGGGGCCTCGCCTCGACGCGGGCGTTCGGAAAGGGCGGATGGGCCGTGTTATCGACCCTCGCCATGCGGCTCGCATTGTTTGGACAGGCGGCTTTCGGGCAGGAAGTGCTGGCGGGGCTCGCGGGGCGCGGTCACGAGATCGCGCTCGTCTATGCGCCCCCGGAGAAGGGCGGGCGGGTCGATCCGCTCGCCGCCGAGGCGTCGAAACGCGGCCTGCCGCTGCGCACGCCGCCGGGCTACAAGTCGCCCGAGGTCGCCGCGGAAGTCGCGGCGGTCGGGGCCGACCTCGGCGTGCTCGCCTTCGTGACGAAGATCGTCCCGCCGGCCGTGATCGATGCGCCCCGCCTGGGGACGCTCTGCTTCCACCCTTCGCTCCTGCCGCGTTACCGGGGCGGCAGCGCGCTCGCCTGGCAGTTGATCCGCGGCGAGAAACGCGGCGGCTTCACCGTGTTCTGGACCGACCCTGGCATCGACACCGGTCCGATCCTGCTTGCACGCGAGGTCGAGATCGGCCCCGACGACACCGCCGGCTCGCTCTACTTCGACAAGATCTTCAAGCCGGGTGCTGCGGCGATGGTCGAGGCGGTGGACCTGGTCGCCGCCGGCCGCGCGCCGCGCATCGCCCAGGACGAGGCGCTCGCGACCTACGATCCGCTGTGCTCCGAATCCCACGCGGCGGTCCGCTGGGGGCGCCCGGCGTCCGAGGTCTACGACCTGGTGCGCGGCTGCGATCCGCAGCCCGGCGCGCACGCCCAGTGGCAGGGCGGGCGAGTCCACCTGTTCGACGCGCGCCCGGTGCCGGGTGTCGCCGGCTCGCGGCCGGGGACGGTCCTCGCGGCCGACGGCGAGGGCGTGGTCGTCGCGGTCGGTCCCGGGGGAGCGGGTGCCTTGCGCTTCGCTCGCCTGCGCGGCCCGGGACCCAAGGCCAGGGCGATCGAGGTCGCCAACGCCCTCTCCCTCCAGCCCGGCGCGGTCCTCGGCGACGGCCTCGGCTGATCGCCGGACTCGGCTCGACCCGGGTCAACCCCTGCGATTTCATGCTTTTGCGCCTCCCGACGATATGCTAACGGCGAAGCGGGTAGCGGAAGGCGGGGGCAGTGGGCACGGGCAAGTACATCGTCGTCGAAGGACCCATCGGCGTTGGAAAGACTTCACTGGCCAGGATTCTGGCCGAAGAATTCTCGGCCGACCTCGAGTTCGATCCGGCGGATCGGAACGAATTCCTGCGCGCGTTCTACTCGAATCCCGAGCGCTATTCGCTTGCGACCCAACTCCGTTTCCTCCTGCTGCGCTACGAGCAGCAGGCGCGCATCGCGAGCCGTCCCGAGGACGGCCGCGCCGTGGTCTGCGACTACCTATGGGTCAAGGACCTCATCTTCGCCGGTCTCACGCTCGGCAAGGACGAGCTCGCCCTCTACGGCGAGCTGGCCCGGGCGGTGGCCGATCCTATCCACATGGGGATCCGAAAGCCTGACCTCGTCGTCTACCTCGAGGCCAGGCCGGAGGTCCTCCTGCAGCGGCTGGACAAGCGCAACCGGGACTTCGAGCGCCACATCGCGCCGGAGTACCTGGCATCGCTGACCGAGGCCTATCGAAGGTTTTTCTACTCCTATGAGGAGGCACCGCTGCTCGTGGTGAACAGTTCCGGGATCGACTTTCTCGGCAACGGCGACGAACTCGTCGACCTGATCCGGGAGATCCGGGGCGTCCGGCACGGAGTGCAGCACTACATACCGCTGGGATCCAGATAGCTGCCGACCCGCACCGTGAAGGGCGGGCGGCCGAGCTGGACCGGGACGGGCAAGGGGGCGAGGCGAGCCCCGACGCATGCCGCCGACACGGCGACCCGCGAGGGCGTCGACATCGGGGTGCGGGGATCGCCGGGCCGGGGATCGCGCCGACGCACGCCGTGCGTCGGACGTGCTCACCACCTTCCGACTCGGTCCGGGAGGAATGATCGATGAGCACGAAGATCACCGTCCCGGACATCGTGGCCGCCAAGCGCGGCGCACCGGGGCACCAAGAAGGAAGCGAGACGGGTCGTCGCCGCCTGGCGATGGTCACGGCCTACGACTGCACGTTCGCGCGCCTGATCGACAGCGCGGGCGTCGATTTCCTGCTGGTCGGCGACAGTCTCGGCATGGTCGTGCAGGGGGAGTCGTCCACCCTGCCGGTCACGCTCGACGAGATGGTCTACCACACCCGGCTGGTCGCCAAGGCCCGGCCGCGTGCGCTCGTGCTGGGCGACCTGCCGTTCCTGTCGTATCAGACCAGCCGGCGCGACGCGCTGGAGAGCGCGGGGCGCCTGATCAAAGCGGGCGCCGAGGCCGTGAAACTCGAGGGCGGCCGCGCGGTGGCCGGGACGATTCGCGCGCTCGTGCGCGCGGAGATGCCGGTCGTCGGTCACGTCGGGCTCACGCCGCAGAGCGTGCACCGCATGGGCGGCCACAAGGTCCAGGGCCGCGACGCGGCGGGGCGCCAGCGGGTGCTCGACGACGCGCGTGCGGTCGCCGAGGCCGGTGCCTTCGCGATCGTGCTCGAGGGGATTCCGCTCGACCTCGCGGGCGAGATCACCGCCATGCTCGACATCCCGACGATCGGGATCGGAGCCGGGCCGCATTGCGACGGGCAGGTGCTGGTCATGCACGACCTGCTCGGACTCGCCGGCGACGAGCGCTCCGCGCCGCGCTTCGTGCGTCGCTATGCCTCGCTCGGGGAGGCCGTCACCGGTGCGGTCGCGAGCTACGCGGCCGACGTGCGCTCGGGTGCGTTCCCGTCGGACGCCGAGAGCTACCATGCCCCGGGCGTTGCCGAGCGCGTGCCCGCACGCGTCGCCGAGATCGCGCGGGTCGCCGACATGCAGGCCTGGTCGGATCGGCAGCGTGCGATGGGCCTCCGCGTGTCGTTCGTGCCGACGATGGGCTACCTGCACGAGGGGCACGTCTCGCTGGTGCGCGAGGCGCGTCGGCGCGGCGACCGGGTCGTCGTGTCGATCTTCGTGAACCCGATCCAGTTCGACCGCGAGGAGGATCTCGTCTCCTACCCGCGCGACTACGAGCGCGACCGCCGCCTCCTCGAGGAGGCGGGCGTGGACGCGATCTTCGTGCCCGACCCGCGCGAGATGTACCCTGAGGAGTTCGTCACCGGGGTCGCCGTCGACCGGCTCACCTCGAGCCTGTGCGGTGCGCATCGCCCGGGCCACTTCGGCGGGGTCGCGACCGTGGTCACCAAGCTCTTCCACGCGGTGCGGCCTGCCGTCGCCGTGTTCGGCGAGAAGGACTTCCAGCAACTCGCCGTGATCCGCCGCATGGTGCGCGACCTCGACTTCGGTATCGAGGTCGTCGGTGCGCCGACCGTGCGCGAGGCCGACGGGCTGGCCATGTCGAGTCGCAACGCCCGGCTGGCGGGTGCGGCGCGCGAGGCCGCGCGCTGCGTGCCCGAGGCGCTCGACGCGGTTGGTGCGGCACTGGTCGCCGGCCAGCGCGACGTCGCCGCCCTCGGGGCGGTGTTCGCCGCCCGCATCGCCGCCGAGCCGCAGGCCCGGCTCGAGTACGCGACGCTCTGCGACCCGGACTCCCTCGAGTCGGTCGCCCGCGTCGATTCCCCGGTGCAGCTCGCCGTCGCCGTATGGGTCGGCGGCGTGCGTCTGATCGACAACGTCCGGCTCGACCCCGCCTCCGGCGCGCCCGAGCCGATCGCCCGCAACACGTCCAACGCCTCGCCTTCGAGGACCGCGACTCTCCCCGAGAGCGCGGAAGCCTGCTGAGGTCCGCCATGCCCGAAACGATTCCGATGCGCTCTTCGAATGGTTCCCCGGTCGCTGTCCGCAAGGTCCTGCGCGGCAAGATCCACCGCGCGACCGTGACCGAGGCCAATCTCCACTACGAGGGTTCGATCACGATCGACAAGTCGCTCATGGAGGCGATGGACCTGATCGAGTTCGAGGCCGTCCACGTCTGGGACGTGAACAACGGCGAACGCTTCGAGACCTATGCGCTCGAGGGGCCCGCCGGCTCCGGCGTGATCTGCGTGAACGGCGCGGCCGCCCGCAAGGTCGCGCCGGGGGACCTGATCATCATCGGCGCCTTCGCCTGGCTCGAGGAGGAGGCGGCGCGCCGCCACCAGCCGAAGATCGTCATGGTGGACGCGCAGAACCGCGAGAAGCAGGAGCCACACCACCACCTGCGCATGGTCTAGGCTCGGGTCGTCGGCGCCGGGGCGCGGTCCTGCCGTGCCCCGGCGCCGCCCGGCCCCGGGTTCCGCCGAACCTGTCTCAGGCGCGCCGGAACGGCCCGGACATCTCGTAGGTGATGCCGGAGCCGTCGCCGCGCTGCGAACTGAAGTAGAGGCGCGTACCCGACGGATCGAAGGCGGAGCCGGCGAGTTCGGATTCGTCCTGGCCGACGATGCGGAGCAGCGCGGAGGTGGCCCCGTCGGGCGTGATCAGGACGAGTTCCATGTTCCCGCCGTCCTCGGCGACGATCAGGTCGCCGACCACGGCCGCGGTGACGTTGTCGACGCCGGAGAGTTGCTTCGCCGGATCCTGGGCGTTCTCGTAGAGGATCGTGCAGCGCTGCGCCTTGGGTTCGTAGCGCCACACGCGGTCGTCCTTCTTGGTCGTGAAGAACAAGTCGCCGCGGCTGTAGACGATGCCCTCGCCGCCGCGGAACTCCGTGCTCTGCGGAACCTGGTGGCGCGTGGCATCGTGCTGCATGCCCGGGTTCGGGTACTTGATCGGGTGCCAGGTGACCGAGGAGTCCGCGCGGACCTGCGCCACCTCGAGCGTGCCGGCCTCGAGGCTCGGCCACTTCCGGGGCGTGAAGCGGTAGAAGCGGCCGTCGGGGACGTCTTCGGTCAGGTAGAGTGCACGGCCGACCGGGTCGACGGCGACCGCCTCGTGCTGGAACGTGCCGAGCGCGGGACGCTTGACGGCCGGGCGGACGCCGCTCGGGTCGCACTCCCAGACGTGCCCGTAGGCGTATTCCTCGCAGGTGAGCCAGGTGTCCCAGGGCGTCGCGCCGCCCGCGCAGTTGAGCAGCGTCCCGGTGCAGATCGGGTAGGCGGCGGCGATGTTCCCGGAGCGGTCGAAGCGGATCGCGCCCACGCCGCCGCCCGACGGCGGAACCCACTCGGAGTTCGCGACGTAGATCCAGCCATCGGGCACCCGGAAGGTCGCGCCGCCGTCGGGGTAGACCGGCCAGACATACTTCGTGTTGCCGACCCGGGCGCCGGAGCGCGCGACGACGCGGCAGCGGAAACCCTTGGGAAGCTGGAGGCCGTCGGCGTCGGGGGGAAGGAGTTCGCCGTAGGGACTCCGGCCGCCGCGCGCGGTGTCGGCGAGGGCCCGGCGCCACGGCGAGGTGCCGACGGCGAGTCCGGTGGCGGCGGCGGTGAAGCGGAAAAAGTCGCGACGGCGCATGGGCGCGAGGGTATCAGGCACCGTGAAGCACCGGAAGAGAGGGGCCACGATCGGTCGATCATGGCCCCTCTCGCGTTGGTCCGGTCTTACTTCGATCCGTCCATCCTCTGCAGCGCCGATCCCGCGATTTCGCGGGCGTCCGTCGCACGCCCGAGGAATGCTTGAACTGCGGAGCGAACTCCCGCGGCTTGCTCGGAATCGGGGCTGAGGCTCATGTCTGCCTCTCCGGTGGTGAGGAGGGGGTCGGTCCTGAAGTAATTGAACCCGAAAAAGTCATAAGTATTGGACAGGACCAGGCGGACGTCGAGAGTCCGCCCGGAACTCAGGAGTCTGAAAAAGGAACCAGCGCCGAGAGGAAGAAGTGGCCCATCGTTGGCACTCGTCGTGATCAACGTAGCCTCGGTGGCCGACCTGACGGGTCCGCCCGCGCAAATCGTGTCGGTTCCGTCGACGAGGCAAACGGCTCCGACCTCGCCGTCGGAGCTCAAGCCGGCACCCACGAGTCGATTGCCGCTGAGATAGAGGTAGATGTAATTCGAGCAGTCATTGCGCAGGTCGGTGAGCGGGCCGTTTGCCGAACAGCGATTCGGGATCGGGGTCGGGGCCGGCGTGGGCGTCGGCGGAGGCGTACTTCCGCAAGTCGCAAAGGCCTCGAAGTCGGCGATTCCCGAAGCCTGCCCGTTCAGCGGATGGGCAAAGGTCTTCGTGGTCCCGTTCGCCTCGTCCTTGACGACGAGTTCCCAGCCGAAACCTGTCGATGCGGCGGTCAGCAACCAGAAGTGATTGTTGCTGCCGCAGCCGTCGATCATCTTCGTCAGGATCTCCCAGTTGCTCGAGTCCGACGCGTAGAAATAGAAAAGGCTCTTCGGGCTTTTGTGTGGGTGAATTCGTAGGGTCAGGACTGCGGAAGCCTGCTCTGGGAGCGGCTCGGAGCACGCTTGAGCCGGTGCGGAAAGTCGTCATGATTGCGCGATGCGATCATCGCGACCTCGCCATCGGCTCTCCGACTCGTACCGCTTCTCGGGCTTCCGCCCTCTACAGGCCGTGGCCGGCATCTTCGGCGACCCCGGGGCACGTGTCGTCACGCTCGTCCGGCGCTCAAAAAAACGGTGTGCGGGGCCTGTGGCCGTGTTCAGCACGGCTTCTACGATCGGACGGTACGCCGAGTCCGCGATCTCTCCTGCGGCGGTCTGCGGATCTTCCTGGAGATCGAGATTCGCCGGGTTGGCTGCCTCAGTTGTCTGGCAGTGAAGCGCGAGCGGCTGGACTTCCTGGCCGAGAATCCCCGCTACACCAAGCGGTTCGCCTTCTACGTCGGCAAGCGCTGCCGCTCCGCGACGATCAAGGATATCGCCGATGAGCTCGGGCTCGAATGGCATACGGTCAAGGAGCTCGAGAAGCAGTACATGCGCGAGCAGCGGCGGCGTGCCGGAACGCCCGGGCCGAAGGTCATCGGCATCGACGAGATATCGATCCGCAAGGGTCACACCTACCGCATTGTGGTGAGCGATCTGGAACGTCGGCGTCCGATCTGGTTCGGCGGCCAGGACCGCTCCGAGGCCAGCATGGACGAGTTCTTCAAGTGGCTGGGAGCCAAGAAGAGCGCGGGGATTCGCCTGGCCGTGATGGACATGTGGAAGCCGTTTCGGAACTCGACCCAGCGCAACGCACCGCAGGCGAGCATCTTGTTCGACAAGTTCCACGTCGTGCGCCACCTCGGCGATGCGCTCGACAGGGTCCGCAAGGCCGAGTACGCGCGGCTCTCGGGCAAGGACCGCCGCTTCATCAAAGGTCAGAAGTACACGCTCCTTGCCCGCCGCGAGAATCTCACGCTCGAGGGCAAGAAGAGCCTCAAGCTGCTGCGCGCCGCGAACAAGCGCCTGAACACCGCCTACCTGCTCAAGGAGTCCTTCGGACAGCTCTGGAGCTACAACCGCGAAGGCTGGGCTCGACGCTTCTTCGAGAACTGGCGGGCGTCGCTGAAGTGGCAACGCCTCAAGCCATTCGAGAAATTCGCTGCGATGATCGAGCGCCACTGGGAGGGGATCGCCGCCTACTGCCAGCCCCAGAACAAGGTCGCGCTCGGCTTCGTCGAGGGACTGAACAACAAGATCCGGGTCATCCAGCGCCGTGCGTACGGCCTACGCGACGAGGAGTACCTGCGGCTCAAGATCCTCACGACCATGCTGCCGCCACTCTAGCTCGACGGAGCTTGACGCAATCGACCCACACGAATCCCCGAAGACCCCTTTGTCATTTCCAGACTTAAGAAAGAGTCTGAAGGGGATTTTTCCCCCACTGATCAGGCCACTTGACCTGAAGATAGCGGATGCTTTCCTGCCAGCCGCGCCGCCGTTGCGACTTCTGTATGTCGCGGCGCGACGCGAAGAGTTCGTGATTGAGTTCGGCAAACGGGGTCACTACGACCCAGAAGCCGGCCCTGCGGACGCTGAAACAGAAATCGACGTCCTTGTAGGCCACCGGCAGGGCCTCGTCGAACCCTCCCACCGCCGTAAACACGTCACGCCGCGTTACCAGGCAACCGCCGTTGACCGCCGACAGATCGTGCACCGCATGCAGCCGCGCCGCATCCTGCCGCGGGATCGGCTCCCGCCAGCCGTCGCCGATCAGCCGCGGCCAGGGCGGATCGACCCGGATCTATCACCCCCGGCGTCTCCCGCACCGCCTGCCGCAGATGGCCACGCACCTATTCGGCCAGGGTCTGCCCGCAGGCACGGTCAGCGGCCTGCATCCTGCGAAACTCCGCCTCCTCAAAAAGCACCTGCATCCTTCGGCTCATGGGGATGAGGCTAGTTGCCTCAGCCCCATGAGCCAATCCAGGCTTGGGCTCTTGAGCCGTGAATGCGGCCGGAAGCTTGAACAAGACCCCTTTCGCCATCAGTGGCTCTGCCAGACCGTCCGGGCTGTGGCCGCCCTTGCCTCTTTCACCGTCCCGCCACGCCGAAGAATCTGGAAACCGAAGCCCTGCTACCGACCGCGCGGGCGTTGTTGCGGTTCGCGCTCACTTCAGAACGAGGATGGCCGCGTCAGGGTCCCGACCGAAGGCGGCGATCGCGTCCGACCGCTGCCGGAGAAGTTCGATGATCTCATCGGTTGAGCAATTGCCCCGCTGAACCCAGATAACCCAAGGGGGAGCACCGTGAAGGAAACTACGTTGATGAAAGTCGGCGTCCTTGGTCACGATCGTGAGTCCGTGGGTCCGAGCGTAGGACCACACGGAGGCGTCATCGGAAGCGGCAAGGCCGACGTCGCGCACATGAAGCGACTGCGAGTATAGATCGGCGAGAGCCTCGGCGAGTCGCCAGGACAGGTTCTGGTCGAAGAGGAGCTTCACTCACCGGCGGCGAAGAGTCGGCGCTCACGAGAGGCCGCGAATGCAAGACAGGCGCGCAGATCCTCTTCGGCGAGATCCGGGAAATCCTGAAGGATCTCCTGACGGGTCATTCCGGACGCAAGGTAGTCCAGTATGTCGTAGACGGTGATACGCATCCCGCGAATGCAGGGTTTCCCGCCGCATTTGCCGGGGTCAATCGTGATGCGTTCGCTGTAGTCCACGGGCACAGAATAGGACTTGGGCGGAAAGGCGTCAATCCCGAAGGATGACTGAGAAGACTGGGGCAGCCTTCCTTCGTTGCGCAGGCGCCGCTGCACGCTCACCACCTCCCGCGAACGACACGACCGGCGGCCGCGCCAGCCGCCCTCGCGGACATTCGCCACCGACCAGCCCTGCGCCAGCGCGAGTTTCCGGTAACGGGCAGCCGCGCGCACCGCGAAGCCTGCACCGAAGGCCCACTGCCCACGGTGCAGACGGGCACGCTGCCCCGTTTTTAGATGGTCCTCGATGCCGGCACAGTCGAGGCCGACCACGTCACGCCAGAAACGCACCACGGCCTCGATGTCCGCGACGTACAACCCAAGATGGTCAATCCTTGAGACCATACCTACTCCGCGCGCAAGGCTTCGACCGGATCGAGCCGTGCCGCCCGTCGTGCCGGCAGAATTCAGCACCCAGCCGTGGTGCGGCGCATCCTCTCGCACCTCGGTATTCCGACCAAGGTGCCGCAGCCGAGGGCCCGGGGCCGGACTCACCCGGAAATCTACGCCTCGGCCATCTCGAACTCGCCCCAGAGCGCGTCGCGTCCCGAAAACCCCCCTTGCACCGGGCTTCGTGCTTGCCCTACAAGGTCTCCGAAGGCTCCTCAGCAGGTCCGCTATCGTGGCGCAGATCTCGCAATCGGGCCTTTATGG